>WYBW01000100.1 GCA_011525685.1 Verrucomicrobiia bacterium
CTGGCGTTGAGGTTGATGACCGTCAGAAAGTCCGGCTGGGCTTGAGGTTTTCCGCGCATGGATTTCAGACGCAAGTCAATGCGGCCTGTTCAAATTTGCGTGAGACTATTTCAACAACCTGCTAGTTCTCTCGATCAAGTCTATTCTCAATTGGAAGGGTGGAGGTGAAAGGATTTCCGCCTCCAAAGAAAGCCATGCGCTTGACAATCACCAACCTCGCCAGTCTGCAAGCGCGTATGCGTCAATACACCACTACCTCCGAGCAAGTGGCAACCACAGGATCAGTCGCCGGTGAAGCTCCTCGATTGCCCGACTGATTTGAATTAACGAACAATGGTGCGGTGCAGCCCTGCAACATCGTGCCTGACCTTGCGTAATCTGCTCCCCAAACACCCCGGGTTGACGACAGACGCGGCAAATGCCTAGAGTCTGTGCCGTGAACCAACCGCTGTGACCGACAGCCCAGAATCACCTTCCCAAGCCACCGGCGATCTCGAAACCGCGCGGGCGACGAGTCACCGCGACATTCAACGCACCAGCACGGCGATTGCGATTATTCTGGTGATGGTTCTTGCACTCGCGTTGGCGGCCGTGCTGGCGAGCGTGCGCGCCACGCGGAATCTGCATCGCGCTGAAACTGCCGAAGCGGCAGCCCGCGAACGTTTGTGGCACGCTTACGCGGCGCAGGCGCGGTCCGTGCGGTTGACCCCCGAAGCGGGGCGTCGTCAGCACGCGCTCACGGTCATCAGCAACGCGGCGGCCATCCAAATCTCACCAGGGTTGCGGACGGAAGCCATCGCCGCCCTGGCGCTATCGGACATTGATATTGTAGGCGAGGTCCGGCCTGCTCCGCGCGACACCGTCCAGGTGGAAATGGATGCCACACTCACCTTTTTCGCCCACGGAGATTCCCAGGGCAACGTTTTCATCGGCCGGCTGGCAGACGGCACCACTCACCGGACCTTTGCGGCGCCGGACCTCGGTCCCGGCACACGAATGCAGGTGCGCAGTGTGGCGTTCGACCCGGAGGGCCGAAAACTGGCGGCCCGTTTTGAGGGCGGCGCCATGGTAGTTTGGGACGTGGCCACCGGCGCGCGTCTGCTGGCAAGTGGAGTCAATGCCACGAATCTGGTCATCGCCGGCATGTCGTTTTGGCCGGATGCAAACCGGTTAAGTTTTGGTGACGCGGACGCCAACGGCCAGATAGCACTGTTCGATTTCGACACCGGGGAAATCTTGCACCGCGCCATTCGGGTTGGTGCGAGAACCTTTCGCTTTCGACCGGGCACAATGGAAGTCGCCGTGGCCACGGACGCGCAGGTGGATTTGTACGCTTATCCCGAAAGCCGGAAACTCGCCACCCTGGAAACCGCAACGCGCGTGTTCACCATGGCGTGGGCGCCGGATGGCAGTCAGCTTGCGGTCGCGACGGAGGATGGCGATGTCTATCTCTGGAGCGTCGGTCGCAACGCCCAACGCATCCTTCGCGGCCACAGCGAACCGTGCGTTCGACTGGGTTTCAGTCCGGATGGTGCGTTTCTATTCTCAGGTTCGCGTGATGGCACGACCCGGCTTTGGGACGCGGCGCTTGGCCAGACCATTGTCTCGGCGCACGAGGGGGTCGGACACATTTTCTCGAATGACGGCGAACGAATTGGTTTCTGGCGGCCTTCGGTGGGCTTCGGGGTCTGGCGACTGTCGCGCAGTGAGAGTTATCGCCAATTGGTTTGTCCCAAAGCCGACGGGGCGCTCCTGTCCGTGGACCTTTCGCCCAGTGGCCGCTGGTGTCTGGCCACGCAGAGCAAGGGGTTCCGGCTCTGGGACCTGGCGAGCACGGTGTCGGAAATGTTCGTGGCGGTGGAAGATTTGGTTTCCGCGCGCATGGCCCCGGATGAACGTTCACTCTACCTATGCCGCCGCAGCGGGCTGGAGGTCTGGCCGTTTGATGGCAACTCAATATCCCCTGCGCTTGGTGCTGCGGACATCCGGCGGATTTCCCTGCCCGAGGAACGCGGCGCGCGGGCGCTCGCCATCAGTCTCGCCGGTCATCATGCCGTGGTCGAGTTGACGGATGCGCGGTTGGTGGTGCTCAATCTTACCACTGAGGATGCCCCGGTGTTCCTCGGGGAAAAGTGCCGCTTTGCCAGCTTGCGCAGTCCGGCCAGCCCCACCGGTGCGGGACGATTTGCCATCAGTCCCGATGGCCGATGGGTGGTCACCGGTTTCGGTGTCGGGGAAGGAGACCGCCCCAAAGTCTGGGACGCACGCACCGGGGAGAAGATCATCACGCTCAATGCTCCGAGCTCGGTCGTAGGCTTCAGCGCGGATGGCCGGCTTTTGGGGACGGCGGGAACGGCGGCGTTTGGCATTTGGTCGGTGGGCGACTGGAATCAACTTCAAAAGATCGCCCGCGATGAACCCGCCATCACCCACGGCTCGTTGGCGTTCCTGGGGGATGGCAGCGACATGGTGGTCACCCGCACCCGCCAGCAGGCGCAAGTGCGCGCCACCCTCACCGACGAAGTGTATGCCAATTTGATCGCACCCCAGCCGCAGAGCGTCAGCAGCGTCCGCATGGCGCTGGATGGATCGGTGATCGTGACCGCGAGTGCCACAGACAAATTACAGGTGTGGCACATGGATCGGGCGAGACAGCAGCTCGCCTTGATCGGGCTCGACTGGAAGGAAAATCCCTCCATCCGCGACGATGTGGCATCGCTACCCGCTGGCGTGACCCCCGTGCAAGTCACGTTGTTCATCAGTCTGGCGGGATTCGGATTGGCGTCCACCTTCGCGCTGTTAACGCTGCGGCGACATCGCGCGGCCATCGTGGGTTTCCTTGCGGCGGAACGCCGCGCCGCGCAACGCAATCGCGAACTTGAAGTGGCCAAGGTGGAGTTGATGCACAGCCAAAAGATGCAGGCGCTGGGCACGCTTGCCACCGGCATTGCCCATGACTTCAACAATCTGCTGTCCGTCATCCGCATGTCGAACAAACTCATTGGCCGCGAGACCCGCCATCAGCCGGACATCCAGGAGAACGTCGCGGACATCGAACAGGCAGTCATGCAAGGCAAGAGCGTCGTTGGTTCGATGCTGGGTTATGCCAGAAATGAATCTGTATCCGCCGCTGCCGAACCGACCGACGTGAGCGCGGTGGTCGAGGAAACGGTTTCGCTGTTGAGCAAGGAATTCCTGAGCGGCATCGCCCTGACCCTGGAACTGGATCGCGAAGCGCCGTCGGTGAATGTGGGCCGGGGCCGATTGGAGCAAGTGTTGTTGAACCTCGTGGTGAACGCCTCCGAAGCCATGCAAGGCAGGGGCAGGCTGAAAATCACGGTTCACACCCGCACGCGTCCTGCCGCCAAGCCCTATGCGTTGCGCCCCGCCGAAGCGTCGCAATATGTCGAAATGACTGTGGTGGATTCCGGGCCGGGCATCGCCCCGGAAGTGCAGGCGCGTTTATTTGAACCCTTTTTCACCACCAAGCGCACGAGTGCGAAGGCGGGCACCGGGCTGGGTTTGTCCCTGGTTTACTCGATTGCCCAGCAGGACGGCTTGGGTTTGAGCGTGGAAAGCGAAGCGGGCAAAGGGGCAACGTTTATACTCGTCATTCCCGTGGCTGCCGGACTGTCCCCTGTGCGCGAGACGCACAGTTCCCAAGCCCGGAACTCGCCCTAAACTGGCCCGGATGACGGCAACTGAAGAAACCATGGCCTCGATATTGATTGTCGAAGACGATCCGAAGCAGCTCAGGCTCTACGGCAAGGCGTTGCGCGGTTATCGCCTCACCTGCGTCACCACGGGCCGTGCCGCCCTCGAGTCCATCGCCGACACCAAGCCCGACCTCATCATCCTCGACAACATCCTGGACGAAGGCGAAAAAGGTTTGGAATTCCTGCCCAAGCTCAAGGCCGTTGCCACGCACGTGCCCGTCATCATGATTTCCGGCACGCTGCAAATCCGCGAGAAACTCGCTGCGCTGCAAGGTCCGCGCTCGGCGCATTACATTTTGGAGAAACCCGTGGACCTGGACGAACTCGACCGAACGGTGGAGATCGCCCTCACCGAATGTGGCCTTGGGGAAACCGTGGCCCTCCTCCAATCGCTGGAACGCGCTGAAAAGATTGAATCGTCAGAACCCGACCGCCGCTTCACGGAACGCCTCGCGCGCCAGCACGAAATGATCAAGCGCCTGCGCGGCACAACCGAGCGACCGAACGTCTCCGGTCTTTCGCGCGATTTCAATGTCTCGCGCAAGACCATCATTCGCGACCTGCAAGACTTGATTCGCCGCGGGCAACTGCCCGAGGACATTTATCCCGAATGGCGTCAGGACGTGGGCGGCGACTGATCACATTGCTTTTCTCGTCGCCGCTTCCCTCCGTGAGGCAACAGTCGCACGATGCAGCCATGAAAGTGTTCTACCCAATCCTCGTTGGCCTGCTCTCCGCCCCCGTCGCTTCCGTGGTGGCAACGTTGGCGACGTACGGTGTGTTTTGTCTTTTCATGGCTGAAAATCAAGGCCGTCGCGGTCTGCTGGCTGGAGTGCTGGGTATTCCCGTTGGATTATTCGTCGGATTTATCTTGGGCCACACCGTGACGTTATGGTTGCTGCACAGCAGTCAAACTCTCTGGCGGTCCGTCGCTCTCGGATTGGTCATCGCCGTGCCCATAGCAGTGATA
This sequence comes from Verrucomicrobiia bacterium, assembly GCA_011525685.1. Classification (GTDB taxonomy): domain Bacteria; phylum Verrucomicrobiota; class Verrucomicrobiia; order Limisphaerales; family JADLHS01; genus WYBW01. The sequence continues at coordinate 4,687 of WYBW01000100.1, forward strand.
ATCGGTGGGTTGGGTTTGATCGTTGGCACATACTTGGCAGAAACGCGCGGGCTCTCCAATTATGCCGGAGAGCGGGCAGCGTGGGGATTGTTCCACGTAGCGCTCCCTGCGGCCGTTCTGAGCGGCACAGCCGCGTTCCTCCTGGGTCGGTTGATTGCAAGGTAGCACATGAAACAGCCAGCCGAGATGCCGGAACTTTGCGAGCATCTGCAACCGGTGCTCGATGATTTGTTGGTACGTGGAGCGCGCATCACGTTTGCGGGTCAGGCGTGGAGCCAGAACTGCCGGTTGTGGGTGTACCTCGATCTCGAACTCGATCTGGCCGAACTGCGGAAACGGCATGCGCTGGCGGCTTGCGTCATCAATCACGAACACGCTGGCACCCATGATGGTCGGGAGCGTGGGTTGGTCTGCTTCCGGTGTCACGACGCGGTGATGGGACTCTTTCCGCCGGCTTGATTTCCCGTTGAGCCGGCATGCACTTGGTTTTGGGGCAAGCAACAATTGCTCAATAGTCCTCCGCCATTCATCTCTCCAAACCGATCTTGGCGCGTGGGTCCTGCCGAATCCGCCGCCGGACATCCGGACGCGGGTGTGCCCCAGATGCACACCCCTGTGCGTGGCTCGCACAGTTCTCAACTCGGCGACCTCAGAGTAAAACCACGCCCCAATGAAACGACCTTTCGGCACACTCGCGAATCTCGCGATCAGAATTTTGAGTCTGGCTTTCGTCGTCCTGGGTCTGGCCCATTCCGCCCGGGCGCACACCTACGAGACGATTGAGAACCTTGCGTTGACCAATTTCGTCGGCTGGCTGGTGAACTCGGACGCGAACAACGCCAGCGCTGGTTATGACCGCGACGCCCTCAGCGTCAATGCCGCCATCCGTTATACGACAACCAACTCGTTGTTCAGCACGTACCAGTATCAAGCCGCGTTCCGCCTGCTGGACAGTCAGAGCAACGCCGTGGACTTGATCACTGCACCGGGCCAGACCAACACGGCACTCTATGTAACCAATCAGATCACCCTGCCCTCGATTTTCATCCCGGGCGTCACCAGCACGGTTGCCACTCTGAATGTCCAGTTGAAGCCGGCGACCAGGCTGAGTCCGCTGCTGGGTTACCGCGTGGAATTGCGTTTGTCCGAACGGCCAGGCACGACGGGCACGAATCAATTCGTTTTCACCGGCGACGAGCAAACCACCGCCGGCTTCACTGTGTATCACTTCACGAATCTGGTCAGTGGCGACCTTTCCGTGAATGCGTTCGCCACGCTGAACAATGTGGTCAATTCCCGCACGTTCGCGGTCAAGACCGTTCCCGGCAAGGACACGTTCCAATCCTCCGTGACCTATTCGGTGCGGCGCTATGACGATTTCAACGCGCCGTCGGCCAACAGTGTGGTGGCGGTGGTCTTCAATCATCAGTTGTACAACGACACCACCGGCCAATTCGTGCCGCTCAAGACCAATTCCACGGTGTTGCTCAAGAGCGTCCCCAACTGGGTGCAGGCCGCGATCAAATCGCCGGGCACCACCACGTTCACGGACGTCCTCGACTTGCAGCCGGCGGACGGCGTGCAACTGGATTCGGTCAACCACCAGTTCCGCACGATCGTCAGCATTGCGCATTTGGAAGTGCTGGGCCAACCGGTGGTGAACGGCAACAGTGGGCAAAGTGGACTGAACCGTTTGCTTCATTTCAACGGCGACCTCCATTTCGGCGCGCTCAAGACCCGGTTCGAGAGCATCGCCAATTCGCCGTTCCCAATGAGCTTTCTGCCCGATGCCATATTGACGTTCCTCAACGTGGACAATCAAAAGGGGTATGTCCTGGCCGCCACAAATCACACTTACGGTGACGGCACGACGCTTTCTGTTCATCTGCGCGCGGATGGAACGTCGCACTACGTCGGGGCCACGCCGGTAAACATCACCGGGCCCGCCCCGGACACCAACACGCTGAACGGCATCCGCTTCCAGCGTTTCAACGTGCAACTTGGCACCAACGGCGGCACGGGAAGCTTCATTGCCTGGTATCCCGCCGGTTTCGGCACTCGCGCCAACGCGGAGCCGACGAATCGCTTGCTCATGCCTTATGCCGGATTCCTCAATCTCGCGCTCAATGGATCACTGCTTCCGACGGTGAATCCGGTCAACTCCACGCCCGCGTGGGGTTGTGAAGAGACCAAGCCCTTTTTGTTCAAATTCAATTCGCAGGCCTGGGACATTCCCAATGGCCGCTTTGTCCTCGATCCGACGGGCGAGATCAAATACACGCGCGCAGATGAACTCGCGGCGCTAAAAGCCGCGCCGGTTTCGCTCTCGTACAAATTCAAACCCTCCAACGAAGCGCAGATGCAGTCGGTGCAGCAGGTCGTCAGTCCGCAAGTCATCGTGGCCGCGGACCCGCAATGGCAGAGCGCGCGGATGACGATGGACTTGACGGTGGGAACGAACGCGTTCCTTGCGCACTTCCCCCATCAAGCCGTGGTCGTGAGCACCAACAGCACCACCGTCAATATCGCGAACGACTTGCTGACCACGGGTGCCAGCGTGATGGCGGGCGTTGCCCAAGTGGCCGTGGCCTACATCCGCGATTGCACCGAGCCGGACTGCGCGGGCGGGCAGGGCACGGAATCGCTGCTGTTCGCGCCGCAGAATCAGACGCTTTACTTTACGCGTGATGGCGGGCTGGCCGCGAAAGGCGTCATTGCCCAACCGACGGACCTGACCTGGGGCTGGATTCCCTCAAAGAACCGTTATGCGCACCGCGTCGAGGCGTTCAGTCCCGCAGGCCTGCACATTCCCGGATTCTTCCTGCGCGGAGGTGAGACTTCACAAAGCATGGCGAATCGCGCCGCGGTGTTGTTGTTCACCGGCATCGGCACGAACACATCCACCCAGATTGACTTCTCGCGCATCGAGCGGCCGTACACCACTTCCTACTCGAACGGCACGAACGGCGGCTTTGGCGATTATGCCGGTTTGAACTTCCGGGTGGGTCAGGACGGCGACAAACACGCGGATAGCACGCTCGCCGCTGAGCCCACGGGCTGGTATCCGCTGACGGGACGCTCGAAGTATTACCTGCGCAAAGGCGGCGTCAGCGGTGTTCACGAAGCCGTGTTCGGTTCGTTTCCCGCCACGAACAAGTGGTACGGCTATTCGTTTCAGGTGGACAATTTCGGTCTCGCCTTTCTCGACAGCCAGAACGTGGATTCGCGCACAGAAGGTTCGGTTTACGTCAAGCATCCCAGTGACATCACCCAGAACTTCGACAAGTTGATCTTCAACTGCCTGGGCGGGCTGGACTACGCGCAAATTCCCGCGACCGAACACGGCCAATACAAGGAACTGAATTACTGGAAAGCCGACATCTCGCCGCTGGCGATCAAATTTGACCGCGACGAAGCCCTTGCCTGCGATCCGGGCAAAGGCAAGCTCGTGCTCGGCGTCAAGGCGCACGCGTCGCCATTCCCCGGCGTGGCTCTGTTTGGTGAGCTGGGTTTTGAGACCAATGGCAATCTCATCACGCTGATCAATTCCGACGTGCTGAAGATGGACTCGCGGCTCAAGCTGCCAAGCCAGTTGTCGTTCGCCGGGCCGGCGGGTGAGAAGTGGAGCTTCACCCCGGTCAATGACGCTTATTTCAACAACTACGATCATCGCGGTCCGGGCGACGCGCAAGGCTGGTTGAACATCGCCGGCAAACTGGACGCGCCGTTTTTCGAGGATTTGAAAGTCCACATGCACTGCGCCGCGGACAAGGACAACCCCAACGCGCCGGTCCATCTCGCCGGTGGCTGGGGTGCCGCGAACAAGGGTTACGAATGGCAACCAGGAAAGAATTTCTTCAACCAGAATCCGTCGGACAAGGACAACGCTGGCTGGCCCAAAGGCGTGGCGGCGAACGTGAACGCTTATCGCGAGGGCAACGCCCAGACCGAACAGTGGCTGGTGCGCGCGGAGCGGTTGTGGCTGGACGTGGTGCCGTTCGATTATCCCCTGCTTTGGGATCGCCCGGCGCGGACCTTCCGCTCGGCCAAGGACGTGCAGAACGAACTGCTCGTGCTCAACGTCGAGCACAAGTTGAAGTATCTCAGCCCGCAACTCGCGGACATCACCTTTGGCGCGCAATACGACGGCATCCCGCAGTTGAGTCTGGCCAACATCGCATACGATCAGTTGGGCGGCTTGCAGAGCGCCGTGCAGGGTGTCATTGGGAACACGCTGGACCAGGGCATGAACAAACTGACCGAGACGCTCTCGGTGCAGGCGGTGGAATTGTTCGATCCGGCCTTCGAGGCCATCTTGCGCCCGCGCATGCTGCAAATGGTGCAGGCGTTGAAAGCCAACTACACCGCCAATCCGTGGAACGACGTGAACCAGGCCGTTGCCGTCATGGCGAATTACACAACCAACGGAGTAAACTCGCTCGCCGACCGCCTCACCAAGCTGGCCAGCTTCCCGGGCGCGGCCACGGACTTCGCCAAAACGCTGCAACAGAATCTCAACACGGTGGAACAGGCGTTGAACACGGTGGACACCATTCTCGCCAAGGACGGACAGGGCAACCGCCAGCTCATCACGAATCTCATGCAAGCCATCGTCGGCAGCGCCGCGCCCGACTTCCTCGGTTCGTTGATACCGGAAAAAGTGAATAATCTGCTCAAGCAGGCGGACCCGACACTGGATCAACTGAAACAGGTCTCGACGGCTCTGCGTCAGGCGGTGAACACCGCCAAGAGCCTGCTCGACACCGGCGGCCAGTTTCAACAGGAACTCGTCAACCTGCTCAACGGTCAGGCTGGCGCGATCAACGGCCTCGTCGTCAAGGCGCAGCAGGATTTCCGCAACGTGCTTCAGCCGTTCCAGTTTGGCCTGAACGACAATCCCTTTCTCCACTACACCGAACAGCAACTGACGGACCTGTTCATGGACCGGCTGAAGGATCGGTTCTTCGGTTCGCTCGTCTCCAGCAAGCTGCGCGAGATCATCAAGCACCGCTTGTATGACCTCGATGCCTCCATCCGCCAGACCACCGACTCGATGTTCCAGCAGGTGAACGTGGTGGTGCGCGACCTGATTTCCGAAACCGCGCAGCAACTCGACAACGCCATCGCGCCGATGATCGGCAATCTCAATTCAGTCTGTGGCGCCGGCAAGCTCAACGGCTACGCGCACATCAACGGCGACAGTCTCAAGGAGCTGCGTGTGGACGTTTACGCGTCGCTGAAAGTGCCGTCGGACATGGAGTTTCACGGCTTCGTGCTGATTCGTGAGTTGAACTCGGAAAACTTTCCGGCGGGCTGTCTGCCTCCGGGCGGCAAGGCCACGGAAGTCACGCTGGGTGCGGACAAGATCCCCGTGAAGTTCGCCAACTGCAACGCGAACATCTCCACCACGGCCAAGTTCACCTTTAATGGCGGCAACGGTTACCTGCTCGGGATGGCCGGCGGCCTGGACCTCGACGGCAAGATCACGCTCGGCCCGGCCACGATCAAGAAACTGAGTGCGGGCCTCGCGTTCGGCGCGGAAGAGAATTACTTCAGCGCCTCCTGCGGCGTTTCCATCAACAGTTACACCGGATTCGGTGGATTGTTCTTCGGCCGCACCTGCACGCTGGAGCCGCTCAAGTGGGACAAGGAAATCCAGAAGATCATCGGCCAGCCGCCGTTCACGGGCGCCTACACTTACGTGGAGGTCTGGATTCCCGTGTCCGAGGCGCTGCTCGGCATTCCGGCCAGCTGCATGTTCCAGGTGACTGCCGGCATGGGCATGGGGGCGGGCTTCTTCGCTGAAGGCCCGACCTTCCTGGGCAAAGCGTTGCTGGGTGTGTCCGGCGATTTCCTATGTGTCGCCTCCATCTACGGCGATATCAAGCTCGCGGGCAAAGGCAGTCCGCAAGGTATCACCATGCTCGGCAGCGGTCGGTTCGAAGTCGAGCTTTGCGCCCTCATTTGCGTCTCCGCCTCGAAGACAGTGGACATCAAATACACGAACGGCAGTTGGGACATTGACTTCTAAGGCGCACCCGCCATCCGAAATCTCGAATCGAACACGCATTGACCATGAAACTGAATCGAATCCTCCCTGCTCTTGGCACCCTGCTGCTTGCGCTCGGTGCGTTGACGGTGCGCGGCAACGAACCGCTCGCCAACGCGGTGTTCAGCATCGGCACCACCACGACCAACGCGCAAGGCGCGGCCTGGGCTTACGTGCTCTGGCAACCAACCGAACCGAACGCGCTGGCCGGTCGCAAAATCGCCGTCCATGCCAAACCCGGTGCGCCCGATTCGACAGCCAGCTACGAACGCCGCACCGTCACGCAACGGCAGGTGGACCCGCTCGTAATCCAATCGCTGCTCACTCGCGCCGTCAATCTCGGTGACGATCTGTTCCTGCTGGAATCCCGCATCAATGCCCTGTTCGCCGCGGCCATCCCAAGCCAGACGCTCTCGCTGGCGGAGAAAATCTCCGCCGTGATTCGCGGCGCGGAGCACGATCCCAAGTTGCTCGGAAACATCGTGTTTCTGGGCCGCTTGCATCCGTCCCTCAACCTGTGCCTCGGCCATGCCTGGGCAGAACCGATTGCGCCGGGCAAGACGACGTTTGAGCTTCGCGATTTCGACATCGCGAACAACACCGACCGCGGCGTGATCGGCCGCGTCACTGTGGACCCCGCCGCACCCATCGTTCTGCCGGCACCAGGAATGCCGGTTCAATTCAACGAGCCCAACCCGAAGGGCGATTTAAACATCAAGCTTCGTTGGGCCACGCCGAACAACCTCCGGGAAGTGGGGTTGCTGCAGCATGGCTACAATCTGTATCGCATGACCAAAGCCTTCGCAGAGGCCGGCAACTTCCACAACGTTCCGCCCACCCGCGCTCAACTTGCCGGCCTGCTCGCTGCGGGAAATCTCCACCGCATCAACGAAACGCCCGTGACCGTGAACAAGCTGCACGACGCGGTTTCGGTTCTGGATTTCGCGAATGATCCGACCTGGTACGTGGCGGACGACAATGGCCGTTACCAGCCCGGCGGCGTGGGTTTTGTGAATGGCGAACAGTTTTATTACTTTGCCACCGCGCGAGACCTGCTGGGCCGGGACGGTCATCTTTCCGCCGGCGGACTGGCGCTGGCCTGCGATCGGTTGCCGCCCGAAGCGCCTGAAGGCGTGAAGGTGGAGAACCTTTACACATTTAACAACGGCGCAAGCAATCAGGTGCTCCAGGTTACCTGGCAACAAGCCGCCAATCTCAGCGACAGCGTTACAGCGTACTATGTCTATCGTTGGACCAACGCCACCGACGCGACGACCCACGGTGTGACCAACTTGAGCCTGAACCGCATTGCCGGTCCGATCGCTCACGTTCCCGGCCAGCTCTATGCGAGCTACGTGGACAACGGGCCGGGTTCGCCGAAGGCGCCGACGGATTACGACAAGACTTATTGGTACACGGTTCGCGCCGTGGATGCCGGTGCCTGCTCGAACAATCTCTCCGCCAACAGCGCCCCCGCGTTCGGCGTGTTGCGCGACCGCACCGCGCCCGGCGAGCCCACGGGCGAAATCGGCATCCTGTGCTGCCGCCCCGGCGGCCGCAGCGACAAGGACTTTTTCACCAGCGACGTCACCGCCACGGATACGAATCTGGCATACTACCGATTTATTGTCACACGCACCAACGCAGCACTGGGGTACGTGGAATTCTATTTCACGCAGGGCAACATCGCGACGAATGTCATTGGCCGGATTCCCTTTCCGGCGGGCAGCGGGCCGTTGATTTTCGATTGGACCATCAGCCGGGAAATTGCCGGTAGCGGATCTCATCGCACGTTTGCCCGCATCATCGCGGAGGATGACGAACCAACCGCTCTGATCGAGACCAGCAACAACCAGCTCCCGGGCGCGGGCACCAGGCACATCATCAATACCGTGGCTTACCTCAACTGCCAGCCCGTTCGCGTCCGCCCGAATCCCCTTGGCCCGAGCGGAGGAAATGACTGCGTTCATTCTCCAGTCAATCCGGCCGACGGCGAAACCATCGAGCCACCGACCATCTTCTTCGTCCCGGCACCCAGCTCAAAGGAATATCGCCTTTATCGCCGCGTCAATTTCGGCCCGATGACCCTCATCAAGCAGGGCGCCATCACGAATGATCCGCCCGTGGAGATGCCTGTGAAAGACCCGGACCTGCCCGTGGACTCGGCAACGATTTGTTACTACGTCCAGACTCTCGACGAGCATGGCAACGCCGGTCCGCTTACACAGATCAGCGATTGCCTCAAGCTCAAGCTCGGCGTCCGCAAACCACTGTTGTCGCCGCTCGAATCCGAGGGCGAGGAGACCGACCCCCAAATGTCCATTACCTGGTTCTGCCCGCCGTTTGGCATCGAACGTTTCGAGGTTTACATCGCCGTCGGCGGGGCATCCCTGCCGGCGGACATTGGCGGCGGACTCACGCAGGTTTCGCCCTTCCCGGTCACCAAGTGGATCAAGCTGCCCGGTTCGCCGAATCTGGTGCCGCGGGAGTTCTACGTTTACCGCACGCCGCGCATCGGGCCGCAATTCGGCGACGGCGGCTTCTTCCAGAGCGTCGTCAACATCAAGTTGAACGTGAACTATCTCGTGTTCATCAAGCCGGTGGGTTTGGACGGCACCCCTGCGCCGGATTCGAAGAACAGCAGGCTGGAGAAATTCCTGTGGAACGTTCCCGTGGTGAAAGGACCGCAGGTGCCCTGGCCGGCCCGTCCATTGCCTCCGGTCAGCACGAATTCGTTCCCCGAATGGGTTGCCCCCGTCTTCATCAATCACACCAACATCACGACCAACTTCGTCGGCGTCGGCATCGTGGTCGGTTCCGTCAGCACTGCCGGGCGGGAACGCCCGGCGCTGGGTCAACCTGCCGTGCTGGCCAATACGGCGAATCCCTTGAACTGGATCGCCAAAAACAAAAGTGATGAAAGCCTGTTCCCGCTGGTGGTCTATCGCTATCAGGAAACCAATCAGTTCTTTCCCAAGGTTTCAGGCGATCTCACCCAGGTGACGCCCATGATGGAGAGCATTGCCTATTCGGTCGGCAGCGCGCCGGGATTCGGCACGGGCGCGCTAATCTACGATCCGTTCATTGATGTCTATTCGGCGTCGCTCCTGGACATCCCCGTAGGCGGCTCAAGTGTCGCACGCAACGCCATCGTCCTGCTCGACACGCAACCGGTCGTCCTCGGCGCGCGCTATCGCTACCTGCTGGTGCGCTTCGGCGAAGACCGGGAAATCGCCGATGTCGTCGTCACACCACCCGTGGATGTGTTCTGACTGCGGACACTTCCTAAACCCACAGATTCATACCTATTGAAATGAAAGCCAGACTCCTCATCCTGCTCTGCCTTGCCGGCTGCGCCGCGTCCGGTGCGGTCTCGGAAACGCCCGAGGAATTCCACGCCACAGCCGATGTCAACGGCGATGGCCAGGCGGATACCGTACTCGTGGACAAAGCCACGGGCATCTACCGGGTTGCTTACGGCCAGGCCAACGGCACGAACGTCTGGACCGAAGGCCGCGCAAGTGGGATTGAAAACGTGACCGGTTTCAGCGCGGGCCGCATTCTGAATACCGCGCGCGATGCTCTGGCATTCACGTCGCCCGAGGCGAATCGCATCAACGTCTTCGACGCATCCAGCCTGGGTCAGGCTGGGCAGCCCGTGAACGTTTTCATCGGTTCGCTGGGGCCGAATCGGGTGGTGGCGCTCGACATCGGCGGTGCGGGCAACACCGCGCATCACGACCTCTACAGCACCAGTCTCGCGAACAATCCCGTGGCGCCCTATCGTTTCACGCTGACGCGCTCCACGGGCAGCACGTTCTCGCAAGTCCTCGACGACACGCTGTCCGGGTTCGTAGTGAACGCTGACTCCGTGAAATTGAAAACCAATGCGGCAAATCCAGTGCTGATCGGCACTCTCAATGAAGCCGGCGGTACGCGTTCCTTCCTAGTGCAGACACTCGCCAGCGGTTCGCCCGCGAACATTGCCGCCATCAACAACCTGCCCCCGGCTGATGCCCTGTTGTTCGCCAACTTCAACGGCACCGCGTTGAACCAGTTCCTGTTCTACCGCGGCGGAGATTCCAATTTGCTCTTGTATCCGGTGCAGGAACCCCTCGCCGGGACGTTCACTTTTGCCACGGGCACGAGCTTCACCTTCGATGCCGCCTTGCGGCAGGTCATTGCCGTGCCCGGCCCGAATGACATTCGCTTGCTCATCATCTTTGGCACGGGCGAAACCGCGGGCATTTATTCCTTCGATGGCCTGAACGCGCCGCACCTCCTCGAATTATTCATCGCCGAGCCGGGTCCGAAATTCACCGGGGCGGTGGCCAGTGGCTCGGGCCACTTCACTCTGCTCAACGGCACGGATGGCAAGTCCTCGAAGTTCCAGGACTGGAAACGGGCGGGCAACGGTTACACCAAGGGGGCGGGCGGCGATTTGCCGCCCGTGAACCCGTTGACCTCCGCCGCCAACGTGTTCCTGTTTGTCAACCAACCGTTCGTGCATCCCGCGCCACGGCTCGTCAGCAGTCTCAACGCCGCGGACTGGGCGTCCGGCCTGCAAACCACCAATCCACCCGGCCAACTCACTGTAACCACCGAACGCTTCGTGAATTCCGAACAGGGCCTCGATCATCCAACCCCGCGCAACCTCGGACCACTTCCCGTCGGTGCGGCATTCGGCCTGCCCAACCAAATCGCTGAAAGCTTCTCCCTGTTGAGTTTCTCCCCCCCTATCGGCAATGAGGTCGTGGAAGTCAAGATTTCACCCAAGCCGGGGCACTATTCGCTGGGGGTGTCGGTCACGTTAAGCACACCGCCGGGCGCAACCGGATTGATCTTTTATCGTCTCGGCGCCGACGATACCTGGAAGCTGTATGCGAACCAGCCGTTGCCGCTGTTCAAGAACACCACCATCTCATACTACGCGCTGGCCAACGGTGCGAAGACCACCATCCGTTCGGCAACCTACACCTTCGACCAAGCTCCGGAATCACTCGACTCCGACGGTGACGGCGTGCCAGATTTCGTCGAACTCGCACTCGGTGGAGACCACGCCGCGTTGAACAGCAAGGATTCTGACGGAGACGGCTACTCGGACCTGGCCGAGATCCTTGCCGGCACGAACGGCCCGCCCGGGAGTGTGGGCAATCCCTACAACGCCGCCATCGTGCCGACCAATGCGCCGCGCGCTGACGAATTGTCCGCCTTCGATTGGGCGATCTTCTCACGCGGATTTGCGGGCCTCATTCCCGCGATGTTGAATTGCCAGACCGGTACGGTGGTCAGCGCGTATGACTTGCATGGCGGTCTGTTGAATAACCGCCCCGCCCTGCCATTTTTCAACAGTCCGGTCTCCTATTTCTCCAATCTTTTCGCCGATATCAGTCAGCGGTTTTATATCGCTGCCACGGAACCGCACTTTGACCTGCGCACCAACGGCACGAGCTTTCCCGCAGGCGCGGATACCCGGGTGGGCCGTGAACTCCTGGCACTCCTGCCGGTGCCAAAACCCGCCACCGGTCTGCAAATCAACTACACCTACGGTGGCGGCACGCTGCAACAGGAGGCCGCCGCCTGGATCGCTGCCGCGCAATCCGCGCAAGCGGCGGTCCAACGTCCGGTGCTCGTCAGTGACTTGTCATACGAAGACACGCTCGTAGCCCTCCTGTGCGAACGGAAACTCGGTCAGATGCTTCTGAGCCGCGGACTGATTGCCGCGACAAACAAGATCACTTTGTTCCCTTTCCGCCCCCAGGACGCGGGCCGCGTCAACCCGCCGCACGGGGATTTGTTGTCGTTGGAAACGAACCTGGTGGCGAACACTGGCGCGCCCAACCCCGCCTTCCCTGGTCACAAGCTCGCGGACCTTCATGATGCCATCAAGCAAGCCGTGACTGCGCCGACCACCGCCGGCGTTGAAAAGCTGAACCAGCTTGCGGCGGAGATCTATCTCATCAGCGCGCTCTCAAACAACGCAGCGCCCGGCAAGTTCCCCTCGCCCGTGGACGTGCTGCGAACGTTTCTCGAAGAACAAACACTCCACTCCAACTATCTGGCGGTCGTAAGCCTTTCGACTGGCGAACTTGCGGCGGCGACGACGGGCGTCGGCGAGGTGCTGGCTGGCGTGGCGGTCCGTCCCACAGCCCACGTGACTCTCCGCGTGCGAACCGACTCGTTCGCGGGCAATTGCGTTGTCCTCGAAACACTTCTGGGTTCACCGCGCAGTCTGGTGTTGCCGGACGGCACGCCGTTCAAGTTCCCGGTGGCGTTCCAGCTTGTGCCCGGCAGCCTGGTGGACGTTCACGCATATACCGACCTCTCTCCAACCTGTGGCGCCGCCACGATGGAGGTGATCGCCTTGAACGTGTTCGCGATCCCGGAAGTCAGTTCGGGCGACGCGAACGGCAATCTGCTCGCCGATGCGTGGGAGTGGCTTTATGGCATTACCGACCCATTCGGTGACGCAGACAACGACGGTGCGAACAATCTGAAAGAATTTCTGGACGGTACCGACCCGAAGAATGCCATCAGTGTGGGCGGCAGCGATGATGCGACGCCGCCCGCGGTGGAAATCGAACACGCGGCCGGAGGGCAACTCAAGTTAACCTGGCACTGGCCCGCGAAGTATGCGGACAGAATCCAATTCAGACTTGTCACCGCGACCACGCCGGACCAGCCCTTCCAACCCGAGAATGTGCCGGTGCAGAATCTCGGCGGCGGCAACTTCCAGATCCTCGCGCCGACGCCGGATGCGCCTTCGAAGTTCTTCCGGCTGCAAATGACACTGAAATAGTGTCGTGATCCGTTCAGGTCGCCCTTTCGACGCACGCGGCAGTCGCGAAGCATGGGTCTTGAGTCGGCCCACTGAGGTACTGCTCACACAACGGGAGGGTGCGCTACTCGCACACCCCTGTGCGCCAGTGGCACAGTTCTCAACGCAACGCCGCCGGAATATTCTGCGCAGATGACAGAAGACCTAAGTTCATCGCCATCCCCCACTCCGGTGCATGTCGTGGCCGAGGCCGCCGCCCGCGAGCCCGCCGCCTGTGGCACGTTTGCCCCCAGAGCGTTCGGCCACCGCCCGGTGCGGCCCCCGATTCGTCCGTCCCAACTTTCCGTGGCGCGGCTGGCGGTGCTGAACGCGCTACGCAATGCCTTTTGCTCGCGCTTGCTCGCGCTCTTCCTGCTGGCCCTGCTCGCCGGAAACGTGCGCGCTCAACTCATCCAAACCGAAGCGTTTAATTACCCTGACGGCCCGCTGGTCGGTGCGGAAGGTTCACCATGGGTGATCAATTATGCGGCCGCCAACCAGACTCAAGTCCTTGGGGGACGTTTGCACCTGACCCAGTCCGAGGGCGAAAGCGTGCGGCTGGACCTGCCGTCAAACCTCTCCACCGGCACGGTCTTTGCCCGATTTCAGGCGACCTTCGCCGAGCTTCCAACGGGCAACGGCAACTATTTTGCGTTCTTTCGGCAGGCGGGTGTGGACAATCTCCGTGGCCGGCTATGGGTGTCCACTAACGGCGCGGCGCCAGGCAAATTCCGGCTCGGTTGCCTGACCATTACTGGCGCGCCGACAATGATCCCGGCGAACCTCTCGTTGGACACGGCGTACACGCTGGTGCTTCGTTACAACATCACGAACTACACGACGACGCTGTGGATCAATCCCGCGCATGAGGACGACACGGCCCTGCGCGCGGACAACACCTATCTTGAAGGCAGCATGAGTCACAGTGTGGGACATTTCGGTTTCAAACAGGTCGCCAGCTATGAAGCGAAGGCGCACGGGATGGGGAGCCTTTATGTGGATAATCTCGCCATTGGCCGCACTTTCTACGATGTGTGGAACGACCCGCAAATCACCTCCATCACCCGGTTGCCGAATTATCATGTTCACCTGACCGCCGCCGGAATTCCCACCACGAACTATCTGATCCTTGCCAGCACCAATCTGGCGACGTCCAATTGGACCGTCTTGGATGGCCTGCCCGCGGCGGCGGATGGCTCGTTCGAATTCACGGATGTAACTGCTCCAAGCCACCCCACCCGATTCTATCAATTGCTCGCCCAATAATCGCGCAGCCAGCACGGCGACATCTGACCATCCCCCGTCTCCACCAACCTGCGCGTCGCGTCCTCTCGCTCCGCAGGAAGGAAGGTGGCAGAGGCAGTAGCACCCGAGCGCGGAGCCTACGAAGCAAACTCGGCGATGGCCTCTCTGGCGCGAATCTTCAGTGTGCATCTGAACGTTGTCCGTCCTCCCAAGCACTACTGCTGCGGAGGGTGGACCGACATCCTACACGCATCCCCAGCTCTCTCCTCCGTCCTAACGCCCACCGGCTGTGCAGGATCAGAAGGCACGGAGTGCGCTGGTCGCGAACGCCTCGTCAGGTTCGCGAGCTCAACGCCTCCAGTGCGCGCAGAGTGGCGGCGCTGCGGGTTTCCACTCCAAGTTTGGCGAAAATTTCCAGCAAATGCTTCTTCACCGTGGATTCGCTGATGCCGAGAATCGTGGCGATGTCGCCGTTGGTCTTGCCTTGGGCCACCCAGAGCAGGACTTCGGCGACGCGCGGCGTCAAGTCCAGTTGCAGCAGCGGTTGATACGAGGAGAAGTCCGGCTTGAACTCGCGCTGCGCCGTCTGCTCGGAGCGCAGCAGGCGCGCCGCAATGGCGTGAAGCAGATCCTTCTTGGCCACCGGCTTGGTCAGGTAATCGTCGGCACCCAGGTTCATGCCGCTACGCAGGTCGGCTTTTTCACCCTTGGCGGTCAGAAAGATGAACGGGATGGAGGCGGTGTCCTCGTCCTGGCGCAACGCTTCCAGCACGCCGTGGCCGTCCAACTCGGGCATCATCACGTCGCACAGAATCAGGTCCGGCTTTTCGCGCTTTGCCATTTCCAGACCGATGCGGCCATTCTCCGCGCCGAGGGGTTGAAACTTTTCGAGCTTCAGAATCGTCAACAGATTCCGCCGCATTTCCGGTTCGTCTTCGATTACGAGGATTTGTTTCATGAGCGTTGAGAGAGCGTCAGGGGTGCGAGTGGATGGTGCCGAACATCGGCAATCGTACGGTGACGGTGGTCCCGCCGCCAACCGTGCTTTCGATCTTGATCCTGCCGCGATGGAGTTCCACGCAGCGCTTGACGATGGTAAGGCCAAGACCCGTGCCCGGCACCTGGCCCGCATTGCGCCCGCGATGAAACGCGCTGAACATCCGCTCCAAGTCCGGTTCGGGAATTCCCATGCCTCGATCGCAGATGCGGCAGACCGCGTCGTGGCCGTCGCGTTCGATGCCGAACTGCACCGGGCTGCCCTCGGGCGAGAATTTCACGGCGTTGGACAACAGGTTGGTGAAGACGTGCTGGAGCAATCGTTCGTCGGCGAAACCCTGTGTTGCTTCGTTGGGGATGGAAATTTCCACCGGGCACTTGTTGTTCATGGCCGACTGCAGTTCATCCACGATCCGCCGGCAGAAGAGATTCAAATCCAGGTCGGCCGGTTTGAAATCCATCTTGCCGGCCTCGACCATGCCGAGCAGCAGCACCTCTTCCATCAGATTGGCCATGCGCCGCGAGTTCTTCTGGATGGACTGCAATTGCTCGCGCCGTTCCTCCGGCGCCAGTTGCTCGAGATATGAATCCAGGATTTCCGCGGAGGACATGATGACGCCCAGCGGGGTGCGGAATTCGTGCGACACCATCGAGACGAAGTTGCTCTTGAGCTGGCCGAGTTCCTTCTCGCGGGCGAGCGTGCGGAGCAGTTCCGTCTCCGCTTTCTTGCGGTCGGTGATGTCCAGGGCAAACGTCAGCACATGCGGTTCGCCATTCAGCTCGATGATGTCGGCGGAGAGCAACATTGTGAAGACGACGCCGTGCTTGTCGCGCAGGTCGCGTTCCTGATGGCGGATGGAGCCGGTTCGTTGGAGTTCACGCCAGAAATCTTCCCGCTCCCGCAAATTCACCCACAAACCCAGGTCGGTGGAGGTGCGGCCGATGATTTCTTCGCGCCGATAACCGCCCCAGGCCAGGACGGCCTCGTTGACCTCGACAAAGCGGCCGTCGCTGATGCGGGCGATGGTGATGAGCACCGGGCTGGCATGAAACGCCGCGCTGAAACGTGCCTCGCTTTCCCGCAACCGCGCCGCGCTGGCGCGCAGTTCGGTCTCGGCCTTCTTGCGGTCGGAAATGTCGTTGACGGATGCCTGGATGATCCGGCGTCCGGCCCATTCGACGCGGGTTAGAATGACTTCCAGTGGGACTTCGTGGCCGTTGACGTGGCGGGCCACCCACTCGAACCGGGCGCTGCCCCTGGCCAGGCACTCGCGGATGTACTGTTGGGAGAGTTCCGTGCTGGGCTGGCCGTCCGGCTGAAAGGGTGGTGAAGTGTCGCGCGGATGTCGGCCGATCAATTGCTCCGGCGAGTCGTAGCCCAGGATGCGGGCCGCCGCGGAATTGACCTGGAGGTATTGATGTTCGTCGTGGAGCATGACGCCCAGACTGGACCCCTCGAAGAGGGCGCGGAATTTCTCCTCTGATTCCTTCAGGGCCTGCTCGGCTCGTTTGCGTTCGATGGCCTGGGCAATTTGGGACGCCACGAACGTGAGGATCTGCTTTTCCGTTTCGCCGTAGGCCTGCTTGTCGCGGTAGGATTGCAACGCCATCACACCGATCCGTTTGTCCTGCACGATCAAGGGCACCCCGAGCCACACGGCCGCCGGCGAGCCGATTTCCGAATAGAGTGCCTCCTGGGTACCGTCCGCGACCATGCCGTAGCCGCCGGCCTTCCCGTGAAGAATGTTGTCCTCCGTGGCCACCAGGGATTTGCCGGTGCGCAGCACATAACCGGTCAGGCCCTGGGAGAGTTTCATCGGCGCCGGCTGGGTGTCGCGTTCGTCCACAAAGTAGGGGAAGCTGAAAACTTCCCCGTCCGGCTCGAGCACGGCGATGTAAAAATTCTCGGCCGCCATCAAGCCTTTGACGATCTCATGAATCTGGCGGTAGAGGCCCTTGAGGTCCCGGGCCGTGTGCGCCGCCTCGGAAATCTCGTAGGTGGCTTGCTGAATCATCTCGCGGCGCTGACGCTCGGTGTTGTCAATGATGCTGGCGCGGAGCAGATTCCGACCCTCCGCCGGCAGCCGGACGAGGCGGACCTCGGTGGGCACCAACCGGCCGCTGGAGTGGCGGTGCGTCCAGTCGAAGACCGGCGTGCGACCTGAGAGCGCCTCCTGGATTTTTTCCAGGGCCACCTCCGCGGTGCGCCGTCCATCCGCCTGATACTCGGGGCTCACCTCGACCGGTGTCAGCCGGGTCAAGGTCTCGGCATCGCAGCCATAGAGCCGGCAGGCGTGGGCGTTGCCGCTCAGAAATCGGCCCGTGTCGCCGTCGAACACGACGATGGCCTCGGGGGCGTGCTCGACCAGAATCTGGGCGCGGGCTTCGCTGGCGGTGAGTTCCGCCGTCCGCTCGGCAATGCGGCGCTCGAGTGACGCGTTGAGCCTTTGAATTTCATCGTGGGCTTTCTTGCGGTCGGTGATGTCCGCCACCGATCCCACGTGGTACAACACCCGCCCGGAAGCCGGGTCGCGGATGGCCAGGCTGTTGGACAACCCCCACCAGTGTTGGCCGTCGCGCCGCACGTATTCGATCTCCTGGTTTCGGAACGCGCCGTCGCGCGCCAGCAGTTCCAACAACCGCGCGCGATCAGCCGTGTTGGAGTAAAGCAGTTCGCGCGGCATCTGCCGGATTTCCTCCAGCGACTCGAAACCGCACATGCGCAGGTAGGCGCGGTTGGCGAAGATCAACTCGTGGTTCGGGCCGGTGCGGTAAATCCCCTCGGAGATGTTGTCGGCCACCGAGGCCAGCAACTGCTGGCTCTCGCGCAGTTCACTTTCCGCCTGCTTGCGCTCGGTGATGTCGCGGGACACAACCACGTGCAGCCGGTGGCCGTTGGCTTGGATGGGCGTGGTCAACACTTCCAGGGGCACCGTCTGGCCGTCCATCCGGCGGGCAGTCCACTCGAACCGATGGCTGCCTTGGGTGACGGCCAGCGCCGAAATCTCGGCGGCCTTTTCCGCGGAGGGCCGTCCGTCCGGTTGCACCGCGGGCGAAAGTTCGGAGGGGCTTTTCCGCAACAGCGCCTCCTTGCTGGCGGAACGCATCAGCTTCACCGCCGCCTGGTTGCAATCCACGAACACACCGGCCGCCGGATCAAAGAGCATGATCGCGTCGGCGCTGCGTTCGAAGAGCAGTCGGAACATGGGTTCATTCTCCATGAAACCGCCGGCTCTGGCATTGGGCCGTTCGGCCCATTTACGGGAACTGCGCGCGAGGTTATTCATCTTCACGTCAACCTGAATCGCTTGATCGTCTGCGGCTCGATGCCGGGATGAAGTTGATGGACTAGATCATTCTCGCGTCCCGGGCGTGGCCGTCAAGCGTGGAACCAGAAACGAACAATGCCATGACCACCGTGATTGCCAATGCTGGAAACGCCGGTGAAACCCGGCCTTTCCCCGGACGGGGGCGATGGATCGTGCCCCCGCCGAAGCGGACTGTGGGCCGGCTGCCGGCGGCTTCCTTGCTCCTGCCGGTGACGCCGCAGAATCGCTCGCGCCTCCGCGCCTTGCGCCAGGCGGAAATGAAAGCCTGGAATGAGCGCCCGCGCGCAACGCCCGCAACCCCTGACCCGCGGGACAACCTGACCGTGGAAAAGGAGCGACGTGACCGCCGGGCCTTTGCCCTCGTGGCCTTCCTGGCCGTCGCCACTGTGGCGGTAAGCCTCTGGAAGTCCACATCCTTCTTGGAAATCTGGATGGGATTCGTTCACCTGCTCCGTCACGTGGTGGGATGAGGTCTTGCTTGCGACAGACGGTGCGCCGAAGGTGAGCTTCCGGTTCATCCGTGCTTTTCGCGCGATGGAGGTTGAAGCGACTTCGGCGCGGTTGCCGTGTCGCTGGTGGGCGGCCAAGCGGGGAGGCGCGTTCAGGGAATGAAGTCCCGGACAAACGTCAGGTAGCCGTGGTGCCCGCCTGTCTTGGTGTGGCGCTCCACGGAACGGTTCAGTTCACGAAGGTACTCCACGAGGTTTTCGACGGTGACTGGATTCGTGTTGCCAGCGGCCACGCCTTTAAGGGGCGCAGGTCCGGAGGTCAGGAGTTTCTCGCACACCTCATGGACG
This sequence comes from Verrucomicrobiia bacterium, assembly GCA_011525685.1. GTDB lineage: Bacteria > Verrucomicrobiota > Verrucomicrobiia > Limisphaerales > JADLHS01 > WYBW01. The sequence goes on from WYBW01000100.1 coordinate 23,920, forward strand.
GCCTTGAAGGTGTCCAGGTCCAAACCGGTCAGGGCGGCCGGCTTCGGGTCGCGGCCACGAAGCCGCGCGCGGTAATGCTGATACGCAGCGTCGTAGGCGCGGCCAGCCGTGTAGTCGTTCATCGTCTCGTGCTGGCGCCAGACGTTCAGGATGGCGCTCTCAAGTTCCCGCAAGGCGGGCAGGTCAGAATCTTTCCAGTTCATCGTTGGCAGGTGAATCCTAGAACGGCCCTTTGGGCAGACGCCAGTCGCGATTGCTGACGGGCTTTTCTTTGGGCGGGATCACGTCTTCGGGGTATGCCTGTGCGCGCTTGGCACGCTCTTCGTCCGTGGCGTAGTAGCGCAACCAAAGCTGCATGTCGTCCTCGCCCCAACTTCCGAGGAAGTCGTGATACCAGCCGCCGCGCGGGTTGCGACCGGGAAGGTGCGCGGGGTCGCGCAAGCCGCGTTCCCAGAGTTCCGCGTAAAGTTCACAATCCGTCAGATGATCGGTGTGCAATACATAGAAGCCTTGCAGGGAGAGGTTGTGAAGCAGTTCCCAGAGAATGGGCGTGAGGGTTTCGTCGGTGATTTCGGCGGGTGGCAGCAGCGGGATGTTCTTTGCCGCAAGCTGTTGGGCCGGTGGCGTGCAGTTCTCGGGGTGCAGGCCGTCCACTTCGGATTCATCCGAAGGCGGAGGATCAAACGGCGAATCACCGGACATTGAGTCACTTTGTGCCGCGGCGATTTCGCGATCCACTGCCACGAGACCAAGCGGATCGGATTCGTCATCGCTCGCCTCTTCCGGCGGATCATCATCACCGGGCAACCAACCGGCGTGGGCCTCCAGAGGCATTGGCGGCAGGGGCAGATGACGGTCGCGGTCGTAGGGTGGGTCTTCGTGCGGTGGGATGACTTCCCCGGGCGACAACGGCACGCGGTCAGCCTCCTCGGCGTAATAACGCAGCCAGATCTCCTCTTGGGTCATGCCTTTGGCGTTGAGTTCGGAGACGATCAACGTGGTGTTGGTTTCCGCCTCGGGTGGAATGTCCGCGATCGGTTCGTCGAGCCATTGATTCCACACTAAAGTGTAGAGTTCGCGGTCGCTCAGGTGATCCGTGGCGTGAAAGAAGAAGCGGCGCGCGGCGGCGGCGTAGAGCAATTCCCACAAGCGGCCCGGCAACTGGCGATCGTCCAACTCGTCCGGCGGTAGCGGGGTGTAACCCAGCCGTGCCAGAATCTCGCGCGGGGTTCGCTCCTCGCAATCCTCGGCGGGGTCGAAACATTCGAGAGGGGGGTCCGGCATGCGCAAATCATAACAAGAGTTGGACGGAAGGGAAGCTTGAGTCCCGGCCGAAAGCCAGGTAAGCAGAGAAGGCGTTGCGATGGACTTCTTCGGTCAACAAGAGCGGGCGCGCGCCAGCACCAAGCGGTTGGTGTTCCTCTTCGTGCTGGCGGTGGTGTTGACCAATCTGGCGATTTACCTCGCCGTGGCCGGCGTCTTTTGGATCACGCATCCCTTCGCTGTTTTGGGCGGGCTACCGGCCGCCAGCCGGGGCTGGTTTTTGCGGCTGGCCACGCATTTTTCCGCCGCGGGGTTCTGGAACTGGGAGTTGCTGGGCTGGGTCACGATGTTGGTGACCGCCGTCGTTGGGTTGGTCACCGTTTGCAAACTGCGGCAATTATCGCGCGGCGGAGCAGTGGTGGCCCGACTGCTCGGCGGGCGACTCGCAAGCCCCGACACTGCTGAACCCGATGAACGGAGATTGCTCAATGTGGTGGAGGAAATGGCGATCGCCTCCGGTCTGCCGGTTCCGGACACTTACGTGTTGGATGAAGAAAGCGGCATCAATGCGTTTGCCGGCGGAACGGAGCCGACGGACGCGGTCGTGGGTGTGACGTTCGGCGCGCTGAGGTTGTTGAACCGGGACGAACTCCAAGGCGTGATCGCGCATGAGTTCAGTCACATCCTGAATGGCGACATGCGGCTGAACACGCGCCTGATCGGCTGGCTGCACGGCATTCTGGGTCTCGTGGTGCTGGGGCGGATTTTGACTTTGCGCGTTCTCAGCCGGACCAAGACCGCGCAGGGCGGGCAGATCGGGCCGATTTTTCATCCGGCCTTCCTGCCGGCCTTCGCGCTGGGGTGGGTCTGTATCGCCGCCGGTTCGTGCGGCGCGTTCGTGGCGCGGCTCATCAAGAGCGCGGTCAGCCGGCAGCGCGAATATCTGGCGGACGCCGCCGCGATTCAGTTCACGCGCAACCCGGATGGTCTGGCCGGCGCGCTGATGAAGATTGGCGGATTGGGACGGCGTTCCGTGATGCTCGCATCTCGGGCCGAGGAGGCGAGCCACATGTATTTCAGCGACGGCATGCGCCCGCGGTGGTTCGGGTTTCTGGCAACTCATCCGCCGTTGACGAAACGCATTCAACGGATCAACCCCGCGTTCGACGGGAAATATCCCATGGTATCGCTGGAGCGGGTGTTGCGGGAATCCCGGGTGACGGCGCTTTACCGCGAGCAAGGCGGCAAGCCCGTGGATTTCGAGAAGCTGGCCTCGGTCATCGGCGCGTCCGCCGCCATGCACGAAGTGCTATATGCCGACGCCGCGAAGGAATCGGCTGCGAAACCGGTGATCTCCAGGTCTGAAATCCTTCCGCCGCCGCAAACTTTTGCTCCGATTCAGCTCAGAGCCGCCGCGCTTTGCCTCGCCACAATTCCCGAACCCCTGCGTACGGTCACATCCCGGCCGGGCAGCGCGATGATTCTGCTTTATGCGCTGTTGTGCAGTCAGGACCCGGAGACGCGCGCCCGGCAAATGGCTTTGCTGGCTGAAACCACCGAGCCTGGAAGCGTGGAGGAATTGCAGCGGTTGCTTCCGCTGGTGGATGCATTGGACGCGGGCGCGTTTCTGCCCCTGGCGGACCTGAGCGTGCGGGCGTTGCGCCAATTGACCCCCGAGCAGTTCGACATCTTCCGCCACAACTTGCAGCAACTGGTGGAGGCCGATGAGCAGATTGATCTGTTTGAATACATGTTGCAGCGGATGATTCTGCGGCATCTGGAGCCGCACTTCGGAACGGTCCGCCGACCACCGGTGCAATACTACCGGTTGAAACCGCTGCTGGCAGATTGCGCGGTCCTGCTCTCCGGCCTGGCGCGCATTGGTCAAACAACCGAGCACGCCGCCCAAGCCGCGTTTCGCCGGGGCGCCGCGCGACTGGGCTCCGATCCAAACCTCCGCTTTCTGCCCTTGTCTGAGTGTAATCTGGCGCAGATTGATGCCGCCATCGAAAGAACCGCGCAGGCGACGTCACCACTCAAGGAGCAGATTTTCCACGCCCTGGCGGCCACCGCCGCCAGGGACGGACAGTTGCAGAAACGCGAGGCGGAGTTGTTGCGTGCGATTGCGGACGCGTTCGGCTCGCCCCTGCCGCCCTTTTTGAGCCCTGAACCGGCGTCACCCGGGAGGAGTGTTTGACCTTTGCCTGATGACGCTGCCCGTGTCGTCCCCACCCTGCCTTGCGCCGCTCAAAGCCGGTCGCAACGAGCCATCCTGCCGCGACACTGGAAGGATTCGTCAGCGGTGCGATGGAAAGGGGTGACGCTTGTGCTTCACGAAACTTGCGATGGCTCCTCCGTGCCCTTGCGCGCCGTGCTCGCGCCCCGACCGTGATAGGCGATAAGAAAGTAGATGAGCACGCCCGCCACCGCCGAGGCCAAGCCGCCCCAGAACAACGGCCAGCGCGTGATGGAGGCGCTGGTGCTGTAGGCGAACCATCCAGCGCAGCCAAAATAGCCGAACAGGCTGCCGAATCCGCCGGTCATCAGCGACATCAAGGCCTGCGCCCGCGCCCGCCAGGCGGAGTCCACGCGTTGATTCAGGTAGATCTGCGCCGTGATGAGCACGAAAGTGAAGGAGACGCCGTGCAGCGCCACACCGGTCAGCAGCCAGCCCGGCCGATCCAGCGCGCTTAAAGCGTAGCGCAGAACGCCGAAGACCAGGCCGCAGGCAAACAACCATTTCAACCGCCACCGCACCAGTAGCGTGCCCAGACCGAACATGGCAACGATTTCTGTCACCTGTCCCAGGCTCATCCACGCGCTCGTCCGCTCAAATCCCAAAGCGCGCAGATGCGGCGGCGCGTACGGATAAAAACCCGAGAGCGGAATGCAAAACAGCGCCACCGTAACGAACACCACGCGATGGTCCGGGTTCTTGAGCAACGTCAGCGCGTCCAGACCGAACCGCTCGTGCCACTTCGGCGGTTGGCTGGCTTTCGGTGGGTCGGCGGGAGGAAGAAAGAACGTGTACCCAGCCATGAACAACCACGAGGCCGCGCTGAGATAACCGGCGGACGTGGAGGCGTCCACCCTCAAGGCGCTCACCAGCCCGCAACCAAAAATCCAACCGAGCGTTGCCATGGCCCGTACCGGGCCGAATTCCTTTTGGGCATCCGCCAGGCGCGCAAAGACGATGGTCGCGGTCAGGCTGACCGTCGGGAACGCCCCCAGCATGAGGAGTTGGATCGAGGCCACCACCAGCCAGGGCGGCCAGCCCAGTTTGATGGCGGTGCTGGCCAGCGCGGTCGTCGCTGCCGTGACTGCCGCCAGCCAGCGCAACACCTTGACCGGCGAAGCATGGCGGTCGGCCATGGCGCCAAAGATCAGCGGCGAAATGAAGGCCGCCACGGCGGAAGTCGCAAACGCAAACGGTTTGATGGCCGACAACCCATGCGCATCCAGCACGGGGCTTAACGGCACCAGCCACATCCCCATGGTGGCGCCGTGAAGGAAAAAGAGAATGATCAACTCGGCGTACTCCGCCCGGCGAATCGTTGTCAGCACGCGCAGAGGGGACACTGGCGGCGGAAAATTGCAAGCGCGGACCGGGCATTCTCATTCTGCGGTCCACATTCTGCGCTTGGCAATCAGGCGGGAAATATGTTGGACTGCGTCAGGATGAAAATATTACTGGCTTCCATCATCATCGTCGGCTTGTTGGCGTTCACCGCGTGCAACTCGCCACGGCCGGTTTCCCCCGGCCGAACGGTCGAATTGTTCAACGGCAAAGACCTGACGGGCTGGACTCATGTACTGGCCGAACCCAACCTGCCGCGCGAAGCGGTTTGGTCCGTGCGCGATGGCCTGCTCGTCTGCAAAGGGACGCCGCTGGGGGTGCTCAAGACCGAGCGCGCGTTCACCAACTTCCGGCTCATCGTGGAATATCGTTGGGCCCCAGGCACCAAGCCCGGCAACAATGGCATTCTCACGCGCATCAACGGTCCCGCGCGTCCGCTGCCGCGTTGCATCGAGGTGCAACTCCAGCATGGCAACGCGGGCGACGTGCTGGGATTGCAGGGCATGCAACTGGCCAGCGGCCAGCCGAGGTACTTCGAGGTGATGAATCACGCCGTGGCCGGAGATATTCGTGGGGTGCGGAAGACCTCGGACGCCGAGCGGCCCGGCGGCGAATGGAACCGCGTCGAAGTCCTCGCCCAGGGCGGCACCTATTCCGTCTGGATGAACGGTACACCCATCAACGAGGCGGTCGGAGCGGAAGTGAGGTCCGGCCAGATCGGTCTGCAATCCGAGGGCGGCGAAATTCATTTCCGCCGCGTGACCCTGACGCCGCTGGCGAATTGAGCCGCCACGTTCGCAAAGCGAAATCTCCTTTCGCAAGATGACGTCCAAGGCTGTCCACCTCGGCCTTGGGCTGGCTCTGTTGCTTTTGACAGCGCGAGCGGCGCCTGCCGCACCGCAGCCCGGCTACGGGAGAATTGAGTTGATCCGCGACACTTGGGGCATCCCCCACGCTTTCTCCGACACGGACGCGGGTGCGATGTATGGCCTGGGCTACGCCACCGCCGAGGAGCGCGGGTTCCAAATGACCTACAACCTCCGTATCATTCAAGGCCGGCTCGCGGAAGTTATCGGTCAACGCCAGCGCGGCAATCGCAACGAGACGGCGGTGGATCATGATCGCAAAATGCGCACGTTCGGCTGGGCGCGCGCCGCCGAGCGCACCGCCGCGAATCTCGATCGCGGCACCCGGCAGTTGCTTCAGGCTTACTGCGACGGCGTGAACGACGGCTTTGCCGCACAGCGGGCGGTGGGTGCTTTGCACCCGCTGTTCAATGAACTCGAAGTCTCGCCCGAACCGTGGACCCCCGCTCACTGCCTTTTGAGTTGGTGGCATCTGGCGCAATTCTTCGCGACCGACGGCACGCGCGACCTCCTGGCGTGGCGCAACCGAACCAGTCCGCGCCCGGGCCAGTTGCAACCGCCGCAACCCCGCGCCACGTGGATGGATGATTCGACAGCGGTCGTGCAACGCAACGATGTCAGTGATGCTTGGTTGCGGAAGGTTGAGCGATTTCACGCGAAGCACGCTCCAGCGTCATTCATCGGCGAGGGTGCTGGACCGAAGTTCAGTCATGCGTGGGTTGTCGGCGGCACGAGGACCACGACGGGCTCGGCGGTGTTGGTCAGTGATCCGCAGACGCCAGTTCGCAATCCGTCGTTGTGGATGGAATTCCACGTCAGCGGCAAGACGATCAACGCGCGCGGCATCGGTGTGCCCGGCAGTCCCGGATTGTTGCTGGGATTCAACCGGCGCGTCGCTTGGGGATTGACCGCGCTCGGCGCCGACCAGGCGGATTTGTTCCGGCTGGAAACCAATCCGAATCGGCAGGACGAATATCGCTGGGATGGCCAATGGAGAAAGATGGAGGTCCGCACCGAGCGCATAAAGGTGAAGGGCAGCCAGGACGTGGAACTCACGGTCCGCGAAACGCATCTTGGACCAGTGGCTTCAGAGTTTTGCTTCCGGCAGGCGGATGATCCCGAGGTGGCTTTGAAACGTGTGCCGATGTGCGAACCGGATCGCGACACGATTCAGGGTGTGTTCGCCATGATGCGCGCCCGCAGCGCCAGGGACTTCTCGAAGGCGCTCGGCGACTGGCGGTTTCCATCGGCCAATTGCGTTTATGGCGACAGCGCCGGGAACATTGGCTACGCCGTGCTGGGCGCAGTTCCCATTCGGTCGAAAATTTCGCCTGATCCCAACGGCAACGAAGCGATAGCCGGCACCGGCGACGCGGCGGACTGGCAGGGCTTTGTGCCGCAGGAATTGCTGCCGCATGTCGCCAATCCGAAGGCGGGCTTGTTGTTGAGCGCAAACCATCGTCCTGTCGGCTCTTTCTATCCCATTCCACTCGGCATCAGCACCGGTTCGATGGGCGACACAGTTCGTTCGTGGCGATTGCGCGAGCGGTTGAATCACCCGGCCAGATTTACTCCGGAAGCTGTGCTCGATGTTCATTACGATACGGTGAATCCAGCCCGACGGGAAATTGTCCGCCTCGGTTTGCATCTGCGCGACACCGGTCAATGTGATCTCTCAGAGGAATCTTTGAAGGCCCTGGAGGTTCTGGGAAAATGGTTCAAGGCCGGGGCCAGCAGCGATCTGAAATCCGACGGTGCAGAACTGGCGACACGCATCAGCACCTTCTTTCGATTCATCGCCACGCCGCTGGCGCTCAAGTATGGCGGTGGTGAATCGGGACTGGCGCGCTTTCTGAAAGACTCCGCTCAACGCATCGCCACAGATCCGAAAGCCGCGTTCGGGGAGGACGAGTGCCGCTTTATTGTTGCGATTCTGTCCGACGCCTGGCGCGAGGGTGCAGGAGCAGCAAACCGTGGTGCTCGCGACCAGGCCGGGCGAAATCCGGCTTCCGCCCGGACGCTTGGCTGGTTCGACAGTCTCGATGGATTTGGTTCACTTGATCCGGCACAAGACCTGAGACAGCCGGACATTACTTGTCTCGACGGACAAACGATTCATTCCCAAGCCGGCCAGTCCTACACGCAATGGGTGCCGCTGCACGACGTGGACTCCGCGCAAACGGTTTGCCCCATTGGCCACAGTGACCGTCCGGACAGCCGTTATCGCACCAGCACGATGGGCTTGTGGAGTGAAGCGAAGCTGCATCCCGCGCCTTTGAGCCGCGCGGCGGTCGAAAAACTCGCCGTCCAGCGGACGCTGCTGGCGAAGTGATGGTGCGGGTGCTCGTGGCCAATCTGATTGCAACCGCCTTGGATTTGATGCTCAATCCAAGGCGTCTATGAAATCCCATCTCACGCCGCTGCTGTGTCTGGTGATTTGCCTGTTCACAAGCCTGTCCCCAGCCGCTCAAGGCTCGCTCCAACCGCCCGACTCCTTCGACCTCAACGCCATTGACACGTATCTCACGGAATATTTGCGCACCAAGAATGTTCCGGGCCTGTCCATCGCCATTGTCAGAAACGGCGAGTTGGTTTTCACCAAAGGCTACGGCCAGCGCTCGCTCGAAGATGGACAGCCCGTCCAGACCGATACCTTGTTCGCCATTGGCTCGATCACCAAGCAATTCACCTGCGCCCTCGTGCTGATGCTGGCCGAGGAGGGCAAATTGTCCGTGCAGGACAAGGTGGCCAAATATTTCCCTGATCTGACGCGCGCCAACGACATCACACTCCTGGATCTGATGAACAACGTCTCCGGCTACCCGGATTATTATCCGCTCGATTTTGTGGATCGCCGGATGCGCCGGGAAATCTCTCCTGACGATCTGCTGCACCGTTACGCGGGCGACAAGCTGGATTTCGAGCCGGGCAGCCGCTATTCCTACAGCAACACCGGGTTTATCCTGCTGGGCCGCGTGGTGGAGAAAGTCAGCGGCGAATCCTTCGGCGACCTCCTGAGCCGCCGCATTCTGAAACCACTCGGCATGAACCACACACTCTACGAACCCGACGTGTCCGATAAACGCTTCGCGCGCGGGTACACCATTTTTGCCTTGAGCGGTCCGGAATACACGACACCCGAGGCCAAAGGCTGGATCGGCGCGGCAGGCGGGATTTATTCCACGCCGTCCGACCTGGCCAATTGGGACCTGGCACTGATCGGTGGCAAAGTCCTCAAGCCGGAGTCTTACGAATTGATGACCAAACCGCGCAAGCTCAACGACGGCAAGTTCACGGAATACGGCTGCGGCCTCGGTGTCCGGATGCAGGGCGGACGACAGATCCTTGCGCATAACGGCGCGGTCAGTGGTTTCGTGGCCTACAACGCCACCGTGCCTTCGACGCGTTCCGCGCTGATCGTGATGTGCAATCAGGACGGCGGATATGGGGCCGTGCCGGGTCAGATTTTTTCCCTGTTGCTCAAAGAGCCGGTGCCGAACATTCCCAAGATTGCCGGCCTGCCGGCAGCAGACATGGCGAAGAAAATGTTCACCAGCTACCAGAAACGCCGCGTCAACCGTGATGAACTCAGCGAGGAGTTCAACCTTTACCTCACGGACGAGAAACTCGCTGGAGCGGCGAAACGATTGAAAGGCTATGGCACAGTTCGCAAAGTCGAAGTCCTAACCTCTCACGAGCGCGGGGGTATGGAAGTGACCACGACCCGGCTGACGTTTCGGAAAGGGACATTGAGGACGTTGATGTACCGGATGCCGGACGGGAAGATCGAGCAGTTCTTCGTTTATCCAGAGTGACGATGGGCGCACCTCGCTGGAGTGTCTATGGGGCAGGGAGCGAAGCGCCACGCTGCTTTGGGACTGTTTACGTCACCCCAAGCGGTGTCGCTGCCGCGCTCTGCCACCGCCGTCCAAGAGGGTTGGCGATGGCGCTGTGAGGCCGTCTGGCTCAGCGCTCCTCTGCGCAAACCTCCGTGCCCTCTGCATTTAAGTTTCGTCGCGGAATTGTGAGTGCTTCAGGCGACGCTCGCAGCGCCGGGCCAGAATTTGACGTGCTATTCCGGGATGACCTGCCAGACTGAATCAGTTAGCCCTTTGGCCGCGAACGATGAATTCTTGTTGTCAATTCGGTCCAGCGCGCTTGAAGCGATGGGTGTTGCCACTCCTGGCCGCGCTCCTGACGGTCTTGAGTCCGAATTCCGTCCTGCTCGCGGCTGAACCACCCAAGGTTGATTTCAATCTCCACATCCGCCCGCTGCTTTCGGATCGCTGCTTCAAATGTCACGGGCCGGACGAACAGGCGCGCAAGGGCAAGCTGCGGCTCGACACGCGCGAGGGTGCGCTCAAGGAATTGGCGGACGGCTGGCCCGTCATCAAACCAGGCGATCCAGAGAAAAGCGAACTGGTGCAGCGCATCTTCGCCACGGACGACGACGACTTGATGCCGCCGCCGAAGTCGAACCTGAAACTTTCGCCCGCGGAAAGGGAGTTGCTCAAGCGCTGGATTGCCGAGGGCGCGGAGTTCAAGTCCCATTGGTCGTTTATACCGGTTGCTCAGGTCACGCCACCGCAGCCCAGCGACAAACAGTGGGTCCGTAATCCCATTGACTCATTCGTCCTGGCTCGTTTGGAAACAGACAACCTCCACCCCGCGCCCGAAGCCTCGCGGGAAACTTTGATCCGACGTTTGGCGCTGGACCTGACCGGCCTGCCGCCGACGCTGGAGGAAATTGATTCGTTCCTTGCGGACAAATCTCCGGATGCCTACGAGCGAGTGGTGGAAAAATATCTGGCCTCGCCTGCCTACGGCGAGCGCATGGCGATGGATTGGCTCGATCTGGCGCGTTACGCGGACACTTTCGGTTACCAGGCCGACGTGGATTTCGACATGTCGCCGTGGCGCGATTGGGTGATCCAGGCGTTCAATGAGAATTTGCCCTACGACCAGTTCATCCTGTGGCAAATCGCCGGCGACCTGCTGCCGAACGCGACGCGCGAGCAACGGCTGGCCACGGCGTTCAACCGCCTGCATCGCCAGACCAACGAAGGCGGCAGCATCGAGGAAGAATGGCGCACGGAATACGTCGCCGACCGCGTCAACACGATGGGCATGGCCATGCTCGGGCTGACGCTGGAGTGCGCCCGTTGCCACGATCACAAATACGATCCGGTCACGCAGCGCGATTACTATTCGCTGTTCGCGTTCTTCAACAGCATTGACGAGTCGGGGCTTTATTCTCATTTCACACGAGCCACACCGACGCCCACGCTTTTGCTCTGGCCGGAAGACAAATCGCAGGAGCAAGCCGCCTTAAGCTCGCGTCTGGTTAAGGCTGAACGGCGACTGGAACAGGCAGTGCATGAGGCGAAGCCAGCCTTCGATGCCTGGCTGGAATCCGATGGAGTCGTGCGCGAGCCGCAGCCCACAGCCCGTTTCACATTCGAAACCGTGGTCAGCAACACGACACCCGACAGCGTCAATTCAACGAACTTTGCGCGGCTGGTGGATGGACCAAAGCTTGTGTCTGGACGCGAGGGTAACGCGCTTCAATTCAGCGGAGACAACGAGCTGGTCTGCAAAAGCGTGGGCGAGTTCAACCGCACCGACGCGTTTTCGTTCAGCCTGTGGCTCAAGCCGATGGAGCGGCAGGATCGCGCCGTGATCCTGCATCGCTCCCGCGCCTGGACTGATTCGGGGAGTCGCGGCTACGAACTGGTGCTAGATCAAGGTCGTCCATTCTTCGGGCTGATTCACTTCTGGCCGGGGAATGCGATCGGCGTGCGCGCCAGGCAGACCTTGCCGACCAACGAGTGGTCGCATGTCGCTGTGACTTACGACGGCTCAAGCCGCGCGGCCGGTGCCCGGCTGTATCTGAACGGTGAATTCCAAGAGTCGGAAGTCATCCGTGACAATCTGTACAAGGACATCGTTCATCGCAAAGAATGGGGCGACTCGGACGTGGGCAACATTCACCTGACGCTCGCGGGGCGGTTTCGTGACAACGGTTTCAAGAACGGATTGATTGACGACTTTCAGGTATTTGACGTTTGCCTGACGGAAGTTGAGGTGAAGTTGATTGCGCGTGGCGAAGGCGGATCAAACAAACCCCTCACCCTGACCTTCTCCCCGGGGGAGAGGGGACAGCAGTCGCCTCGTGCCAGTCCGTTGAACGCGGTTGAGCAAAGTCAGGCTTCCGAACCTCGAACCAACCGGCGAACGATTCCCCCTCTCCCTGAGGCAGAGGGCCGCCCGTCCTCCGTGGCAGCACCGCGGAGGGTGGAGGGTGAGGGTGAAGCGTTACTCGAATACTTCCTCGCCCGCCATTATGAGCCATACCAAACCGCTCTCGCCGAGTTGAAACAACTCCGCGAGAAAGAAAACCACCTGATCAACGACGTGCGCGAGATCATGACCATGCAGGAATTGCCGCAACCGCGTCCAACCTTCCTGCTGAAACGCGGCGCCTACGATGCACCCGGCGACCGCGTCCAACCCGATACCCCGTCGAGCATTCTAGCCTTTCCGGCTGACCAGCCGCGCGACCGCCTGGGCTTGGCGCGGTGGATGATTGATCGCCAGAATCCGCTCACTTCGCGGGTGGTGGTGAATCGCATCTGGCGGATGCACTTTGGCCGCGGCATTGTCCCGTCGCAGGAGGATTTCGGCAGCCAGGGCAAACTGCCCACGCACCCCGAGTTGCTCGACTGGCTGGCGGGTTGGTTCATGGAGAGCGGCTGGGACGTGAAAGCCCTGCACCGGCTCATTGTTACGTCCGCAACTTACCGCCAATCGTCAAGTGCTCCGCGCGAATTGGTGGAGCGCGACCCGGATAACACCTTGCTCGCGCGCGGGTCGAAGCATCGCCTGCTGGCCGAGCAGATTCGCGACGGCGCGCTCGCGGCCAGCGGGTTGCTGAATCGCACCCTCGGCGGCCCGAGTGTGAAGCCGTATCAACCCGCGGGCCTTTGGGAGCAATCCGGCACGGGAAAAACCTACACCCAGGACAAGGGCGACAAGCTCTATCGCCGCAGCCTTTACACGTTCTGGCGCCGCACCGCGCCGCCGCCTGCGATGCTGACCTTCGACGCCACCTCGCGCGAAGTGTGCAGCGCCAAACGCGAAACCACCGCCACGCCCTTGCAGGCGCTGGTGCTGATGAACGATCCGCAATTCGTCGAGGCCGCGCGCGTCCTGGCCGAGAAACTATTGAGGGAATCTCCGAACGACGAATCGGCGCGGATCAATGGCGCCTTCCGCTCGCTGACCGGTCGTGCGCCGGATGAAAAAGACAGCGCCGTGTTGCGCCAATTGCTGGCAGAGCAAAAAAGTTTCTATGTGAAGGATGCCGAAGCGGCGAAGAAAATTCTTTCAACCGGCGAGTCGAAGTGGGACGAAAGTTTGCCGCAAGCAGATTTCGCCGCGACGACAATGCTGGTCAGTGCGATTATGAACTTTGACGAGTTTGTGACGCAGAGATAGCGACGATGCAAACTAGCAACGACATCTTCACCCTCACCCCGGCCCTCTCCCTGAGGGAGAGGGAGAATTGTCCGCAGCCTCCCAGAATCTCGAGCGACTGCTGGAGGCTCTGCGACCGCACTACCAAGCGGATCGCGCGATGGCTCTTCCCTCTCCCAGCGGGAGAGGGGCAGGGTGAGGTAGAGTCACACGCAAACAAATCAGCAACCGAATTGCTATGAACAGCCAAATCTGCACCGGCCCCCTGCCTGCCGCCGGACTTTCCCGCCGTGGTTTCCTGAATCGCTTTGGCATGGGGCTGGGCGGCCTCGCGCTGGCCAGCTTGATGAAGCCTGCCGGATTGTTCGCCTCAGGAACAGCGGGTGTGGATCGCGGCATTCTCGGCGGCCAGTTGCATCATCCCGCGAAAGCCAAGCGCGTCATTTACCTCTTCATGGCGGGCGGGCCGTCGCAGATGGAGACGTTTGATTACAAGCCGTTGTTGAATCAGCGCAACGGCGAGCAGTTGCCGGACTCGGTGCGCATGGGTCAGCGCTTGACGGGCATGTCCGGCAATCAGTCTTCCTTGCCGCTCGCCGGCTCGATCTACAAGTTTGCCCGACACGGCAAGAGCGGCGCGTGGGTGAGCGAATTGCTGCCGCACACGGCGAGAGTCGTGGACGATCTGTGCATCATCAATTCGATGTATACCGAGGCCATCAACCATGACCCGGCCATCACGTTTCTCCAAACCGGCTCGCAGATTTCCGGCCGGCCCAGCATCGGCGCATGGGTGCATTATGGGCTGGGCAGCGACAACGACAATCTACCGGCCTTCGTCGTGCTCATCACACCCGGCAAGGTGGACCAGCCGCTTTACGCGCGCCTGTGGGGCAGCGGCTTTTTGCCGTCGCGGCATCAAGGGGTGCAATTCCGCTCCGGCAAAGACCCCGTGCTCTACCTGAACAATCCCGATGGGGTAACCCCCGAAAGCCGGCGGCTGATGCTGGATCGGTTGAAGGAGCTGCACGAACACGCGGCGGACAAATTGGGGGACACGGAGATTGACGCCCGCATCTCCCAATACGAGATGGCTTACCGGATGCAATCCAGCGTGCCGGACGTGATGGATTTATCGTCTGAGCCTGAGTCGGTTTTTGAACTTTACGGACCGGACTCGAAGAAGCCCGGCAAGTTTGCGGCGAACTGCCTGCTCGCGCGGCGGCTGGCGGAAAAGGGCGTGAAGTTCATCCAGCTTTATCATCAGGGCTGGGATCAGCACGGCAATCTGCCTGCCGGCATCAAAACGCAATGCCAGGAGACGGATCAGGCTTGCGCGGCCTTGATCACCGACCTCAAGCAACGCGGCATGTTGGACGACACACTGGTGATCTGGGGCGGCGAGTTCGGTCGCACCAGCTATTCACAAGGCAAACTCACGGCGGACAATTACGGGCGCGATCACCATCCGCGCTGTTTCACCACTTGGATCGCCGGCGGCGGCGTGAAACCCGGCATCGTCTATGGCGAGACGGATGACTTCAGTTACAACATCGCGAGGGATGGCGTCCACGTTCACGATTTCCACGCCACGATGATGCATCTGCTGGGTGTGAACCACGAGCGGCTCACCTATTTTTACCAGGGCCGCTATTTCCGGCTGACCGATGTGCATGGGAAAGTCGTGAAAGATTTGATCGCGTAGGATGCGGAAGCGCTTGCCCTGGTCGTTGCCAGTTAAGGAAACGAACCACGTCTTACTTCGCCTTTACGTCATAGCAGAACAACACATCCTGATCGCGGACGTAGAGTTTCCCGTTGGCAATGACCGGGTGTGCCCAAGCCGGCTGCCGGGTGCGGTCGGGTTGCGTGAACCGGCCACGCTCGAGGAACTCACTACGGCTTGGCTCGATGAGAATCAGTTCACCCTCTTCGGTGCGATAATAAATGCGGCTATCCGCGACTGCCACGGAGCCTTTGCGCACGCGGCGTTTGTCGGGCTGGCGCTCATCCCACAGAACATCGCCGGTCTTGAAATCGAGGCAGGCCAGGTACCCGCCTGCGTTGCCGCCGTTGGAGCCGTAGAGGGTGCCATCCACGAGCACCACGCCGCCTTGATGATTCTCCATGCTTCGGGAAAACCACACTTCCTCGGCCTTGATGCCGCCCTCCGCGTCCTTGCTCAATTTCACCAGTCCACCGCCCGCGCCATAAGCCGAGGCCGCAAACACCTGACCGTCGTGGTAGAGCGGCGTGGTGCAGTTGATGCCCATCCGGTTGGCGGGCCGGTCATAGCGCCAGAGGAACTTGCCGTCGGATGCCGCGACTCCGATGAGTGCTCGTGCGGTCAGTTGCACGTACTGGCGCTGCCCGCCGAATTCGATGGCGATGGGCGAGGAATAGGCCGCGCCCGAGTTGCCGCCGGGGCCGCCGCCGCGTCCGCCGCGTCCGGGACCGCCGCCCGGACCGCCGGAGTCGCCTCCCGAACTGTCGGGTAACCGACTGGTCCAGATCGTTTTGCCGGTCAGCTTGTCGAGGGCAACCATGGTCGCCTCGGTCCCGCCCGGAGTGCATAAGACATTTTCGCCGTCCACGAGCGGCGATTCGCGGTAGCTCCAGGTGGGCACGACTCCGCCGAAATCCTTCACCAGATTGCGTTGCCAGAGAATCTTGCCGTCGCTGATCTGCAAGCAAGCCAGGTCGCCACCTATGCCCAGCGCATAAAGCCGCTCGCCATCCACGGTGGGCGTGCAACCCGGGCCTTCTCTGCTCTGCGGCATCGCCTGGCGGAATGCCGGCCCGAGCTTTGTCACCCACAATTCCGTGCCATCCGTTTCGGACAAGGCCCAGACGACTTCGTCTTCGCCGCGATGGCTCATGCCGAAAATCTTCCCTGCGGCGATGGCAGGAGCGCTGTCGCCACCGCCGAGTCCCGCGATCCTCCAGGCGAGCGGCGGGCCATCCTTCGGCCATTCCTTGAGCAGGCCGGTATCCTTGGAGATGGCGTTGCGGTCCGGTCCCTGCCACTGCGGCCAGTCAGCGGCGGAAGCGGAAGCCAAAAGGAGCGCCCCGGAAAGGGCGCCAATCAGGATTTTATTGCGCATGTTCTACCTTTGGTTTGTTTGAGGAGTGTTCACAAGCTTTCAATACCCGCGACGTACTTGGAGAAGCGAACCACGCGGAACGGCCACGTGTTCGTCACCCGAGCCGCGTGCTCCGCCAAGTCAGTTCCAAACTTCAGTTCGATGATCACCGATTTGGCCGACAGCGAGTAGTTCGTGGGCCAGCCACGGTGAGGGATGCCCGCAAACTCAAGCGCGTGGTCCACAGTCAGGCGAAAGGCGCCATCGCGACTCAGGAAGTAATGTCGTCGGTAGCGGTTGAACAGAGCCGGCTCCAGGTGACGCAGCGCGGATCGCAACGGTGCCGGGAGAGCCGCAGTGGCGAAGGCCGCTTCCAGCAACGGGCGAACGGGACATCCGTTCATCGCAAGCGGCGGAAGCGCGTGGGTCTCCTTGCCGCTCACGACGCCTCTTTTCTGCTTCAACTCCAACCTGGGCTGCTCCACCAGCCCCGGTGGTTGCCCATACCATCGCACCCGGGTCTTGCTCCGGGTCGCAACTCCGTGGACGTGAGCGTGGTAATCCCCGCGACTGGGAGAGTCCAGGTAGATATTGTTCACAGTCCGCGGCGGATAAGCCTCGCGGAAGGCGGCGGGATGACGCCGGACCCGGGCCAGAACCTCGGCGAGCGTGAAGCCTTCGGCGACAAACTTCTTCTCGAAGCGCAGGTTGGGGAGCGTCGGTGTCATGGGAGCGCGCCGTGTCAGGCCACCAATCCACGATCTTCGAGGCAGCTCACTCTGACCTCGGGGCTGAGCGCGCGAAGCTGGTTGGTGAACTGTTCCAGGTGAGCCACCTGTTTGAAATCCACGAGGAAGGCCGCTTCGAGTGATTCCGGCGTTTGATCGAATCGCTTGAGGTTGGCGTTGGCGCCAACGCCTGCCAGAACCTGAAGGATGCGCTCGGCGCCAAGGTTGGCGGCGGCAGGGCTGGTCACTGTCAGGTAGAGGTTGGGTTGGCCGGTGGCGCCAGGTCGAAACAGCCCGCGGATGATGATGAGTCCAAAAATGATGACCAAAGCCACAATCGTCACCAAAGCCTGGCCGGCGCCCAAACCCAGCCCGATGCTGATGGCGAGAAAAAGAAACGCCAGTTCCTCCGGCTCCTTGATCGCGGCGCGGAAGCGCACGATGGACAACGCGCCCACCAAGCCGAGCGAGAGCGCGAGGGAGGATCGCACAATGCTGATGATGAGAGTCGTGGTCACCACCAGCAGGAGAAAGTTTCGGGCGAAGAGTCGCCGGTTGGAGAGCGAGTGTCCGAAGTGGATATAAACCTGACCGAGAATGACGCCCAGCAGCGCGGCGATGCCGAGGCTGAGGACCAATTTGGGCAGCGAAACCACCATTTCGGGGTTCCACAACAGTTCACGGAGGGATTGTTCGATTTGCATGGGTATTGGTTATGGTGAATCGCTACGGGTCATTGGGCAATCTTCAGGCACTTCATACGCGTTTGGTCTCGGACGAGGAGCTTGCCATCGGCGAGTGCCATCGGTGCCCAGTTCTGGGTTTGGCCTCCAACACGCGAAGCCATCGCGTCATTTTCCGAGCCGGTTCCTCCCTCTCCCAGCACCTTGGCCGAGGCGAGCGGCTTGAAGCCGGCGGGATCAGGCTCGATCAGATACAGGGTCTGCGCGCCGTCGGTGGCGAGAATGAGGCCGTCCGCGAGGATCATGCTGCCCTTGTTGAAATCCGGCGCGCGCCGGGTCTTCCACATAATCTGGCCCCCCATGCTCAGGCACACCATGCCGTCACGCCGGTTGTTGGTGCCATACTGGGCATAAAGGTGACCCTTGTGCAGAATCGGCGGTTTGGTTTGATCGCCAAATTCCTTGGTGGTGAACAATTCGATGACGCCGTAGCGGCCGTCAGCCTGTTTCTCCACCTTGATCATCGTGGCGCCGAGTTCGTAACCACCGACAATCAGGATTCTGTTCTCCCCGGCATCCAGCGCGGGCGCGACCGAGATGTGACACTCCCACTTGTTGTACTTCCACAGGATTTCGCCCGTCAGCGGATCCATGCCGACGACGTTGCCCAGTTCATTCTCCGGGCGGACGCGCTGGAAAGGATTCGTGGATGAAGTGACCATCACCAGATGGTCTTTTCCGTCCACCTTCACAATGACAGGGCTGGCGTAGCTGATAAGCCCGAGGGGCGGCGTCTTCCATTTGATCTCACCCGTGAGTTTGTCATAAGCCACCACCCCTGCCTCCGGCGCCTGCGAGGCCACGATCAGCAGGTCACCGTAAATCAAGGGACATTGCGTGATGGCCCAGAACGGAATTCTTTCACCGCCAAAATCCTTCCACACGTTCTTGTTCCAGACGGGCTTGTGTGTGTTGAGGTTGATGCAATACAAGTCGCCATTATGGCCGCAGGTGTAAACGTGCTGCCCGTCCACGGCCGGCACACTGCGCGAACCGGGAAACATGACCGTCCCGGGAGCATCGTAAGCAAACTGCCAGAGTTCCTTGCCCGTGGACAGGTCCAGGCAGCGGAGCTTGTCCGCCACTTTGTCCTCCCGGTCGAGGAGATAAACCTTGCCGTCCTTGACCACAGGTCCGCCAAAGCCTCTGCCCACCGCCACCGTCCATAGAACTTCGGGTCCATTCGTGGACCAGTTGCGCAGAATGCCTTTCTGGGGCGAGACGCTGTTCCGGGTTGGACCGAGGTATTGGGGCCAATCATCGGCCCGCGCGCCAGACATCAAGATGACCCAGCCGAGGGCGCAGAGGATGGTCTTGCCGTAGTGCTCTTTCATTTTCATATCAGTTTCTTGTGGGGGGTGTTTAATCACGGGAATCACTTTCAAGGTTGCTGGCCGCTCAATGACTGCGGTTCCGGAGTTTGAGTGTTTGGCCGTCGGCGGGTTTCATCCGGACGAAATCCTTGACCTGCCGGAGGGCGACCATCGGGACCACCGAGGCCACCGCCAGGAGCGCCAGGACCAAAACCGCCTCCCATCTGGCTCATCATGCCGCCCTCAAAACCTTGATCGGCTTGCCAAACTTGCCCGCTCGAATCCGTGAACGGCGCGGACGAGCCGGCCTTGATCCGGATGGCCGCCGCGGAAGCCGCCGCACCAGTTCCAGCCTCCGCCTGCGGAATGATTTCAATCGCCTTGATCGCCGGGTTCTCAACCTGAGCCGTGAACGTGATGCGAAACTCGCCGTCTATCACTTCCACAGGTACACTCTCGATGTAAGCCCGTCTCGGCCCGCCCGCCTTCACCCAGACGTCAAAGTCTTTGAATTCGCGCCCTTGGACATTCAAAGAGAACACCCGTTGGCCGGGACCGGTGATGCCATCGTAGGTTTCCGCGAAGTAGAGCTTCGCGAGATACTTGCCATTGGGAATCTTCGTCGAGAATGCCCTCATGCCCCAACGCTCGCTCAGAAACAAACCCGGGTCCTTGGTTCCGGTAACCACCGTAGCCGAACCGCCACTGCTTCCGGCGGGTGCGCCGAAGCCGCCACCGGGAGCTCCCGCGCCACGACCTGGACCGGAAGGACCGCCGCCCCGCCCGCCCGGGCCGCCCCCGGAAGCCGGGAATCCCCGGCTCTGCGCCGACATGTCTTTCTCAATCCCGGCCCGCAGTTGTGCCCAGTCGAGACTCCCGCGCTTGCCAGTGTCCCACGACTGGAAAAGCCCGGCGAAGCCTTCGGTGAACTCGCCTTGGGTCACGAACGAATCCTTGTCCTTGTCAAGCGCCTGCAACAGGGGCCGACTGAACATGCCCAAGCCGTTTCCGCCGCCGAAGCCGCCCGGAAAACCACCGCCCGCCACCAGCCCCTCCGATTTGCCTGCCAGTTGATCGAGGACTGATTCTGTGCGCGCCTTCGCGAACGGCTTGATGGGTTTGATCTGGCCACCACCGAAGGGTCCAGGCGATGAGAGAAGCTCGCCAGCCACGACCTTGTCGAAGCGGGCCAGTTTGGACTCCGATTCCTCCTGAACCGCGGGCCGGATCGCCGCCGCGATTTCATCCACTTGTTGGGCGAGCCGCTCGGGCCGGAAGATCGTCTTGCTGAAGTCCTCGAGTCGCGCGAGATAGAGTTTCTTGAAGGCCTCCACCTTGAACATCCGCTCCAGGAAATAGTTTTCGCCCTGCCACGGGCGATGGATGCTCAACTTGTCCCGTTGCTCCTGGCTGGCGCGATTAAATTGTCCCCACGAATGATCCTGGTCCCATGGAATAAACTGAAACAGTTGCGTCTTGGGGTGCAGATGCAGAAAGAGGTTTTGTCCCGGGCCGAGGATGCCGTCCAAGTCCGAGAGATACACCATCACCGCCATGAACCGCGCAAACTCGGGCAGGTCAACAAACTCACCAATCCGCGCGGCAAATGTCGTATCGTCCGCTTGCGTTACGAATCGGGACAAGTCCATCACCGCCTTCTTTTGTTCGTCATACAACTCCGTCTTAGGGTCGTAGATCTGATTGTAGGCCGCCCAGTCCGCCCCGAGGTCGGTGAACAAGGAGGGTGTTACTGGTTTGAAGATTGCCCCGCGTTTGGTCCCAAAGTGTCGCTCGGCAAACTGCTTGTCCACCGCTTCACTCAGTGAATACAGACCGAAGTATTGCCGATCATGCTTCCCCGGCACGGTGACAAACACCTTGGCGTAGGCCGTCCGCGGCGCCGGCACGCCCGCATCCCGGTAGAGCCGGTAGGCCAGCACCTCGTTCATCAGGCTCGCGTCCGTGACGTTGTTTTGCAGGGTCAAGGTCCGCACGTCGCCCAAGGTCTGGCCCTTGGCGTACTTGTTGATCTGGATTTTGAAGGAGCGCTTCAGCGAATCGCGCGATTCCATGAAGGTGCCGTTGCCCTTGTAGCGCACGCCCACGTCCCGCAGCAGCCGGCCCGCGAACTCCAGATCGGCCCGCACATACTCGAATTCAAATCCCAGCGCGGCGCCGATGCCATTGCGCTTCCCTTCCGGCGCCAACAGCATTCCGGCGATGCCGCCTCCAGCCGGGTTGCGGATGGCATCCAAGCCCGCTCGAAGCCGGCCTTCATCGAGTTTGCCCGTTCCGTTGGTGTCCCAGGCTTTGAACCACTTCCCGGCCAGCTTGGTGAACTCGTCTTGCGAGATTCGCCCGTCCCGATTGAAATCGCCCTGGCTCATCATCACGGGAGAAAGCGCGCGGTCTTCGCGAGCGCCGCCCGCTCCGCCCGGCCGGCCGCCGCCAAAGAACGGATTGCCACCACCTTTGGGCTCCATGGCCTCCCACTGGTCCGGTGCGAACTTCAGGTGAATCGTCCAGACGTTGGTCAGGTCGTAAATGCGGTCGGCGCTCAGGAACTGGCTGGACGAGGTGCTCGGCGCCACGCGTTGCAGCAACGCCACTCCGGCAAAAAGTGCCAGGATAAGAGCAAGCCCAGCCAAGGCTGCCACCACACGTTGCCAACCGGAAACCGCCCTCGAGTCCACAATGGGGATGTTCGTCCTCATGGTCAGGTGGCCGGATCAAAGCCCGGGTTCAGCCCGCGCGGCCATAGGCGAAGGGAGTGGACTACCTTTCCCAGAATCTGATTCTTCGCCGCGATCGCGTGAACGAACACATCGCTGGATACCGAGCGGTTGTCGCCGAGCAGCGCATACCGGTCTTCCAGGAGTCTGCCCCTTCGCAGACTTAGCCCACCGGGCTCCAGAACATACTCCTCAGAAAACGGAAGTTGGTTGACGTAAAGGCTTCCTTGCCGCAACTCAACTTCTTCGCCGGGCAGACCCACGACCCGTTTAACGATGAGATCATTGCCTGCGCGCGCCACGACGATGTCCCCTCGCTTCGGGGCCAGTGCCCGGTAAGCCAGCTTGTCCACCAAAACCAAATCACCTGATCGGAGGCCGGGCATCATGCTTTCGCCCTTCGCGATAAACACCGTGAAATGCGCCCGAAATGCCACCAACAGTGCAACCAGGGCCACAGCCAGGATTAGCAGGCCAGCGTGGGAAGTCACGAGCGCCCTTCGGGATTGATCACAAGTGACATTCATTGGCTGCGCCGGCGATTTGAGCGTTGGCACGAACCCGAACCAGGGAATTCTCGATTCGGGATTTCGCGGGGAAGTTCACGGGGATTCCCGCCAGATACCAAAGCCCGGCGGTGAGTTCCCGTTCCCGCCCCACCGCCTGGCTGACGGCGACGGCCTCTTCCGCCAGACTGCTCACCACTTCGTGCGTTGGATGGCGGTACAGGGCGTCCAGATAGACATCCAACCAGCGGTCGTAGAGGCGCTCCTGCTTCAGCGCGTAGAGCAACGGTTGCAGCAGTCGCAACTCCACCCCGGTCCCTTGGAATTCCGGCAGCGCCTCATCGAGCAGCTTGATGGCGGCGACCATGGGCCGCTCCGAGCTTGATTGGCGAACCTCGAAATTGGCGTTGCGGCTCAAGAGTTCCTGGGTGATCAAACCTTGGGCATCCTCCACGTATCGCGTGGCCAGAGCCTCCAGGACAGCCCGCGCCTGCTCGACCTCCGAGAACGACTTCGCTGAAGCAAGCTGATCCACCCCCACCATGGCGCCCCTCGACATGTGCGTGGCGCTCGTCTCTCGCATGACGCCAACGTAATAACCGACCCAGCCGGTGACGGCTGAAACCAGAAACAGCAGGGCAAGGCGCTTCAGTCTCATAAGCCAGATTTCCCGTTCGACGTGAGTTGTTTTCATTTTTCGCTTACGTCCATACAAGCGCAGACCGCCGCCGAAGTCCGCCAAGTTTTGCACTGGAGCGGTGCTCGTCCGGAAGTCGCCTCGGAGCGCGAACTTCAGGTCGCCTCGAGGTCCGAGGGCGCTGGCGAATCCGGATGTTTGCAGAGCCATCCACGGTGAGGCGGCGCAAACGCCGCCTCCCGAGTAACCGAGGCACTGGCCGTCGTCTGTTTCTGGACGCCAGCTTGCAACATGGGGTTGATATGCTAGTGGCGGTTCGCCGAGTCATGGGCACGCTGCTTCCGGGTGTATAGCGGCGCATTGAGCTGGATCCCAAGCTTCGTGCGGGCGCGGTTTCTGGAACGGATTGCGTTGAGTTCCTTGCATCTCTCGCACCGCCAGCCATCCACGCTCGGCTCGCCGCAGTTCAGGCATTGCCCGTTGGCGCGCCGGCGCCATTGTGTTTTCAAAGCGCGCAGTGTGTTCGCGGCATACCCATGCATTGCGGTGAACGGCGCTTCGTTGGTTCCCAGGCCAACGCTTCCGGCGTTGGCGGATGAGTGCTCTGTTTTCATAGACTCAAGTTTTCGTGCGATCGGCGACTTCGTGTTGCTCCGCTCGATTCTGCAAGCGCAAACCACCGACGAAGTCCGCCAAGTTTCTTTGAGTCTGGTTCTGGACGCCGGCTCGTGACGTGGGCATGATTCGAACCGTGAGCGACGTGACGCACATCCTCGAAGCAATGCAGCGGGGTGAATCCCGCGCTGCCGAGGAACTGTTGCCGCTCGTTTATGATGAACTGCGCCGGATCGCGGCCTACAAGATGGCCCAGGAATCGCCGGGGCATACGCTCCAACCGACCGCGCTGGTCCACGAGGCCTGGCTGCGCATGATTGGCGACGGCAACGAGAATTTCGCGGGACGGGCGCATTTCTTTGCGGTGGCGGCCGAGGCCATGCGGCGCATCCTGGTGGAATCAGCCCGGCGCAAGCGCAGCCTCAAACGCGGAGCTGGCGCCGAGCACGAAGAATTGAACGAATCTCACGTCGTCACGACCGCGCCTTCCGAACAGGTATTGGCCGTGGATGAAGCCCTCGATCTGCTGGCTGCCGAGGACGTCACGTGCGCGGACCTGGTCAAGCTGCGCTATTTTGTGGGCATGACCATGGAGGAAGCCGCGACCGCCCTCGGTCTTCCGCTGCGCACGGCTGAACGGCTCTGGACCTACTCGCGGGCCTGGCTGAGGCGGAGAATTGGTGAAGTTTAGCATGTTGCAGCAGACGTGAGGAGGCGGAGGTGGAAAAACTTTTCAACTCGGAGCAGCCGACGTGGAGAGGCTCACACTCTGAGAATCCCAACGGGATTCCGCCCCAAAGCCCAGGGTTGCGAGGCACGAGCTACCCTGGGTCACCGTCCGCCAGACACCCCCAACCGCAACGCGGTTGCGGCCATGCCCATCCATCCTTCGCGTGCGACGTTGGCCACAACCGCGTTGCGGTTGATGATTTTAGTTCACGATGACCCAAGGTAGGCGCTGGCGCGCCAACCTTGGGCTGGAGGGCGATGCCCCGTTGGGGCATTCCATCGCGGCACGCGCGCAATCGGACGCAATCCCTTTGGGATTGGCGGATGACGGGCCTTGGCGCATTCTCCAGCCATGCCTCAATCCCTTTCCGTCGTTTACATTCATCTGGTCTTCTCCACCAAAGACCGCCGACCATTCCTGCGCGACAAACCCACTCGCGACGCGCTCCATTCGTATCTCGGCGGCGTGTCCAAGCAACTCGATTGCCCGCCGATCCTCGTCGGCGGCGTGGAAGATCATGTCCATCTGCTCGCGCGCTTCGGTCGCACCATCACACAGGCCGAGTGGGTGAAGGAATTGAAACGCGTCTCGAATCTCTGGCTGAAGGAACGCAGTCGCGATTACGCCGATTTCGAATGGCAAGGCGGCTACGCCGATTTCTCCGTGAGCCAATCAAATCTCGAACAGGTGAAGGATTACATCGCCGGTCAGGAGGAGCATCATCGCAAGATTGGTTTTCAGGACGAGTTGCGCGCATTGTTGCGCAAGCACGAGATTGAATGGGACGAGAAATATGTTTGGGATTGAATCGACGTCAGAATCCCAACGGGATTCCGTCTCAAAGGATAACGTCGGAAGACATTGTCAACCGCAACGCGGTTGTGGCCGTTTTGTTCCACGAATCAACGCGCGCCATTTGCCACAACCGCGTTGCGGTTGAATCCATTTTCGATTCGTAACCCAAGGTAGCTCGTCCCTCGCAACCTTGGGCTGGAGGACACAATCCCGTTGGGATTGGCAAACCGCCCGTGTGAATGCGTTGGGCAGGTTGGCGCGGCTTTGTCCATTGGAAACCCATCACTATCGGACTGTGGATCGTCACTTCGGCTCGCGCTCCCGTTCACCGTCCCTGCGCTTCCAGTCGGGCGATTTCTTCGAATGACGGCGCGCGCCAGAGGTGCAGCACGCCCCGACTGTTGCAAGAAGCCAAAACGTTGCCGTCCGGGGCAAACGTAACCGAGTTGAAGATTGAACCCTCACCTTTCAGCGTGAGCAATTCCTGAAGGCTCTCGACATCCCAGAGTTTTATGGCCTCGTTCCCGTTGCTGCCGATGGCGAGTCGTTGGCCGTCAGGCGAGAAGGTGACTGAATGTGCGCCTTGGAGAAAACCCTGCAACGTGGCTGTTCTTCGGCCCGTCGCCGTGTCATAAAGGTGGCCAGTGCCCAGTACGCTTACCACGGCGAGCAGTCGTCCATCGGGGGAGAACGCCGTTCCGGTCACTTGTTTCAACTCAAGGGGCGTGTCCCGTTTCGTGGCCAGATGGCGTATCCGGCCGGTGCCCTCACCGTCGAGCGCGAGGAACCATTGATCGTCCGGTGAGAAGGCGGTCTTCCAGGCACGATCTGGCCCGCTGAACTCCCAACTCCGGAGTTCGCGTCCACTCGTCACGTCCCATTCACGGAAGCTGCCGTCTTTCCTTCGTTGTGTGAGAAGGCGATTCGAGCGAGCCAGAAACTTCACCGGCAAATCTCCTCCTGACTGGGGAGTGATCTCTGACAAAAGGCTGCCTTGCTGCACTTCCCAAACCCGCGTTGCCCCTCCCGGCGAAGCCGCGGCCAAAAACCGCCCATCAGCGGAGAAACACGCGGCAAATGTATTCGTCCCAAGCTCCAACAAAGGTTGGCCCTGCTGAAAGTCATTGCCCTGCCAGCGGGCCACGCGGCCCTGCTTGTCCAAGGCCAGAATCCCCCGGCTGTCCGCCAGAAAGCTCCAGGCCAACACCGGCACCGGCAAGGTCACGCTGGGTTGTTCGCGCCGTTTCGCCGCCGTATCCCAGACCAACACGGCGCCGTCTTTAGAGCCGCTCACAAGCGTGGTGTTGTCCGGACCGAGCGCGAGACTCCACACTTCCAGCCGATGCCCGCGCAGTGTGGCGTAGGGACGCAGTTCGGTCGTTCTCGGGCGCGATGGTCGCCGGAACCACCCCTTCACGCCATCCCTGTCCCTCTCAGAGGGGGAGAGAGTGTCAAAAGGCCGGCTGAGGAGGTTTTCGTGTGACCCAGGGTTCGTGGACACCGGGCCAAGGCTGCTGACATCCCACAAATGGATCGTCTGGTCGCCGCTGGCAGAGGCGAGTGTCTCCCCGTCCGGCCAGAACAACAATGACCGGACGTATGTGCGATGGCCTTCCAATCGTGCTAACTCGCGGCCAGCGGCCACGTCCCACAGGCGGACCGCCGCTTCGACAAAACCAGCGCCGGACGCCAGCTTCTTTCCATCAGCGGAAAATGCCAGCGCGGTGACGTTCTCGTCGGCGGCTTGCGCGGTCCAGAGTTCCTGACCTGCAACCAAGTTCACAACGCGAATTTGTCCGCCACCGATGGCCTGCGCCGCGAGATTGAAATCTTGAGAAATCGCCAGGCGGCTCAAGGAAGGGATGCGCGTTTCAAATCCTTTTGGCTCGGGAAAAGCAATGCTCTTGAGCTTGGTCCCTTCCGCCACACTCCAGACCATGAACTCGTTGTCACTACTTGCCGTGAGCAACCTGTTGCCGTCTGCAGAAAACGCAATGGCACGGCAGAATCCGTTCACCGGGAGTTCACCGACGGCGCGGCGGGCCAGCACGTCCCATAATCGCACGCGACCACCGCGATTTGCCGCCCCGGGACGGTCACCGTCTTTCGCGTAAAACGCCAGCAACGGGGCCGCAGGCGAGAAGGCAAAGGTCTCACTGCTTTCACCCGGCTGAAAGCGGGCAATCTCCTGGCGCGCCCGCAAGTCCCAGATCGAAATCCCGCCGTCGCCAGATTCGCCAACCGCCACCCACTTGCCATCGTGCGA
>WYBW01000101.1 GCA_011525685.1 Verrucomicrobiia bacterium
AAGTCTCGGCAACGGTCTCCCTCTCCCAGCGGGAGAGGGAAAAAGGGTGAGGGAGAGTCTTCGCATCCATCGGGGCGGGCTGAAATGAGTCCCTACGCCCCGGATTTTCCACGCGCTCTCCCTCACCCCGCCCCTCTCCCGCTGGGAGAGGCAGAACCGCTGTCCGCTCCGCGTTGCTCCTTGCTTTGGTTTCATTCCACCGAAAACAGCGAAGAACCATCCTTGCTTTGTAGCCGGTCAGGCAACTCCCTCAGCTCCCAAGCTGGTATGCAACATGCAAACCTTGGCTTTGTTCATTTTGTATTGAACAAACACGAAAGTCTGTTATATGTCTTTGCCAGATATGGCCTTGCTGAAGGAGCACGATGCTGTCGCACCCGTGGTGTCGGCTCACACGGCTTCCCGGCCTGCCCCCCATCAGCGTGAGGTTATTGACATCTTTGTGCGTTTGTCCCGCCTGCTCGGCCAGCCCCGGTCCCTTGGGGAAATCTACGGTTTGCTGTTCATCTCACCACAGCCGCTGGCGATGGACGACCTTACTGAGCGGTTGGAGTTGAGCAAAGGCTCGGCCAGCCAGGGCCTCAAGTTTCTGCGCAACCTCGGCGCCGTGCGGGCGATCGAAGTGCCCGGCGACCGCCGGGTGCATTACGAAGCCGTGGCCGAACTGCGCAGCCTGGCGGGACGGTTTCTGCGGGAGAAAATCGAGCCGCACCTGGGCCAGGGCGAGGAACGTCTGGACCGTGTGGAGCAGTTGCTGGACGGCTTGCCGGCGGAACAGCGTGAACACGCAGGCCGGCGGATCACGATGTTGCGCAGTTGGAGCCGGAACAGTCGGCGCGTGTTGCCGTTGGTCGTGAAAGTACTGGGAGAATAGCGGGAGGATTGCTGGATGAGGGTTGAGGGTTGAGTGTCCCCCTCCTCGCCGGGGAGAGGGTGGCCGAAGGCAGGGTGAGGTGTGGTTGGTTTGTGGAACAACTCAAGAAGTGCCGAAGGTGTTTTGCTGAAGTTTCGCAAAACGACCAAGGGCGGCAGCTTGTCCGGAACAGAACGTAGCGGCTGATCCACGCTGATGAACACTAATAAACGCGAAGCTTGGGAGTGCGGTGGCTCGACGCCGCTTTGGGCTGGCGCGGAGCTGCGGGAAGAACCACCTCGAAATGCACAAACCACACGAAAGGCAGGTTGGCCACAAAAGTACACAAGAGGACAACAATTCATCGGTGGTGCTTGTTGCGCTGCGACAAGCCGTGCCGCGTCCAGCGGCACGTCGTGCGGGCAAGTTCCTCGCAGCGCGAGGAACGCTACCACTCCAAAGTTCGACCCGTCCTCCGCAGTAGCCATTTCGCCCTGCTACGGAGGGTGGATGTTCAGGGTTCAAGGTTCGATGTTTCAGCCAAGCGATGGTAGTGCTTGTCGCGCTGCGACAAGCTGGGCCGCGTTCAGCGGCACGCCCCGGGCAAGTTCCTCGCAGCGCGAGGAAGGCCATCCAAGGTCCGATGCCCCTCGCAGCGCGACGACCGCTACCGGCAATTGATTGACACGTACAAACATCGAGCCTCGAACCTTGAACAGATTTCCGGCTTTGAACCTTGGAGCTGATTGAATGTGCGGCATCACCGCCATCTTCGCCTACGACCAATCCGCACCGCACGTGGACGAACGCGAATTGAGAATCATCCGTGACTCCATGACCGCGCGCGGACCGGACGGGGCAGGGGAATGGTTGGGCCCGCAACGCCGCGTCGGCCTGGGCCATCGCCGGCTTTCCATCATTGATCTTTCGCCGGCGGGCGCGCAGCCGATGCTCAGCGCAGACGGGCTGCTCACCATCGTGTTCAATGGCGAAATCTACAACCATCGCGAACTCAGGGCAGACTTGGAGCGCCAGGGCCAGGCTTTTCATTCCCACAGCGATACCGAGGTGCTTCTGCACCTCTACGCGCAGCTTGGCGAAACCATGGTCGAGAAGCTCCGTGGTATGTATGCCTTCGCCATCTGGGATGAGAGGAAACAGGGTTTGTTCCTCGCGCGTGACCCGCATGGAATCAAACCGCTTTATCTGGCGGACGATGGGAGAACTCTGCGGGCCGCGTCCCAGGTCAAAGCACTGTTGGCGGGCGGACAAATTGATGGAAGTCCCGATCCAGCCGGGCACGTCGGCTTTTTCTTGTGGGGTCACATGCCCGAGCCTTACACCCTGTTCAAAGCCATCCGCCCGCTTGGCGCCGGGACAGCTCTCTGGCTTGGCCAGCACGGTGAGCGAAGAGAACGAAAGTTTTGCTCTGTCACAGAGATTCTCGCACATGCCGAATTCGACACCTCACCCTTGCCCTCTCCCCGCTCGAGGCGGAGAGGGAATTCCAGCTCTCACCCTGGCCCTCTCCCCATCGGATGGGGAGAGGGTGGTCAAAGACCGGGTGAGGGGAATTCTCAACCTTCAACTCCCCACTCTCAAACGTTGCGCTCTGCCCTCCGTGATTCCGTAGCGCACCACTTGATCGCCGATGTCCCTGTGGGCGTGTTCCTTTCGTCCGGACTTGACTCCACCACGATCGCGGCCCTCGCCGCCGAGCAAAGCGGCACCCTGCGGACCGTCACCTTGGGTTTCGAGGAGTTCAAGGGCACGCCCAATGATGAAGTGCCCCTCGCCGAAGACGTCGCGCGCCATCTCCACGCGAGCCACCAGACGATCTGGGTGACGCGCAGCGACTTTCAAACGCAACGCGACCAACTGTTTGCCGCCATGGACCAGCCCACCATTGACGGTGTAAACACCTGGTTCGTCAGTCTCGCCGCCAGGCGTGCCTCGCTCAAAGTGGCTTTGTCCGGCTTGGGCGGTGACGAACTGTTTGGTGGCTATCCCAGCTTTGCGCAGATCCCGAGCACCGTTCGCCGCCTGAAACCCTTCAGCGCCCCCGCACTCCAGCCATTCAACCGCGCGTTCCGGGTGATCGCCGGCGCGGTTCTCAAGCGCCTGACCTCGCCCAAATATGCCGGCGTGTTGGAATACGGTGGCACTTGCTCCGGCGCCTATTTGCTCCGGCGCGGCCTGTTCATGCCTTGGGAATTGCCGGAAATCCTGGACGCGGACCTCGTCCGCCAAGGCTGGGCCGAATTACAACCGCTCGTCCGCCTCGACGAAACCCTCAACGGCCTGCAAGACCCTTGGTTGAAAGTGGTCTGCCTGGAAACCTGCTGGTACATGCGCAACCAACTCCTGCGTGACGCCGACTGGGCGGGCATGGCCCACTCGTTGGAAATTCGCGTGCCGCTGGTGGACGTGACCCTGTTGCGCACGCTCGCCCCGCTGCTGGCAGGCGACTCGCGTCCGACCAAGCGCGACATGGCCCGGACGCCCAACCCCCAACTCCCGCAGTCCATTCTCAACCGGCCCAAGACCGGGTTCACCATTCCCGTCCGCGATTGGCTCCTGGCGGAATGTCCGGAGTCTGGAGTCCAAAGTCCACAGTCAGCCGGGCGCGGTTTGCGCGGTTGGGCGCGCGAAGTGTATGGGCGATTTACGACGGCAGGACAGCAGGACCACTGACCACGGGACCACAAGACAACAGGAGCACTGGCCATGAGAGACTACACAAAGATTGACGCATGGAAGTTGGCGGATGATCTGACGGTGGCGATCTACGAAGCCACGCGGACATTCCCGCGCGAGGAAATTTACGGACTGACCAGTCAGCTCCGGCGTGCAGCCTATTCTGTCCCCGCAAACATCGTTGAGGGATCCTCGCGCGAAAGCAAACGCGACTACCTGCATTTCCTCTACATCGCGCGCGGTTCGTTGAGTGAAGCCCAGTATTTTGTTCAATTGGCCGGGCGGCTGGGCTACTTCTCAACGGAACAGGCGGAGGCACTGCATGGCCGGACGAAACAAACGTTCGGCTCTCTGCACGGCTTGATTCAAGCCGTTGAGAAAGGAGCCGGCAAAGTCAGCACAATCGTGGCCGCCGTATCAAGTTTCATCGTTATTGGACTGGCCCGCTTCGCCTCCGGTCCCGCAGTCCCGTAGTCTCGTGGTCCCTTATTCCTGTTAATTTGAAAATCCTCGTCCTCTGCACAGACGCCTTTGGCGGACGCGGCGGCATCGCGAAATTCAATCGCGACCTGCTGTCCGCCCTCTGCGCCTGCCCCGAGGTGGAAAAGGT
The DNA here is from genome assembly GCA_011525685.1 of Verrucomicrobiia bacterium. Lineage (GTDB taxonomy): Bacteria > Verrucomicrobiota > Verrucomicrobiia > Limisphaerales > JADLHS01 > WYBW01. The sequence goes on from WYBW01000101.1 coordinate 4,161, forward strand.
CGTGGCCTTGCCCCGCCTCCAAGCCGAGCCGCCGGGCCCGTTGCCGGACAAACTCCGTTACGACACCAGCGGCGTCGGCGGCAAACTGCGCTACCTGCTGGCAGCGATCCGAATTGCGCGCCGAATGGTTTTAGAGACCGACACCTCACCCAACCCTCTCCCCGGTCGAGGCGGAGAGGGTAAGGCCATTGGTGGCGGTCCCGCACCCTCGCGGCCCTCAACTCTCAACCATGTACCCTCAACTTCCTTCGACCTGATCCTTTGCGGCCACATCAACTTGCTGCCCGCCGCCTTCCTCGCGCGCGCCATGATGCGACGCAAGGCCGCTGGGAGATCTGGAGAAGCCCCGCGCCCCCTCACCCCGTCCCTCTCCCCATCGGATGGGGAGAGGGTGTCTGAAAGGCGGGAGAGGGGAATTGCCCAGCCCTCAACCCTCAACTCTCATCTCTCAACACCGCTCGTCCTGATCATCCACGGCATAGACGCCTGGCAACCGACACGCAGCGCGCTGGTCAACCGCCTCGTGCGGAAAATTGACGCCTTCATCGCCGTCAGCGACTTCACCCGCAAACGATTCCTCGCCTGGGCGTTTCCTGAAATGGTCGCGTCAGGCGTCACGCCTGACGTTGAGCCAGGCGTCTCGCCCGGCGGAAAGACCGTCCCCGCCTCCGCACGTATGCTGGAAGTTCAGGAAGCTCCGGGCGGCAGGATGCCCGCCGCTACGGGCCCGCGAAGTTTCATCCTGCCCAACTGCGTGGACCTCGCGCGGTTCACACCCGGCCCGAAGAATCCCGCCTTGCTCGACCGCTACGGTCTGCACGACCGCACGGTGCTGCTTACGGTGGCGCGGCTCTCGGCGGACGAACGTTACAAGGGCATTGACGAAGTGCTCGAAGTCCTGCCCGAACTGGCCAGACAAATTCCCAACCTAGGCTACCTGATCGTGGGCGATGGCACCGACCGCCCGCGGCTGATGCAAAAGGCACTTTCGTTGGGTTTGCGTGTGACTGACAGCGCAAGCGCGCTACCCTCTCCGCCTCGATCGGGGAGAGGGCGGGGTGAGGTGTCGAGCTTTGATTCCTTTCCCCCAGCGGGCGACCTGCCGCCAGCCGCGCCGCGACAAGTCGCAGCAAACCAAAGCGCCGACAAGTCGGCGCACTCCAAAGAATCCTCAACTCTGAACGCTCAACCCTCAACTCACGTGTTCTTCGCCGGTCACATACCCGAGAGCGAGAAGGTGGACCACTACCGCCTGGCCGATGCGTTTGCGATGCCGGGCCGCGGGGAAGGCTTTGGGATCGTCTATCTGGAAGCGCTGGCGTGCGGCGTTCCGATCGTCGCGAGCAAAGCGGACGCGAGCCAGGAGATTGTGGCGCGAATTGGTGAAAGCACCGCGGTTGACCCGAACAATCGGGAAGAACTGGCTCAAGCCCTTCTGCAAACCATGAAGAACGGCAAGAGAGGCGTGCCGGCAAAACTGGCAGAATTCTCGTGGGAAAACTTTTGCCGGAGTTGCCACGAGATTCTCACCGGAACGACCGGCACCGAAGGGAAGCATTGCGTAAAGGCTCAAGCAGAGAGTAAAGTCGTTACATGAGTGCGATTGCAGAGACACCGGCGACCGAGTTGGGGGCGATGATCGTTTGCACACCGGAAGTCATTGGCGGAAAACCCCGCATCAAGGGACATCGCATCGGAGTCCACCGGGTGGCCGGTTGGTGGAAATTGGGATTGACCGTTGAGGAAATCGGTGCGCGTCTATCCACGCTGACACCCGCGGAAATCCATGCGGCACTCGCTTATTACCACCTGCATCGCGAAGAGATTGAAACCTGCCTTGAGGAGGAGCGCTCCGCCGGCCGCGACCTGGAACGGAATCCGTCCACCACGCCTTGAGTGCGCTCAGAATCCATCTGGATGAGGATGCCGATGCCTATGCCCTGCTGAACGGATTGCGCCATCGCGGATGGGATGTCACATCGAGCCGCGAGCGGGGACTTTTCCAGTGTTCCGACGAGGAGCAACTGGCGTGGGCGTTCGACCAGAATCGAACACTTTACACTTACAATGCCTCGGATTTCTGCCGGCTTCACGCCGCGGTCCTGCGGGCGGGAAAACACCACGCCGGCATCATCATTGGCGACCAGCAGACAGCCTCCGTTGGTGAAGAACTGCGGCGCTTGATAAGACTCGGTGAGGCCAGAACTGCCGAGGCCATGAGAGACCATCTGGAATTCCTGAGCAACTGGCAGGAGTGAGGACACAACGCGTAGCTGCGACGCCCCCGTCGCAAGCCGGCAAATCAGGAGTGACGAGTTGCACCAGTCCCAACTGTTTAACCGCTAATGAACGCTGATAAACGCTAATCAACTCCCTCGCCCATTTGTCCGTTCAAGGCTCAATGTTCAATGTTGGAAGTTCAATGTTTCAGCCAGGCGAAGGTAGTGCTTGTCGCGCTGCGACAAGCCGGGCCGCGTTCAGCGGCACGTCCTTCGGACAAGTTCCTCGCAGCGCGAGGAACGCCACCAATTCAAGGTTCGACCCGTCCTCCGCAGTAGCCCCCTCGCCCCTGCTACGGAGGGTGGATGTTCGGTGTTTCAGCCAGGCGATGGTGGAGCTTGTCGCGCTGCGACAAGCCGGGCCGCGTTCAGCGGCACGCCCTGCGGGCAAGTTCCTCGCAGCGCGAGGAACGCCACCAATTCAAAGTTCGACCCGTCCTCCGCAGTAGCCCCTTCGCCCCTGCTACGGAGGGTGGATGTTCGATGTTCGATGTTTCCACCCTCAATTGGCATGGTCACTTGAATTCCTCGTTTCGCATTCCGAACTCTGAACTTGAATCGGGCATCCTGCTGGCCCTGCGGCAAAAGACCCGCAGCCTTCCCTGCGGATTGAACCACTATTCACAGGATGACTTCTTTGGCGACGTCCATCAAGCGCGTGGTGACTCCCCCGCTGCGACTGTTGCGAAGACGGGTTGGAAATAGTCGCTAGTGTCAACTCAAACACCGCGCATCCTCCATGAGGGAATCAACCTGAAATTCTTCCGGCTAGGTAAGGGCAAAATCGAAATTCTCCGCGAAGGCGGGTGGGTGGCGTCGGGACAAATCCTAAGCATCGTGGGCTTGTTGCTCGGCACGCGGCTGTTGACGGAATTCCTGCCGACCGCTGTATTCGGCAGCGTGGCGCTGCTGATTGGTATCAGCACTCTGGGTGCGAGCGTGTTTTGCTCGCCGCTGGTTCAAGCGGCGTGGAGGTTTTATCCCGAAGCCGCGCGCGATGGACAGGTGCATACTTTTGAGCGTGAGATTCGAAAGGTCCTCTTCCCTTTCGTCGTTGGACTCACGCTACTGTTGCTGGCATGCGGATGCGCCTTTTCGTTCGTTAAGTCGCTCAATCCTTGGACGGCGGTGCTCATCGCGGCACTTCTCCCGGTAGAGGTTTACCGCAACCTGGAGGGGGCCTTTCTCAACGGCGCGAGACAGCAGCGGGGGCTGGCTGTCTGGTCCGTCTTCGAAGCGTGGTCCCGTCCTTTGCTCGCGGTATGGCTGGCGGTGTTACTGGGGAAAACTGCCGCCGCGGTATTGCTTGGATATCTGCTGGCGAGCGGCACGGGGCTGGCGGCTTATTGGTTCATCCGAAAGCGCAACGAGCAGGCAGCACCGGCCGTCTCCGTAGCCTGGGTCACAGAGTTTCGGTGCTCCCTTCGGAAGTACGCATTGCCTTTGGCACCGCTTTCAATCGTCGGCTGGATAAATGGCTTGGGAGACCGCTACATCGTGGCTGGCCTGCTCGGCTTGGCTCCAGCGGGAATCTATTCGGCCGCGCACGGTCTGATCAACCGGCCATTCATGACGTCGGGTGCCATGTTGACCTCGACGCTGCGGCCCCATTACATGGAGGCACACGCTCAGGGCGACGACCTGCGTGCACGGAGGCTGTTTGGTTACTGGGTGGGTTTTGCCGCCTTGCTCGGACTGCTGGGCGTCGTGCTGATTACGTTTTTGAAGCAGCCCGTGGCCAACCTCCTGCTTGGCGAGGAATTCCGTGGAGGCGTGGTGCTGTTTCCTTGGTTGGCATTGGGTTCCGCCTTCCACTGTCTGGCGAATGTCTATGAGGCGAGGATTTACGCAGCGAAGAAGACTTCATGGATGCTTGGGCTTCACTCCGCGCTGGCGGTTGTTTCGGTCGCCACCAACCTTGTGGGGGCTCTGCTCTTTGGTCTGCTGGGCGTGGCTCTCGCGTTTCCCGTCTTTCACCTCGTCCATCTGCTGCTGGCCATGCTTGTGGTCAAGCAGGTTGGCCTGGTCGTAACCTCCTCTCCAACCCGTGAGAACCATCCTTAAAGCGTGGACGAACAGTTTGCTGGCCAAAGCGGGGGTTCGGTTGATTAACCGCGACTGGGGGCCAAGAGGATTCGCCGCGAGCTTTCGCAAGCTGGCCGCGCAAAACATTTCGCCCGGCGTCATCGTTGATGCAGGAGCGTCGGACGGCAAATGGACCCTGGAATGCTCGACGATTTTTCCCAACGCGAAATATCTGCTGGTTGAACCGTTGCCGGCCAACCGCTCCAAGCTGGAGACCCTTTGCCACGAACACCGCAATTTCCATTTCTGGCCCGGTGCTTTGGGCGCGACGAAAGGCAGCATGACCCTTCACGTGCATGGCGATCAATCCAGCTTCCTTCCCAGCGAGTACGACGAATCAACCGCGGCAGCCGTTTGCGACGTGCCGGTGCGAACCTTGGACAGCCTTGTGGACGAAGGCATCTGCAGCCAACCGAACCTTCTGAAAGCCGATGTCCAGGGTTACGAACGCGAAGTGCTGGCCGGCGCAGCAAAGTCTCTCGGAGCGATTGAGGTATTGCTGCTGGAGCTATCCTTCCGACGCATCTACCAGGGCGGCGCGCTCGCGCACGAAGTCATCGCCGATCTGGGCAGCCGCGGCTTTCGCATTTACGATGTCTGCACTTACGCTCAACGGCCGCGCGATGGGGAACTCGCCCAAGCCGACGTCGTCTTCGTCCGCGATCAATCGAAGGTCTTTGAATGCGAGACGTGGTCCTAAACCCAAACCTGCGGACAGGCCAATCGGAGTGCGGCCGGGCTGAGGGCCGCAGGTCTTCCGTGCCATTGGTTGCCAGCCGATTGAAGAACCTCCCACTCATCGGCGGTCTTTACTGTTGCCTCAAAGGTTTGCAGCAGGAACGGTCCGCGACGCGGGCACTCAGCGATTATATGCGGAGGGCGGAAGATCTGGGCATCGTGCGTCCTGAAGCCTCCAATCTGGAGGAACATCTGGGCCGTCGGCTTGCGGGCCGGGCAATGAGCCGCTGGCCAAAGCCGAAAGGCCAGTTGCACATCTTCCTCGCCTACTACGTTTCCAGTTGGGAAGCGATCCTGCCCAAGGCACTGGCGCCGTTCGGCGAGGTCACGGCGTTCAACTGGCGCGAGCACGGTTTCAACGACCGAGCCGACGACTGGCTCAATCATCGGGAGCGTATGAACGAGCTGATGTTGCAGGCGTTTCATTCGGCCCATGCCGCTGAACCGGTGGATGCCGTGGTCGGCTACCTCTCCGGCAACAACACCGCGCCCGAAACGCTGCAAACCATGTCGCGCGAAGGGGCTGCCATTTTCAACTTTTGTTGGGACGACAAGCTGTTTTTTCCCGGCGAAATCGTCGGCGGCCGATACAACAGTTCTGCCGCCATCGCCCATGCCGTGGATTTGAACCTGACGAATGCGCCTGAATCCGTGATCAAGTATGCCGTCCATGGCGGCCTGGCCATGTTCTGGCCCGAGGCCGCTCATCCCGAGGTGCATCGCCCTTACGATGTGCCATTCGAGTTTGACGTCAGCTTCGTGGGTGCGTGTTATGGCTGGCGTCCTCGATTCATCGGGCGGCTGCGTCGGCGCGGCATCAAAGTGGAATGTTTCGGCAAGGGCTGGCCGAACGGTCCGCTTTCCGGCGAGGAAATGGTTCGCCTTTACTCGCGCAGCCGCATCAACCTCGGTTTCGCCGGAATCGGCCATTCGCGCCGGTTGATGTGTCTCAAAGGGCGGGATTTCGAGGTCCCGATGAGCGGCGGGCTCTATCTCACCCAGGACAATCCCGAGTTGAAACGGGTCTATGACATCGGGCGTGAGATTATCACTTTTCGTGACGAGGAAGACTGTGCGCAAAAGCTGCGCTCCTTGCTCGACGATCCTGCGCGAGCGGCCGCCATCCGTGAGGCGGGCCGGGCCAGAGCCTTGAAGGAACACACCTACGAGCGGCGCTGGGAGCAAGTCTTTCAACTCGCTGGCTTGTTGCAGCCGGGACAATGAAATCCTCAGACGCATGAACAATTACCGGGAACGCCTGTTCGCCCGTTACGCCACGGGGTTCCAAGGCCGGAACCTGACGTTTGACCAGGCTGCCGCCGAACGCTGGGGCCGCCCCTATCGCCACTACCTGCGCGGCTGGTTGCCAGATTCAAAAACGGCCAGCATAGTGGACCTCGCGTGCGGCGGAGGCGCTCTCCTTCACCACTTCAAGCAACTCGGTTACGCTAACATCGCCGGGGTGGAAATCAGCCCGGAACAGGTGAAACTGGCCCGGCAGGTCACTCCGCAGGTTCACGAGCAGAATGTCCTCGAATACCTGGTCGCACGTCGGGCGGAAATTGATTTGCTCACCTCCTTGGACCTTGTCGAACATCTGACCAAGGACGAAGTGTTGGCGTTTCTTGACCGATGCCGTGAGGCGTTGCGACCGGGCGGCAGGTTGATCCTTCAAACCCCGAATGCCGTCAGTCCCTGGTGCGGAGCCATCCGCCATGGCGACTTTACCCACGAAGTCTGCTTCACCCCGGCCCTGCTGTCGCGGCTGCTCCAGATGGCGGGCTTCCGGAATATCGAGGCGCGCGAGCAGGGTCCGGTGGCCGTGGGTTGCGGATTCAAACAATCGCTCCGTTATCTCCTGTGGCGTTGTGTGTCCGCAGCGATTGGCTTTTGTTCGTTGGTGGAAACCGGTTCGACCGGTGAACGCGTGCGCACCCGGGTCTTCGTAATCAGTGCCGTCAAGTGAACCAAACCAGAGAGTCCGGTTGGGTGCCGTCGCCACGCATCCCATCCAATACTGGGTGCCGATTTATCGGCAATTGGCGCAAACCGAGTGGCTCGACTTCAAGGTCTATTTCACCAGCGATCACAGTGTTCGCGGTGGGAAGGACTCTGAGTTTGGTGTGGCTGTGGCTTGGGACGTTCCTTTGCTGGCCGGGTACGAGCATGAGTTCGTGGTCAACGATGGCGGCGGACCGGGTAGAGGTGGATTCCTTTCCTACCGCTCCGCTCCACTGGCCCGGGCCTTGAAAGATCAACCACCGGATGCGCTCCTGGTCCCGGGTTACAGTCCCTGTCTTTATCTTCAAACCATGCGCGCCGCCCAGGGCCGTGGAGCGGCCATCGTCATGCGTGGTGAGAATACCGACGAGGCACTGGGACGGAATGCCTTCAAGCGCTGGGGGCGCGCAATGTTCCTGAAGTGGTTGTATCGCCGCGTCACCGCCTTTGGTGCGGTGGGAACTCCGGCCCGGCGACACTTCGAGCGCATGGGCGTCCCTCCAGAGCGTGTGTTCTGGTCACCCTACTGTGTGGATGATGCGTTGTTCGAGCGCCAGCATGAGCGCTGGATGCCCAAGCGCGCGTCCACCCGCCAGCGACTGGGCATTGGGGAAAGTGAGCCGGCGTTCGTGTTTTCGGGCAAGCTGGTGCCAAAGAAGGACCCGATGACGCTGGCCGGGGCCGTTGTCTCCCTGAACTCCGCTGCCCGTTTCCACTTGCTGGTGCTGGGCGCCGGTGAACTGGCGGGTGGTTTTGAAAATGCCCTGCGGCCCGTGCTTGGTCGCCGGCTGCACTTGGTGGGGTTCGTGAATCAGACCGGCCTTGGAGAATACTACGCGGCGGCCGACTGTCTGGTGTTGCCCTCGGCCTGGGGAGAGACCTGGGGGTTGGTGGTCAACGAAGCCATGCAATTCGGCCTGCCGGCCATCGTGAGCGACCGCGTAGGCTGCCGCGAGGATTTGGTGCAGCCAGGCAGGACCGGCTGGGTGTTTCCTGCCGGCAATGCCGCCGCGCTGGCCTCCTGCCTCGCCGAGGCCGCGGCCAACCCGATGAACCTGCGAACGATGGGCCGGGCCGCACGCACGCTGGTGGCGCGATACAGCGTGGCGGAGGCGGCAAAGGGACTGTTGGCGGCAGTGCGCCATGCGTGCCCTTCCCATGCCATAACCGGTTGAAATGCCCAGGCTGCGAATTCTGTATGTGGGAGATCAGTGGAATGGTTCCACATCGCGTTCTCGATTTGAAGCGCTGCGCGATCTGGGCCACGAAGTTCATGCGGTGGCCACCGACCCACCGCCGGCGGCGTTTCAAAAACGATTGCTGGCGCGCCTGGCGTTTGCCGCGGGCTATCCGCTCGACGCGGCGAGGACAGCCGAACGCGTTCTGACCGCGTTGCGCGCCGCGCCGTGGGATCTGCTCTGGGTGGATGAGGTGAAAACGATGGACTTCGGCACCCTGGAGGAAAGTGCTCGGCTGCAACCGGCGATAAAGCGGATCGCCTTCATCATGGATGATCCCTTCTCCAAACATGCGCGCGGCTGGCGTCGCTTCCAGCGCGCGATTCACGGTTACGATGTCCACTGCGTGCCCCGGCAGATCACGGTTTCTGAACTGCAACAGGCCGGCGCGCGCCGCGTCTTGCGCTACCATAAGGGATACGACCCCCGCCTCCATCGTCCGGTCCCGGTCCCCGCGGACATCCCGCGCATGTCGGTGTTTTTTGCCGGGCATTGGGAGCCGAAACGGGAAGCCGCGCTGGCGGCCTTGGTTCAAGCCGGCCTCCCCTTGTATCTCTCCGGCGGTCCGGACTGGCGCAAGGGGCGGCACTGGTCAGTGTTAAAAGCTTGCTTCGACTCGCGCGGCTTCTACGGCGAGCGTTATGCCCAGGCCATTTGCGCTGCCGACATCGCCCTCTGCTTTTACTCTGAATGGAACCGCGACACGGAAAACTCCCGGATGTATGAGATTCCCGCCTGTGGCACCTTCATGCTGGCCGAGCGCAACGAGGAGAACATCACCATGTTCCGCGAGGGGATCGAGGCGGAGTTCTTCGGCGACCCGAACGAGTTGATCAGTGAGTGTATGAAGCACTTGCGGGATGACGCGCGGCGGCGAGCGATAGCCGCTAAAGGTCTTCAGCGCGCGTCGCCGCTTTATTCTTATGTCAGTCGGCTTAACGCCCTTTTGTTTCAGATCGCTGGTGTGGATTGCGGTCCTGTTAAAGCAGTGGAGGCCTAGATGGTGGGAAGGACAACAGGAGCTTTGTTGGGAGTAGTCATTCTGCTCGGCGTAGCCTGGCTGCTCGCAGGACTGCCTGCATCAGAGAGTTCCACAAATCTTTACACGTCTGGTGTCGCAGGGCTGGTCGCAGTCATTGCCGCACTGACACTGAAGCACAAGCTGCATTGGCCTCTAAATTTTGAGGTATGCACCCTCGGCGGGATTTCAATCCAATATCTAATTGCACCAGTGGTATCACGTTGGCTCACCAGTGTCGAAGCTTTGGCCGAAATGGTGGTAACGGAGGAAAGATGGGCGGTCAGGAGTGGGCAGGTTGGGGGCATGGCCATTGTTTTAGCCTACGCAGCCTTCTTTATGTTGGGCGTCCTCATCTTGGAGCAATTCCATCCTCCGGCCACACGGCCGCCGGAGAAAACTGAAAGTCGGAGCAATTTTGGAAAGGGAGACTTTTTGTTTTGCTGCCTATTTGCCCCGCTCAGTTGGCTTAGCCGATCGATTCTTCTAGCACGCGGCGCATATTACTCCCTGAATCGTACGGACTTCCAGTTCACCTCCTCGCTGTACTCCGCACTGGCCCAAATTGACTCATTACTAAGCGCCGCCCTTACCGCCTATGCGGTGAGATGCTTCATGCTGAAACCCTCGTGGAGATGGTCAGCCATTTTGTATTTAATTGCCGAATTTGGATGGAACACGTTCTCTGGCAGTAGGCAACGGGCACTGGTCGTGTTAATTGTTGCAGTGCTGACCTTCATCCTTGTGCGGCAGCGAATCCCGTGGAAAACAATCGCGGTTGGTTGCGTTGGAGCAACCCTTTTCATCGGAGCGATGGATTACTATCGCTATGCACTCCGGCAGACGACAGTCGCGACCCAATTCGATCTCGGTGGTATCCAGGATGCATGGTCGCTCGCGGCTGAGAAGGCCTCCGAGGAATCACGTGGAGATCTTGCCTTGCGTGGTGTGACAAGGTTGAGCGACCTCGACTCTATCGCTGCGATTTACCTCTGGGTGCCGTCGTTAGTTCCATTCGAGAGTGGCGAAACTTACTGGCGGGTCCCTGCTGCGCTTGTGCCGCGTGTTCTGTGGCCGAAAAAGCCGACTACAACCATGCCGATCAACGCATGGCTATTTCAAGACGAGGGCGGGTCCTCTCCCCTCACGATCATGGGTGAAGGGTATCTTAACTTTGGGTGGTATGGTGTTGCGTTTGCCGGAATGCTCTGTGGAGTGCTCTTATCATTGGTTCAGAGGAGTTTTCACCGTGCCCTCTATTCCCAAGTATATGTGCCCCTTTACGCTGCCGCTTTATTCGGTGTTGCGCGATTGCATACAGAGCCGTTGGCCATTTATGTGGCTTGGTCCATCAAGACAACCATTCTTTTGATATTGGCCGTCCAGTTCGTCGGCCCGGGATGGTTCATGCGCCGGCGTTCTGCGCTTCACACAAGCCATAATCAAACGGCCACCACCACGCCAAACGCATCCGTCGGGCTCAACAAACCAACAAGACGGGAGATCGTAACGCGGAGATTCGCAAGACAGTCTCAACGTGGGCGCAAAACTCGATTAGCAGGTTGTTGAAATAGTCTCACGCAAATTTGAACAGGCCGCATTGACTTGCGTCTGAAATCCATGCGCGGAAAACCTCAAGCCCAGCCGGACTTTCTGACGGTCATCAACCTCAACGCCAGC
>WYBW01000102.1 GCA_011525685.1 Verrucomicrobiia bacterium
AAGGCCCAAGCGCGGTCACAAACAGCGGCGCCGCTTCGCGCTGGGCGGTTGCATTTTCAGAATTCGCCATGTGGGCACGCACAAAAATCAAACGGTTCAAAAAATCAGCCGATGTTCAGAGGTCTCGGAATATTAATCGTAAGCAATAACAGCCCTGAAACTGATACGTTCTCGGCTACGACAATCACTGGCACTGGCGGCCTCATAGTTAAAAAGGGAACGGGAACATGGAATGTCACCGGCGCAACTGGCTGGGGAAACTTACGCGTCGAAGCAGGAACCTTTGGCATTGGCGGCGACAACAGCCTGGGTAATGGCACCCTCACCTTGCAAAGCGGCAAACTCGCCAGCACCAGCGGCACCTCCCGTAATCCAGTCACCACCGCGGTCAACCTTAACGGCGACGCCATCCTTGGCGACGCCGTCAACACTGGCAACCTCACCTTCAGCAGCACTTGCCCCTGGACCATTCAAAATGCCACGCGCCAACTGACCGTGGACACCATCACTGCCACGATCGGCAGCGTAATAAGTGATGATGGCACGCCGCGTGGACTCATCAAGGCAGGCGGCGGCACCCTCGCCCTCACCGCCACTAACGCCTACGGCGGTGACACAACCATTCTTGCGGGCACCATAAACATTGACGGCGACGCCACGCTCGGCAATGGAGCAGGAACGCTTCAACTCTCGGGGGGCGCACTCAACACAACCGTCAGCCGCACTCCCAGCACCGACCCGATTGCAAATCCAATCAATGTTGTCTCCAACAGCGCCATCACCACCACCAGCACCGCCGGAAACGTGGATCTCAACCTAACCGGCACACTCGGCGGAACCGGCGGCACACTCATCTTCAGCAATGCAGCCGCAACTGCGGGAGGCGAGTTTCGCCCACGCCTCACGGGTGGAACATTCACAATGTCACAGCCCGTCGTCATCGCGAATCAGCCCAACGGCACCACGCTCCTCTCCGACTTCAACTCCAGCGGCACCACGCACACATTCAACGGTGTCATCTCCGGTGATGGAGGTTACAAGCGCACTGCCAGCATCTCTGGCACGGGTGGCGAAACGGTGTTCGCCGCAGCAAATACCTATACCGGCACCACCACCATTATTGACGGCACCCTACGCGTAAACGGATCACTCGCCGCCGGCAGTGCTGTCACTGTGGCTGGAGGAACTCTCAGCGGCACAGGCACCATTTCCGGTCCGGTCACCGTCCAAGCCTCCGGTACCCTCGCTCCCGGAGCATCTATCGGCACTCTAACACTCGATGCCGAGCCAACTCTCGGCGGCACCACGGTCATGGAAATCAGTAGCCCGGGCAGCGCCGACAAATTGAATGTCACCAGCGGCACCGTGGCATTCGGCGGCACTCTGACCGTTGCCAATATTGGCGGCATACTGACAAACGGAAACACCTTTGACCTATTTGATGGCACGTTGTCCGGATCGTTTGCCACGCTAAATCTGCCCAATGGGTCGGCCCACTGGAACACCAGCGATTTGAACGTCAACGGCACCATCACCTATGTGAACAGCAACCCTGTTGGCAGTAATTTCGGTCTTGGTGTCATGGTCGGCGGTTCGACTCTCGCCAACGTCTTTGGCAAACACGCTGCCACCACCGACGCCGACGGCGACCCCGTCACCATTACGGCCGTGTCCAGCCCGGCCAACGGCACCGTGAGCATCGTGGGAGGATCCAATGTCCTCTACACTTCCACCAACTCTGCGTCGAGCGACAGCTTCACTTACACTCTCAGCGATGGTCTTGGCGGCACAGATACGAAGACGATTTCAGTGACGATCAGTTCGCCCGTCGGCTTCAACAAATTGACGGGGCCGGTCAATAACGGCAACGGCACCTTCACCCTCGAATATCTCGGCATCCCCGGCCTCAACTACGCCCTCGACGAAAGCCCCGACCTTGTTGCGCCCTACAATTGGTTCCCGGTGATCACGAACGCCGCGAGTGAAACGGGAGCCATTTCCTACACCGTTCCGCTTTCCTATCCATCCGGCTCCTTCCGCACACGCTACGTTCCGTGAGCAATGAACCCTGAAATACCAAACCTCAGAACCCTGAGTGATTATGAAACTGAAAAACTTTCTCCTGCTCGGAACGATCCTGACCTGGGCTATTAATACGGAGGCGGTGATCTACTCGACCAACTGGAGCGGCGGCTTTGTCAACGGGACAACGATTCCGGACAACAACCTCTCCGGCTGGAGCGACACCCGCAACGTCAGCACAATGCCCGCCGGAACACTTATGGGCGTTGCCGTGGATATACACGTGGCCAGCGGTTGGGCTGGTGATCTCTACGCATATTTGGTGCACAGCTCTGGATTCGCAGTATTACTGGATCGCGTGGGCTCGCCCGGCCTGCCCTTCGGCTACGGTGCTGGCAATTTGAACATCACCCTCGCTGACGATGGCTTCAATGGCGGAACCTACAACGGCATCCACACCTACGGCGGTGGCAACACGTCACTGACAACGTGGAATCCCGATAACTCCGGCACGACGTCTTCACCCGGAAGCTTAGGATCATTTCTCAGCACGAGTCCAAACGGAACGTGGAGCTTGTTCGTCGCCGACCTGAGCAGCGGCGGCGTGACCACCGTGCAGAACTGGGGCTTGCAAATGGACATCGTCGCCGTGCCCGAAGTCGAGACGTGGGTGGCTGCGGCATTGGCGGGAGCCTTTGGGGCATTCTGGCTGAACCGGCAAATCTGGGGCCGCAAAGCCTGAGTCTTTGGTTGTTTAGTAGGTTGGGTATACTGGGAGCCTCCCAAGGGTCTCATCGGAAGTCAGACTGAAACTGATCAAGTCACTTGGCGCTTCGCTAGCGGCCTTGCGACGTGTGCAAAGTGCCCTCAAACAATAATGATTTCTTTGTGTTTCATCAACTAATCACACCCCACACCCTAATCATCCCATGAACATCCACATGACCAAATACCTCTCCGGCCTCTTTGTCGTATTGATTGGCTTCTGCGGTCTACTGCAACCGGTGCAGGCCCAGCAGCCACAGAGCATTTTCGGCGACGGCTTTGATTACTCAGGTTGGAATTCAGGTGCGACGAAGATGAGCAATGTCTGGTCCGCAGTCAGCGGCACCACTCCCACCTTGGTCACGAACGGCATCGCGCCGAATCCCGCCACTTACATCACGCTCGGCAATGGCGTGATCTCCGCGAACTTGAGCCGCACGCTGACGACGGACTGGACACTTTCCATGAGCGTCCTCCACACGGCCGCTTCCAGGTCGCAAAAAGTTTCCCTCTTCAACGCCGCCGGCACGCAGGGTTACGGCTTGGTCTGGAACTCATCCACAGGTGGCAACGGCCTGGTCAACATCGTCAAATACAACGTTACCGCGCCGCTGCTTTACAACACGGCGGGCACCTCGCTGACCACGGCAGTCAATTCCGGCCACGGCATCACGAACGCGCCGTTCGCGCTAATCCAGCTCATGTGGGAATCGGACACGCATACGCTGACGCTATACGTTGACGGCGTGCAAAAAGGTTCCGTGGTGGATACTGCTTATGCATCGTTCTCAAAGATTTTTGTCGCAGGCAACACGAGCGGCTGGTTTGACAACGCCAGCGTCACCACGCCGGGCGGCGCGCTGGTTCCGTTCGTCACCTACGAGGCAGAGGCCGCCACGAAATCCGCCGGGGTCACGACCACGGCCCTCACTTCGGCCAACCTCGTCAGCACCGGCACCAGCGACGTGCCGATGGTGGAAGCCTCCGGTCGTGCGTATGCATCGCTCACAGCTTCGGGGCAGTCGCTTACCTTCAATGTTGTCAAGGCGGCCAACACCATCGTCGTCCGCCACCGCGTTCCCTACGTTTCGCCTTACAATACCAAGGCCGGGCCGGGCGCCTCGCTGCACCTTTATGTGAACAGTGAAGCCACGCCACGCACCATCGCCCAGGTTGTCCTCACCGCCGCGGGCGAGGCGCTGACGGGAAACAATTATCTGGCGCTGAGTTCTTATCACAACCAGACCAACACCGCTTATTGGGAGGAAACGCGCGCTTGGATCGGCGGGGCAGGTTTGAATCCCGGCGATACAGTGAAGCTGAAGGTGGACGCGGGCGACGCGGGGATTCCCTACGACATTGATTGCATTGATCTTGAACTGGTTGGTGCCGCACTCGCGCAACCGGCAAACACGCTTTCCGTCCTGAGCTACGGCGCGCTGGGTGACGGCGTGCATGATGACAAGGCCTCAATCCAAAGCTGCATTAACGCCGCGCAGACGATGGGGAAAAATGTCTGGATTCCGTCAGGCATGTTCAACATCAGTGGCCAGCTCGTTCTGCCAGGCGGCGTCAAAGTGTTCGGCGCGGGAATGTGGTATACCGAAATATACGGCACGGTGGTCAGCTCCACCTGTCCGGGATTCTCCCTCAATGGAACCGGCAGCGAAGTTCATGATCTCTACATTGACAGTGCGGTGAGCACATCGCGCGCAAATTCCGGCGGTAAATTCAGCGGCACCACGCCCAATTTCTGGGTCATCGAAAATGTCTGGATGACGCACAGCAGCTTGTTTTGCTGGATGGATTCCGCCAACAACGGCCTCGTCCGCAGTTGCCGCTCGCGGTTCACCTATGCCGATGGCATCCATCTCGACACGCATTGCGCCACTAACACCATCGTGAACTGCCATGTCCGTGGCGCGGGTGACGATGGTATCGCCGTGCTCTCCGACACCAAATACACAAACGGCCCCTCGCACGACAACATCGTCATCTACAACACGGTGGTGGCGAATTGGTTTGGGTCGAATTGCAGCCTGGACGGCGGCTACAACAATCTGATCGCCTACAATTATTTCGCCGACAGTTGCCTGAGCGGAAGCTTCATTATCAACATGACCTCCGCCTATCCGAAGTATAACACCACGGGCGCGACGATCGAGGGCAACACCATCGTGCGCGGCGGCGGCAACACCGGCGGCCAGAAACGCGGGGCCATCTGGCTGCTCGCGACGACGGGATCGCCGACGAACTCTCCCGTCATCACCGGCGTCACGTTCAATGGCAATTACCTCACAAACTCCCTATGGCGCGGCGTTCACTACGCAAACGTCACGGGTAACCAAACCACTTCAGTGACCTACAGCAACACCACCATCAGCGGCACGATGGATCCGGCCGGCGTCGGATTTCTCATCGGCATAGGAGCGAAAGGCGCGGGCGCATTTAACAACAACACAGTGAGCGTTCCTGGCAACGCCTACACCAACTACTCCACCGCCACCTTCACCGGCAGCGGCAGCGGGAACGTGCCCACGTTTTTGTTCCCGTGAATTCAAACCAAGCTCCAAAGTTAGCCGGCCGCTGGTTGATGTAGGCAGCGGTCGCAGCTGTGGGTGCATCATGGAACTGCCCCAATGGCTTGGCTATAGCTGCCCAAACGGTGGCCGTGTTTATCGAGCTTCACTGTAACACCTGACCGCTAGAAGAGCGGCGGGAATACTGGGTGCCGGAGCATGCAGCTTGAGAACAAGCTGTCTGGTAACCATCGGCTTCGGAAGGCGGACCGAACAATGCGTCTGGTGATTGTCGTCGCACTGAAACACGAGCGCGCCGGTGTCATCTAGGATTTCAAATCGCTGCACACAAAAGGGCATGACGCGCTCAGGATGCCCCAACAGGACGGATTCCATCGGATGATCAAAGTCGGTGTCAAAGCTGAGCTCGATGCAGGTGATGCTTTGCGCCGATGGCCAGGAAATCGTCAGGGTTGGCGCGGCATCAGTGAATGCGGCGACCCAAGCATTGGGTTGATTCGTCGGACGGGCAATTCCATTCCTCAGATTCGCCGCGCTGAACACGTCCAACGACGGGCTGAGCTTGAGTGCAAAGTTCTTTCCTTCTGGACGGCGCAAAGGCGTCCAGAAATCAAACGAATCAATGCCGATGTCCGGCGGCGGCGTTTGTCGGGAAGATTTGGCCACGGCTTTGTTCCCATTATGGCAAACAGACAAAATCCCGGTGACACGCTGATCGCTCAGAGCAATGCTGACGGCTTCGTTCTTGAACAGGCAAACGAACGCGTAACGAACCGCGTCCGTCGCACAGTCAAAGTTCAGTTTGAGGCGCTGGCCGTTGCCAGCAGATAGCTTCAGCGTCTGCGTGGCCAATGTCACGTCAGGCGTGTGGTTCTCCGGCTTGCTGCTGACGCGCAATTCGACGCGCAGATCGGTGGCGTTCGCCACATCTGCGATGAGTTCAATTTCAGGGATCCTGCCGGGACGAACAGGAATCATCATAGCCCACGACCTCTTCAGTTGCAGAGTTGTGCCGTCTGGCCTGAATTCACTCAAATGGAGTTCACTCGACGCGGTTAAGGTTGCACCTCGCACCAGGTCCTCGGAATCGTTCAAGGCGACGCCCGGAACGAACTGGCCGATACGCAACAATTCGGTTTGCAACATCGCAATATTATCCGGCCTAGTAAAGTCGCGCGGTTTCAGACCGTGACGGCAACAGAGCATCGCCGCGAGGGCGACCGCCTGAGCGCCATGACCACATGTGCCCATGACGCGCGTCGAACCAAACGCAATGTGTGTCGCGCTGATGATCCTTCCGGCGAGAAACAGATTGCTGATATTGCGGCTGTAGAGGCAACGGAAGGGAATTTGATAAACGCCCTTGCTGTGCCATTGCGTGCAACCGGATTTCTCACTGAACACGCCCTCCGGTGGATGCAGGTCAACCGCCCAGCCACCGAACGACACGGCGTCGTCATGGCGGTGCTGCTCTACGATGTCCTGCTGCGTGAGAATATAGTCACCCTCGAAGCGGCGGCTCTCGCGTTTACCGGGAATCGTGCTGACCCATTCGAGCGTCAGGTTCTCCGCTTCGGGAAACAGTCCGGAATTTTTGATGTGGTTCCAAACGCCATACACGACTTTCCACAGTTCCCACTTGATCACTTCCGCGTCGTGAATGGTGTCCTTTAACCCACCCCACTCGATCCACCACAGCCGGCAGCCATAATCTCCGGCATTGAAATCTCGCCAGCGCGGCACCTGCTTGATGTCTTTCAATGCAAACGCAGGCGGCACGAACTTCACCGGGCGGCCGGTGTCCTTGGAATAAAAATACATCGAGTGGCCGAGCAATTCCTGCGCGGGCCGAACGGGAGCAAGCTGCTCGCCGAACTCTGCGCGTGACTCTACGCCCATGCGAAACGCCGCGCCGGACAGGAACCCAACGATTCCGTCGCCTGACGCATCGCAGAAGAATCGCGCGGCGATATTGTATTCGGTCGAGTTCTGCGAACAAAACGCGGTGACGGAGCCGATCGTTTCAGGATCGTGCTTGTGGACGTTGTAAACCGCGGTGTTCAGCAGCAACGTGATGTTCGGCTCGGCGACCACCTTTTCGAGCAGGATGGTATCGAGAATCAGTGGATTCCCTTCGGGGTTCCGGAAGACATTTTCCACCATGATTTCATCCACCACACCACCTTCGCGCGCCCAGCGATTATTGTTTCCCATGTGCGAGGTCGCACCCAGAATCCACAACCTCACCTCGCTGGAGGCATTGCCGCCAAGAACCGGGCGGTCCTGCACGAGCACAATTTTCAGCCCCGCCCGCGCCGCCGTAATAGCGCAACAAGCACCCGCCAGACCGCCACCGATCACCGCAAGATCGCCGGTGAGCGAAATGCGCTTCAACTCACGTGCGGCGCCGCCGGCTGGAGGTTGCAAATTCATTTTATCTGTCATGGAAATTCTGGCCACCGGTCAGCCGGTAGCTGTGGCCGGGAATCAAATTAAACCGGATTGCCCCCGTGCGCGCATCGTTTGTGAACGCCACGGCCTTATTATCCATCGTGTCCGTGACCTTGAGCGTGTCCTTGTTCCAACCCGTGTTGTCGTTGACGATGAGGCTGCGCGTTGCGCCGTCCTTGTGCGTGAACCGATACGTCGTGCCGTCTTTGGAAATCGGATACACCACGGCCTGTAACGTCGCACCAGGCAGATCGCGCAATACCAACACGCCCTTGCCGCCGACGAACAGTGGCGTTTTGCCGATCGGCAGCGCGAAGTTCTTCAACAGCTTTGGCCCGACGTGCTGCCCGCCGGTATCGTAATCAATCCATTTTCCAACGGGCAGATAGACATCGCGGTGGGTGGCGGTGGCGTAGTCGTTGCCGTAAAGCGGGCACGCGAGCAAGGACGGACCCAGCAGCCACTCATAGCCGCGCACGGTGGAATTTTCCCTTCCGTAAACATTAGCATCATCCGGGAATGCCAGCGGCAAGGGAGTCAGGGTGACAGGAAAGCCGGTTTCATAGGCGTCCATCGCCGCGCTGAAAATGTAAGGATGCAACCGTGCGTGTAATTGCGCCGCCTGCAACATGACCCGCTCCACCTGCGCGCTGAAGTTCCACGGCCCCATGCCCACCGCCATGGCAGGATTTACGGAAGAGAATTGCGCCTTGCGCATCATGTAGGTGTGAACCTTCGAGTCTGCGGCTGGCGGTATGGCGCGATGTTCGCCAAAAGTTCCACCAGTCACATCGGGATAGGCGTAGGAAAATCCGCTGTAGGCAAAGGCCAGCACGTTGAGCGGGCCGCGATCCTGATTTTGGTCGAAGTTAAAATCCTCTATGCGGTGAAGGTCGCTGGCCGAACCCAGATAACCATTGCGTCCCATCACATAGACGCCTTTGCTCATCAACGCTTGATTCACCAAGTCAATGCTGCCATCGCTCAAGTTCGCATTGTCATAGCCAAACAAATCTTCCTTGAAACCATCCACGCCCGCGTCGAGCCACTTCTGGCAAAGTTGCAAATACCACTGCACGGCTTCGGGATTATCGCAGTCGAGCAGATACGCCGGACTTTTGGGAAAGCCCAACGTCCATGCCTTCGCCTTGCCATTCTCCTTCAGGAAGAAACCTTTCTCGACGCCCTCTTGGGAGTAAGGGCCGCTCTCGATGAAACTGATCCGCAGGCCGAGAAAAAATTTCAGCCCGCGATTTTTGAAATGGCTGATAAACCGCTTCGGATCGGGATAGCGCGTTTTGTCCCACATGCCGAAACTCGTCGTCGCGCGCAAGCTCGGGTCACCGTTCGGCCAGAAACCCGATCCCACCACCATCCATTCGATCGGAAAGCCCAGGCTCAAGTAGCGCTCGACATTCTCGGTCACGGTCTTTTCGTCAGTGCGCCAGCCGAGCGCCCCGAACGCCTCCCAGCCGACGCCGAAGAATTCGTATTTGGGCGGATACACCTTGAAGCCTTCACGATTTCGAGCGGCGAGGTAGGCCGAATAGATTTCCCCCGGCGAGCCGATGAAGTAATAAAGCGCAGGCATCGCGCTCGCGGAGGCCACGCCCTGCGCCGTCTCATTCGTCAATACGCGCACAACCTTCCGTCCACGTTCCATGTTGACCGCGGCAATACCGCGCTGTGGAGAGATGACAAAGTTGCTTATGAGCCGCCGCTCGCCGGGGGCTTCCTGAGCGCGAAATTGAAAACTGGAAAATCCGGTGACATCCGTTTTCGTGCCGCGCCCGAGCGCTGCGTGATCGGCCAAACCGAACGCGGGCGAAATACCGCCAAGGCGAGCAACCATTTCATTCGTTTCGCTCTGGCTTATGCTGAAGCGAATTTGATTTTCCCCCGGTTCGATCTCCACGCGCGCGGCTTTGCCTTTGTCATTCGTCACCTGAACAATGAGCTTGTCCGCATCAGCCGATTGCAAAACTGCGGACACTGCCTGCCCGCCGCCGAAACTTAGTCCCGATGTTGCGTGCGGAGGCGCGATGACCGAACCGTCGGGCCGCGTAATGCCGTAACGGAATGCCGCCTTCGTAATTCCGAGCCGATAGCCAGGCATGGACACCACAATCAAGCCGTTCGAGTCGCTGACTTCAAACACCGCTGCACGCCCACCGAATGCCGCCAGCCCAATCACAGCGGACACGAGAGCGAAGCGTGTTACAGCAATCATGAGGCGATGCAAGGAGCGGTTCATGGATTCAAGCGTTCAAAACCGGAGACGTTTTGTTGCGGCGATAAAACACCATCCAGAGCAATGGCAGCACGGCAAGGTGCAGCCCCCCCGCGATCCAGAACCAGGTGTTGTAAGATCCCGAGGCGAGCATTTTTGCCACGAAATGATTCATCGCAATCGCCCCGGCCGAACTTCCCGCCGCCACGATGCTGAACACCTTCCCCTGCGATCCCTGAGGCACGGTGTCCACAAGCAGCGCGGTGATGTTTGTCAGCCACGCGAGGTGCATGAAGCAGATCACCGAAGCCAGCACGAACGAGACCGTCGCCGAAGACGCTAACGCCACCAAGGGTGACAGCGGCATGAACAACCCGCAGCCCAACATCACCAGCACGCGGGCTTGTTGCGGCAGGCGGCCTTGCTTGATCAACCTGGCGGGCAGCCAGCCGCCGATGAGGCTGCCCAACCCGGCGGCCAGAAACATCACGGAAACGATTTTCACATCGGCCTGCGCCATCGCGCGGTCGCTGACGAGATATTTGGGATACCAGTTCTGATAAAAGAACCAGACGGGATCGGAAATCATCCGGCCGATCAACAGGCACCAGACTTCCGGCCGGGCGAATAGTTGCTTCCAACTCCAGCCCGCAACATCCCCCCCAAATGTTGTTGATGCAGCTTCAGGGTTCGCGGCAACCGGGGAGTCATGGTTGCGACGAAAGAAAAAGAACCACGGCACAAGCCAGAACAACCCCGCCACGCCCATGACCACAAACGCTAATCGCCAGCCAAATCCTTCAGCCAGACCAATAACCAGCAGCGGCCCGAGCGTCATGCCGATGGGTGTGCCCGCCGTGTAAATGCCAATGGCGAGGCCGCGTTCCTTTGCGGGAAACCAAGCCGACACGGTTTTGAGCGAAGCCGCCCAGTTGCCTGCTTCACCCAGCCCCAACAGGAATCGGAATACGCCAAGCGACATCGCGGAACGCGCGGTCGCCGTGAACATTCCGGCGAGCGACCACCAGCAAATGAAGCACGCCAGACTCAGGCGTGGGCCAAATTTGTCCACGATCACGCCGGACGCGAGCGTGGCGATAAGATACGCGATCTGAAATGCATTTTGGATGTTTGCGTAGTGTTGGTTGGACAGGCCGAGATCGCCTTGAATTGTGGGTGCGAGCAACGCCAGGGCATTTTTGTCCACATAGTTCAACGTCGCCGCGAAAAACAACAGTGCCACAATCCACCATCTCCAGCCTGGGAAATGAATGGATGTCGCAGCTGGTTTACCCGGCGCGATGTCAGCAATGTCTTGAGGGTGCTTCACCCGGTTACAGCATAACTATTCCGTTGGACAGCAACTACTGATTCGTGCGAATAATTTCTTAGAAATTGCGCACAGCTCATGCAGTCCAAGCGTTCCAAATCATCGGCGTCTGTCCTGCACACCCCCAAAGTCCCACGTGTCGCGGTGCTGGTGGATACCTCGTCGAGTTGGGGGCGGCGCATCATCCGGGGCATTGACAACTACGCGCTGAAAAACGGCCCCTGGCAGTTATTTCTCGAGGCGCGCGGATTGGAAGATGACTACGGCTTGCCACCTGGATGGCACGGCGACGGCATCATAGCTCGCATCGGCAGTTCACGCATGGCTGAGGAAATTGCCGCGTTACGCCTGCCGACCATCAACGTCTCCAACATAATTGTCCCCAAGAATTATTTCCCGCGCGTCTCAACAGATCTTACTGTTTCAGCTCAACTGGCAGTCGAACACTTTTTAGACCGTGGCTTCCGCAGCTTTGCCTATTTCAGCCTGGTCGGCTTATCTTACGATTCAGCACAACGCGAGGCATTCACCAGCGCATTGCGGGATGCCGGCCACGCGTGCAGCACCTACAGCGTCAAACCCCGCAAGGGAGCAGAACCAGATTGGAGTCTTGATCTGGTTGAACTCAGCAACTGGCTGAAGAGTTTACCGAAGCCGGTCGGCGTTCTGGCGTGGAACGCCAGCAGCAGTCGCGAGGTGGTCTATGCCTGCCAACTGGCTGATTTGTTGATCCCTGAAGAGGTTGCCGTATTGAGTGGCTCGGACGACGACATGCTTTGCGAATGTGTGCATCCAGCGATTTCGGGTATCATGGCGGCGGCGGAAAGCATTGGCCATCACGCGGCCGAACTGTTGGATCAGCTCATGACCAGGAGTAAGCGGAAGGTCAAATCATTGCGCATCCCGCCGCAAAAAATCACACCGCGTCAATCCACCGATACGCTGGCCATTCAAGACCCCGCTCTGGTGAAGGCCTTGGGCTTCATCCGCCAGAACGCCGCGCAACCGATTCAAGTCAACGACGTGGCGCAACACGCGGGCATCTCCAGGCGTATTCTGGAATTGCGCTTCATGCAGCATTTGAAGCGCTCGCCCGCCATGGAGATTCGCCGCAGTCATCTAGATCGCGCCAAACGACTTCTGGCAGAAACCGAGATGCCCATTCCCGACGTGGCGGAGGCGGCGGGATTTGGCTCGTCGGAGTATTTCGCGTCCGCGTTCAAGCTCAACACCGGCGTGTCGCCGCTGCAATTTCGGAAATCAATCCGGAAGTGAAGTGGCCAACAAACCGTTCAACAACGATGGTCCCCCCGCAAAGTAAAAGGCCCGCGGCCCGTTCTCAGTGGGCGCGGGTCATGATGAAACCAAGAACGCCCGATGATCACGGACGGCCAGCGTAGAAATAGATTTTGAGGCCGGAGTAATCCATTTTCTGCTTCTTGGCGTAGCGCGACCCGTTGGCCCACTCGACGTGGCCGTCAATATAGCCTTCATTTGAACCATCGGGCATATCGCCGCTGCGGGCGTAGTGGTTGACGCCTCGCGTATTTGGATCGGGATCGCCCGGTCGTCCCCACTGATCAAGATACTTCCGATTAAGATCCGTCCACATCAACGGATAGTATGGCCGATCCGTTGACTTGATGGCAAAGACCGGGCGCTGGTCCCAGAAATCAATCGCATTGGGATAGAATGTTGGGGAGTTGTTGAAATCCGCCCGACCTGGAAAATAGGAATAGCTTACAACCGATGGTTCATTGGTCAGGGTCCCGCTCGGATAATACCAGAAGCCATCCCGATTCCAGTCCGGGTTGGAGGGGCAGTAGAGTTGGTTCCGTTGCAATTTGTATTCACTGACGATGGTATTCCGAAATGCCGGACCGATACGATATGGGCTTTGCTCGCCATCATCCGGAAATGTGCCCTCATTTTCATCCGCCGTCATGATCGTGGTGGTGGCAAGTTGCTTGATGTTGTTCAGGCAGGCGGTTCGCTTCGCGCGCTCCTTGGCCTTGCTCAACGCGGGCAGCAACATGGCCGCAAGGATCGCAATGATGGCGATCACCACCAGCAGCTCGATGAGCGTGAATGCCGGGCGACGCCAGTTGGAGGTTTGCAGGATTCGCATAAGATCGGTCTCGCAAGCAACATTGTTAACGGCTGATCCGATAAAACCGCATGGAACCATTTACTGTAGTGGTTGCCTGATATGTCCCGCCCGAGCCGGTGATCAACGCGGAATTATCATCCGCGTAGCCGCTTCCTACGGTGGCGGAACTTTGCAGCTTGAACGCAGAAGCGGGGTCGCTGGCAGAACCAGTAAAGTCTACAATGACGTTTGTGCTCGCAACTGCAACGTGCGTGATTACGGGTTGAACCGGCGGCAGAACAACGCCGAATCCCTGGAACGCAACATCATCCAGGCGCGTGATATCCGTGCCATCACTGCGCGTGCTGTAAAAGTAAATTCGGAACTCGGTCGCCGAGGTTGCTCCCGAAACGCTCAAGGGCGCCGACAGGAGGGAATAGGACGGATCTGAAGTTGGAGTCCCAGACACAGCCACCGAGCCGAGGTTGGCAGTGAAGCTGTCGGCGCTGGAGCGAAGGAATGCCCAGTTCGTCTGGCCGGCGGCCACGGAGAATTTCAAGTAGGCAATAAAATTGGTCAGTGTCAGCAAGACGCCCGGCTGCGGCCCAACTGTGAGGCTGATGTAATCGTTCCCGGCGACTGCGTCGGCTGGACTATTCGTCAGATAGTCCCCGCGGATGAACACAGCGCTGGCACCGCTGTGCGGAGCGGATGTGGCATATCCATGGCCAACACCAGCCACGTTGTTGGCGCCAAAGTTCCCGATGCCTGATCCGGCGACCGCTTTTGATGCGAGCACTTTGTCGGGCTGAAAGGTTGTGGCGGCAGCCACATTTGAGAGCGAGCCCCCAGCGTTGTTCGCTTCATTGAACAGATAGGCCACCAAGCCGCCGATGTCGCCATTGTCGGCAAGATTCACCGTGCCGGAGCTGGTGCCGATGATTCCGTAGTTCACTCCGCCGCTCAGAGCCAGTTCCACCGTCTCGGTTGGCTCAACGATTTCATCATCAATTGGCACGACCGACACGGCAACATTGGTTTCACCTGCTGGAATGATTGCCGTTCCAGAAAGCGATGTGTAGTCCACACCGTTGACAGCGCTTCCTGCCACCGTGTAATTGACAGTCAAGGAACTGTTGGTCGAACCAACGCGCGAAATGGTGAATTGCCCCACATCGGCCGGTTCAGCGGCGCTCGCATCCGTGACACTCAAACTGACCTGCTGCGCGCCATTTGCCGGAAATGAACTGCCGCGAAGATAAAGGTTATCCACGCGAACACCCACCTGGGCTTGGGTGGTATCATCGTAGACATAGAGCCGGAAGGTAACCGACCCGATCAGGTTCGTGAACGCCGCAGGCAGTGACTGACTGATGTTATACCAGATGTTCGGGAAGATGACATTGTCCGGTTGCAGCGTCCAGGAGCCCAAGTCGGAAGCATAATTATCGAGGCTGGAGCGAAGAAAGACCACCGCCGACGCCGCGCCCGGCTCCAAGAAAAGGTAGTTTCCATAAACAGCCTGAAACTCGATGTTGCTTACACTCAAACTTTGTCCGGGCAACGGCTCGATTGAGAATGACATATAATCACCATTCGCCAAGGCATCGTTTGCAGTGGCCGCGGTGGAATCCCCGCTCGCGCGCATGGAAGCGTTGGGGGAAATGAAATACCCAGCCGTGCTGCTGAAAGTGCCACCGACACCTGTTGCGTTAAAAGCAGAGGCGACAACATTCACATCCCATACCTGCGGAGCCAGCGTCCCAGTGAACATGTATTGCAGCATGACACCGGCATCGTTGTTCTCCACGATCTGTCCGATGCTCGAACCACCACCGCCGATAATGTAGGCAGCGTTGGGTTGAATCGTAAGAACCACCGACTCGTCGCCTTCGGGCACGGCATCATCAATGACCGCGATAGTTACGACGGCATTGGAGCCGCCCGTCGGAATCGTGACGGAGTTGATCTGCGTCCCCGTGTTGAAATTGGTATCGGTATAATCAGCCCCAACAAACGAACTGACCCCGTCAAACCCGTTGGTGGCCACACCGGTCAGAATATAGTTGACGGTAAGCGGCGACGCGACGGGAGCTCCCGTTGTGATCGTGAAGATGATATTCGTCGGCCCCGCTTCACTTCCCGTCAGCGCAGTGCCAACCGCCGTAACAGTAGGCAGAGCGAGCGATGCGTCCTTGTAAACGATGTCGAAGGCGTTCACCTCGTCCGAAACTTTTACGTTGTCTATCGCCTCATTTTGCACACCAAGGGTTGCGCTCCGGACGAACTGGTAGCCGATCCGCGTAACTGAAGTTGGGACAAACAACGAATTGGTGTCCGTGAACGTTAGTGTGGGCGTCGGCAGGCTGGCCTCGTTCGCGACATCAGGATTATACCAAATCCTGACACGCTGAAGGCCGCCGTTGTTGTCAATGCACCCCAGCACCAAGCCGGCGGTGCCGTTGGTCGGCACAAAAGCACCAGCGGTGATTGCACCGTAGGTGCTGTTGGTGATGAGTTGAAGTCCCATACCTTCTTGATTTGGCGCCCCCGCAACTGACAACGGCCCCACCCCCAGCGCCCCCTTTAATCCTGCCACAGTATAACTACCCAGCCCTACACGCATACCGCCGCTGGCAAGATTGACGCGACCTGATCCATCGTATGTGCCATTAAAAGTTAACGCCACATCGCCATTGGGGTTATTAAGACTGGCTAGAAAGGAAAACCAAATAGTTCCACCCATCGTCGGAGTGCCGCGAGTCTGGGTTCGACGTGCGGCGCCGGACGAAAAGGGTGTCGCCGCCGCCGCCCAATGCTGCACGTTGTTGGATTGGCCGCTCACATAGTTTACCAGCCCCACGGATAAATCATTGGTGCGCGCCACCACGACCGACGTGAGGGTTTGCTCATAGCCCGTGGAAAAGCTCACGCCGCCGGGGACATCCAAGGCGGACAACGCGATATTGTTTGTGAGCGAGGCATCACCAATGTCGTTGAAGCTTTGAATCACCTGCGAGGCCTTGACCATGTTGACACCGAACAACAGGGCGATGATTACGGATAGGTGGGTTTTCATATTTATATTCAAACTTACAGCACGCGCATCCTCAGATGGCGCAGTGCGGCTGATTGATTTGGACAATAGCACACAGCCGACGAACATCGCTATGCGCTAATGCGTATGATTTCTTTGAAAATGCGCAAACTGAATGGCTGCGTTCGTTCGCAGTTGGAAAGACTTTCGATGAATACAACTTAACTGGGCGGGCAAAAATCTGCGGCATTACGTCGTCGCGCACCGCGACCGGATGCAATATTGCCGGTCAAAGTCTGGACGACAGCAAGACACCGACGACCGTGGGATATTAAACTGGCGCTGGTGCGGTTTTAATTCTTTGCAGCGTTGCTCGTGGCGCAAAGTGTTGACGTGTTGTTCAGGATTTTCCTTTGCACCGACTGCGCTAGGGAGCCAGACTCGCAGCGTTTCGAAAAAACTGGTCAAAGAAAAGCAACGTGTGTGGAAGCGCCTTTCGCCAGTATTGAAAATCGTGTCCACCAGGGCGCTCTACATAGTCGTGTGGAATGTTGCGATAAGATAATTCCTCGTGGAGGCGCCGGTTGACCGGCAGGAAAAAATCACCGGTGCCGCAGTCAATCTGGATGGCTAGCGCTCGCGGCTCTATCAGAGGCAACAGGTTGATCACGGTATTTGTTTCCCAATTTAGCTGGTGGGTGGCGTAATCACCCAGTTTGTCGGCAATGTCCCAGTTCCTTGGGAATGGTCGGATGTCCACGCCGCCGCTCATGCTCGAGGCTGCGCCAAAAACATCCTGATGTTTAAAGGCGAGATACAGTGCGCCGTGGCCACCCATGCTCAGGCCCGTGATCGCCCGGCCCAGACGATTTGAAATGGTTGGATAATTTGAATCAATATGCCTGACCACTTCTATTGACACGAACGTTTCGTAGCGACACTTCGCGTCAAGCGGGCTGTCGAAATACCAACTGTTGGAACCACCATCGGGGGCGACAAAAATGAAACTGTATTGGTCAGCCCATTTGCCAAGGTCGGGGAAATCTTTCGTCCAGGAACCGGCGCTGCCGCTCCAGCCGTGAAGTAGATAGACCACGGGGAGCCTTTTCCCGGCTGACTCAGCGTGCATGGCAGGCAGAACGACCAATGTCTTTATGGACTTGTCCATCGCTTCGCTGTGGATCCCCACCATCTGCACGGTGGCGGCTTGCAATGATGTAAGGCAGAAAGAAACAGCGATGGTTGCAAAAAAACAAAAAAATCGAGC
The DNA here is from genome assembly GCA_011525685.1 of Verrucomicrobiia bacterium. Classification (GTDB taxonomy): domain Bacteria; phylum Verrucomicrobiota; class Verrucomicrobiia; order Limisphaerales; family JADLHS01; genus WYBW01. The sequence goes on from WYBW01000102.1 coordinate 17,732, forward strand.
CACTGACAAAACACGGGATAAGGTTGTGCCCGAAGAACCATCGGCGGCGCGTGGTAGATGCAAATTGTTTTGTATTACCGGGAAGGTTTCGGCTGGCCTGCAACACGGCCACGCCTCATTCAGGATTTCAAGACATGCTCTCACTTTCAGGTCATGTTTTCGAGACGTTTCCCGCCAACATAACGGCATGCGGGCCGACTTCCTTGCCGGACCGAACCGGTTGATCGGCCGCGCTAAGATCATTGCCGATCACAGCAATGCGGTTGGAATCGTTTCCCTGCACTTCCATGAATATTTTGGTTTCCGGCGGCGCGGAGCTTCCGCGCACGAACACGTTACTGGTCTGGATCAATTTCATCACGGGCTGGCTTCCGGTAATCGCGGAACTTCGCAGGCCATCCAGCGAAAAGTTTTTCACGTCGTCACAAATGATCGCGGGACGGGCCTCTGCTGACGTCGCAGTAAACTCGACGTTGCTCATTCGAAGTCCATTGACGTGACGGCAGTAAAATCCGTGGCTCGGCAGTCGTCCGAACATCCGCGCCTCGGGATAAACCTTCGGAACTTCAGGAATGTCCCGCGCCACCCAATCCGCCGTGCCACCCTCCTCGGTTTGGATGCGGATGTTGGAAAGCATCACGTCCTCCACATCGAAACCGGGAATGCCCGCGATGCAGCTTGTGACCGCCGCGCCGGTTGCGTGGACGTTGCTTATCATTATTCCGCGCAGCGGGCCGGCCTTGTCACCGGTGCGGTTGCCGCGCCGAATAAAAATTGGAGTTCGGGCATACTGTATCCGGATGTTGGAAATCGTCACGCCTTCTAACCAGCCGCCGTCCACCATTTCCAACGCAATGCCCGCGATGGCGCGTGTCTTCAGTCCGGCAGCACCGTTCACTATGATGGAATCGCTGAAGATGATGTTTTCAAAGCCACCGTGCGTGCCTGTGCCGATCTTGAATGCGTTGCAGCACGTCGTCAGCACGCAGTTGGTAACCACAACGTTTTTCACCAACGGCAGTCCGTCGGGCTGCGCGGGTTCGCTCTTCAGGCAGATTGCGTCGTCACCGGTGTCAATCAAGCAGCCCGAGATAAAAACATCCTGGCTGCAAACGATGTCAATGCCATCGGTGTTCGGGCCGATGTTCGGGTTCTTGATGACGACGCCCCGGATAAAAATGTGTTCGCACTGGTTCAGGCGCAGCGTCCAGGCGGGCGCGTTGGTGATGAAGGCATCCTCGATACGGACGCTTTTGCACCGGTAAAACTCAAGCAACGGCGAGGGGCGCGGATCGTCGCCTTTCCAATAATGTGTGGCGGCGTCGCGCCATTGCTGGTCGGCAGGCGGTTCAGTTCTTCCGCTGGGATGCCAATACGCCGGGCCTTGGCCGTCAATTTTTCCCGGGCCGCCTACGCCCACATTCTCCGCGTCGCGGCTAACAATCAGGTGTTTGAACCGCGCGTTTTCAGGAACGTGCAGGCCGGTATAATCAGAAAGCTTGCCGCTGCCCAGCAGCGTCGCCCCGGCTTCGAGATAGAGCGTCACATTGCTTTTCAAGACGACCGCTCCGGACAAATAAGTTCCCGGCGGCAAATAAACCACACCGCCATCCGTTGCGTGACAATCATCAATCGCCGCGTTGATGGCACGCGTGTCCAAAGTTTTCCCATCGCCGAGCGCGCCGTGTGTTCTGACATCTACCAGTCGCATTCCCAGCGGGGCAGATTGCGCGTTGGCCGCAAACGGGAGAACTCCGCCTGCTGCAAGCATGCCAGACATTTTGAGAAGGTCTCTGCGGTTCATGAAAAAGACGGCGGTATTACGGCCAAGTGTTGCCGGTGAATGTTCCCGAGAAGTTCGTGCCTGTAAGATTCGTGTATTGATTGAAGCCTGGCTTGAGGCTGCGCACGATGTTGGAGACAAAACTGCCCGAACCAATCACCTCGGAGTTGATGCGGATACCTTCCGTTCCCGGAGCATCCACGACGTTCCGTTCAAAGGTGATGGACTGCGGATCGTTGCCGACCAGGTGAATGGCGGGAAACAGCGCGCCGAGAATGAAGTTGTCCCGAATGAAAACATTTGTGATGGCTGCGGCACTGGCGGAAATCCACATCGCACCGCGCTTCTGCCCAACAAAATTGCTGCCGCCACGGAGGATCGTATTCCGTTGCACCACGCCGCCCGTAAGCGGGTAGTGCGGATATGCGGAGTTCAGGTTGACGGTGAAGCAGCCAGAATGAGAATTGTCCGCGAGATAATTGTTTTCGACGACGTGACCGCTGCCACCGGACATGCTGCAGTTATGCCCCCACCAATTTGCGATGACGGTGTTATAGCGAAGCACGTTGTTTGTGGAAGGATAGGCGGCGGTGATGTCGGCGAGTATGGCGATGCCATCATCGCCAGCTCCACGAACATGGTTGTGTTCCACCACGCACCGGCTTGCGCCCTTGTTCAGATTGATCGCGTCAGCGTAGGTAAATCGCACGCGACAACCGCGAATCATGCCGTCTTCACCACCACTCATCCACATGCCGGCCGCCGTGTGGGTAATCCACACATTTTGCACGACCCAGTTGGCGCAGGGCGACGCGAGCGAAATGCCATAACCACCGTTGGCGCGATACGTAGTGGCACTGTTGGCGAGGAACAAGTCCAGAATTTTTGGGGCACTCCCGGTGATGGAGAAATTGCGCGTGGCATTCTGCGTTTGAATCAAACTTGTGTGCCACATCCCCGCGCCCTGAATGGTTACGCCATCCACCAGAATGGACGCATTTTGAAAATACGTTCCCGGTGGCAGCCAAACGATTTTTCCCTGAGCCTTGGCGGCGGCGATGCAATTCTTGATCGCCGTGGTGTCATCCAGATTGTCCGCGCCGTTCGCGCCATAGCTCGTCGCGTTGAGATAAGTTCCCGCCTCCGGCGGTGCAAGCGCGGCTGGCGCCGTTTCCAAATCAATCAGATCCACCCGGTAATACGCGGCGGTGTCGCCCGCGTCCTTTTGCAAACGGATTGTGTCGCCTGCCGCCACGCCGTTGGTGATGAAATAGCGCGACTCATCCCAGAACACATGCGCCGGACCGTTGGTGGGTATGTTTGACTGGCCGTTTTCCGAAGCGTTCGTCCCGGCAGATTGATAAAGCCAGTTGTTCGTGGAACTCAACAGCAAGTCCTGCCGCTTGCTCCCGTTCACGTAGAGGCTCAACGTGGCAGAAGTGCCGCCACCCGTGGGCGCATCAGGAATGCAGTGGCGAATGACAATCGTATTGGCAGCGACGACGTTGCTGAATTCCACGTAGTCGCTGGTGTTGTTGAGTTGAACGAACGCACGGCCAGATGCCTCAAGTTCCGGCGTCCAAGTGACGGAGGTTGGCGAATTGGTCAGAGCAATGATGTTGCCGGTGGTGATATTTTCCTCAGCTTCGAGCGTCGTGAACGGGACAGCGGCGCCGCGTTTTGCCAAAACATAAAACTGGCCGGCCCCGGTGCGCGGCAGCACAACGCGGTTGGAATCTCCCACAACCGTCACGGGTGCGGCGATCACCGACCAGTTGGACGGCTGTGTCGGAACGACGTTCGCAGATGCAAGCGACCAGAAATGAGGCGTAGCGCTCCAACTCAGAACAGAATTGCCTTCCTCCAGGCCCAAATGCAATCCGGGTGCGCCCTGGCCCAGAACACAACAGGTCGTGAAGGCCATCAACCCTCGCACGCAAAGATGGGCGCAATGCGCCGCCAGATTATCACCTAGCATGATTCTCAAGGTTAATTTCCGATCGCTCACTCCGTCAGTGAGATTTTGCGTAAATCTTCTACGCTTTTGCGAACGCGCCCCCCTGCTGGCACCACTGTCACACTTCAGTTTTAGCGCTGATTTTAAAGGCGAAAATGACTCTTTGCCGCAACAGTTTCTCCTTCGTGTTTCGCATTCCTCCCAGTGGCTGAACGCGATTGCTTAACAAACCATCCGCCTATTAGTGTCGAGCATCAGTTCGTGAGCCGGCCAACCAATCCGCCGCGATTTGAAAATCGTATGCGACTACGCTTGAAACATCTTGCAGCATTATTCTGCTGTCTTGCGACCATACCGGCACGCGGCCAGCCCCACACCAACTTCCAACACTACGTCGCCGTCATCCGCGAGAACATTTTCAAGGATTATCGTGGAATGTTCAAACCGGCGGAGGGCGTGCTGAAATTTCCATTCATCACGCCCGGCAGCGATCAATACAGCAACGAACTGTGGGACTGGGATTCCTGGCTTTGCAACATCGCGCTCCGCCAAATCCTGCTGGAGAACGGCACGGACAAGGATCGCGCGCTGGCGCTCGAACATGAGCGCGGCTGCGTGCTGAATTTCCTCGATACCACCAAGGAGAATGGTTGGACGCCCATCGTCGTCAGCCCGGGCAAGCAGCGCGAGGACTTTGTCGCCGGGAAAAATCCGTTCGAGCATAACATGCACAAGCCCTGCCTCGCGCAGCACGCGGCGTTTCTCGTCAAGCTCAACGGTGGTGATGCCGAATGGTTGCGCGAAAAGTTCTACCCGTTGCAGGCGTTTGTAAACTGTTACTACAACCACTACCGCCATCGCGAGACCGGCCTCTATTTCTGGCAGAACGACGAGGGAGTTGGCGTGGACAACGATCCGTCTGTCTTTTACCGCCCGCCCGGAAGCTCCGGCTCAATCCTCTTGAATTGCCTGATGTATAAGGAGCTTCAGGCAATGGTCTATCTAGCGCAGCGTCTGAATCAGGCGGAGGTCGGGCAAACCTTTCAAAAGCACGCGGATGAACTGCTCGCCGCGCTGCGGGAAAACTGTTGGGACGCAAAGGACGGTTTTTATTACAGCGTGGACTTGAACCTGATGCCGTATCAAAGGCCTGTGACCGGTGGTCAGTTGCACGTTGGCGGGCCGCGCGACTGGGATTGCCTCATCCAACGGCTCGGTTCGTGGTCAGGTTTTCTCGCGCTATGGTCCGGCGTGGCGACGCCGGAAGAGGCGAAGCAGATTGTGGAAAGAAACTTCCGCGACACCAACACCTTCAACGCGCCCTTTGGCGTCCGCACGCTTTCCAAGATGGAAAAAATGTATGACCTGCACGCCAGCGGCAATCCCTCGAACTGGCGTGGCCCGATCTGGCTGAACGCGAATTACCTGACGTTTCGCGGCCTCGTCAAATACGGCTACACCGAGGACGCGCGACGGCTGGTGGAGAAGACGGTCCAGTTGATCGGAAAGGATTTTGAAAAGCACGGCGCGCTCCATGAAAATTATCTCCCAGACAGCGGCGAGCCAGTGTTGAACAAGGGTTTTCAAGACTGGAATTATTTGGTGCTGAACATGATCGCCTGGTATGAGGGCAGGCCGTTCGTCGAGGAGTTCTGATTTTAAACCATTCCTTCTCATGTCGCTTCAACTTTGTCGGGACTTCATTCGCAGCGTGGCGCATTCGGGGCAAGCCATTGTTCTGGCTTCATTCGTTGGTTGCCTCCCTGCCCTGTCCGGTCCCGCAGCGCCGCAGCCAGTTGAGGAGGTTCGCCCCCTGATCGGCACGGGCGGGCACGGGCACACTTATCCCGGCGCGACTATGCCGTTCGGCTTTGTCCAACTCAGTCCCGACACGCGCCTGCAAACCGATCCGTGGAATTACGATGTCTGGGACGGCTGCTCCGGCTATCACTACTCGGACACGAAACTATTTGGCTTCAGCCATACGCATCTTTCCGGCACGGGCTGCCCGGACTTGGGCGACTTGTTGCTGCTGCCAATCGTGGGAAATCTTGGAGCTGAACCGCTCACGTCCGAAAGATTTCGTGCGCCGTTCCACCACGAGAACGAACTCGCGCAACCCGGCTACTACCGCGTGCTTTTGGAAAAGCCGGACATCCTCGCGGAACTCACCGTCACCGAACGCACCGGGCTGCATCGCTACACGTTTCCCGATTCTGAGCAAAGTCATGTGCTGATTGACCTCGTGCATGGTCTGAAAAACAAACCCACCGAGGCGAATCTCAAAATTGAAAGCGACACGCGCCTCACCGGCTTCCGGCGTAGCGAGGGCTGGGCGAAAGACAAAATTCTATTCTTCGTGATTGAAGCGTCGCAGCCGTTCGCTGGCTTTGGTCTGGAAGCGGAAGGCAAACGGCTCGCAGCGGGGCAAACCGAAGCCAGCGGCAAACAACTTCGCGGCCATCTCGATTTCAAAACCACGGCGGACAAACCTGTCGTGCTGCGCGTGGGGCTTTCTGTTGTGAGCTTGGACGGCGCACAGAAAAATTTGCAGGCGGAAGTCGGCGGGAAGGGTTTTGACGCCGTCCGCGACGAGGCGCGCTCGGTTTGGAATGGGCATCTCTCAGCCATCCAGATTGAGTCCACCGACGCGAACTTCCGCCAGACGTTTTACACCGCGCTCTTTCACACGATGACCGCGCCGACGTTGTATAACGACGCCGACGGCGCGTATCGCGGTGCGGACCGGCAAATTCACACTGCCACGAATTTTCAGTTTTACTCCACGTTTTCGCTGTGGGACACGTTCCGCGCCGAGCATCCATTGCTCACGCTCGTGCAGCCCAGACGCGTGGATGATTTTGTCCAAAGCCTGCTTGCCGCGTATCAGCAATCACCGTCCAACTCGCTCCCGATGTGGCCGCTTGCCGCGTGCGAAACATGGTGCATGATCGGTTACCATTCCGTGTCCGTCATAGCCGAGGCTTACGCTAAGGGCTTTCGCGGCTTCGATGCCGAACTGGCATATCGCGCCATGCGAACCACCGCGATGGACGCGCGGTTTCATCAGGACAAATATCAGAAGCTTGGTTACGTCCCGACTGTGGCGGGCGACCGCACCGAGGCCACATCGCGCACGCTGGAGTTTTCCTACGACGACTGGTGCATCGCGCAGATGGCCCGCGCGCTGGGCAAGACTGACGACGCGGCGCTGTTTTCCCAACGCGCGCAGAACTACCGTAATGTCTTCGATGCGGAGTCGAAGCTTTTTCGCGGCAAGCTGGCCAATGGGAAATTTCGCGAGCCGTTCAATCCGAAGGCCATCAACTTTGACGACTTCACCGAGGCCAACGCGTGGCAATACGCCTTCGCCGTGCCGCACGATGTGCCGGGAATGATCCAGCTTTACGGCGGTGAAAAGAGCTTCGTCGCGCGGCTTGATGCGTTGTTCAACGAAGATTCGGACGTGGCGGAGCATACGGTTGACATCTCCGGTCTCGTGGGGCAATACGCCCACGGCAACGAGCCGTGTCATCACGTCGCGTATCTCTACGCGCTGGCCGGGGCGCAGCACAAGGCAGCGCGGCGGGTGCGGCACATCGCACAGTGGCTCTACGACAACACGCCCGCTGGCATCTGCGGCAACGATGATTGCGGCCAGACTTCCGCGTGGTTTGTCTTCAGCGCGCTCGGATTTTATCCGGTCAACCCGGTGGATGGCCGGTATGTCTTCGGCAGCCCGATGGTCGAGAAAGCGGTCATCCAGCTTGATCCGAAATATCACCCGGGAAAAACGTTCACGGTTCTCGCGCACAAAGTTTCCAAGCAGAATCTCTATATTAAGTCGGCCAAGTTAAACGGGCAAAAGCTCGAACGCCCTTGGATTACACATGACGAAATCATCAACGGCGGCACGCTGGAATTTGAAATGGACATCGTGCCACACAAGCTCTGCGAGGCGGCCCGTGAATAAATTGTTCTTGGTGGAATTGGGAGCGCACCCTCTCGTTTCGCTCCTAGCTCATGGACTTCCTCCACGGTTCGATGCGGCCCAGTGCTGCCGGGCTCGGCGCGAGCGCGCTACATAAGCGTAATTTTCACTATGAAAACACCCTCATCATTCTGCTTGCGAGCGCTAGCCTTTGCCGCGCTCGCGTGGCTCATCGGCTGCGCGACTCATCCCGGCGGAACGGATGGGAATGCCGGTGGCTGGAAGAATCTTTTCAACGGCACGAACCTCGACGGCTGGGTTCAACTCGGCGGTCAGGCACATTTCTTTGTCGAGCATGGCGCAATTGTCGGCGAGACGGTTACGAACACGCCGAACAGTTTTCTTTGCCCGGCGAAGACTTACGGCGACTTCGAACTGGAGCTGGATTATCAAGTGGATGCCGCGTTGAATTCTGGCGTGCAGTTTCGCAGCGCGGTGCTCACCGAGGAGCGCGCGGTGGAAATCAATGGGAACACCTTCAACGTGCCGCCGGGCCGAGTATACGGCTACCAATGCGAGATCGACATGGATACGCAGCGCGAACGCTGGTGGACAGCGGGGATTTACGATGAGCTGCGGCGCGGCTGGCTTTTTCCCGGCAAGCTCGGCGGCGACACGAACCAATTCACCGCAGACGGCGCGCGTCTTTGCAAGCCCGGCGCGTGGAATCATCTCCGACTGCTATGTGTCGGCGCATCCATCAAGACCTGGCTGAACGGCGAACCGCGCGCGGATCTTTCCGATGCGATGACGCACTCCGGGCTGATTGGCCTGCAAGTCCACCAGATTGGCAACGATGCAGACCAAGCCGGTCTGCGTGTAAAATTCCGCAACGTCCGCCTGCGGGAAATTCACATTGAGAACAAAGTCAGCGATCCAAAGGGCGGGTGGCAGATGCTCTGGGATGGCAAAACGGCGGACGGCTGGCGGGGCGCAAAGAGCGAATATTTTCCAGGGAAAGGCTGGTCCATGCAGAATGGCGTGCTATCCACGCGCGAGAATGGTGGAGCGGAATCCGCCGATGGCGGTGACATCATCACGCGGCAGCGATACGCAGACTTCGAGCTGGAACTGGATTTCAGAATCACGCCGGGCGCAAACAGCGGTATCAAGATTTTCGTGCAACCTAACCTTTCACCGATTGATAAAGTCACCGGCAAGCCGGCATCCGTCGGCTCTGCCATTGGCATGGAATTTCAAATCCTCGATGACGCGCGGCATCCCGACGCCAAGCTCGGCCACGACGGCGACCGCACCGTCGGATCGCTTTATGACCTCATACCCGCACCAACCGACAAAGTCGTTTCTCCCGTCGGCGAGTGGAATCACGCGCGGATTGTTTCGCGCGGACAGCATGTCGAGTTTTTCCTAAACGGCAGAAAGACCGTGGAATTTGATCGCGACTCGGAAGATTTCCGCCGACGTGTCGCCGCCAGTAAATACCAAAACATTCCCAGCTTCGGGGAGTGGGCGGACGGCCACATCCTGCTGCAAGATCACGGTAACGAAGTTTCGTTCCGCGATGTAAAGATTCGCGAGTTAAAATGAGTAATCCATACCCAAACATGAACACACCCATCTCACGTCGCAAATTTGTCGCCTCAACCTTTACCGCCGGAGCGGCGCTAGCCGTGCTGCCACGCCTTTCGCTGCGTGCGGCGGGTTCGCCAAACAACAAGGTCGTGCTGGCCGTCGCTGGTGTTCACAGTCGCGGCAAGGATTTAATCGGCCAGTTTGCGAGCCATCCCGGTGTGGAATTCAAATATGTCATTGATGTAGACCGCCGCCAGCTTGCGCCCGCCGCCGAGGCTGCGGAAATGAAGCAGGGCCATGCCCCGAAAATGGAAACTGATTTCCGTCGCGTGCTGGAGGACAAGGAGGTGGACGCGCTCATTGTCGCCACGCCGGATCACTGGCACGCGCCGATGGCCATCCTCGCGGCGAAGGCGGGCAAGCACGTCTATGTCGAGAAGCCGTGCAGCCACAACCCGCGTGAGGGCGAAATCCTTGTGGCCGCCGCGCGCAAATACAACCGCCTTGTGCAGATGGGCAGCCAGCGGCGATCGATGGCCACGGTGCAACAGATGGTTCAGGAAATCCGCGAGGGCGTCATCGGCAAAGTTTTTCTCTCGAAATGCTTTTATTCGCGTCGGCGCGCGCCGATTAGTTTTGGAAAAATTGCCACGCCGCCGGAAGGGTTGAATTGGGATTTGTGGCAAGGCCCAGCCCCGCGCACGGATTACCGCGACAACGTGCATCCCTACAACTGGCATTGGTTCTGGCGCTGGGGCACGGGCGAGGCGCTTAACAACGGCGTGCATTTGCTCGATGTGGCGCGCTGGGCGATGGCGGTGACGTTCCCGACGCGCGTGACATCGTTTGGCGGACGGTGGCACGACGTTGGCCTAGACGATTGGGAAGCACCGGACACCCAGGAGATTCAACTTCAGTTCGGCGAGGATCGCGGCATCTCGTGGTTTGGTCGTTCGTGCAGCACCTACGGCGCGCCCGGCTACAAGGCGAACGGCATTGTCTTCTTCGGCAGCAAGGGGACGATTGATTACGACGGTGGCGGCACTTACACCGTCTACGACCTGGATAATAAACCGTTGAAAACCGTCGGCGATGATCCCACGAAAAAAGTGAACCTGGTCAACAGCACCGATCCGGGGTTAAACGACACGCACGCTCTGAACTTCGTAGAAGCCATTCGCGGAAATCAAAAACTCAACGCGCCAATCGACCAGGGCCACAACAGCACGCTGCTAGCACAGCTTGGCAATATCGCGCAGCGCACCGGACACGCCTTGCAGATTGACCCCGCCAACGGCCACATCCTCGGCGACCGCAAGGCCGCGCGCCTCTGGACGCGCGACTACGAGCCGGGCTGGAAGCCAACGGCTTGAGACGGCGGAACTTCGACGCTGCTCCACACTCTGCTGTTTTTGGCCTTTGTAGAGTTCGAATCTTCAATGAATCACAACTTACATACTGCTGTTGTGGCTGCCTCGATTTTTTCCAGTATCACCGGCGTGTTCGCGGTTGAGCCAATTCGCTTCTCTTCTGCACTGGCGATGGATTCATCTGTAGGCTGGGAGTTGTGTTCGGCTACGGTGGCAACCTCAAACACCAGCAACAGCTTACCGTCATTGGAAAATGTGGCAGCTATGCGACGTGTGCAAGCGGGCGGGAAATGGGCGGCATCAAATTCTCCTGGCAATGCGCCGGCGCAATGGCGGGTTGAAGGAACAAAGGTGACAGCGTTACCCGGTGCGGGCGGCCAGTTTGCACTGGCGGTTTACACGGTAAAGGAAGCGGGCTTCTACGCGGTCGAGGACAGTTCGCTGCTACGCTCGGCAAATGTTCCTGGTCGCGTGGAGTTGCGCGTGTTTGTTCAGCGTGCAAATGCGGCGAACTCTGAGAGCCATCCCTGTGTTTTCACGACCCTTGATGCGGGCGAGCTCTTTGACTTCGACACGTTCCTCGGCTTTCTCGATGCGGGCGACCGCGTCATAATCGCGCTTGGGCCTGATGGCGAAGCGACGGGTGACGATACGGAACTGGAATTCACCATGACTCGCACGCCGGAGCTACCCGTGAGCGTGCTGGGCGAGGACATCGGCGTGACGAACGCCGTGGCTGCGCCGGGCGGCTGGGCTGTGCTGACAAATGTGCCGCAAGGTTCGGTCGCCGCACGGTTGCTGGGCTGGAATTCGACTGGCGCTAGTGCTGTGAATTTATTTCGACGCGTCGGAAAAAACATTCAACTGGAATTGCTCGCGCATAACAAAAGTTTGCCGCGCGAAACCATCGTGGCGTTTCGTGTTCCGCAGAGTGGTTTCTATGCGTTACAAAATGCGTGGGCCATTCCGGCGAATAATGCCGCCGTTGAAGCGCGGGTCTATGTGGGAACGGAAACATCGCCGCGCCGAATCACGCCGCTGGCCGGGCGCACTGGTCTGAACACGGAGATTGGCTATGTGGCGCGGGGCGAGGTCATCTATCTCGCATTTGCTCCGGCAAATGGCGCGGCGCGCGTTGATTTGAATTTGACGGTCGTCGAATGGTCGCCGCGCCGTGCGCCACTGCGGGTGCGTCGCGGTGCGGATGGCTTGCTGGATGTGTTTGAACCGGCAGACGTTCGCCGCGCGGTGGACATTCCCGCGGAACGCTGGGTTGAAATTCCATTTCAGACGAATGACGCCACGGCGGCCATTCGCGCCGCCATAGCTAAAGCGCACTCATTGCGTAGCGACCGCGAGTATGCGGGGGTGCGCTTTGAAAATGGGAAAACTTACACCGTGGCGTCAGCGGTGGCGGATCGCATTGCCTTCCCTTTCCAAAACTTGACTAATCTCGTCTTCGACGGTAACGGCGCGACGTTGTTCGTCGGCTCGCGCGAAGTGGAGCGCGCGGATGTGAGCCTGTTCACCGTTAGCAACTGCCAAAACATTGTCCTCGCGCTCTTCACGGTCACGGCGGCGTCCATTCCGTTCACGACGGGCGAAATTCTGGAAGTGAATCCACCGGGCGCAAGCACGCAGACGCTCAAGGTGCGCATGGACGCAGGTGCGCTTGATCCGTTGCGCGACATCCGCCATAACGGTCGCGGCGAAGCGTATGCCTACGACGCGAAGATTCCCGGCCGGCTCGCGCCGGGTGCGTGGTCGCATTATCCAGGCAACGGCGAGCAGCAGATTGAAGCCGTGGGCACGAATAGAATTTATTCGCACCGGGTCACGCGCACGATGGGTTCGATCCAGCCCGGCGCGAAGTGGCTCATCAAAAACAAGGGCGGCGGCGTGACGTATCTGACGACGCGCGGCGGCGCGGAGAACATCACGCTCTCGGGCGTGGACGGTCGCGCCGCGGGCGGCGGGACGTTGCGATTTTGGCAGACGTCGGGGGTGAACATTCTCGACTGCCGCTTCGAGCCGGAGGGAGAACATTGGATCAGCTCCAGCGCAGATGGGATTCATGGCCGTGGTCGCGAAGGCGTGTGGGTAGAGAATACGTTGATCCGTGGCGTGTGCGAAGACGTGATGAACACCTACGGCCAAAGCATGGTCGCCGTGGCCGACGACAACAACGCCGACGCGGAGTTGTCCATCCGAATGTATGAACGCAACGCTGAGAATACCGGCAAGCCATTGCCGTTGCCGACGAGCGACAGCATTTCGCCCGGCGATCAATTGGTGTTCTTCAATCCACAGACCGGCAAAGTGCTGGGTTATTCCACGGTGCGATCCGCCAGCAGTGGACGTTACACGTTGTCCGCGCGCGTGGCGGAAATTGATTTCTGGGAAAAGGGCGATGGACGCACCGCGACGATGATCTACAGCACGCGTTCGGCGGGACGGTTTTTTGTGCGCGACTCGCGCATCATGGACAGCATGAGGTTCGGCATTTACATCAAGGCACGCGGTGGCGTGGTGTTCAATACGCAGTTGGAGGGACTTTCCGCAACGGGCATTTTCGCCGTCAACGAACCCGAATGGCCGGAAGGTCCGCCCGCCACGCACTTGTGGGTGCAAGGCTGCACCTTCAGCCAGAACAACTCCGGCTACATGTCCGCGCATCGTGCCTTCGTGGTGGCTGATCCGGCGGACATCAGCGTCTATACGCGGCGATTGCGCGGTGAGAACGAGCCGGAAGGTTTCCGCACGCATTTGGCACAGGAGGAATTCGCCAACAGCCACATGAAATTTGTCGGGAATGTGTTTCACGACTGGCGCGGCATGGGCATCGCGGTGCGGAACGCGCACAACGTGCAGATCGAAGGCAATCTTTTCCTGCCGCCGGTGAACGACGATGTGCTGCGAAAGACGTTGTCTGCCGACCCCGCGCTAGCGTTGGATGGACGCGGAACATACGCGGGAATTTTCCTCGACAGCGTCAGCGGCGTGCGCGTGTGCGGCAATCGTTTTCACGGACTGCCAACTAGTGACCGCGCCATCGCCCTTGGCCAGGATGTTTCCAGTTCTATCATAACGGACAATTGCGTGTCATCCTCAGGCACGGCGGCGACGGTTGCCTTTTCGTTCGACGAATGGTTCGGTGCGATCAGCACCGAATCCACCACCACCGGCACAGTGATGGATGAAATTGAACTGGGCAGTGCAACGCATCGCGCCGGACGATTGGGCGCGGGCCTGCACTTCACCGGCGGCGCGCCGGCGGTCCTGATACCCTCGGCAGATTTTGCGAGCGCGGGAAAATTCACCATAGCGCTGTGGGCAAATCCCGAAGCGACATCTGACGGCGAACACATTCTCTTTGCCCAGGGCGACGCGCAAAACGGCGCGGCGATTGCGATAGACCACGGACGATGGGTGATCGGATGCTGGCAAGATGAACGCGGCCATTGGCTTGACCTCGGCCCGGCAGTAAATGGTATGTGGCAACACGTCGCGCTCAGCGTTGATGGCGGAAAAGAAATCCGTGGCTACCTTAACGGCACACCAGTCGCGGTGGTCAACGCAAGCTTTCAAGCCAACGCACTTCCAACAACAGCTTCAATTGGCGGAGTGATAAAACCCACTTTGCTCAGTGCTCGGAGTGCACTGCACACGGCTGGCTATCATGGTGAAGTGGATGAATTCCGCCTTGTTCAAGGCGTGTTGACCTCAGACGAAATTCACGCGTTGGCTTTACGCCGCGAACCCTGACGCCACAAGAATTAGCTAAAGCAGCCGCTTCAAGTGTGCGATGGAGCGTTCGGCTTGTTCAACCGTGCCGCACTCGACGGAGAGGACGATGTCCCATTTCGCGCGTTTGCAGATTTTGATGACACGCACCCAGTCGATGACGCCCTCGCCGCAGGCGCAGCCGACCGGCGTGCCCGTGACCTTGCCGCGCTCGGCGTAGGATTGCTCGGTGGCGATGTCCTTGGCGTGCAGATGCACGAGCTTGCCAACTACGCGTTCCAGCCACCTGTAAGGATCGTGCCCACAAAGGTAACTGTTCCCGGTGTCGAAGTTTACCCCGAAGGCGGGACTTTTCACGAGCTTCACAATGCTGTCGAGGCCATCGGGGTGCTTGCTGTATTGCTGGTGCGGTTCGAGTCCGATCATAACGCCGCGCGGTTCCGCCACCTTGGCGACCTCCATCAACGTGTAGCGCATCAAAGTGAAATCCTCCTGCGCGCTGGTCCATACGGGTTTCGGCCCTTCGTCGGTGTTAACGACGGGTGCCCCACACTCGGCGGCAAAGCGGACGGCCTGCTTGAGATACTCGACGCTGATCTCCGGTTTGCACAACGGCGTGTGTGCGGAAAATCCCGAGAGCTTAATGCCCGCATCCGCGCAAGCTCGTCGAACACGCAACGGATCGTCGAGCATCGAGACGCTATGGAAATAGCCGGCCTCACTCAAAAGCTCGCGGCCCCAGTGAAGCATCGGCTCGACGTATTTATAGCCAAGCGCCGCCGCTTTCTGGACGCCCCATTCGAAGTTTTTGTCCGCGTGGCGGACAAATTCCATGTTGATGCCAAGATGTATTTTGCCCACAGGTTCTGATTCGGGTTAATTTTGTTTGGTCAATTGTTCCGGTGAAAACTGTTCCACCGAGTGTCGTAACTGATCGGTATTCCAGCGGCCCGGATGAACAACCACCCGGTAGCGAAGATGCAAACTATCGCCAGCCTTGATCGAGATCGGGTGGTAGCAAAGAACCGCCGGAGTGAAGAAACTCATTGTGTCGTTCTTGATTACATACCACGGCGACGGGTTGTTTGTGTTCGAGGGAGAGGAAATCATCCCGATACCCGCTACTTGGCCGGCCAGCGTGCCGGAATAGTCTGCCGCCAGCGCCGTCCCGCGAAAACTTCCGTCCGTGAAAGTGATGGCCCCGGCGGTGGTAATAGCGATGCGCTCCACGATGTTGGAGGCCAACCGCACGGACAACCCGGCATAGCCACCCCAAGGCTTGCCTCCCGGTTCGTCCGCAAGCGGTGTGCGATCCAGCAACACATCTTGCGGGCCGGCGGTAAAGGTCAGCGTCCAGTCCAAATGATAGATCCCATCCTTGTCCGGTGCAGAAACTTCGATCTCGCGCCGCTCCGCCAGCACCGGTTGCAGGTTGGTAGCCGGGCGATAGGTGATGTCCATCGTGATGTGCGCGGAAAGATCCGGGCGAGTCTTGACTTGCGGCTTCGACCATTCGGTGCGTCCATCGGCAACGCCGGTCTTCGGGTCTTCCTCCCAGTAGTTGACGCCATTGATGAACTTCCAAGAGAACCACAGCCCGCGATGCCAGCGATGATCCGCCGGCTTGTCCCATGTCAAAACCGGCCCGCCCAGCGGCGCGACGGGATGGAAGAACGGCTTGGTGGCATTGGTGCCGTAGTTGAATTGCCACACGACCTGCGTTCCTTGCATCAGTGCCAGGGAGCCGGTCTCACGCTTCCAGCCCAATGGCCCTATCGGCGAATCGGCAGCGGCGCAGGCCAGTGGCGCGGCGGCAAAAATCATCATTACCAGCGCACTCGGAATGTGTGTGTGCCATTTCATGCGGTCGCGCTTCAAAATCAAAGATGCCAAGGCTTCCGCATCGGTCGCGACTTGAGGCGCTGGTTGGCCGCGTCGTCGTTAATGAACTTTTCCCGGCCGAGGTCGAAAGTCAGTTTGCGCCCCAGACGGATGGCAATGTCAGCAATGTGGCAAAGCGCATCCGCCGTGACCGCGTTGTCAATCGGGCTGACGGTATCCGCGCGACTCTTCACGCAATCGAGAAAATTCCGGGCGTGGTTTGAACTGCGGACGAGTTTGGTGTCAAAGCTGTCCGCGTTGGAATCAATGAGATCTTCCGGCTGCAGGTTGATGCCGGTGCGGTCAACGTGCGCCCAGCCATCCGATCCTTCAAAGGCAGTTCCGTGAGTCTCAATGCGACGGTAACGTTGCTTCCATTCTTCACCGTGCAGGAACGGCTCGCCCGTCGGCTTGTCGGCGTTGCCGCCATTGGGCAGGCCCACAAATTTCATCGTCACGCCCGAGGCGAATTTGTAATCCACCTCCCAGATCGTTGCGGTGTCACAAGCCCCCTCCGCTGTGCGAAAGTTGCCGCGGCCTTCGACCTCGACAGTGCTGCCAAGCAACTTGCCGCCGCCCCAGAGCGCGATGTCGAGCGGATGGATACCCCAGCCAGCAATGAACCCAAGCGCAAAGTCCGAGTTAAACCACCAAGTTTTCAGTTGGTTGTCATGGGTGCAGCGGTTTTCTGTGTGCGGCGAAAACGGCGCGGGGCCAAGCCAAAAGTCATAGTCCATGCCCGGCGGCGGCGGCACTTGTGCCAGCGATCCACCCGGCGAGCTGCCAGGCGACCAGATGTTGATGTGCTGGAGTTTTCCGATCCGTCCGTTCCGCACCAGTTCAGCGGCCAGGCGGAACGTTCGGGAGGAGCGCTGCTGGGTGCCGAACTGAAACACCCGTCGCCTCCTGTGAACCGCCGCGCGCAGTGCCTGTCCTTCTTCGAGCGAGAGGCCGAGCGGCTTTTCGAGATAGATGTCTTTGCCCGAATTCACAGCGGCTAGCGCAGTCAACACATGCCAGTGATCGGGAGTCGCGATGAGGCACGCATCAATGTCCTTGCGCGCGACCAATTCCCGGAAGTCGTGGCAGGTGTAGCAGTCTTGGTTTCCATAACGATCATCCACGACGCGCTTTGCCAATTCCAACTGGTCGTCTTTCAGATCACAAACCGCCACAACCTGACAATCTGCCTGGTTCAGAAAATTCCCCATGTCACCACGGCCTTGGGGGCCACAGCCAATCACACCAACGGTGATGCGGCTACTAGGGGCGACCGCGCCGTCTTTGCCAAGCGCCGAGGAAGGAATGATTGTTGGAAAGGCCACAGCGGCAGTCAGGGCCGTTGCGGTAGTGCCAAGGAACTCCCGGCGCGGGATGAGAGCTGGAGAGACACGGTTTGGGTTCATCGATGACAAGAATATGCGGTCGCGACCGGCTTGTCTTTCAAGTTATGCCACTGGTAAATTTTGCAAGTGACAAAAAGAAGATCCACGCAAAGCCCCTCTCAGTGTCCGGCTGTATTTCTTAGCCAGCGTAAAATATACCACGCCGACCGCTGCACTCCACTTACGGACGCTGTTCGCAAGAGGGAGGTGCAGCTTCAAGCTCTCGTGCGACATGGTTATCCGGGAACCGATCTGCCACCTGCGATGTTGCCAGGTGTTTCCACGCTGGGTTATTGGGATGCCAAGCGCTCGCAGGCTTGGGGGTTAGACTGGCATCGCAACGAAGGCATAGAAATCACATACTTGTCCCGAGGACGTCTTGATTTTGCCGTGGATGATCACAGTTACCCGCTGGAAGCCGGACAAGTGACAATCACCCGACCGTGGCAACAACATCGCGTCGGCGACCCCGAAGTTCGGGCGAGCCGGTTATTCTGGCTGATCCTCGATGTCAGCGTGCGGCGGCCAAATCAGGAATGGCACTGGCCGGACTGGTTGATTCTGGCCCCGGCGGATTTGCGTGAGTTGACCGTAAAGCTCCGTCACAACGAGCACCCGGTTTGGCAGGCTGATGCCACCTTACGCCGGTGCTTTGAGCGCCTTGCCCCCCTTGTTGCCGTTAGCAATCCAATTACGGTGCAAACGCGGTTGATTCTGCTGTTGAATGAACTCTTAATCGCATTACTGGAAATCCTGCGCTCTCATAAACCCAAACTTGATCAAAGCCTCTCATCTTCGGCGCGCACGGTGGAATTATTCCTTGCCAAATTGCCTTCACACATAGAACACCCGTGGACGCTTGATGAAATGGCGGTGCAATGTGGATTGGGCCGCACGCGCTTTGCGGACTACTGCCGCCAATTGACCAACGTGGCACCGATGGATTTCCTCATAAACAGCCGGGTTGATGCTGCAAAGAAACTTTTACGCACCCAGCCCGGACGCAGCATCACGGACATCGGGTTTGCTTGTGGCTTTCAGAGTAACCAATACTTCACGACCGTGTTTCGCAGCCGCACGGGCAAATCGCCCAGCAAGTATAGGGCGGCTGTTGCGATGCTTTCTTGAGCGACCGGCGGGTGGCGCAGCAGCGATTCTCGGTTTTCAGCATTGAAGACGCAGGCGCGGTGGCGTTTCATTTTTGTTTGACGAGTGGTTTGGCGCAACCAGCACCGAAGTCCCCGCCATCGGCGCGGTGCTGGATGAAATGCCGAATCTAGCTGGCATCGTGCGCAACTGGAGCAAAGCTGAACATGAACTGCAAGGCGCGGACTCGGATGTGGCAATTGCCCAACGATTGAAGCGCAGCATTGACAGCGTGCCGCTGAGTCGAATTAGCCTCTGTATTCCAAATGGCAACCCGATGCATCATCGTTGGATACAGATGGCAGACCGCTTGTTGGGAAAATATTCGAACGAGGAAGTAGCGAGCGACTAAAAACCGGCGGTGCAATCAGTGTATCATCGTTGCATCAAACTTGGCATGCCCGTCCAGCGCAACTGATCCATCCTGTGAACGGATTATCGCGCGCGAAATCTGCTATGAGGAGTGTCAACCAGAGTTTTTGTTTTCAGGAACGAGACGCGCCAACCCACCGAGAACACGCGCCCGCCCAGGGTTAGTGTTTGTGGCTTGAAAGCCAAAGTTTTGCGAACGCAAAACCTAAATGCCATCAAGGGTGTCGGGATTTTTTTGTCAAGGTGGAGGCGAGGGTGGCGGGGGCACTACCTTGACAAAAAAAATCCCGACACCCTACCGGCTTGCACCGGTCAGTGATGTTCCACACAACGAATGTTCGAGTTGAAATGTTGAATCAGCGTGTCGCTAGCGGGATTGAACTCATGAACATCGGAAACGTCTCCCTCTCGTTCGCGAGCAAAAATCAACACTCGCGCAGCCTGCTATCCGTGCATCAAATTTATTGAGCACCACATGTTCTATGCGTGACAAATGAGAGGAAACGGGCGCGTCCACTCTAAGAGTCGGTAGGCATAAAGCCTGACCCGGTTTCATGCGCCGGGCGCGCTCCGTTTCCAAAAGGGTCATGAGTAAATGGATGGTTGCGGGTTTCGTTTTTGGCGGACATCAATTCATGCGCCAGCCAAGTTGTTCGGTCTGGATGCGTCCCGTCTGCCAACGCCACAAATCAACGGCCAGTTGGCGGGCGACGGCGACGATGGCTTTTTTCCGCGCCCCAGAAGACATCTGGGGTTTCAATAAAATCCGTTTCCACTTTTGGATTAACCGGCAGCGTGGCTGGTATTGCACCAGCCGCCAGGCCAGCGTTACCAGCGAGGATCGCAATCGTGGATTGCCGCACTTGTTGATGGAAAGTGTCTTGCGCGACCCGCCGCTGCTGGCGACCCCAGCACACAATCCGGTGTAACTGCCGACCTGCTTTCGATTATTAAATCGTCGCCAGTCACCAATCTCACGGCGGATCACTTCAAAGCTCAACGCGCCCAGGCCGCGTGGCCGAACGGCGGGAGCCTGGGCTTCGACGGCTTGCGTCAGCTTGCGAAGTTGCGCATCGAGGACATGTAATAAGGCCCGGAACACTTCCAGTCGTTCCATCAGCCAACCTGGAAGTTTTTCTTTCAATGTTTTCCATTGTGTCCGCCACCAGACACCGTGGACATGGAATCCGTGGAAAAGCATCAGGCTTCGCCCCTGTGAGCCCAGCCGTCGCGCTTCGCGAACCAACTGCTCGCGCTGGCGGGAGAGACCCGGATCGAATCCGCGTGAACGTCCAGACCGAGTTTGATGCAACGATACTGTTTGCTGACGACGGGCGCCCCGTCAGCTTGGGCGTTATTTTGTTGATTGGAGATCTCTGCGAAACGTTTTGAACGCGGCAATGACTTGAACGTCTGAGCAACATGCGCACACGCCCTTCTCGCCAACTGGATTTGACCGACAGCTTTTTGCCCACCGTTCCGGCCAATGATTTTCT
>WYBW01000103.1 GCA_011525685.1 Verrucomicrobiia bacterium
ACTCGTTGCCGTTCTTTCCGACTCATCGTCAAGGTCTCCATCAGGCCGGCAGTTGCTACCGCAACTGCCGCCCAAAGGGGACATTTTCATCGAGTCCAAAAGGGGACATTCTCAAAGAGTCGAGACATGCGTGAACTCACCAGTGGACAACCAAAGGCCGCGGCATTACGCTTCGAATGCCATGCAAGCCAAAGGGCTTCGAGCCGTGCTGTTCATTGCCTGTGGACTCTCGCTGCTGGCAAGCGATTGCGCGTCGGTGCGTCCACCCAAGGATCAGGTGGCTTGGGAGATGCAACAGAAGGAAGAGCTTCTTCACAGCCAGGCCAATCCGTTGTGGCGCTTTCTCCATGATGTCTGGCCCGTGGGGTGGTCTCCGTCTCCGTAGCAACCGCGGTGACCCGTGTGCATACCGTTTTAATCATCCTGGCGACCTTCCTTGGCCTGTTGGGCTTTGCTTTCACGCTGGCCGGCGTCCTTGGCATGTTTCAATTGGATCGCAAGGAGGGTGTCGGCTCGACAATGGTGGATGCCTTCCTTTCGGGTGGTGTTTTGACGGCACTGAGAGACCTGCACCAGCATTGGCCGCACAGACCCGAGCAGCGGCGCTTTATTTATCTTGGCATTACTTGCATCGTGCTCTGCGCCATCTTCCTGGTGGCTGCACGATGCCTGAAACCTGACCGCCTTGACCAAGCACCGCCAGCCTCAGCCGGCGTGTTGTGTGGCTTCAAAGTCACCGCCTGACTGAAGGATTGATGTGCCTTGTCGCAATCCACCGCACATCAAGGTGCCGTAACCGCACTCATCTCACCAACGCCAGCCCCACCACCCCGGCCACGGCGATCGCCCCGCCGATGAGGGCGCGAGGGCTGACCTTCTCCTGCTCCATCACTCGCGCAAACGGAATCACCACCAACGGGGTGAGCGCGGTGACAGCGGTGACGATTCCGGTGGGTGTGGTTTTGAGCGCCCAGAGCATCAAACTCATGCCCACCGTCTGGCCGGCCAGGCTGTTCGCGAGCACCCACGGCCAGATGCGCCGCCATTTGTCGCGCGCGCTGGCGGTGTTCACGAAATCGCCCGTGCCACCCGGCAGTCGCACGAAGTGGCGCTTGGCCACCAGCAACAAAATCCCGGCGATCAACAACCCGCCGAGCAGTCGTTGAAACGCCGCCGTCCCGCCGTCCATCGGCTCATTGTTCGCGAAAGCGATGGCGTATCCTTTCCGGCTCATCACTGCGCCCATGCCGTTGCCCGCGGCTCCGACAAGTGCAAAGGCAACACCTGACCAGAGTTTTCGTCGCGGAATGTGCAGATGTTCGCCGGGCGACAAGGCAGTCCCGACCCCCGCCAGGATGATCCCGACGCAAAGGATTTGAACCGCGCCCAGAGTCGTGCCCAGCCACAGCCACTCGATCACCGCGGCAATGGGCGCGGTCCCGCATTGAATCAGCAGCACCGAAAGCCGCGAGCCAAGGCGGGGCAATGCCTCGAACAAGCCGGCGTCGCCGATGCCGATGCCGACCAGGCCGCTCAACAGGAACATGGGCAGGGCGCCGCCACTGAGTCCATTGCCGCCGGTGAACGCCCAACACCCGAGGAAGAACGTTGCCAGCGCAAGCCGCCAAAAATTCGCCTCGATGCCCCCGATGAGTTTGGCCGTGCGCGTGCCGCACACGACGGAGATCGAGAAACAAAACGTGGCTAGAAACGCGGCGAACATGCCGGGTCAGTCGGGCAATTCCAAGGCGCGCCAGAGATACCATGAGGCCACGGAGCGATGCGGCCGCCAACGTTCGCCGTGCGCGAGCAGTTCCTTGGGCGTGGGCAGTTCGGCCAGACCGTAAACGCGGGCAAACCCGCACCGCACTCCGTAATCGGTCGCCGGCAGCACATCGGGCCGACCCAACGTGAACATGAGCAGCATCTCGACCGTCCACGGCCCGACGCCACGCACGGTGGTGAGCCGCTCGAGGATTTCCTCATTGGACAGCTTCTTGATTTCGCGCGACGTGGGAACAACGCCCGCCAAGGTCTTGGCGGCGATGTCTTTGACCGAAGCGGTCTTTGCACGGGAAAGCCCCGCGCCGCGGAGGTCTTCATCGGGAGTCGCGAGCAGGTCTTCCGGTTTGGGAAAGCGGCGATGCGGATAAAGCGCCCTGACGCGGCGGAGAATGGTGCCGGCCGCCGTGCCGTTGAGTTGTTGATGTGCGACAGCTTGGACGAGCGATTGAAAGGGGCTGCGATGATGGGCGGGGGCAAGCCGGCACGGACCGACTTGCTTGATGACGCGCGCAAGCGTCCGGTCCGCCCGCAGAAGATGATGGACGGCGGCCTGATTCATGCCCGCGCGACCAGCGCACCATCCACCAGCAAATGCGAAAGCGTGCGGATCGTTTCAATCCTAAAGATGAGCCAGTCGCCGTTGGCCTTCTTCAAATGGAACTTCAACTCCTGCACCTGAAAATCACTCTGGTCGGAGGAGGTGACTTTCGCCGTGAGATGAACTATGGCGGATTGTTTGTCAGGCGCGAGGGTCACGTTCAGGTCAAGGAATTCGATCTTCAGGTGCTTGAACCGCGCATGAGCGAGTTTGGCCGTCTCGATGATTTCGTCGCGACCGGCCAGCGAATGTTGCGAGCCGCCGCGCCAGTTTACGGTGATTTCGATCTCGGAATCAAAATAGCCGGCCAGCTCCTGGATGGCGGCCCCCCGGCTGAGGAGGCCTTGATCCGGCCGGATCGAAGCAGCCTGCGCCAACTTCGCGAGCCGCTGGCGAATGACCCTTTCTGGACCGGGGAAAAAAAACGTGTAGAGCCAATAGCCCAATCCGACCAGCACCAGTAGCAGCACGAGACGGACGACAATCTTCATAGCAGCAGTTTGCCCACGATGCGGTCGCGCGTGGCCACGCCGAGGTAATGATCGTCAATGTGCATCGCCCGATTGTCGCCCACCACGAAATACTCGTCCGGGCCGAGCGTTTCCGGCGGCATGTTCCAGCGACTGGGCGACTTCACGTAGGGTTCCTCCAGCACCTTGCCGTTGACGAGCAGCCGGCCATTGACAAATTCAACCGTCTCGCCGGGTTCACCCACGATGCGTTTCATGTACATGATGCTGTTGCCGGCCAGGCGGATCGAAACCACGTCGCCGCGGCGCGGCGGATGCCGAAGGTAGGCCACCCGACTGACCAGATGGATGCTGCCCTCGCGCAGCGTCGGAGACATGCTCGGTCCGGTGATGCGCACCGGCGGCAGCAGCACGAACTTGAAAAGCACGAACGCGGCGACCACCAGCACGCCGATGCGAATGAGCGTCCTCCTGGGGTTGCGGCCGATCAGGATCGTCCGCAGCCACCAGACCAGACCATGCTTGTCCTGTTCGCTCTGCATGTGCATCGCCAAATGCCAGCCGCTCGATGTGGCGAAAGTCTCGGCGGAGTCCACGTGCCGCGCAAGTTCAGACTGGACCGGTCAGCGCGGCTCTGGAGGCGAACGCGAACCATGAATTCTGGCCGAGGTCCGAAATCCGAGGATCCGAAATCCGAAAGAAGTCCTAAGCCCAAATGCCGAGCGGCGAGCGTACGATTGGACCCGCAAAACATTTGGCCTTCGGCTTTCGGCTTTCGGATTTCCACTTGACGACTTGGCTCGTTGATTGAGGCGGCCTTGGACGCGGGTTGGTTCCTCGCTGTTTTCAGTGGAATGGAATTGCGAAGGTGCGGGTGAATGATCTGGAGTCTTGGCAACGGTCTCCCTCTCCCGGCGGGAGAGGGAAAAAGGGTGAGGGAGAGTCTGCGCATCCATCGGGGCGGGCTGAAATGAGTCCCTGCGCCCCGGGTTTTCCACGCGCTCTCCCCCACCCCGCCCCTCTCCCGCTGGGAGAGGGAGACCCGCTGTACGCTCCAGGCGGCTCCTTGGTTCCGGTTTCATTCGCCCGAGAACAGCAAAGAACCCGCGGGTTGGGCGCATCTCATTTTCTTGCAGGGGGCGCCGAGGCGATGCCGTAGCGCAGACTTCCAGTCTGCCGGGTCGCGGATTTCCAATCCGCAAACGCGGCGAATTCCTGGCCTGCCACGCCGTGCCTAAGCCCGCCGACTGGAAGTCGGCGATACCGCAGGTGGGGAAACCTGCGCTACGCCAGGAATGCCTGCCTGCAATAAACTGAGATGCGCCCCCGCGGGTTTCGTTGAAGGTTTTTGGCTTGAGCAACGTTGGCGGGCGGCGTAGGAGTCGGCCATGCCGATTCATCTGCCCACCCTCTCGCGCCGGGAATTCCTGAAGCGTTGCCTCGTGGCCGGCGCCGCGCTGGCCGCCAGTCCCGGCCTGCTGGCCGCGGCGCGCCGCGCCGACTCCAGTTCGGTGGCGCTGCTGGCCGACACGCACATCGCCGCCGACCGCGCGCGCGTGGTGCGGGAGGTCAACATGACGCAGCATCTCCAAACGGTGACGCAGGAACTGCTCGAATTGCCGCGGCGACCGGCCGGCGTTTTCATTCTGGGTGACTGCGCTCTCAGCAGTGGCGAGAGCGGAGATTACGCCACGCTGATGGAATTGTTGAACCCGCTTCAGGCGGGCGGGCTGCCAGTTCACCTGGCCTTGGGCAATCACGATCATCGCGAGAATTTTTGGGAGGCGGTCAAGGCCCAGAAGGCCGCCAATCGCCCAATGGTGGACCGGCACGTGGCGATGGTCGGCACCTCGCACGTGAACTGGTTCATGCTCGATTCACTGGAGAAGACGCTGCAAACGCCCGGGTTGCTCGGGCAGGCGCAATTCGATTGGCTGGCCAGGACGCTGGATGCCAACCGCCGCAAGCCCGCGATCATTCTGGTTCACCACAATCCCGGCACAGGCGAGAACAACACCGGGTTGAAGGACACGGCCGCCTTGCTCGAGATCACCCGCCCGCGCAAACAGGTTAAAGCCTGGATCTTCGGCCACACGCACCAGTGGAGCGTGACTGAGGACGCGAGCGGCATCCACCTGGTGAACCTGCCGCCCGTGGCCTACATCTTTCGCCAGGGCAATCCCAGCGGTTGGGTGCGCGCGACCACGCGACGGGACGGTCTCCGGCTGGAATTGCGGAGCGTGGATGCCCAGCATCGGCAACACGGGCAGGTGGTGGACTTGAAGTGGCGCGCGGGGTGAAACCAAATGATCGCGAGGGAACTGACCATCCCGCTGGCGGATGCCGCCTTGGGCGGCGAATTGAACCTTCCCCACGGCACCACCGGACTGGTGATCTTTGCGCACGGCAGCGGCAGCAGCCGGCACAGTTCCCGCAATCAAAGCGTCGCACGCACATTGCGTCAACGGGGTTTGGGGACGTTGCTATTTGATTTGCTCACGGCCGAGGAGGAACGGGCGGAACTTCATACCCGACATCTTCGCTTCAACATCCCCTTCCTCGCGGAGCGACTCGTGGCGGTGACTCAGTGGGCGCGCCAACAACCCGGCTGCGGCGATTTGAACGTCGGCTTCTTCGGCGCCAGCACCGGAGCGGCGGCGGCACTGGTCGCGGCGGCGAACTTGCCAGACCTCGTCCGCGCGGTTGTGTCGCGCGGTGGCCGGCCTGATCTGGCCGAGGCGACGCTCGACCAGGTGAAAGCGCCCACCTTGCTGATCGTGGGCGGGGCGGATACGCCCGTCATACCATTGAACCAGCACGCCTGCTCGCGCCTGCGCTGCGAGAAGTCGCTCCGCATCATTCCTCATGCTTCGCACTTGTTCGAGGAGCCCGGCGCGCTGGAGAGAGTTGCTGAGATGGCCGCCGATTGGTTCGTCACACATCTGGCAACATCCACTGGGACATTATCCAAGATTCAATGATTCGAACCCGAGAAATCAGACGTCATGGTCTGCGCTCGATGGTTTGAGGATGGGGTTGAGTTCCACCGACTGTCCCGGAAGTGCAGAAGATCGCTGGAGTCGCGAAATAGGATTCCACGAATTCTCACCCTCGACCCTGTCCCCTACCGTAGCGGGGGGAAAAGTGAAAAGTGCTCGCTGACTCCGAACAGTTCGCTGGTGCGATTGCACCTGCATGTTTCGGCGGTGCAACGCCTCAGTCGTACTCGGCGGTAGCGCAGACTTCCAGTCTGCCGTATCGCCGAATTCCATTCGGCAGATCAGCCAAGCGCTCGGAAACGCCAGCGCTGGCGTGGGTCTGCAGATTGGAAACCCGCGATACGGCAGGATGGAATCCTGCCCCACGAGCGCGCGCGCCGGGCAAGACTGAGGCCTTAACCGGCGGTGAAACATCCACCGGCGCTGGCATGGGGATTGCGGGCTTGCGAGAGCACATGAACTCAATGCGTCTGGAAATCTCCACACAACGGCAACGGCTTCTGGGCCGCACGGAGCGGCGCGGCTCGCAAACCGGCTTTCCCACGTGGGGCGCGTTTGCCTTTGGCGGAATCTTTGTGGCGGTGGGCACGGCCATCATGTTGGTGGGGCTGCGCGTGATTCCTGTGGACCCGAAGGGCGTCCACGCGCCGTGGTGGGTGTTGACGGTGATGGGCAGTGTGTTCGCGCTGGCGGGGCTGGCGGTGTGGGGCATGGCGGTGCGTCAATGGCGCTCGGAACAACGGCGGCGCGAGACCGAGCAAAGGAATCCTGGCGAACCCGCCCTGGCGGATTACGGCTGGGACATCACGGGTTTCACGCCATCGCGCTGGTCGCGCGCGGCCAAGGCGTTGGCGGGCGCCGGCGGCCTGACCCTGTTCCTCTCCATCTTCAACTACTGGGCGTTCTTTGCGAAAGGTCCGTGGATGGTCAAGGCCATTGTCTTTCTGTTTGATTTGATCCTGTTGGCGGTGTGGTGGGAGGCTGTTGTGCGCCTCGGCCGGGCGCTGAAGTTTGGCGGGTCGCGGATCGAGTTCGCGCGCTTTCCGTACCGGCCGGGTGAGCCGGTGGTGCTGCGCTGGCATCCCGCGGACGGGATCGTGCAGGCGCGCAAAGGTTCGTTCGCGCTGCGCGGTGTGGAAGAATGGTTCGAGCACCGCGGCAGTGGCAAGAACCGCAGCGCGCATCTCGTGCAGGAGGAGTTCTGGCGGGCGACGTGGCAACTGGATGAGCCGCGGCTGTTCACGCGGGGTGAGATCGTGGAGTTGCGTTTCGAGCTTCCGGACGACGCGCCCTCCACACGATTGAGCACGGACAAGGACAAGCCGGTGTTCTGGGAATTCGAGGTGAACCTGGATCTGCCGGGCTTGGATTTTGAGGAGACTTATCTCGTGCCGGTTTACGGGCCACAGCTTTTGAATCGGTTCAATCCGACAGTTTCGTCCACGCCGCTTGCCAAACCTCGGCAATTGTCCGTAAGCTGGGGAGGATGACGAATACACGACGCGGTTTCTTGAAACAGTCCGGCCTGATCGCGGCCGGGGCGCTCAGCGCCCCTCACTTCGCACGGTCATCCGAGGCCTTGCTCTCTCGGCCCGGGCAAAAGCCCCGACGCATCATCATGATGGTCAGCGACGGCATGAGCATGGGGACGTTGACGGGGGCGGAGCATTTTTCGCTGCTGACCCGAGGCCGACCAACCACCTGGATGCAGTTGTTGAATCGGCCCGGGACGGTTCAAGGTTTGATGAACATGCGGGCGCTCAATGCGATTGTGCCCGACTCGGCGGCGGCGGCGTCCAAATGGGGCTCCGGCTCGCTGGTCGTCAACGGGGCGGTGAATCATCTTCCCGACGGCACAGGCCTCACGCCGTTGTGTGAACTGCTGACGAGCGGCCAGTGGCAGCGCGGACTGGTGACCACGACCGAGATCACGCATGCCACCCCGGCCGGCTTTGCCGCCAGTGTCAGTTCGCGCGATCTGGCGGACACGATCGCCGAGCAATATCTGAAACACCGGGTGGACGTGCTGCTGGGTGGCGGGCGCGACAAATTCGACCCGGCCAAGCGAAAGGATCAACGTGACCTGTTCGCGGATTACACTCAGGCCGGTTACGACATTCTGCGCACCGCGGACGAACTGCGCGCCGCGCCGTTGCACAAGCGTTGGCTCGGTGTTTTCTCGCCCGGCCACATCCCCTACCTGATTGATCACCTCAAGGATGCCGAACATCACCGCACGGTGCCGATGCTGGCGGCGATGACGAGACGGGCGCTGGAAAAACTCGCCAACTCCGAGCGGTTCTTCCTGATGATCGAAGGCGGACGGGTGGACCAGGCGTGTCACAATTGCGACATTGCCGCGGCGTTGCGGGAGCAAATCGCCTTCGATGAGGCGGTTGACGTGGCGTTGGAATTTCAGGCGCGGCATCCGGACACTTTGATTGTGCTCACCACCGACCACGGTTGCGGCAATCCGGGAGTGAACGCGATTGGCGGGGCGTACGCGCGGACTTCTCCATTGTTCAAGAACGTGGCCGAGATGCGGTGTTCGGTGGCGACCATCCTGAAGCAGTTGGGCAGCGAACCCGCGGTGGCGCACATTCAATCGGTGTTCCGGGAAGCCACAGGGGGGTTCGAGGTGTCCGAGCGACGGGCCGCGTTGCTGGCCACGTTCCTCGCGTCAAAAGGCAGCGTGCTTTATGACGTGACGAATTCCCAGGTCGTGCAGGTGGGGCAACTGCTCGCCAATCATCTGGCCGTCGGTTGGACCGGTTCGACGCACACCGCGGATTACGTGCCGGTCACCGCCCGCGGTCCGGGGGCCGAGCATTTTCATGGTTTAGTCAACGGCACGAGCGTCTTCGATCAGTTTCTGACGTTCGCCGGTGTGGAATTCAAGAATCCGCAACTGCCGG
Source organism: Verrucomicrobiia bacterium (assembly GCA_011525685.1). Classification (GTDB taxonomy): domain Bacteria; phylum Verrucomicrobiota; class Verrucomicrobiia; order Limisphaerales; family JADLHS01; genus WYBW01. Next base: position 8,768 of record WYBW01000103.1, read on the forward strand.
TCACTGATGGGTTTGCCCTGAGAGATTCCGCTGTCGAGAACACGGGAGAATATCAGGAACTGACTGCTTGACCCTGCCACATCCGTCCACCGCCTGATCGTCCGCTTTCGATAAACGGGGCGTCGCTTCCTGTCGGGCTTCGGCCTTGCGTTTCCACAGGAAAAGAGGAATTGCATTTCGCTGTGTGGCGAAATATAGTGTTGCCGTCATGCGCGAGTTCATGAACATCACCAAGGCGCTGGCGGACGAAAACCGCGTCCGCACGTTGCTGGCGTTGCGGCAGGGCGAGTTGTGCGTCTGTCAGATCACCGAACTGTTTGGCTTGGCCCCGTCCACCGTCTCCAAACATTTGTCCATCCTCTTTCAGGCGGGCCTGGTCGAGTCGCGCAAGGAGGGCCGCTGGATTTACTACCAGTTGCCGGGCAAGGACGCTCCGGTGGAGGTGCGCGAGGCGCTGGATTGGGTCGAGCAGTCCCTGGCCGACAATCCGCAGGTGCTGGGCGACGCCAAACAGCTCAAGAAGATCGTCCGGCAAGACCCAACCGATTTATGCAAACGACAATGCAAAAAGTGAAACCCACCGTCCTCATCCTCTGCACCGGCAATTCGTGCCGCAGTCACCTGGCCGAAGGCATCCTCCGCGCGGCGGCAGGCGACATCCTCAACGTGCAGAGCGCCGGCTCGAAGCCGGCAGGCTATGTGCATCCGCTCGGTATTCAGGTGATGAAGGAAATCGGCATTGATATTTCCGGCCATCATTCCAAGCACATGAACGACTTTTTGCAGCAGCCGATCGAGACGGTCGTCACGGTCTGCGGCAATGCGGATCAGGCATGTCCGATGTTTCCCGGGCAGGTGAACCGCCATCATTGGGGCTTCGACGATCCAGCCCATGCCACGGGAACGGAGGAGGAGAAGCTCGCCGTGTTCCGCAAGGTGCGCGATGAAATCAAAATGGTGTTTGAAGCCTACGCCGCCGGTCGCCGCGATCAGGCGAAGGTGAGCAACTGCTGATTTTTAACCGCGAATGAACCCCAACGAACGCCGCGTCTCGAATCCCAACGGGATTCCAGCCATCAGCCCAGGGTTGCGAAGCGTGCGAGGCTACCCTGGGTCGTGCGCACAAAACTTTATCAACCCTGAAAGGGTTGTATCCTCCGGCGCGCCATTTGATGCAACCCCGTTGGGGTTGACGAATCGTTCGAATCGTTTTCTGAAAGACGTTACCCCTTTGGGGTAATGCACGCCTCTGTCACGTTTCCATTCGCGTTTATTCGCATCCATTCGCGGTTACGAATCTTTCACCTATGAATCTAAATACCCTCCAAATCTTTGATCCCGCCATGTGCTGCTCGACCGGAGTTTGCGGACCGGAGGTTGACCCGAAGCTCGTGCAATTCGCCGCCGATCTTGACTGGCTCAAGTCACAGGGCGTGATTGTGCAGCGGCACAATCTCTCACAGAACCCGGCGGCGTTTGTGGAAAATGAAGCTGTAAAGACCCGGCTCACGGATCAGGGCGAAGCCGCGTTGCCGGTCATTTTGCTCAACGGCAAGGTCGCCGTCACGGGGCGCTATCCGGATCGAGGGGAACTTGCGGCCTTGTTGAAATTGAGAACCACCGCGATGCCCGCGAGTCTGTTCACCCCGGCCGTGGCGGAATTGGTTGCCATCGGCGCCGCCATCGCCGCAAACTGCGAGCCTTGCCTCAAATATCACTACCAGCAGGCGCAATTGCTGGGAGTTTCCAAGGCGGACATGGCGAGCGCCGTGAACTTGGCCGCGCGCGTGAAGGATTCTCCGCATCAATCCATTCTCCGGCTCGCGGACAAGCTCACGGGGGGCAGCCGCAGCGATTCGCAAGCGACGGCTGACTCGTGTTGCAGCGACGCGGCGGGCAACGCCGGCGGGGGATGTTGTAGTTGAACGGAACTGTGTGACTGCCATGACTCTGAATCCGAAATCCCCGCCACAGCCCGCTGCTTCCTTCAGCGCCTTTGTGGACGCTCCCAACCGGTTTCTCTTTTTCACCGGCAAGGGCGGCGTCGGAAAGACCTCGCTGGCCTGCGCTTCCGCCATCGCCCTGGCCGATCAGGGCAAGCGTGTTTTGCTCGTGAGCACCGATCCGGCCTCCAATCTCGACGAGGTGCTGGGCCAGAGACTCAACGGCGCGCCTACGCCGATTCCCGGCGTGCCGAATCTTTTGGCGTTGAACATTGACCCCGAAGCCGCTGCCCACGCTTACCGCGAGCGACTCGTTGGGCCGTATCGCGGCAAACTGCCGGACGCCATCGTGCGCGGCATGGAGGAACAACTCTCCGGCGCTTGCACGATGGAGATCGCGGCGTTCGATGAATTTTCCCGTTTGCTCGGCCAACCGGAAGCCACGGCCGAATTCGACCACGTCATTTTCGACACCGCGCCGACCGGCCACACACTGCGGCTCATGACGCTGCCGACGGCCTGGACCGGCTATCTGGACACAAACACCACCGGCAACTCCTGTCTCGGACCACTGGCAGGATTGCAGAAGCAACGGGTAATTTACGAAAACGCGGTCGCGGCGCTCGCCGATGGCCAACGCACAACTCTGGTGCTGGTGAGCCGCGCGCAGAAGGCCGCCCTTGCTGAAGCTGAACGCACCAGCGGCGAACTGGCCGCCATCGGGGTGCGCAATCAACGGCTCATCCTGAACGGGCTGTTCAAAGCATCCGACTCCGACCCGGTGGCGCTGGCCCTGGAAGGTCGGGGAGCGAAAGCGTTGACGGCGGGCGCAACTTTCCTCGCGCGGCTGCCGGTTACGGAAGTGCCATTGCGGGCGCACAATTTACTTGGCCTCCCGGCGCTACGGGCGCTGACGAACAACGGCGAATCCGACGTAGCGCAGGTTTCCAACCTGCTGTATCGCCGGCTTCCAGCCGGCAACGCGACGCATGAATTGGCACTTCCAACTGCCACCACCGCCAGCGGATTGGAAATCCGCGATACAGCAGACTGGAAGTCTGCGCTACACCGCCCGCTGGAGTCGCTGGCCGAATTGGTGGATGATTTTGCGAAGGCGGGCCGCGGCGTCATCATGACGATGGGCAAGGGCGGGGTCGGCAAGACGACGATGGCCGCGGCCATTGCGACGGAACTCGCACGGCGTGGGCACAAGGTTCATTTAAGCACCACCGACCCGGCGGCGCACGTCGCCGCGGCGGCGGGTCAGATTGAAGGCTTGAACGTCAGCCGGATTGACCCGCAAGCCGAGACGCGCGCCTACGTCGAGCAGGTGATGAATACCACGGGCAAAACCCTCGACGCCAGCGGACGCGCCTTGCTCGAAGAAGATTTGCGCTCGCCCTGCACCGAGGAGATCGCGGTGTTCCGCGCCTTCGCCCGCACCGTGGCGCAAGGGGAGGATGCCTTCGTGGTGCTCGACACTGCGCCGACCGGTCACACGCTGTTGCTGCTGGATGCGACCGAGGCGTATCACCGCGAAGTGGCCAAGCGCGCCAGCGACATGCCGGAGGAAGTGCTGAACCTCCTGCCCCGACTGCGCGACGCCAGCTTCACGCGCGTCCTCGTCGTGACGTTGCCCGAAGCCACACCCGTCCACGAAGCCGCCGCGCTGCAAGACGACTTGCGCCGCGCGCAGATCGAGCCGTTCGCGTGGGTCATCAACCAGAGCTTCGCCGAAAGCGGCTCGCGCGATCCATTGCTCGTGGCGCGCGGCGCGGACGAGTTGCCTTACATCCGCGAAGTCGCTGATAAGTTTTCGCAGCGCACCGCCATCGTGCCCTGGGTCGCCGAAGAACCAGTCGGACCAGAGAAACTGCGGCAGCTCTTTTCAACCAACGTCTCTCAACCAACAACAAATTGAATATGACCACCTACGTTTACGAAACCATCCCGTCGAAGGCCGGCGCAAAGCCGCAATACTTCGAGATCAAACAGAGCATGAACGCCAAGCCACTGACGAAGCATCCGGAAACGGGCGTGCCGATTCGCCGCGTGGTTTTGGGAGGATTTGGCGTGTTGTCCAGCGGCAAAGCCGGCGGCGGAGCAGATTCGTCCGGCAGTTCGTGCTGCGGTCCGGCTTGCGGCTGCCATTGAAAGGCAATTCTATGAGCAATCAAACCGCTGCCGACCATTCACCCGCCGCGCCCAAACGCCTCGACTTCTTCGAGCGTTACCTGACCGTCTGGGTATTCGTGTGCATGATCATTGGCGTGGGGATCGGTCAGTTGGCTCCCGGGGTGACGAGTGCGCTGAGCAAACTGGAGTTCGGCAAAGATTCACACGTCAACGCGCCCATTGCCGTGCTGATCTGGCTGATGATTTATCCGATGATGCTCAAGATTGATTTCGGCGGCATCAAGGGTGTGTTTGCCAAACCGAAGGGATTGTTCATCACGCTGTTCGTCAACTGGCTGGTCAAACCGTTCAGCATGGCGCTCCTGGGCTACGTGTTTGTGAAGCTGATATACTCCGGCTGGCTGGGGCTGTTCGACATGGACACGGCCAACAATTACACGGCTGGCTTGATCATTCTCGCCGCGGCTCCCTGCACGGCGATGGTGTTCGTCTGGAGCTATCTCACCGACGGCGACGGACCTTACACGCTCGCCCAAGTGGCCATCAACGACTTGATCATGGTGTTTGCCTTTGCGCCCATTGTCATGTTCCTGGTGGGCGTCTCGGGCGTGCATATTCCGGGCAAGGTGCTGTTCATCTCGGTGCTGGTGTTCATCGTGATTCCGCTGGCGGCGGGCTGGTTCAGCCGGCATGCGTTCATCAAGGCGCGTGGGCTGACCTGGTTTGAATCCGCCTTCCTGCCCAAGTTCCGACCCGTGACCGTGGTGGCGCTGCTGTTGACCCTGGTGATGATCTTCGCGTTTCAGGCGGAGAACATCATCAAGAACTGGATTGTAGTCCTGCTGCTGGCGATCCCGATCCTCATCCAGGTCTATTTCAATTCGAGCCTGACGTATCTGCTCATGCGGCTGTTCCGGGTGCGGCACAACGTCGCGACGCCGGGCGCATTGATCGGCGCCAGCAATTTCTTCGAGCTGGCCATTGCGGTGGCCATCACGCTGTTTGGTCCCACCAGCCCGGCGGCGCTTGCGGTTGTGGTCGGCATTCTGGTGGAGGTGCCGGTGATGCTCTCGGTGTGCAAGGTTTGCATTCGCTCGCGCCCATGGTATCAATTGAAGGTCGAGACGCGATGATTGACCGAATGAATCACCCGAACGGTGGAATTATGAATACACAACACAGTCAACGAAGACACCACCTCCAGCTTCTGGCGAACTGCCGGCTGCGTTTGGCCGCGCAAGGCGGGCGTTTCCGCGCCCACGGAACGCTGCTGTTGGTCCTGTTGCTGGCGGCCACCGGCTTGGCCCAACCCCAGAAACCAGCCGGAGGGGTCGGGCCGAAGATTCAATTTGCCACCCCCGTGCATGACTTCGGGAAGATGAAGAACAGCGAGACGGTGCATTACAATTATGTCTTCACCAACGTTGGAGACCGGTTGCTGGAAATCTCCAATGTCCACGCCTCCTGCGGTTGCACCACGTCGGGGGAGTATTCGAGGCAGGTGGAACCGGGCAAGACCGGCCACATTCCCATTCAGTTCAACAGCGGGAATTTTCACGGCGACATCACCAAGATGATCACGGTGACGTGTAACGACCCCACCCAGCCCACCGTGATGCTGCAGCTCAAGGCGCAAATCTGGAAACCCATCGAGGTCATCCCGCCGCTGGCCAATCTGCAGGTCACCACCGATGCCCCCTCCAACTCGACGACGGTGCGCATCGTCAACCAGGAGGAAACCCCGTTAAAGCTGTCCGCGCCCCAAAGCAGCCATCCCGCCTTTGCCGCTGAACTTGCGGTCAAAGAACCGGGCAAGGAATTTGAGCTCACCGTCCGGACCGTGCCGCCTCTGCCGCAAGGAATGGTTCAAGGCCAGATCACCATGCAGAGTTCTTCCACGAATCTGCCGCTCGTCAGCGTCACGGCCTGGGCCAACGTGCAGCCGGCCATCGTGTTGTCGCCGGCCCAGATATTCCTGCCGGCGGGCCGCCTTCCGAGTATCCGACCCGTACCGATCGCCGTCCGCAACAATGGCACAAACACACTGGTGCTCACTGATCCTTCCGTGAACGCCGAGGGGGTGGAGGTGCAGTTGAAGGAACTGCAGCCGGGCCGGTTCTTCACCTTGACGGTGAGTTTCCCGCCAGGATTCGAGGTGCCTCCGGGAGAAAACGTCGAGCTGACTGTCAAATCGAATCATCCGCAATTCCCGGTGCTCAAGGTGCCGGTTCGTCAACCGCCCCGCGCGGCACCGGCGGCGGCTTCCGGCCAGTTGATCCTGCCGGTCACGCCCCCGACCGTGCCCCAGCAGCGATGAAGTCGCCGGACGCGGGTCATTCAGACTTGGCGGACGCGTGCAGCCCACCGCGCCCATCGGCTGCGCGCAACGCCAGGTTGAAAGTCGTAGGCTGGGAGTGCCTGATCGTCGCGGTCCTCGGCATTGTCCTGGCGTTGGCCGCGAACGGGATTTCACCTCGCGGGCTGAGGCTCACCACGGATTACTTTCCCCGCTCGATCCAAAACGCCGCGCCCGCCATCGCCGGTGCGACCCAATCTCCAGTCGCCGACGCAACCGCCGTCGCTCTGACTCCCGCCGAGGAAGTGCTCGCCGCCCGACTTCAGGCCAAGGGACTGCGCCTGGTCACCAGCGATCAGGCGCTGCAACTCTTTCGCGACCCGCGTCGCGAGCAGGAGTTGATTGTTTTCATTGATGCCCGCAACGACTGGAATTATCAGCAAGGGCACATCCCCGGCGCCCTTCAGTTCGATCATTATCGCGCCGCCGACTACCTCGCCGCGGTGCTGCCCCTCTGCCAGACCGCCGATCTAATCGTGGTGTATTGCACGGGCGGCGATTGTGAGGACAGCGAGTTTGCGGCCATCTTCCTGAATCAGGCCGGCGTGCCGGCGGAAAAACTTCTGGTGTACGCGGGCGGCATGGCGGAGTGGACCACCCGGGGACTGCCGGTGGAAATCGGCGCGCGTCACAGCGGCAATGTGCCTCCCGATCATCCATGACTGCTGAAGCTTGCTCCCGGCTGCAACAAACAATGGACTTTGCCGCCGTTTTGGGGCGTTGGTTCCTGGGAGCGCTCTTTGTTTACATGGGCTTGAGCAAGGCGATGGAGCCGGTCGAGTTCTTGAAACTGGTGCGGGAATATCAACTGGTGCAACACCCGCTGCTGTTGAATTCCCTTGCCGCGACCCTGCCCTGGTTTGAGGTTTTCTGCGGCCTCCTGTTGATTCTGGGCGTGGCGGTTCGCGGTTCGGCGGTGATGCTGCTCTTGATGCTGATTCCGTTCACGCTCGTGGTGCTGCAACGTGCGCTGGCCATGCAGGCGGAGTTGTCCATCCCCTTCTGCGCGGTGAAATTCGACTGCGGCTGCGGCGCCGGCGAGGTCCTCATCTGCCGCAAACTGGTCGAGAATGGCGCTTTGATCCTTTTGTCGTTGTGGCTCTTGACCGGCCTGGGTCGCCGGTGGAGCGCCCGGTACAGCCTCCTGCAGGCGGAGTAATCCAACCGCTGTGCCCCCGGGCTGACACCGACGTGTGCTTTTCTCACTTTCTTGTCGGAGTCGTCGGGGCGATTTTGTAGCGCAAACTTCCAGGCTGCCGGATCGCGGATTTCCAATCCGCAAACGCTGCGAACTCCTGACCTGCCACGTTGTGCCTCGGCCAGCCGACTGGAAGTCGGCGATACCGCAGGTTGGAAACTTGCGCCACGCCAGGAATGCCTGCCTGCAATAAACTGAGATGCGCCCCAACGGAGTCTGGCGGCAAAAACGCACTTGTCGCCGACGAACAGCTTCGCCATCCTTCCCTCGTGCCCATTTTGGCTGTCAGCGGAACTGATGATTTGCGCGCGGCTCTGAACGAACCGCGCCTGCCGCTTTGTATGCCGACGCCACCCTAGTCGCACCCCCTCGCGGGACGATGACTTCCGCGCTCTTGCTCGTCTCGGGCGTTGCGGCTGTTCTCATCTCGACGCGCCGCCAACCGGACGCGACACCGATCACGCAGGGCACAAACATCAGATTGCAACAAAGCATGGAAAATGAAATTTCACGACGGCGAACCTTTGCGATCATCTCGCATCCGGACGCCGGCAAGACCACGTTGACGGAGAAGCTTCTCCTGTACGGCGGAGCCGTTCAACTGGCAGGCTCGGTAACCGCGCGCAAAAACCAGCGCGCCACCACGTCCGACTGGATGGAACTGGAACGCAAGCGCGGCATCTCGGTCAGTTCCACCGTACTGCAGTTCGATTACCGCAATTACGTCGTCAACCTGCTCGACACGCCCGGCCACAAGGATTTCTCCGAGGACACTTATCGCGTGCTGATGGCCGTGGACTCGGTGGTGATGGTGATAGACGCCGGCAAAGGCATCGAGAGCCAGACCCGGAAACTTTTCGAGGTCTGCCGTCAACGCGGCGTGCCCATCTTCACCTTCATGAACAAGCTGGACCGTCCCGCGCGAGATCCGCTGGCACTGCTCGATGAACTGGAGCGCGTGCTCGGCCTGCACGCTTATCCCGTGAACTGGCCGCTGGGCGACGGAGCGGAGTTTCGCGGCGTCTATGACCGACGCTTGAAGCAGGTGCATTTTTTCGAGCGCGTGCCGGGCGGCGAATACAGGGCGCCGGTGTCTGTGCATGACCTGGCCGATCCAGTCGTTCGCGCGGCGATGTCACCGGACGTTTATGCTCACACGGTGGAAGAACTCGCCATGCTCGAAGGCGCGGGCGCGGCGTTCGATCATGCGAAAGTCCTCGCGGGCGAACTGACTCCCGTCTTCTTTGGCAGCGCGGTCAACAACTTCGGCGTGCAACTCTTGCTGGATGCGTTTCTCGAATACTCACCGCCACCGCGCCCGCGCCACAGCACTAACGGCCTCATCGAACCCGACCACGAACCCTTCTCGGGTTTCATTTTCAAGATTCAATCGAACATGGACCCGAAGCACCGCGACCAGATTGCGTTCCTGCGCATTTGCTCGGGCCGCTTCAAACGCGACATGCGGGTCGTCCATTCGCGCACCGGCGAAACGGTGCGGCTCTCCAGTTCGCACAAGCTCTTTGCCCGCGAGCGCGAAACCGTGGACGAGGCCTTTCCCGGTGACGTGATCGGATTGGTTGGCCATCCGGAATTCGGCATCGGCGACACGCTCACCGAGGACCCGGACATCGTGTTCCACGAAATTCCGAGGTTTGCGCCGGAATGTTTTGCCCTGTTGCACGGTGCGGGCGCGAGCCAGTTCAAACGCTTCCGCGCTGGCCTCGAACATCTCCTGCAGGAAGGCGTCGTCCAAACTTTCTTCCTCAAGAACAGCCAGCAACGCGTGCCGATGTTGGGTGCCGTCGGCCCGCTCCAGTTTGAAGTCCTGCAATACCGCCTCAAGACCGAGTACGGCGCGGATTCCCGCCTCGAACCGGCTTCGTGGAAAATCATTCGCTGGGTCGCGCCCGAATCCGCTGCCGGGCTGACAGACGACCTCCTGCCCACCGGCAGCCGCCTGGCGGTGGACGACCGCGAACAAACCGTCGTCTTGTTTCCCGAGGAATGGGCCTGCAACTTTTTTGTGGAAAAAAATCCGAAACTGAAACTCACCGCTTTGCCCGCGCAACCCACCGCCATTGATTCCGCCCTCCACCCCCTATCAACATGAACCGATCCATCCCCAACGAACTCCGAAATCGCCACGGTGAGCGACTTGACTTCACCTATCACGCCGGCGCGCCGGAACTCTCCACGCTGGTCGTGCTCGGCCACGGCGTGACCGGCAACAAAGACCGACCGTTGCTGCTGGAACTCGCCAGCCAACTCGCGCAAACAGGCATTCACGCGTTGCGCCTTTCCTTTTCCGGCAATGGCAACTCGGATGGCCGATTCGCGGACAGCACGGTCTCCAAGGAAGTTGAAGACCTCGGCTCAGTGCTGGACGCGTTGCCCGGTTGGCGCGTCGGCTACGCCGGTCACAGCATGGGCGCGGCGGTTGGCGTGCTGCGCGCCAGCAGCGATTCGAGGATCAACTTCCTCATTTCACTGGCGGGCATGGCGCACACCGCGGCGTTTGCGCAACGGGAGTTTTCCGGCGTCACTCCCGGTGCGGGCTGCATGTGGGACAAACCGGAGTGTCCGCTCTCCCAGGCCTATCTGGACGACATGGCGCGCGTGAAAAGCGTGACCAACGCGGCGCGCCAGGTCCGCGTGCCGTGGTTATTCATGCATGGGCTGGCGGACGACGTCGTGCCGCCGCAGGATTCGCGCGATTTGTTCGCCGTGGCAACCGAACCCAAGCGGCTCGTTGAATTGCCCGAAGCTGATCACGTCTTTTCGGATCATCACGCCAGGGACATGGCCAGCGCTGTGGTCGCTTGGATGCGAGAGATGAAACTGTGAGAACATGTCACTCATGATGGACGACGCCACACTCGAACGTTTCAAGCAACAACTTGAGGAACTGGAAGCCGAACTCCGCGACTCCGTGGAAGGAAAGGCCGACGCCACAGCGCCGGTGCAGGTGGACAGCTCCATCGGACGCCTTTCGCGCATGGACGCCATTCAATCGCAGCAGATGGCACTCGGCTTGAAGGCCCGGCAGCAACAGGCACTGTTGCGCGTGCAGAATGCGCTCAAAGCCATCGCCAACGGCACCTATGGCGAGTGTCGTCGCTGCAAAGGCCCGATTGCGACCGAGCGGCTCGAAGCCCAGCCCGATGCCGTATTCTGCGTGACGTGCGCGGAAAGGACCCAGCGTTGATGGCGAAGGCGAAAGATTGAAAGTTCCCGTCGGCGACTCATAATTCATCACATGATCCTTGTGGAACAGGCAGGCCGGGAGGAGTGGCTGGTGACGGTCAAGGCCGCCACCACCACCCAACATCGCGTGCGTGTGACCACCGCCGATCTCGACCGTTTCACCGAAGGGCGCACGGCGGAGGAGTTGCTCCGCGAGAGCTTTCGCTTTCTGCTCGAACGCGAGTCGAACACTTCCATTCTCGACTCGTTCGATCTGCCACTCATCGGCCGTTATTTCCCGGAGTATGAGCGGGAGATTCGGCAGCGGTTGCGGGGAGCAAACTGAACCCCGGCCTTCACCCATTCTGCTTCCTGCGGCCAGCCAGTTCAGCGCAGAGCGAATCCTCCAGCGTCTCCTCAATGGCCACATACACCCCGCCCAGCACGAACACCGCCGCCACCGTCCTCACGTGCAGCGGCAGCGCGATGATCAGCACCGCCATCGCCGCCGCCAGAGTGAATGACGGAATCCATGGTCACACGCCGGTGATGGGCTGTCCCAGTCAGGGTTGTCGCAGGCGGAAAAACAGTGTCGGTAGCATTGTGTCCACCGGCGTTCGCAAGTAGTTCGTGCCGCCAAGACCCGTGAGGTTCGTGTAAACGCCCCAGTTGGTCGTGCGCAAATCGGCGTTCGTCAGGACGGTGTAGCTCAAGCCTGTAACGCTGGGAAATCCGGCTTCAAAGTCCGCCCCGTCCAGCCGCATGGTGACGAACTGTAACGGCGGCACCACCGAGAGCGCCGGGCCAAACTCGCTCGAGTCGCCGGTGATCGAGTCGGTGGCGGTGGCGGTGAACCACCAACCGCTCCAATCGCCGCTGACGTTGAAGCTGAACGGCGCGTTGCCCGCTGCGTCCGTTGTCACATTCAGCCGCGCCACAAAAACGTCGCCCTCGCCGTGGCCGCTGGGATCGGCGGCGGCGTTGCGGAACAACTCGACCGCAAACGTCCGCGATGGTGTCGAGTGAAGCAGGCCGGAAAGCACCGTGGTGCCGCCCGCCGTGGCGTTGGTCAACTCGGGAAAGTTTTGCAGACCATTCGGGCCGAAATCGAAATCCAGCGGGTCGTTCGGAGTGACGCCGGACGGGGGATCGTTGAAGACTTCGAGGTTGATGCCCAGGCCGCCATTGGCGGCGAGGGAGTTGGCGAGGAAACTGTTTCCCGTCGCCGCGCCGCCGCGCACGAGGATGCCATGCCCGCCGTTGTAGGCGATGCGGTTGCCGCTGCCCGGGACGGTGTCGCCCACGCGCACGTTGCTCGCGGAGTCGAGCAACACGCCGGGGCCGCTGTTGGGCAACGGATTCAGGCCGGTCACGTCCGTGCCGATGCGGTTGGTCCAGAGCATCCCGTTGGTGGTGGAGAGAAACGCGACGCCCGCGCCGCTGTTGCCGGAAACGAGGTTGTCCCAGACCATGCAATTGGGCGCGGCGCTCACGTGGACGCCGTTCGTGCCATTGGGCAGCGCGTTCGTGCCGCCGAGGTCGGTGCCGATTTGATTGCCGATCAGCCCCACGGCTTCCGTGATGCCGCTGAAACTGGGCGTGGCATACACGGCCACGCCGTGCCCGGCATTGCCGGAGATCAGGTTGCCGTCGCTGGAGGAGCCGATGGCGATGTTGTTGGCGTCGTCGCGCACGTGAATGCCGTCGCCGCCGTTGGGCAACGCGGCCAGCCCGTCGGCGCGCGTGCCAAGGCGGTTGTTGAGAACAAAGTTGAACGCGCTGCCGCCGCCGGCAAAAACGACGCCGTGCGAGGCGTTGCCCGAGATCACGTTGCCGGCCAGCGGACTCGTGCCGCCAAGGTGGTTGCGGCGGCCTTCCACGCGCACGCCGCCACCGTTGGGAACGGGCAGGTGGCCGGCGGCGTCCGTGCCGATGAGATTGGCGCGCACAAAATTCGTGTGGCCGAGAATGAGCACACCCGCCTGGCCGTTGCCGGAGATGAGGTTGCCCGCGCCGGGTTGATCGCGTCCCACCCAGTTGCGCACGGCCTGCACGCGGACGCCGTTGCCGGCGTTGGCCAGGGCGCTTGCGCCGGTGCCGTCGGTGCCGATGCGATTGCCGAGAATTTCGTTTTCGAACACGTCGCCGTTGATATCGGACAGCGCCACACCTGCCAGGCCGTTGGCGGAGATGAGATTGCCTTCGCCGGGATTCGGACCGCCGATCTGATTGTAGGACGCGCCGTCGGAGAGCAACACGCCGTTGCCGGCGTTGCCGCGATCCGGGAACAGTGGCGGCATGTAAGGCAGGCGGCGCGTGCCGGTGACATCCGGCCCGATAATGTTGCCGAGCACGCGATTGGTGCTGGTGCCCACGCCGGTCAGATGGACGCCGTTGTTGTGATTGCCGGAAATGACATTGCCTTCGCCGGGTGCGCCGCCGCCGATGTCGTTGCGCGTCGCCCCGTTCGCGACAAACATTCCATCGCCACTGCCGCCGAAAACGCCGTTGGGCAGCGCGTTCGTGCCGGTGACGTCCGTGCCGACGAAATTGCCGAGCACGCGGTTGAACGACGTCTGATCGCCCAGCAGCGCGACACCGTGCAGCGAGTTGTTGGCGATGAGATTGCCTTCGCCAGGCAGCGCGCCGCCGATGAGATTGAATTGAGCGCCGTCATGCACAACCACGCCACGCGAGTTGGCGCTGGTGGCCGGGGTGAGTCCGAACGTGCCCGCCGCCGTGCCGTCGGGGTGCGTGCCGATGCGATTTCCCTGCACGCGGTTGTTGCGCGAGGCGGGGCCGTGAATCTCCACGGCATCGGTCGCGCCGCCAAACACATTGCCTTCGCCCGCTCCCGCGCCACCGATGCGGTTGTCTCCACAATGTTCCACGAGCACGCCCACGCCCATGCCGGAAACACCCAATCCGCACGGCGTCCATCCGCCCGGCAGGTTGCAGAACACTTCCGGCGGCTGGAAGCCAAACCAGTTGCCGGTGATTTGATTGGTGTGCGACCGGCGCAGATGCACGCCGCCGCGCAGGTCGTGCAGAATGTTCGCCCCGACATGGGCGAAGAAATTCCCCGCGCCGGGCGCGCTCCCGCCGACGCGATTGCCGTGGCCGTCCTCGAACACCACGCCCGGCCCGGACGCGATCAACGCGGCGGGCACGAGACCGGGCTGGCCGATGAAATTGCCCTCGACCACGTTGGACACGCCATCGAGGAAACGGATTTGCCAGCCGGGATTGGACGTCGTGAGATTGCGCTGCGCGGGAGTCGTGCCGCCAATGCGATTGTTTATTCCTTTCGCGCTGGTGATGGCGGCGTAGTTCGGCGCGGAGAGCGACGTGGTTTCATCCGTCCCGAACACGCAGGATTCAATCACGCAGTCCGAGACATTGCGGAGGTAGATGGCGCTGCGGCGATTGGTCACATCGCCGCCGGTCACAAAGCCCACGATGCGCAGGCCGCGAACCGTGACGGCATCGGCGCGCACGTCCAGGCCGTGAATGACATTGGTGGTGGGATCGCCACCCGGCGGCAACGGCGGCGGCGTATTGGTCAGCACACTGCCGTCGAGCGTCACGAGATTCGTCGCGTTGAAGCCGAACGGCAGCGAATTGGGCAACGCGCCAGGCTGCGTCAGCGCGTCAATCGTCACCGCATCGGTGATGGGTGGCAGCCCGCCCGCCAGCGCGATGACATGCACGACATTGGACGGCGGGATGTCGAAGTGGATGTGATCGTGACCAAGACCGGCATTGGCGGCGAGAATGGCCTCGCGCAACGAACCGGGGCCGGAATCCGCGGTGGTGGTGACAGTGAAGGTGGCGGCTTTCGAGGTGAAAACCCAGCTCGCCACAACCAGAAGAATTATTCTCTGAATCATAAGTCGGTTGCGGTTGAGAATTTAAGGAATCTCATAGCACACGACGCAAAAAAATCAATCCTCCTCCGGTCCAGTTTTTGATCTAAACCCCTGTTCCGAAGTCGGCAGTGTCAACTCCTCCGCACCGCGCCAAGTCTCATCACCAGCACCGCCCCCGCCGCAAACAAAACTGCGCTATATCCAAACGCCACGCTCGTCCCGAACGCCGTCCACAGCACGCCCACCACCGCGCTCGACACGGCATCGCCCACGCCGTTCACCGTCGCCAGCACGCCAAAGCCCATCCCGTGATGCTCCGCGCCCACCAGTTCCGCGCACAACGAATCCTCCAGCGCCGCAACGATTTTCTCCGTCCGGCACCCGGCCCCGCTCAACACGCAACGCTCAACCGGCCCCGCTCAGGGTGGTTTGAACGGCAACCGGGGCAGCACCGCCAGCCGCACCATCGGTTGGCCGCAACCGGGACAACTCATCGCCCACGCCGGGCGCGGCGGCGGGGGCGGCGGTTCTTTCCAGTCCAGCAACGCCAACACGCGCGCCCATTTCTGTTTGGCCGCTGGACTCCACCAGCCAAAATAACGCACCCGATGAAACCCCGCCGGCAACACGTGCTGCAAGAACCGCCGCAGAAACTCCGGCGTGTCCAGGGTCAGCAGTTTCCACCCACCGGTGTCCCGCGTCCGATACTGAAAGGTGGTGCGGCCGTGCTCGGTCTTCACGATCCGCTGCGCCGAGAGGGCGGTGCGTTGCACATAGGCGGCCAGGTAGCCCAGTGCCCGTTCGCCCGAACCGACCGGCTGCGTGTTCACCACCCACTCGACGCGCCACACGCGCGCCGGCACCTGAGCGAAGAGGTCCGGTCGCTCGGTTTGCAGCCGTGTGCGAAACAAGTTGCGCACCCGCCGGCTCAAGACCCGTTCGGGCAGCAGAAAGTTCGGGTCTTTGAGCCGGATCCAGCGCAGTTGGTTCTCGGACAAAAACCCGCCGGGCACGATGTAATGCACGTGCGGATGCAAGACCAGTTGGCGACTCCAGGTGTGCAGCACGCCCAGCGCCGCGGGTTCGCCGCCCAGTTTGCTCAATGCCACCTCGCGCAACGCTTGGGCAATCACCGCGAAGAGCAGGTGGTAGCAGAACTTCGGTTCGGCCCGGAACAGCAACCGCAGTCCTTCGGGCACGGTGAAGGTCAGCAGAAAATACGGGACCGGCAGCAGCCGCAGTTTGCGTTCGGCCAGCCAGTCGGCCGCGGGCAACGCGCCGCAGTTGGGACAGGCCCGATGGTGGCCGGAGTGATAGGCGAAGTGAAGGCGTGCGCAGTCGCCGCAGCGGTAGAGATGCCCGCCGCGGGCGGCGGTGCGGCAGGACAGAATGGCGTTGACCGCCCGCCGTTGTTCGGGCGTGCGGGCGGCCGCGGGATGCGCGCGCAACAGCTCGGCGAGCATGGGCTTCAAAGTTCGCGGAGGAGAACGCGGACGAACCGGATCGGTTTAGGCCAGCAACCGTTCCAGCGCGGCGCGGGCCTGACCCTCGTTGGTGGCGGTCAGGTGCGTGTAGATCACCGTCACGTCCAGCGATTGATGGCCGAGGTATTGCGAGATCAACCGCAAGCTCACGCCCTCCTTCAGCAGATGGGTGGCATGGCAATGGCGCAACGTATGCACCGTGGCCTGGGGATGAATCCCGCTCTCGGCCCGCGCCAGCCGGAAGGCGTTCTGCATCGCCGAGACACTCATCGGGGCGCCGGCCTGCTGCAGGCGTTGATTCAAGGGCGTGCCCCGTTCGCGCCACGCGCAACCCGGCGCCGGAAAGAGCCAGACCGGATGGCGATGCGTTTTTCAGAAGCCGCGCAGTTCCTGAAGCATCGCCGCGCTCACGGGCACGCACCGGTCCTTGCCGCCCTTGCCCTGGCGCACGTGCAGGCGCAGGCTCGCGCCGTCAATCTCGGTGACCTTGAGCCGGACGGCTTCGCCGACGCGCAGGCCGGTGTGATAGATCAGGCGCAGGTCCGCCAGATACTCCGCGTCCTTCGTGTCATCCTTGGCGCGGCTGGTCACGAACGCCTCGCGATACTTCTGGAGCGTGATCGGATTGATGGGATGGAGCGTGATCCAGGCGTAAGCTTCCAGGAAGCTGATCAGGTGGACGGCGGGTTGTTCCAGGCACAGGCCGACGCGGGCGTCGGGATGTTGTTGGCGCAGTTCGGCCAGCCATTCCCAGAGCGCCTCGGGCGCCGTGTCCACGACGGCCGTGCGGCGCTGGCCGGTGGCGGTTTCAATGAGGCAGAGATCGGCCTTTTGGTCCGAGCGATCCAGGCCGAGGACCAAGTCATAGGGGTGCGGTGAGTTCATAGGTTTTGTTTTGTGTTGTGGTTTGGGCCTCCCGCGGACTTGACCCGGCGACGGCAATATAGAAGAGTCGTCTTGCAATATAGACGACGCCCTCTGGAGTAGTCGTTAGAGGGTCCAGTCCCGCCCGGCGGGCCGGTCCATAAGCTCATCCGCCGTCGCTGAGAGCTATGGCGGACAGGAAGTCGTCAAGCGACTGGTCGTTCGCAGACCTGACCCGCCGGGGCGGGAAAACCGATTGAGGGATAAAGCCGATGACAAACACTGGCCATCACAATCCCCGCGCCGCACTGGCGGCGACGAAGTTATTCACCGTCGGAGCGGCGGGTGAATCCCTGCGGCCCACCGCCCCGCCGATGAATAACTTCGGATAACCTATATTGGTCGTTAGCTGTCATCAGATATGTCGCCATCATCGCGAGACCTCGCCGACATTCTATCTCACATCCGCTATGAGATTGAGATGGCTTTCATCATTCCGCATCACAACCCCAAGGACGGGCATATTCGTGAGTCTCTCTTTCTTTCCATGCTCATTCATGCCCGGATTCTTCTCTACTTCTTTGAGTCCACTGATCGCCGACAGGATGATGTGTTGTGTTCTGATTTTGGGTTTTCCACCCGCCCGGTGGGCCTTGCACCAGCGCATCGCACACGATTCAATAAGGACATGATGCATCTGACATACTCGCGGCTGCGTCACACGCCGGACAC
This sequence comes from Verrucomicrobiia bacterium, assembly GCA_011525685.1. GTDB lineage: Bacteria > Verrucomicrobiota > Verrucomicrobiia > Limisphaerales > JADLHS01 > WYBW01. Next base: position 26,536 of record WYBW01000103.1, read on the forward strand.
GAAGCCTTGGCCGCTTCAAGATATTCTACAGCCATTGCTTTTGCGTTCATGTGAGTTCATTGATTTTGTCATCGCGAATCCACCAGCACACGCGAGTCCCGAAGAGCTTTCTCACTGGAAGCTTCTCAAGAAGACTTTCAACAAAGAATGATGACAGCTAACCTCCAAGCATAGCTTTGGCCGACTGAGCGGAGCGAAGGAGCGTCAAAGCTAAGCGTTGTTGAACCCGCCCTCCTTCGCGCTGCGCGCTACGGAGGGCAGGCCCGTCGAATTTCCCCAGTTTCTCCTTTGCGGTTTGCTTTTCGGCCCGGTCCGCCCTGCCCTCGCGCCACTCATGGCTCGCCGCCGGCTGGGTGTTCACCACCCACTCGACGCGCCAGACGCTTCACCGACTCCTTTGTGGCGGGCATTTGCGCCCGCGACTCCGGGAGTCGCGTTGGTGTTCGCTTTGCAACACCGCCCTCATCCCGAGCTCAATCTGACGTCCGCTTCGGCAGATCGGGATGGTCGTGCGCATCTCAGTTTATTGCGGCCTGGCATTCCTGGCGTAGCGCAGGTTTCCCAACCTGCGGTATCGCCGACTTCCAGTCGGCGGGCCCAGGCACGGCGTGACAGACCAGGAGTTCGCGGCGTTTGCGGATTGGAAATCCGCGATCCGGCAGACTGGAAGTCTGCGCTACGACATCGCCCCGGCGACCTCCAAAAAAAAGGGAGATGCGCCCGGATGGACTCGGCTGGCGCGCTTGAACTTTACGCCGGCGCTTTCCTGCGCGATACTCCGCCCGTGAACACCCGGGGCCGGTGCATGACCGGTATGAGTTTCTGGCTGGCGTCCGCCGCGATGCTTTTCGCGGGCGGCAGCGGTTTGAATGTGGTGGTGGTGGTGAATCAAGACAGCCCCGACTCCGTTGAACTGGGCAATTACTATTGCGAGAAGCGCCAGGTGCCGCCCCAGAATGTCTTGCGGATCAACTGGACCGGCAGCCGCGTGGCTTGGACGCGTACCCAGTTGGAAACCAGCCTGCGCGCGCCGTTGAACGCGATGCTGGCCGCCCGGCAATTGACCAACCAGATTGAGTACGTCCTGCTGTCCATGGACATTCCCTATCGGGTCACGGAGACGGGTTCGCCCCTGGTTTCCGGCATCAACAGCACCACGGCGTGTCTGTTCTACGGTTTCAAGCCGGATGGCATGTGTCCGACGTGTCCGCAGTGTTGCCCGGGTTGCAGCCTGCCCGCCGGCAGCGCCAGCGCTTATGCCGGGAGCGAGGGGATTTACCGCCAGACGCCGCCGATCAGCGCCACCAGCAATTCCTGGCTGGCGATGATGTTGACTTCCAGCAACCTCGCCCAGGCCAGGGCGCTGGTGGATCGGGGCGTGGCGAGTGACGCTTCCTTCCCCACCCAGACTGCGTATCTGCTGCGGGTGCCCGACCATAATCTCGATCCGTTCCGGAGTGTTCGCTATTTGCAGTTCGACGATGCCATCTTTGAAGCGCGCTTGCGCAGCACCGCGCGGCTCGCGCGATCCAACGCCTTTCCCAGCTCGGTGGGATTTCACTTCGGTTCGCAATTTGGCCGGGGAGTGCTTTATGCCCTGCCAGGTTTCGCGCCCGGGGCGATGGCGGACAATCTGACCTCGTTCGGCGGCTACCTGTTCGAGAACACCGGCATGATTGACGCGCTGGATTATTTGATCGCCGGCGCGACCGCCAGCCACGGCACGGTGGTGGAGCCGTGCAACTATCTCGAGAAGTTCGCCTCTCCGCGAAATTACTTTTATCAAGCGCGCGGCTTCACGGTGGCGGAGTGTTATTATCTGAGCGTGACCAATCCGTATCAAGGCATCCTCGTGGGCGAACCGCTGGCCGCGCCGTTCGCGTTGCCGCCGAGCGGTTCGTGGACCGCACTGCCGGCGGGAGCGGCGCTGACCGGGACCACGAATCTTTCCCTGGAGTTTCACGCCGCCGGACCGGACCGGCCTGTGCAGCAGGTGGACCTGTTCTTGAACGGCACGTTTCTCCAAACGCTCACGAATCTGCCGCCGCGTCCCAACAACCTCGTTTATGTCACGCTCAACGGGTTTCCCACGAATTACATCGTGCCGGTCAGCGCCACCTTGAAATCCGTGACGACCGAGCTTGCCGCGCGGCTCAACCAGACCGCCTACTCGAACGCGACCAAAGTCGCCGCCCTCGCGCGGGGCGACCGCATTGAACTGCGATCTTCGGCGCTGGCGGCCCGGGGCAACTCGCTTTCGTTGAGCGTCAGCAATCATGTTGGCACCGCTTCCGCGCTGACGACGCATCCGCTGGCGGCCCGGCCGGATTTTCTCGACACCACGGCGCTGGGGTTGAGGAGTTTTACGATCACCAACGCGGTGCTCGAAAGCAGCTTTTTGCATTTGAGCGTGACCAAGACCAACGGCCTCGTGGTCAACGTGGGCGTGACGAATCCGCCGGGCAACACCAGCACCGCCACGCTCATCGAGTCCCTCATCAGCCAGGTGAACGCCCATCCCGCGTTGGAGGCGGCGGACGGTGTGAGCGCGGATGATTTTGTCTCCTACGAACTGTGGCTGGGCCGGCCGGGGGGCGAGTTCAACCTGACCGCCCGCAGCCCGGGCTGGCCGGAGTCGCAGATTCAAGCGACGCTGACCGCTTCCGCCAACCTCAGCGTGGCGCCCGCGGGCAACGTCCGGCTGGATGAAAACGTCAACGACCTGCGCCCGCGCAATCATCTCTACGTCACTGCGGGCTTCACCCACCTGCCGCTGACTTTCAGTTTCAACACGACCACCCTGCCGGACGGTCATCATGAGTTGACCGCGGTCGCCTACGAAGGCAGCCACGTGCGGACGCAACAGCGGATTTCACAGACTGTCCGCGTCACCAATTCGCCGCTGGCCGCGGAGTTCGTCTGTCTGGTGGGCGGCACCCACACGGCGCTCGAGGCCACGCTCCAGTTTTCCGTTGTGGCCAACACCAACAACATCTCGCGCATTGAGTTGTTCAGCACCGGCGGAGCGTTGACCAACGTCACCGGCCAGTCCGCGGTGATCTTTTCCGTCCCGGCGGCCAGCCTGGGCATCGGCCTTCATCCGTTTCATGCGATGGTGACCCGCGCGGATGGAAAGCAGTACCGCACGGAAACCAAGTGGTTGCGGCTCATCGGGCCGGAGCCACCGTTCGCGCTGTCCATCCGCGGCCCCGCTCCCACGCTGACCTGGCCGGCCACCGCCGGACGGCGTTATGAGGTGTTGAGCACGACCAATCTCGCCGACAGCTTTCAATTTCGAGATGCGCTCATACCTTCCAATTCCATCGGACAGTGGTCGGAAACGAACAACTCGGCCTCGCCGCGGCTCTATCGCGTTCAAGTGCCACCATGATTTCATGTTCGACCATCCCACATTGAACCAAAGCGTGTTGACCCGCGTCTGTTAAAGGTATGAATCGCCTCCGCACCTGTTTGCTGCTTGGCCTCTGGCTGGGAATGGCTTCGACCGCCCCCGGCGCCGCGGCCAACACGAACCTCCTGGTGTGGCATCGGACCGCGGACCGGGTGGATGCGGATGTGCGGGGCTGGGATTTGCATGGCCTGCTGGAGCGCGTGGCGATGGAGACGGGCTGGCAAGTGTATGTGGAACCCAACTCGAATCATCGGGCTTCCGCCAAGTTCAAAGACCTGCCCTCGGGTGAAGCGTTGCGGCTGTTGCTGGGCGATTTGAACTTCGCGCTCGTGCCGAGGACCAACGCCAGCCCGCGGTTGTTTGTCTTTCGCACGGCGATGCAAAACGCCACGCGCGAAGTCCGGCCGTCACCCGGACGCGACCGGCGGGAGATTTCGCCCCGGCGCGTTCCCGATCAACTCATCGTCCGGCTCAAGCCCGGCGCGGACATCGAAGCGTGGGCGCGGTTGTTGAACGCCAAGGTGATTGGCCAGATTCCCGAACTGGACGCTTATCTCCTGGAGTTTGCAGACGCAGCGGCGGTCGAGGCCGCGCGTGTGCAACTGGGCAACGGCACGGACGTGGCGGCGGTGGATTACAATTATTACATTGAGCAACCGGAACCTTCGCGCGGGCTGCTGGCGGCGTCCACGCCTCCGCTCTCGTTGCAGCTCAAACCACCGGGCGATTCCGGCCGCATGATCGTGGGATTGGTGGACACGGCGGTGCAACCCTTTGGGGGCAACCTCGACGCCTTTTTTCTCCAGCAGATCTCCGTGGCCGGCGAGGCCACGCCCAATCCGCTGACGCCAACTCACGGCACTTCGATGGCGGAAACGATTTTGCGCAGCCTGGAGATTGTGACCAAGGGCAACACCTCGGTGCAGATTCTGCCGGTGGATGTTTACGGGCCAAACCCGGAAACCACCAGTTGGCACGTGGCCATGGGCATCGTTCAGGCAGTGAACAACGGCGCCACGGTCGTCAATCTGAGTCTGGGCGGCGCCGGCGACAGCGTGGTGCTTCGCGACGTGGTGCAGTCGGTTTCGGCCCGCGGCATCCCGATTTTCGCCGCGGCGGGAAATGAACCGGTCGCCACGCCTTTCTTCCCCGCGGCGTATCCGGAAGTGACCGCGGTAACCGCCCGGGCCGGCCAAGCCTCAGTTCCCGGCCAGGCCACGATTGCGCCCTACGCGAACTACGGCAGCTTCGTGGATCTGGCGGCGCCGGATGCGAGCATTGTCTATTTCGGCGACCGGCCTTGGTACGTGCGAGGAACGTCGGCGGCGGCGGCCTACACCAGCGGCATGGCTGCCGCTCTGGCGGAAACCACCCGGCAGAACTGGGGGGATATTCAGGCGATCCTGCGGCGCAACTTCCCCGTGCCCTGAACGCTGCGCTCCGCAGCCGAGGCGAGCCTCAGCGCGGTGTCCGATGATGCAGCGCGCTTTCTCAATCAGGACGCGGGGACGGGCTCAAGCCACGTCGCACCAAGAGAAGCACGAAAGCTGTGGTGTTTCCTTTCGCGGTCCGGCGGATTGACCGCGCCTTCTCAATCGGGGTTCAGTGCGACAAGCAACCGAACTTGGCGAAAGCCACCAGGTAAACGAGCGTGGCAACGATCAGCAGCCACGGTTTGCCGGCAAAGGCGAGCAGGATGGCCCATCCGATCACGGCGGCAATCAACAAGTAAGCCAGAATCGCCAGACAGAAATTCATGCCGTGGAGTTTAGCAATCGGCTCGCCGGACGCAAGTCGCAGAAACGGTCGCAGGAGCGGCCTAGCGCCCTCGCACAGGACACTCGACGCGGATGGCTTAGCGGTTCAGCCAGAATCCGAAATCCGAATGGCTGGCCGGTCCAAGGCTGGCGTCGGCGTTCGGATTTCACTCCTTCGGATTTCGGACGTTAACGAAGAAGAACGGCTGACATTCGACTTGAGGGCGGCCCGGCAGGCCGACACCGGCAGACTCCCAGTTGATCGGCAATTCCCGCTCCTAACTCGCGGTGAAGCGTGCCGTCATGCCAGGTCCTTCCAACATCCGGCTTGCGCCGGGAGGGCTGACCGGCACAGAATCCGGCCCGGTGGTCGAACCGAATCAACGACCGTCGAAGGGCTTTTAACTTCGCACTGGAAACGTAACCATGCTCAAGTCGTACGAATTGCTCGGCTTCATGTCGCCGAACCTTGCCAACGAGATCATCGCCGGCGTGTATGAGGCCGAGAAACCCACCTACAAGGCGACTTTGCAGGCCGTCGCTAACGCGCGGCATCTCCGGCCGGTGTTTCTCGAGCGCCAGCCGCGGCCGCAGCAGCACGCCACAATGCTGGCCACCCTCACCCGCCCTGCCCTGGACCTTGCCGCTGGAACGCTCATCCGCACCTGGCTGGTGAAGAAGCAAAACGCCATGCTGGTGGACTTCCTCAACGCGCTCGGCATCCAGAACACCGAAGGCGTGGTCGAGGACCTGCCGGAATCCATGGAGGACGAGAAGCTTAAAGCCGCCGTCGAACTTTTGCTCACGAAGTATCCCCCGGAAACCGTCGCGGTGTACTTGCACGCGTTCAACGACATGAACGAGGCCAACTGGTCGAATCTGAAGGCCATGCTGGAGAGCGACCCGCGCTTGCAGTTGGGCGGCGCGGCCTGATCCAAAGCCCGAGAATCCGGGTGCAACTCGACCGGCTGTGGGGGTGGTGGCCTGCCGGCCGAGGCAGCGTTCATGGCAGGTTTGGAGACAAATTCGTGAGCGGAAACCGGCGTCACCACCGATTCTCTTGAAAGTGCGGCGTGGCCAACCGCGTTTATCCTTATACGATTCGCAACCAGAATCAGAGCCATGAGCCATGCCGACCGGGAATCTGTTCCGACGCGACCCAGCCTTCTGGGCCGGCTGGCCATTTGGGAGGACCAACGCAGTTGGGAGGAATTCCGGGCGCTCTACTCGGGTCTGATCCACCGCGCCGCCCTGCGCTCCGGGCTGACCGAGAGCGAGGCACAGGACGTGGAACAGGAAACCCTCCTGCGCGTGGCCAGGAAGATTCACGAGTTCGATCCCGCCGGCGGCAGCTTCAAGGGCTGGTTGCTCAGGCCAGCTCCGGTTCGGCGCGCAGACCCGCCAGATGATTGACCTCTGGGGCGGCGCGTACGGTATTGGGGTGCAAAGCGGCACGCACTACTTCCGCACCGGCGCGGGCACCGGAGACCGCTTCGCCTGGTATCAGGGCGGCACGCACTCCGACGCCGCCCTAGATCCCGGGGCCGGCGGCACATTCCTGGCCAGCCTTGATCGCAGCTACTTGAACCTGCGCGGGGCGGGTAACGAGCAGCCCTACATTGGCGGCGACGGTTTCGGCGGAGACATCGAGATCGGCAGCCGCAACGCCGGGGTCATGAACGTGGGCTTTTGGAACTCCGCCGCCGGTCAGCACATGAACGTTTTCGCCCAGACCTTCAATTCCACCTCAGACCGCGAGGCCAAGCAGGATTTCGAGCCGGTGGACTCGGCGGCAATTCTGGAAAAAGTCGCCGCGCTGCCCATCACCCGCTGGGCCTTCAAAGGCCAGCCAGGCAACCGGCACATCGGACCGACGGCGCAGGACTTTCAGGCCACCTTTGGCGTGGGCGGCTCGGACAAGGCCATCGCCACCGTGGACGCCGATGGCGTGGCGTTGGCGGCGATTCAAGCCCTGCACGGGAAACTCGAGGAACAACAACTCGAACTGGATCGTCGGCGAAAGGAAATCGCGGAACTAAAAGATGTACTTGAAAAACTCCGGCACACGGTGGATAAACTCACCAACGCGAACCACTGACCATGAAAACCCTGAATCCATTGTTCCTTGGACTCGGCTGTGCCCTCGGTTTGACCTGCAACGCGCTGGCGCAGAATTACAGCATTGACTGGTACACCATTGATGGTGGGGGCGGCACGAGCACCGGCGGCGTGTATTCCGTGAGCGGCACCATCGGCCAACCCGATGCCGGCGCCCTCATGACCGGCGGCGACTACTCGTTGCAAGGCGGCTTCTGGGCGATTCAAGCGGTGCAGACGCCCGGCGCACCCCTGCTCTCCATCACCCGCACCACCACCAACACGGTCCTCGTCTCCTGGCCTTCGCCCTCGACCGGTTGGACGTTGCAGCAAAACACCAACAGCATCA
>WYBW01000104.1 GCA_011525685.1 Verrucomicrobiia bacterium
AAGGCCCAAGCGCGGTCACAAACAGCGGCGCCGCTTCGCGCTGGGCGGTTGCATTTTCAGAATTCGCCATGTGGGCACGCACAAAAATCAAACGGTTCAAAAAATCAGCCGATGTTCAGAGGTCTCGATTGGTAGTTTTCATGACATTGATTGCGCTACGCGATAACCGCGCTGTTCGCAAACTCATCATGTCATCTAAGAGCAAATCCCCGGAGCCGGGCGGCGGGTCAACGGTGGAGGCCGAGGGCATACCGAGGCACTACCTTGACGCGACGACCAGCGACCTACCATTGAACTTGGATTCGCGTGCTTTCCCATCAGCGCTACTGTGCACCATGAACCGAGTCAGTAGATTCGGGCATACAACCCAAGGAGCAGGCCAAGGCCGAGGGCTCTGCAAGAACCAGAACGCAAGCAAAGAATTTGCCACCCCACGAAACGGTTCGACGTGCGCTGTCCTTGGCTTGTTCGTGGACTGAATGCAGTAAGCGCGAGTTTCTGGAATTGGACTGGCCACGTTTGTGGTCGCGGACCGGACGTGATCGCGAGCTATTTAAGCGTGGTCTCAGACAAATCACGACCGTGGTCAGTTCGGGGACTGAACGCGGACATGTTTTCGGACGGGGCGCGAACGCGGATTGTGCGCGGACACGGATATACTGCGGTTGCGGTTACGGACTGGCAAAGGCGACGGCTAGTTGCCCGGACGTTAGGGATGTGTTCCGGCCACCCCACTAACGCTGCATTTGAAATTGCGTGGACAATTCGCCAAGTGCTACATGTTCGTGAGGTGGACTGCTGCGCAGATTCCATCGGCAATTCCCCGGACGCTTCCTAACCGTTGTGGCAACTATTGTGCGGACATTTGCCAGTGCTGCGAGAGGTGCTTCCCGGCAACTGCCCGGGCACTGAGTGGCTGCTACCGGATAATTCACGGATGTTGGCGGATACTACGCGGCCATTCCGTGTCTGCTGCCTTACGTTCATGTAAGGGGATGGTGTCTCGAAAAATAAAGGCTTTCAGGTTTCAGAAAGCCGTCACCGATTCCGTTCGCCCGAACGTGTCAAAATTCGTGCGCGGATGTGCCGATGACAACGCACTGAACGGGCGTTCTGAAACCGGCAGCGAAACGAAGCAGGTCGGCAGTGGTATAAACGAACGACGGCGGAGTTGAGCGCGGTTTTAGAACGACCGTTGAGTGCGCAACCGTTTAGGTTTGAGTTTCGGCGATTTGTCTGGCCGGTTTCCGAGTGCCGCAGGAAAGCCGGCCAGTCAAAGCGCCGATTCATGCCAATTCATTTTCTACCAAATTCGATTCTGCCTATGATGACGGTGTTCGCGTTCTGATTTATGCCGCGTAAAATTATCAAGGCTCCGAGACAAGCCGGTCATTCGTCAGATGAACCGGCGATGGATCATCGTCAGGCTCACGCGGCGTTGCTGGCGCTGGCGAACCCCAACAAGGCCGAGTTCCTGGCCGGCTTTTTCAAAACCGGAAAAGGTCAATACGCCGAGGGAGATCGTTTCTTGGGCATCACGGTTCCGGCCATCCGACAACTTGCCCGGCAATATCAGCAGCTTGGCCTGACGGATTGTGAGCGACTTCTGCAATCCGCCTACAACGACGAGCGGCTATTGGCACTGCTGATTCTGGTCGAGCAGTATCGGAAGGGAGATGTCAGCATCAAAAACAGGGTGTATCAGGTCTATTTGAACAACCGGCACCGGGTGAACAATTGGAATCTGGTGGACAGTTCGGCTCCCTACATCGTCGGGGCGCATCTGCTCCGGCAAGACCGGTCATTGCTTTATCAACTGGCGAAATCACGTTCACTCTGGGAAAGGCGGATTGCTGTCCTCGCTACGTTCGCCTTCATCCGGGCTGGTGATTTTGCCGACACCCTAAAATTGACTGAGCAACTAGTGGGGGACGAACACGATCTGATGCACAAGGCCTGCGGTTGGATGCTGCGGGAGGTCGCCAAGCGGAACCAGTCGGTGCTGGAGGGTTTTCTCCGGCAACATTATGCCGTCATGCCACGCACCATGCTACGCTACGCCATCGAACGGTTTTCCCCTGCCAAGCGAACCGGCTATTTGACCGGCAAAATCAGGTGATGATCTGCCGTCTTTCCGGGTCAGCTCCATTTTTTCGCCATTGCGCGGGCGACCTCTTTGAAATTGGTAATGCGCCATTTGGCTCCATCACCGACCAGTGAGGCCCGGCGCTGTTCCCTAGCCGCAGCCTGTGGACTGCGGCGTGCCCGGCGGATCGCGGCCATCCGGTTTTCCGCTTCCTGCCTTTTCACTTGCTTGAAAGACACCTTTTTCACTGAACAAATGAATACAGCAATCCGCAGTTGCAGGCAAATTCGCGACGGCACTGAACGGACGTTTTTGAAAATCGGAGCGAACGGAACGGCTGTAAAGTCGCCGGATTTTAAAAACGACCGTTGAGTGCGCCACCGTATGGGTGTGCCTGCGGCGATTTGTCTGGCCGGTTTCCGAGCGCCCGCAGGAAAGCCGGCCAGTCAAAGCGTCGACCATCAGATGTGTGGGACCGGACCATGCAATATTATCTTGCTATGGCAGGCTGTTGGTTCCGTGGCGTTGCTTCAGAGTCACAGCGGATGCACGCAGGCGGCGATCCTGGGTGCAGGCAAGTGACCGCCACGGGAAAGCTCAGGGCCGAATCCTGATGTTGGGCCGGAGCGTTGTAACAACCACAGCGAGCCTTTCGGTCATCAGAGTCTTTAGGGCTGCGTTCTGCTCCTTTCCAACCAAGCGTTTGATTCGCATTTGCCTGGCCAGTTTGTAGCGCAGGAGATTCCCGACATATTCCAGGTCCTTTGGCCGGCCCGCCGCCAGTTTGCTATAAGCCAGATCATGCACGTCCAAACACCAACCAATGGCGCCCCCGGTGTTCTCACTGCTAATGCGCACCAGTCGGTTCTCCCATTCCGCCGGCAGATGGGCGGTTTCTGGACCAACGCCATGCGCGTAATAACCATGCGTTTCGTGGAACAAAGAGCGTTCTCCAATCGCACCATCAATCAGGTCTGACTTTTCGGGATGGAGTTTCGGATAGAGGTCCAGTTCGATGGACCGCCGCAAAACCAAGGGGGCGTCTGGAAAGGCACCCAAGACGGACTGGCTGCCAATCAGGATAAACTCGTCTTCGCCGGCGATCCCCTTAGCGGCTCGCAAGACATGCTCGATCTCGGAGCGCTTCATACTTTCGGAAAATGGCCTGACGTTCATCCGGTGTGAGGATGCCGCAGAAAGGACTCGATTGCCGCAGCCGCCGCGCTTCTTCAGAACTGCTTTCCAACAAGGTCACCAGCGCCTCGACTGACGAGTTTTCTATAATGCCTTTCCATTCCAAGGCGGCTTGCCGTCCGCTTTCGGAGTAATCGGGATTAGCCAGCCAGCGCTCGATATTGATCAGAGCGACTTGGACGAGCTTTGGGTTGGCGCGAAGCTTCTCGGCGATGACGCGATCCATTTCGAGGCTGCGGTCATCCACAATTTCATGCCAGGTCTTGTTGCTGCGTCCGAAGCTCATTGCAGCAAGAAGATAGCTGGTGGCGGCGGGGCGGGCAATCGGCATTCATTCGGCATGCCGCTGGCGAATTACGCCCATTTGGAGATCGCGCGCACGACCTGTTTGAAATTGGTGATGCGCCATTTCGCACCATCGCCGACCAGCGAGGCCCGGCGCTGTTCCCTTGTCGCAGCCTGCGGACTGCGGCGTGCCCGGCGGATCGCGGCCATCCGGTTTTCCGCTTCCTGCCTTTTCATTTCCTTGAAAGACATCGTCTTCACTGAACAGATCAATACCGCAATCCGCAAGCGGAGGCAAATTCTTGGCTGCACTGAACGGGCGTTTTGAAAATCGGAGCGGACGGAACGGCTGTGGAGTCGCGGGATTTTTCAAAACAACCGTTGAGTGCGCGACCTTCTTGGTTGCTGATCGCGGCGATTGGTCTGCACGGTTTGCGAGGCACGAGCAAGGCCGGGCAGTCAAAGCGCCGCGGGCCTTGCCGTTTTCCACCTGCGAGTTGCCAACTGGCTGATTCCGAGCCCAATCCTTCGCGAATGACTTTGTGTGGCCGGTGGGAAATGGAATCGGTGTATCACCTACACCTCGGCGGGTTCGGTTTTGCCATCCTGTCCAGCATGACGGCGAATCAACGACCTCGCCCGGTGAAGTCCGTTTGCCTCCGCCGAACAATCGTGCCCAACGGACGCACCGTCATCGCGCACGTTACGTTACTGTCATCGGTCGAGGCATGGCCGGAGATTGTGCGTCACGCGCGCCGTAGTGTCCTGCCAACCGGATAATCTCGCACCGTATGTTTACCGTGGTCGCGCACAAAAATCTGGGGGATGCCGAGAGTTACTTCGACGAGCATCTGGCGCAGAACGATTATTACGCGGCGGGCGAAATCCGCCCCGGCCAGTGGATCGGCACCGGGGCGGAGCGGTTGGGTCTGAAGCAGAATGTTTCTCGTGAGCAGTTCCACGCCCTGTGCGAAAATCGAAATCCGGCAACCCACGAACGGCTGACGCAGCGGCAACTGAAGGAAGGTCAGCGCCGGGTATTTTATGATTTCACCTGTTCCGCGCCGAAATCAGTTTCGGTGCTGGCAGTGACACTGGCGGATGAACGGCTGGTAACGGCGCATGAGGAAGCTGCGCGAATTGCATTTCGCGAACTCGAAACCTTCGCCGCAACACGAGTGCGAAAACAAGGCGGCCAAATGGATCGGATCACTGGCAATCTCGCCGCCGCAGCGTTCACGCACACGAGCAGCCGCACTCTCGACCCGCAATTGCACACGCACTTCACGGTGTTCAACGCCACGTTTGATGACAACGAACGCGCGTGGAAAGCCCTGCAAGCGGGCGGCATGTATGACGCCATCCGTTATGGCACGGCGGTCTATCGGAATGAGCTGGCGAAGCGGGTGCAACAAATCGGCTACCGGATTCAACCGTCCAAACATGGCTTCCAGATTGAGGGCGTCAGCGATGAGGTGCTGAAACGCTTTTCCAAACGGTCGCAACAGCGTGATGCCGTGGTGCAGGAGCTGGAACAGAAGCTGGGGCGCAAATTGTCGAACAATGCCATTTCCCATGCGGTGCATCAGAGCCGGGCGGAAAAGGTCAAAGGCATTTCGACCACGGAAGTGCGTAAACGGCAGGTGGCGCAATTGCAGCCGGATGAATTGCAGGCGCTGCGAAAACTCATGGCCTCGGTTCAACGCACGAGTCTGCCGCACATGACCGGCTTGGAGAAACAAACTTTGGATTACGCGGTCGCGCATCTGTTCGAGCGTAAGTCCGTCGTGCCAGAGCATGAACTGCTGGATGCCGCGTTGTCGCACCGTCTCGGGGAGATGGATTTGCCGCGACTGAAAGTCGAACTCGAAAACGCACCGGCGTTGGTGCGGACGGAGCGCGGGCTTTCGACCAAACAGATTTTGGCGACGGAACTGGATTTGATTTCGACGGTCAACGCGGGGTGTGATGCCGTCGCCCCGTTGCATTCAGGTTATCGGCCCGCCAACTGGCTGGGCGAAGATCAACGCCGGGCGATTCTTCATGTGCTGCGGACGGGCGACCGCATCACCGGGCTACGCGGTTTGGCGGGCACGGGCAAGACCACGGCTCTGCGTGAACTGGTCGCGGCCTGCACGGAGGCACGAATTGAATCGTTGTTCTGCGCGCCGACGGCGGCAGCGACCGATGTGCTCCGCAAGGAAGGGTTCAACGCGACCACGCTGCAAAGCCTGCTGCAATCCAAGCCCGCGTTATCCTCCCGGCAAGTAGTCGTTCTGGATGAGGCCGGAGCGGTGGGCATTGACGACATGAAGCGGCTTTTTGACCTGGCGCGGGATGCCCGTGTGGTGCTTTCGGGTGACACCGGCCAGCACGCTTCGGTGACTCGGGGCGATGCGCTGCGAATCTTGGAGCGCCATTCCAATTTTAAGTCCGGCCAACTCACGGCGATTCGTCGCCAGCGCAAAGCGGAGTATCGCAAGGCCGTCGAATTGGCCGCCCAGAAGCGGACCGGTGAGGCATTCGCTCAACTGGAGCGCATCGGCGCGATTGTGGAATTTTCCAACGACGATCTTCACGGCAAAGCAGCGCAGGCGTATTTGAAGGCTTTGATGCAAAACAAATCCGTGCTGCTGGTCGCGCCGACGTGGAATGAGATCGAGGCGGTGACGGAGAAAGTGCGGGCTTCGTTGAAAGCATCCGGTCGGTTAGCAGGTGAGGAAAGGGAGTTTCAGGTGTTTGATTCGCTGTCGTGGACCGAAGCACAGAAGCGGGACATGCGGCAATACCGCCCCGGCATGGCAATGCGGTTTCATCGAAACGTCGGCGGCTTTCGGAAAGACGAAACGGTTATACTAGCTGCCATTGAAGCCGATTCGCTGAAGATACAACGTGCTGACGGTTCTGAATCCATTCTCAGATTGGGTCGAGGCAACACCTCGTTCGACGTGGGTGAGCGGCGCACCCTGAGCATCGCCGCTGGCGACCGCCTGTTGTTGCAGGCCAATGCTGGCCGCAAGCGGTTCATCAATGGCGAACTCGTCGAGGTGCAGGCGATTCAGGGCGATTCCATGTTGCTGGCTGACGGGCGACTGATTCCTGCTGGCTATCGCACATTCACCCACGGCTACGCCATCACGTCGCACGCCGCCCAGGGCAAGACGGTGGACGAGGTGCTGGTCGTGGCGTCATCGCGTTCATTGCCCGCCGTCCATCGGCAACAATTTTACGTCAGCATTTCGCGTGGACGCGAACGCTGCCAGGTGTTCACCGATGACGTTGAGCAATTACGCTCGCATATTACGCATTCCCGTGAACGGCTGGCTGCCGTGGAAGCCGTTCCGCATGTTTATCGGCAGAGATTCATCCTGCGCGTTTTGCAACGCGGACATCGCTTCCTGAAACACTTCCGCCAACGCATTGCAGCATCGCGTTCACTCCGTCAGGGCCACGAACAAATTCGCGAGACATCTTATGAACACCAATCCCAATCCCGTCGCAGCATCCGCGTCTAGCTCGCGTGACAATCCTTGCTTTGAACTAGATGCCAGCATCGCTGCCGTTCAAGTCCTGGCAGACGATGGGCGTAGTTACCTGCTGCCCTATGCGCAGTTTCTTTATGCGGAACGCACGGCCAATCCTGCCGTGCAACGTGAACCGGAAGCTCCACCAGAAACGCTGTTGCTCCATTTCGCCACGGCAGACGTGGTGCTGTTGGGCAGCGGACTCAAGGTCGTGGAAAAGGCCGTTCAGCGTTACGAGTTGAAATCCGCACAAGCGGCGGACCGGCGTTTCGCCGCCACGTTGAAGGTCCACATTGCCGCCATCTCCATCACTTTGTCCGAACCCCAACCGTGACCATCGAGGAATCATGAACACGCACGTCAACGAACGCATCGGCTCCGGTGCCGCCGCCGGAGCCAAATCCCCGACGGGCAGCAGGCCGCCTGAGTTGATTTCGGCCACCGCCAAGGAACTGCTGAACCTACGGCGGCTCCCCGCCATGCTGAACACGGCGCAGACTGCCGCACTGATCGGCCTGGCGGAGCATGACATTCCGATTTTAGTCAGTGTCGGCCTGTTGGAACCATTGGGTGATCCGCCGCCCAGCGCGGTGAAGCATTTTGCGACGGTGCAAGTGATGGAACTGGCAGGCGAGATTGCGTTGCTGAGCAAGATGCGTAACGCGCTCTATGAACACTGGCGGAACAAGAATGCCCGCAAGAGCCCCGTCGAAGCCAGGCCACGCCATGCCCGCAACGGTCATCACTGAAATACGGCGCGCGAGGTGCAGCTTTGCTTCAATTTCAATGCTCATCATCACAATGACAGTCGGGCCGTTCGTGAGGTAGTGGGAATGGATTGAATGCCTCTGGCGGTTGCGGTGGTCTTCCCGGCACGCGAAAGATAATCACCGGCGGCAAATGCGGAATGGACTTACCCCTAAACAACGCCCGGCGTAGCCCGCCGCACAGCAGCCACACGAGAAACGGAATCGCGACATAGACGAACCCCATAAAGAGGTAGAGGCCGTAGTCCTCAATCATTCCATCGAGGAACTTAAACACCGGACCGAGCATTTGAACCGGATGCGGGTTCATACCGCCTCCTGCACTTGCGCCGCTGGTAAAGCAGCCGGTTTGTTTGTGGTGATTACGGTGACCGTCGTCGCAGCGCTTGGCGAAGGGAACGCAATGACGTTGGGCGGCGTGCTGGGTTCGGGTGCGGTCGGAGCAGCTCGCTTCTCGTATTGTTCCAGCGACGGCAATTCCACTTGTGCCCGCTTGGAGTAAAAGCGGGTGAAAGTGGAACTTTGGTGTCCCAGCGTCTCCTGTGCGTAGCGTTCGGGGTAGCCCGCCGCGCGGGCGCGTTCGGCCCACGAGTAGCGATAGGAGTGCAGACAGATGGACGGAATCCCCGCTTCCTCGCTGCGCTTCCTGATCCCCAGCCGCTCCACGCGCTCCGCAAACCGCGTCGCCCGGTCAGCCGACGAGAGTGTTGAATACTTTGGGAATAGCGGCCCGCTGGCTGGCAAGCGTTTCAGAATCTCTGCCACTTCATCGCCAAAGCGTAATGTGCAAAGGCGTCCGGTCTTCTGGCGATTGTAGCTGAGGGTGCGGCTTTTCCAGTCCACGTCCTCGGCTTTCAAATTCACGAGGTCAAACTGTGCCGCGCCGACGTGCCAGAGCAGTTCAAGGAAAGCGCGGCGTTCGATGTTCTTTTCCGCGTTCACCAACAACTGATGTTCCTCCCACGTCACGCCCCGCCGTTCCTTGAAGCGGAGCTTGGGCCATTGGTTGTAACCGATGATTGGCCAAGCCAGCCAACCGAGCTTGAGCGCGAAGCTGTGAAAGCGGTGCAGGAACATATTCGTGCAGGGCTTGCCGGAGTCCTTCAGGACTTTGTAGAGCGTCTCCGCCGTCGTGTGGATGAGCGGGAGATTGCGGATGGAATCGAAGCCCGGATCTTTGATGGCGCTCTCGTAGCGTTCGCGGGTCTTCTGGCTGCGTCCTTCCTTGGATTGCAGCAGGTAGCCCATGACATCCTGCCAGGTGCGCGTGTTGGCGCGGGGATCGCCAGCGGCCAAGTAAGTCTTGGCCATCTGCTTATTGAACGCGGGCTGGTAGGCCGCTTCGTTTTGGGCGTGCAACAGCCGATGGGCTTCGGCCTTGTCGCGGGTTCCGAGTGAGGATTGTTTTCCGGTGGTGGTGTTCTCGGCGTAGTAGCGACCGTTGCTGCGCCGGTAGAGTTTGAACTGTTGCTTCATAACATGTCTTTCTCTGTTATGAGGCTAAGCGGACTGGTCCACTCGCCGTTAGCGAGCAGCGGGAGAGTTAATTCCCGCTTGATCGAATTGTCGGCGAGTCGTCAGACGACTGACAAAACCGCTGGCAATCCACCCACCGGACCTACAGCAACCGAAGCAACATCAGCTACTTCCGTTGAAAGACTGAACGACCCAAGCTCAGCGACGTGCGCCGGAAACGCCGCTCCGCCAAACCAACCCGGCATGAAAGGTTCGCAATGAGCAACAAATCGAAACGCGGGGCGCACGCTCGCTGCAGCGCATGGTTGAACCCAGCCGCTGCGCGGCGGGCCTGGCGGGCGGCTTGAGCGCCAGCGATCTGCATCGGTCCAGGCAGCAGTAAAGTTTTTGGAACTGGCGGCGAGCATGATCCCGCAT
>WYBW01000105.1 GCA_011525685.1 Verrucomicrobiia bacterium
CCGTGCGCGCAGTCACCGCGACTTCAGGAATCGTGAGGCGGCTAAAGCCAATGTTTCGGCGGTCCTAAATCCGCTGCGCGCAGTCACCGCGACTTCAGGAATCGTGAGGCGGAACAATAAATTTATCGTCAAAAATATATTGACGGCGCGCAGTCACCGCGACTTCAGGAATCGTGAGGCGGCAAAGCGAGTTGTTCGCCAGTTCACAGGCTGCGCCGCGCAGTCACCGCGACTTCAGGAATCGTGAGGCGGACATCGGCCAGAACGATTTGGACGCGCTGAACAACCGCGCAGTCACCGCGACTTCAGGAATCGTGAGGCGGGGCAGCAAGGCGGCGGTCAGGCCGTTGCCCCTTTCGTTCGCAAAACGAGAATCTGTCCGCGCGCCGTGGGGCAACGGCCTGACCGCCGCCTTGCTGTTTCACCCCGATTCAGAAGGCTTTTGAGAAAACCTCCTTGCATCAAACACCAGCGTAACCGGCGCGCACAAATTTCCGGATCACTTCCAACTCAGCCTCGCCCGCGATGGTGTGCGGTTTCACAAACTCGTGCCATTCGACTTGCAGGCCGGCGGACTTCAGGAGTTTCACCTGCTCACGCGTCACGGCAAAAGGGACAAGCGGATCAAGTGTGCCGTGAGTGATCAGCAGGCGTTGTTGTCGGGCCACCGGTGAGAGCTCCCGAACCAGTTTCTCCGGTTCACTCACCCAACCGCTGATCCCGACCAGACCGGCGAACCGATGCGGATAGCGTAATCCGACTTCGATGGTCATCAGGCAGCCTTGGGAGAATCCGCCCAGCGTGGTTTGGTCGGTGGGGAAGCCCCTGGCGCGCAGCGCGTCCAGCAGGTCGAAAAGCAGCTTCCGGCTGCGTTGCACTCCGGGGACGATGTCGCCGCCAAATTGAAACCAGGCGTAGCCGCCGTAGTAATCGTCAGGCGCGTTGACCAGGAGGTAGTTGAGCCAGGGCAGGTTCATGGCCTCGGGCAGCCAGCGATAGCCTTCGATGCTGTCGCCCAGGCCGTGGAGCATGATGAGCAGTCGTTTCGAGTCCTTTTGTTCCGCGGGAATCAATTCGTGGTCGAGCATGGTGTTGCGGTTGCGTTGCCGGCGGGACGGTAGCAGGGGGCCGCCGTGAGAGAAGCCAAATCCGCCTTCGCTCCGGACAAAGCAGTGGCAGCGCGACGGACTGTTGGAACTCGGCGCGCTGCGACGAGTAGCGTCGCGTTCAGCGGCGCAACGGCTTCGCCCGTCCGATATCCATCGGCAGCTCGCTCCACCCGCCATTCCGCGGGCGGAGTTCTCGCGGCGCGAGAACTCCCACCAGCATCAGCAGGCACCACTTCCCACCGCCGGGCGCGACCGGAGTTTGCTTTGCTCCCGGCGGCCGGGCCGTTAAATTTTCGGCGATGGCAAAGAGTGGCACAGTTTATCTGGTGGGCGCCGGGCCGGGCGACGCGGGTTTGCTCACGTTGCGCGGGGCGGAGTTGTTGCGCCGCGCGGACGTGGTGGTCTATGACGTGCTGGTCAATCCGGAGTTGTTGCGATTGGCGCCGGCGGGCGCGGAACTCATTTCGCGCGGCAGCCGGGGCAGCGGCGAGGCCATGTCGCAGGAGGCGCTCAACGCGTTGATGGTGGCGAAGGCGCACGCCGGAAAATGCGTTGTGCGACTCAAGGGCGGCGATCCCTACATTTTCGGACGGGGCGGCGAGGAAGCGGAGGCGCTGGCGGACGCGAAGGTTCCGTTCGAGGTCGTGCCGGGGGTTTCATCCATCGTGGCGGCCCCGAACTATGCGGGCATTCCGCTGACCCATCGCGAGCATTGCTCCAGTTTCACGGTGTTGACCGGCCATGAAGGCGTGGGCGGCGAGGAAGGTCATTTCGATCTCGACCAGATCGCGCGCATCCCCGGGACGAAAGTGATTTTGATGGGGCTGAGGAAACTGCCCGAACTTACGGAAGGATTGATCGCGCGCGGCCTGGCTCCGGAGACCCCGGTGGCCGTGGTGCATTGGGGCACGACCGGGCGGCAGCAATCCGTGGCCGGCACGCTGGCCAACATTGCCGGGCTGGCTGCCGGAAAGGGTTTCTCGCCCCCGGCGCTCACGGTCATCGGCGACGTGGTGAAGCTGCGGGAGAAGTTGAACTGGTTCGAGCGCCGGCCGCTGTTCGGGCGGCGGGTGGTGGTGACGCGCTCACGCGTGCAGGCCGCCGAGTTGACCGGCCGGCTGACGGAACTGGGCGCGGAGGTGCTGGAGATTCCCTGCATCAAGATCGGCCCGCCCACCCAACTGGCCCACGTGGCCGACGTGTTGTTGGCGTTAAATTCCTACGACTGGCTGGTGTTCACCAGTCCGAACGGCGTCACGGCGTTTTTCGACCTCTTCTTCAAGGCCTTCAAGGACACGCGCGACATCGGCGGAGTGCGCATCGCGGCCGTCGGGCCGGGCACCGCGGCCAGGTTGCGCGACCTGCACCTGCAAGTGGACCTGATGCCCGAGGAAGCCATCGGCGCGAAGATCGCGAAGGCGTTCGACGCCTACGAGACCATCGAGAACCTGAAGATCTGCCTGCTCCGCGCGGAAGTGGCAAATCCCGACCTGCCCAAGGCGCTCGAAGCGCGCGGGGCGATCGTGGACGACATCGCCTGTTACAAGACCATCGCCGAAACCGAGGACCACACCGGCGACGCGGCCCGGCTGCTGGAGAGCGGCGCGGATTGGATCACGTTCACCAGCGCCTCGACGGTGGAACATTTTCACGCGCGCTTCGATCTGCCGGCGTTGTTGAAAAGGTTTCCGCAAGCGAAACTCGCGTCCATCGGCCCGGAAACCTCGAAAGCCCTGGCGGAGTTGGCGCTCCAACCGTCGGTGGAAGCGAGACAACACACGATTGAGGGATTGGTGGCTGCGGTACTGCGACGGCAAAGCTCCGGCAAGCAAGGGCAAGCATGAGATACTTTCTTGCCATTCTCGCAGCCCTCGTGGGTGCGGTAGTCGCGTGGATTTCTTATTATGGTTGGGATTCAGCCAGGAATCGCGGGTACAGTTTCGGTTATTACCGCGAGTTCAACACCGTGAGCAATGCTCTCGGGCAGATCGGCGGCATTGAGATCCTTGGCTCATGGTACAATGGAGACGTAACCCTCGAAGAGTTTGGGTTTGAAATCAAAACTGCCGACCGACGTCTGATCAAGCTCTTCATCAGCGAAACCAGCCCCATTCGCAAGATGTCAGGCAAGGAACTTGAGGACGCTTTGCTGACAGATATCGAGAAGGTGTCTTCCGGCCAAACGAGTGAATCAGGTCTTTAAGTCGCTAACACGCCACAAAGACTCAAGGAAATTTGGGCCGGCTGCGCTCCGTCACAGTCCCACAAACTTCATCCCAAACCGGATCCACAACGGAATCGTCAGCAGTCCCACCACCGAAGTGCCGATCACCACGCGCATGGCGGTGGCCGGGTCGCCCTGATAATGCCGCGCCATGACGATGGGGAAGACTGCCGCCGGCATCGCGGCTTCCAGCACGATGACGCGTTTGAGTTCAATCGAGGCCGGGAGATATTTTGCCAGCAACAGGAACAGGACGGGCAAAATTCCAATGCGCAACAGCACGGCCGCGCCGATCACGCGCCAGCCCGAGGCGGAATGAAATTCGCGCAGGTGATCGGCCACGATGGCGCCGATCAGGATCAGGGCCATGGGGATGGCGCATTGGCCCAGCCAATGAACTCCGGTTCGCACCACCGGGGGCACGTGCGGGCGCAGGCCCAGCGTGTTGAGCGCGAGCGCCAGCGCGATGGCCAGCAACGGCGCGTTGAGGATGCGCCGCCAATCGCGCCCGATGCCTTCCCCGCTCAGGACAATGACGCCGATGGTCCAAAGCGCGGTTTCCACACCGATCATCAGCAGAAACAGCACGCCGGCGGTCTGCCGGTCGAACAACAACAGCGTGAGCGGCAGCGGCACGTAACCGTAATTGTAGATGCCCACGCTGACCGCGAAGGTGCGCGTGGCGCGGCGGTCGGTCAGTCCATGCAGCGCCCGCGCCGCCAGGGCCAGCGCGATGCCGAGGGCCACGCTGCCGAAGCCCACCGCCGGCGCGAGCAACAGGTTGCGCCATTGCGCGAGCGCCGGGTTGCCGATGGCCGAGTCGAGAATGAGGCAGGGCAACAGGAGGTTGATGTTGACGCGCAGCAGGCTTTGATCGGCCTCTTCGGTGAGCCAGTTGAGCTTGCGGATGAGCAGGCCCACGCCGGCCAGGCCGAACACCGGCACCACCGCGCCGAGGACCGTGGTGAATTCGTCCATGTCGCGCCGTCCAAGTGACAGAATCCAGCGCCGGGGTCAACTCGCATTGCGCCCGAGGAAATGGTCCAGGGCAACTTCCGATTCAAGGCGCTGAATCTCGCGCAACCGTCCGACCCGCTGGTCGGCAGCCGGCCAACCCGCCGCGGCTTCGACCGCGTCCACGAACGCGAACGGATCCCATTCGCCACGCGGCAGGAGTTTCGCCGCCAGATCACGCTCGCCACTCGCTTTCAAAAAGTCGCCGACTCGCCGCGCGAGTTCGGGGAAGCAGGCATGGCGGCCCACCCGTCGCCACCAGTATTTCGAGTTCCAATAGTCCGGCTCGCGCCGGTGCATGATGGCGTGAACCAGACTGCCGTCCGCATTCTCGATGCCTTGCGAGATGGTGTGCGAAGCGTCCAGATGATCGTGCCACAGGAGCAACAGCGCGCGGAGGAGTTGTTGTCGGACTGCGGACAGGCCGCTTTGGCGCAACACCTCGTCCAGGCTGGTGTTCAAAGCCGCCAACGGTTGCGAGGCGCTTCGTGGTTGCGGTCCAAGCCCGGCCAACCCGGGGGAGTCGAATAACTGCTGAAGTCGGCTATGCACCATGTCTGACATGGGGCGAAGATTAGGAAACGGCGGTGAGGGAATCCACTGTTTCCCGCGAACAAACGACCGCTTTCGTTGTCCATATTGCGTCGGGCCCGGCCCGCGGGCTTGCGCTTGCGGCGGGGAGCGACAAGACTGAACGGACACGTAAACGATGGTAAAACTGGCGGAACAATTCCCGGGCATCCCGGCCCGCGCGCACCCGTGCTGGAACCAACTGTGGTTCTGCGTGGCGGTGGCCATGGCGCTGATCGGCGCCGGCGCAAAGAGCGCGGCCGCCGTGAGTTTCAGCGCGTCCCTGGACCGCGACACGGTGCTGGTGGGGGAAACCGTGTCACTCACGCTCAAGTGCGAGGGCGGCGCACTCAAGGCGATTCCCCCGCTGCCGCAGGTGCCGGGACTGCAATTCGCGCAGAGCGTTTCCTCGGCCATGAACTCGACGCTCGGGCCGGATGGCCGGATGACCTCGGTTCATTCCTACACCTTGAGTTTCGTGGCGCTGCAACCGGGAGAAAAAGTCATCCCGCCGATCACCGCCGAGATCGAAGGTCAGAAGCACGCCAGCCAGCCGCTGCGCTTGAAGGTGCTGCAAAGCGATCCGTCCGCGCCGCCCGCCAGTCTCGCCACCAACCTGGCTTTCCTGTGGGTCGTCCTGCCCAAGACGCAAATCTACGTGGGCGAAATCATCGTGGCCGAGTTGCGCCTCTATCTGCGCAGCGAGGTGGGCAACATCGCCAACACCCAGATCCCATCCCTGTCCGGCGAGGGCTTCAACATCGGGGAGCGCGTCAGTGGCCAACAATACCGGCGACAGTTGGGCGATGCCTCCTTCACCGTCGTGCCGTTGCTGTTCACGCTCTCGCCGGTCAAGAGCGGTTTGTTGCGGCTCGATCCCTTGCAGGGCAGCGTAACCGTCCTGACCGGTCAGCGGGATTTTTGGGGGAACTACCGGCAGCGCGGGCAGGTGGCGCTGGCGACGCCGGCGCAAACAATCCAGGCGCTCCCGCTCCCGACGCAGGACGTTCCTCCGGGGTTCAACGGCGCGGTGGGGAATTTTTCGCTCAACGTCACCGCCGGTCCGACCAACGTCGCCACGGGCGACCCGATCACCGTGCGCATCCAAATCTCCGGGCGCGGCGCGCTGGGGGCGCTCGCGCTGCCGGAGCAAACCGCCTGGCACGATTTCAAAACCTATCCGCCCACCAGCGAGGTGCAGAGCAGTGACCCGATGGGCCTGCAAGGCGTGAAAACCTTCGAGCAAATTGTCGTGCCACAATCCAGCGACATCCAGGAACTGCCGCCCGTGTCGTTTGCGTTCTTCGATCCGGATGCGAAGGCGTATCGGACAGTGACGCAGCCGGCGATCAAGCTGAGGGTCCGAGCGGGAAGCGGCACTCCCGCGCCCATCGTCGCCGCCGGCAAACCCGCCGCGCCGGACAGCCCGCCCCCGCCGCAACAGGACATCGTGCCCATCAAACAGCGCGCCGGCACGCTGGCGCAGATTGGGACGCCGCTGATGCAACAGCCGTGGTTTCTGGCGCTGCAAGGTGTGCCGGTGCTGGCCTGGCTGGCCGCGCTGGTTTGGCGCAAGCGCTCGGACGCACTGGCCAGCAACCCGCGTCTCCGACGGCGGCGGCAGGTCGAGCAGGCCGTCCGCGAGGGCTTGAACGAGCTTCGCAAACTGGCGGCGGCAAACGATTCAGACCAGTTCTTTGCCGTGATGTTCCGGCTGCTGCAGGAACAACTGGGCGAGCGGCTGGATTGCGCCGCCAGCTCGATCACGGAGGCGGTGATTGACGAGAAACTGCGGCCGCGCGGCCTCGCGGACACCACGGCGACGACGCTCCACGAGTTGTTTCAAACGTGCAACCTTGCCCGTTACGCGCCCATCAAGACGACGCAGGAGTTGACGGCACTGGTGGCCAAGCTGGAAGGAGCGCTGCGCGAGTTGCAACGGATGAAGGCATGAGAACTGGAATGAGAACGCAACCGGGAGCGCGGGTGCGAGTGAAAGTAGCGATCAACCCGGGTGGTGGCAGTGCTCGCGCTGCGAGCACTCCGCCCGCGCAGAACGGGCAGAACGTCGCGGTGAAGGATGTCGCCGCCGCACGCGGCGCCACAGCTCGCGGCGCGAGCCGTTCCCCCCTGCGAACCGCCAGTTTTAATCGCGTTCCGAGAGCGCCGGTTCTCGTGCCCGCCTTGCCGGTGAGGGTGCCGGGCGCGAATCTCTTGTGGTTGGTAATGGTCCTCCTGGTTCTGCTTGCCCAAGCCCGGGGCGAAGCCGCGGATGCAACCGCCGCTTTCGACGCTGCAAACCGGCTGTACGCGGAGGGCAGGTTTTTGGAAGCCGCGGCGGCGTATGAACAAATCCTCCAGTCCGGTCAGGCTTCGGCGGCGGTGTATTTCAACCTGGGCAACGCGCACTTCAAGGCGGGCCAGATGGGCCGCGCGATCGCCGCGTATCGGCAGGCCGGCCGGATTGCCCCGCGCGATCCCGACCTGCGCGCCAACCTGCAGTTCGCCCGCAATCAAGTCCAGGGGCCAACCGTGCGTCCCGGCCGTTGGGAACAATGGCTCGGCCGCTTGAGTTTGGACGAGTGGGCCGCGCTGGGAGCCTTCGCCCTCTGGCTGACCTTTGCCCTGATGATCGCCCGGCAATTGCAGCCGTCGCTGGGCCGGTCGTTGCGGTCCTGGACTCTGACAGCGGGAATGGTGACGGCGGGTTTGACCGTCTGTGCCATGCTCGCGTACCGAAGCGACTCGCAGCATCGAATGGCCATAGTCATTTCGCCCGAAGCCGCCGTGCGGCAAAGCCCGCTTGAGGGCGCGCCCAACACGTTCACGGCGCGAGATGGCGCGGAACTTCGCGTGCTGGACCAAAAGGATGACTGGTTGCAGGTCACCGACGGGACGCGCCGAGTCGGGTGGGTGAAAGAATCGGCAGTCGTGTTGAGTGGCAGGTCGTGAGGGAGTCGCCCTCCACGGCAACCACGGATGGCTGCCGCTAAGCTTGTTGAGCGTCACGGCCCGCGCGAGACGCGGAAGAACCGAACGACATCGCTGAGATTTGTGGTGAAGACGAAGGTCGCTCCTGTGGCCAGAAGATTGCCAGCCAGCGTGCTCCAAGCGGCCAGGGTCGTCGCCGTTTCCACCCGATACGTCTGACCGGGGACGGATTCCCAGGTCACCGTCACGTCCTGGTCATCGCGCGCGAGTGAGAGCAGGCGGAACGGTTGATCGTAGGGGTTGTTGAACACGACCATGACGGGCAGGTGATCGGACGCGACCTTGCAGTCGTTGCTGTTGAGGTTGGGCGGCAGCGGCGATAAACGGTCGGTGCGAAACACCTGGCTGGTGCGGATGTTCGCGGCCAGGAGCTGATTCGGAAAAATATAATCCAGGCGCGAGCCCGGATTGGCGGTGGTGGTGGAAAAGGTGTTGATGCTGCCGGTGACCGGATTGCGGGGATTGGTCAGCATCAGACCGGTCGCCGGACTGATGAGCGTCTGAATCGCCAGGGCGTTGGTGTCGGATTCGTTCAAGTCGCCGGCGAGCACGTAGGGGCGCAGCGAATGGGTGGAGAGGAGGTTGGTCGCGAGAAAGTTGGTGATGGCCGCGGCTTCGGCGGCGCGCTTGGCGGCGTTGTCAGCGTAGTTGGCGGCGGAGTCGGTCGCCTTGAGGTGCGTGGTGAAGACGTGCAGCGGTTGCGGGAATCCCGGCACGGCCACTTCCACCTCGAACAGGTCGCGCGTGAAATTGTCGAGGTTGTCATTCTCGTTGGTGTAGCCGAAACCGCGCAGGTCCAGGCGTGCCATCCACGAGTTGGACCGCGTGATCGGATGACGGCTGGCGATGGCGCTGCAGATTGAACCGTCCGTGCCCGAACTGATGGCCATGCCGTACCCGGGCAAAAACACCGCGGCGAAATTGGTCATCTGCCAGCGCAGACTGAACGGGACTTCGTTGAACGTGATGACATCGGGCTGCAGGAACTGCAATTGCCGGGCGATGGCCTGGATTTGCACGGAATTGGTGCTCCAATCTGCCGCGCCGAAACCGCGCACGTTGTATTGCAACACGGACAAACCGGCGGACGCCGGAAGGACCGTCAGCGTGGCGGCGAGACTGTTGGTCCAGCCCACGGCGTTTGTTATCACCACCCGGTAATCTCCAGCAGCTTCGAGGCTGACGTTTGAAAGCATCAGACTCGCATTGGTGGCCTGGGCTAGGTCCTGCGAGTTGAATTGCCACTGATAAGCGAGCGGCGGCGCACCACCGGCCACCACGTTGAATGTGACGGTATCGCCCACCGTCACCGTGCGGCTTGCTGGGTGGGTCAGAACATAGGGCGCATTGGCCGCCGCCTCGCCGAAGAGAACGGTCACGTCGTCCACGGCCAGTCCGTGGTCGTTGCCGGAATCATTCAGGTCGAGCCAACGGAGGAAGAGTTCGTTTCCCGGCGGGAGCGAAACCCCTTCCAACAGCAGGTTGACGAACACCTGCCGGCTTGAGGCGGCGTTGCCATCCAGCGCCGACGCCGTCGCGCCCACCGTGGGAGAAACGAAGTTGAGCGCCGGGAACTCCATCCAAACGGACGCGTTGAGCGCATCGGCATCGGTGATGGCACCGCTGCTGACGCGCCAGGAGAACGCCAGCGTTTGCGCGGCGATGTTGCCGCCGTTGCGCCATTGCTCCCCCGTGTAGGAAACCAGGATGTTCGTCTGTGTGACCTCGGTGTCATTGAGGAAACGGACGCCGTAGGCGAAATGGCCTGGCGTGCCCGAGGCAATCGAACCGAGCGCGCGATCCGCGGCGCTGTTGACGCCGGCGACGCCGAAACTATAAAGCGCGCCGGTGTTGTTGCTTCCGCCGTCGGCGCGATAGGTGGAAACAGCGGTGTCCCCAAGGGTCTTAGCCGCGTACCAGCCCGGAATGGTCGAGTTGTCCTGCCACGGATTGCTCGTGCCGCCGGAGGCGAGCGAGTCGAAGTTCTGCTGGTAGATGCCCCCGCTGGTGGGAACCTGCCCCGGCATCGTGCCAGCGGCCGCCAGCCATAAAGCCAGCGGCAGCCACAACTGGCACGCATTATCTCTCAACTTGAAGTCTTCCAAAGCCATCCGGTCAAATTGGCCGGATGCTGACTAATCGCATACCTCGGTCGGGGGGCAAAGGAGAATTGTTCTCTCGCCAAGGTGATGCAGTAGCGCAGACTTCCAGTCTGCCGCATCGCGGATTTCCAATCCGCAAACGCGGCGAACGCCTGCCCTGCCCCGCCGTGCCTGGGCCAGCCGACTGGAAGTCGGCGATACCGCCGGTGGGGAAACCTGCGCTCCGCCAAGAATGCCTGCCTGCAATAAACTGAGATGCGCCCCGAGGAGTCCCAAGGCCGCTCGATTCAACTGCGTAAGCGGTCGAAGGAAATACCGAGACGCGAAATCCGAAGGCCGGGAGATTTCCGAAATCCGAAGCCCGAGTTGCTTTGATGTCCGAGCGTGCGCTGGCCATTCGGATTTCGAGTTTCGGACTTCTTTCGGATTTCGGCTTTTCGGATTTCGGACCTCCATCCAGGTCAGCGACGTGAGGCCGACTTGAGAGCGGCCCTGGTGGTATCCGCGACCGGAAGGCTCGCCCTCCTTCCTACCAATGCCAGTCCGAACCCATCCCGACCTCGGAGCGCAAGGACTTGACACCGGGCACGGCGCGGGCGATTTGGGCGACCGCCTCAGCCGCCTTGGTGGAGCCGACATTGCCGGTGATGGTCACGCTGCCGTCGTGGGCGGTGACTTCCAGACCGGCGCTGCGCGTGAGCGGGTTGCTCGCCATCGCGGCCCACACCTTTGAACTCAGGCTGGCGTCCTCGAGACGTTGACGGCTTTCGGGGGAGGGCTGGAACTCCTTCAACGCGGTCATGCGCGCGATGGTTTCGCAGGCGCTTTCCGCCGAAAGGTGTTCGAGGTTGAGGATCACGTCATACTGGCCGGGGTCGTTCCAATCCACACCGTAAAGCACCTGCGCCCACTTGCTGCGTTCGTGGTCCACGCGTTGGATGTGGGCGATGGCCTGCTCCCGGTTCAGGCCGGACTGAGCCATGGCCGCCGTGATGCGCTGTTCGAGGCCGGCGATCACGCGCACCCGCAACACGTGCGGCACGCCCGCCAGCAACAGGTGGCCCACGTTGCCGTGATACACCAGACCACCCTGGCGGACGTGATCCAGCAACACGGCGGTGACGCACTTGACGTAAGCCAGGCGTTTGCCCAACACCTGCTGCCAGAACGGCGGCGGTTGGTTGAGGGTTTCAGTGAGTTCCCGCTCCGAAATGCCGTATTGCGCGGCGGCCTGCAACAACGCCTGCTCCCGGCTGAACACGGGATGATTCAACCGCGCGCCCAACTGCTCGGCCACGGCTTTGCCTCCGGAATACGAACCCCGACTGATGGTGATGACGGCCATAGGATACTCTCATGGCGCCCGCGGTTTTTCCCAGCCACACGTCGCGGACTCCGCGGCTAAACTACCGGCGGCAGCCGCAGCGTCAAGCGGCGAAGCCGGTGTTGTCGGCAATGCCGGTTTGAAGCGGACAGCGCGGAGCCGCACCAGGGTCGAATGCAGGCCGCTGATGCGGGTCGAGGTCCGAATCCTGAAAAGCCGAAATCCGAAAGAAGCCCGAAGCACGAAATCCGAACGGCGAGGGCTCGCTCGGACAGTCAAGCGATTCGGACTTCGGACTTCGGAATTCTCCCGGGCTTCGGATTTCAGTTTTCGGGTTTTCCCTCGAACGCTCACGCACTTGAATCGAGCGGCCGTGTGGAAGTCGGCAGAGCATCAGTCCCCGAAACTGATGCCCAGCGCCCGGGCGGTTTGCACGATGTCGCCCTCGAGCGGCACGGTGCGCAGGCGGCCGATGGCTTCGGTCAGTTTCACCGCCACCGTATCCGGCGGACGCAGGGCCACCATGTAGCCGTATTTCTCCTCGGCGATGAGTTGCACGGCGCGCGCCCCAAAGCGCGTGCAGAGGAGACGGTCAAACGTGGTGGGCGCGCCTCCCCGCTGCAAATGGCCCAGCACGCAGACCCGCGTTTCCTTGCCCGTGCGTTTCTGAACCTCGTCCGCCACCACCGCGCCGATGCCGCCCAGGCGGGCCTCGCGCTGTTTTTCCTCCGGGCCGCTGGTGACAAAATCTTTGCCCCGTTCGCGCGCGCCCTCAGCCACGACAATGAGGGTGAACCGTTTCCCCTCGCGTTCGCGCTGGGCGATTCGCGCGCAGACGCTTTCGTAGCGAAAGGGAATCTCCGGAATCAGGATCACATCGCCGCCGCCGGCAATGCCCGCGTGGGCAGCGATCCAGCCCGCGTAACGGCCCATCACTTCCAGCACGATCACCCGCTCGTGGCTTTGGGCCGTCGTGCGCAACCGGTCCAGCGCGTCGGTGGCGCAGGCCACGGCCGAATCGAAACCGAACGTGATGGCCGTGGCCTCGAGGTCGTTGTCAATGGTCTTGGGCACGCCCACCAGCGGCACGCCATGTTCAAACAATCGCTGCGCGATGGTCAGGGAGCCATCCCCGCCCACCGTGACCAACGCCCGCAGGCCGAGCTTGTGGAAATTCGCCTTCGCCTCCTTCAGAATTTCCTCCGGGATTTGCTGGACCTGACCATGGCCGGTCTTGGCGGCGAAACGGCCCTTGTTGCTGGTGCCAAGAATCGTCCCCCCCACGAACAGGAGCGCGTCCATCTCCCGGTAATCCAGAGGCCGGTGGCGCATCGGTTCCAGCAGACCCTCATAACCGCCCAGGAAACCGATCGTGTCCCAGCCGCGTTTGGTGGCCGACTTAACCACCGCCCGGATCACCGCGTTGAGTCCCGGACAATCGCCGCCGCCGGTCAGGATGCCAATGCACTCGCGCATGACGGATGGTTTCACGGACCGCTGGCGGACGAAAGATCAAATCCCGCGTCGGGCGTAATCCGCTGCATTAGACCGCGTCAAATCGTGACAGGCCGATTGAAGTTCGCGCCCGGGCTGGAGTAACATGAGTTGAGACACGGATCGAGCAAGGTCCGGCGGAAACCAACTCGGAGCAGCGCAGCATGAAGGTAATCTCGTCAAATCACAGGATCGCCGGAAATCCGCCGTTGGGCGGGTGGGGTGATCCCGGTTCGCCCGCGCTGCGTCATCGCGTCAAGAGAAAGGCTGGTTATGGATGATGCCGTTGGATTGGATCGTTGTTTTGCGTTCATCAACTGCCAGTTGCGGCCCGCCGACCGGCCCGCTGGTCGGGACGCCGAGGCGCGGCGGTTGCCGGCCGTGACGATTTCCCGCCAGGCCGGTTGCGGCGCGCTGGTCGTGGCGGAAAAGTTGGCGGCGCGATTGCAGGCGTGCTCGCCCAAGGGTGCGCCCCCCTGGACGGTGTTCGACCGGAATCTCATGGAGAAGGTGCTGGAAGACCACCACCTGCCCGCGCGGCTGGCGAAGTTCCTGCCCGAGGATCGCACCACCGAGCTGCAGGACATCATGGATGAAGTCTTCGGTCTGCGGCCGCCCTCCTTGACCATCGTACATCAAGTCACCGAGACCATCCTGCACCTGGCCGAACTGGGTGGGGTGATCTTGATCGGCCGCGGCGGCAACGTGATCACGGCCCGCCTGCCCAACGTGTTCCACGTGCGGCTGGTGGCGCCGCTCGAGCAGCGCGTTGAACATGCCCACGAGTATTATGGCATGACGAAAAAGGCCGCCCGCGACTTTTGTCTGCGCGAGGACCGTGGCCGGAAGCGGTACCTCAAGAAATACTTTCACGCGGACGCGGACGATCCGTTGCTCCAGCACCTGACGATCAACACCGGCCTGGTGGATTACGACGAAGCGGCGCGGATCATCGCCGATGCGATGCGCAACCGGTTCGAGGTGCTTCGGCGTTGACAGTCCGCCGGCGTCCGGGCAGCCAAATCCGGCAATTAAGTTCTTGGGCGCGGGCAGCGGGTCTGGCTCAATCCTGGCGTGCGGCGCGCGCGATTCCGACTCCCCAGTTCGACCAAAGGACTCGGCTGCCCCTGCTCCGGGTGCGCCGTGCTCTTGCTGTTGTTGCTTGGCGCTGGTGGATGGGTGTGGTGGCAGGCGGGGCGGCCGGGCTTGCCGCCAGGAATGCTGCTCGACGCGGGAATTCTTCTTGAAACAATCGCCGCGCGGTTGAGCGACCAGCCGCCGCCTGCGACAACCACAAACGAACCATCCTCCCGCGCCGGTTCCCAGTCAGGCGACGGTTCAAATGCTCTGCCGACACGCGAGGGTTCCCGGCTCGCGACGCCCAGCCCGGTGACGCCTTCCAGCAGCGAAGGTCAGCGTGCGATTCCTGAACCCTCCGCGCCGAGCAACGCAGCTCCCACCAAGCCGGTCGCGGCTTCGCCCGGCGGTTTTCCGCGGCCGGTGCGGGACACCTTGGAGGCGCAAATCGCCCTCGCCCGCCAGGCGCTTTCACCCGGCTCGGTGGATGGCGTTATGGGTTCGCAGACCCGCGCCGCCTTGTTGGCCTACCAGCGCCGCGAAGGGATTTCCGCGACGGGAACTTTGGATGAAGCCACTCGGGCGCGGCTGTCGCTGGCAACCGCGCCTCTGACCACGCATGTTGTCACCTCGAACGACCTGGCCCGGCTGCAACCATTGAGCAGCACCTGGCTGGGCAAATCCCGTCAGAGCGCGCTCGAATACGAGACCGTGCTCGAACGGGTGGCGGAGAAGGGCCGCGCCAGTCCCAATCTCGTTCGTCGTCTCAACCCGGCGCTCAACTGGACCAATCTGACCGTGGGCACGGTGATTCAGATTCCTGACATCACCGACCCGCCCGCTGGAGCGAAGGCGGCGTTTGTGGTCATCAGCCTGGCCGGCAAGACTCTCCAGGCCTTCGACGCGCGGACGAATCTGCTGGCGCATTTCCCATGCAGCATCGCGGCGCGCGTCGAAAAACGGCCCGTGGGTGAATTGAGGGTGAGGGCTTTGGCGCCCAATCCGGATTACACCTTCAATCCCGAGGTCTTTCCGGAATCCGCCGAAGCGCGGCAGATCAAGACCAGGCTCATTCTGCCGCCGGGGCCGAACAATCCGGTGGGCACCGCTTGGATCAGCCTCGATCTACCCGGCTACGGCATCCACGGCACGCCGCAACCCGAGCAGGTCGGTCGCACCGAGTCGCACGGCTGTTTCCGGCTGGCCAATTGGAACGCCGAATACTTCCTCAAGATCGCGTGGGTGGGAATGCCGGTTTATGTCGAGCCGTGACGTTGAGAATGCGGCGTGGCGGAGGCAAACTGATTGAAGTGCTTTCGAGGTCAGCCGCGCCCGCCGCCGGCCTGCCTACGGGTCGGGCAGGGCATCCGCAAGTTTCAAGTAGTCCGGGTCGCTGGCGGTCGTGGGGCTGGGATTGAGCGGGTTGACGGTGGGTGAGGGCCGTTGGTTGGCGGCGGTGGTGTCGTCGCCGTTGTAACGCCGGTTCAGCGCAATCAAAGCCTGCCCACGCCATCGCCACAGTTCGGCGTGGCCATCCAGAAAGGAGAAAGTGGCGCCATTGTTGTGGCGCGCCGTGGGTGGATTCCAAAATTGGGCGGGGCCGGCACGCGATTCCACGCCCATCGCGCCGTTGTCTATGCTGACCTGGTTTTCCTCGCCAAACACCCAGACCCGCGCGGGTTGGCGCACGTCCGACACCTTTTTCACCACGCGGGTGAAGGCGTTGTTCTTGCCGTGGAAACAATTGATCTGCACCGAAATGGCGTAGGCGCGGTTGTGGGGTTCGATCCGGCCGCCCAGGCCGCGCACGAACGCGCGGTTGGCGGGGCAGCGATAAATCTCCGTGGACTTGTTGTAGGGAAACAGCACGCCCGTGCGGATGTTGTCGAGATAAGCGGTGGTCCATTCCTGCACGTTGCCCTGAATCCAGGCGTTCGGTCCGGCGCTTGTGCCGGCCGCGCCGGTGTCGTTGTTCACAAACTGGTCGCCGTTCTCGTCGGCATACATCAGCGACGCCAGTTGCAGTTGCTTGACGTTGTTCAAACAACTGGTCGCCAGGGCGCGGGCTTTGGCGCGGGACAACGCGGGTAACAACATGGCCGCCAGGATGGCGATGATGGCAATCACCACCAGCAGCTCGATCAGCGTAAAGCCGCTGCCGGGCCGGGCGCGGAGTTGTTTCGCATCGGTTCGTCTCATGCTCGTCGGGCCGGAAGCATCGCCGGCCACCTTGCAGGCCAATATAGCTTGCTGGCTCGGAATCGTCACGAAGCCTTGTTGATTACTCATGTTCCGATCGCCGCTACCCTCGTGACAAGCAAAGGCGGGAAGCATGAATTGCAGGTTGATTAACGAGACAGGCGCGATGTCTGTCCTACTTGGGCGGCAGCTTCGCCGTCCAGGCGCATCCTTGCCGGATCAATTGCGGCACGGACGAGTTTGTGAACGCCTTCACGTCGTGGCCGAGCGTGGTCAGGAACACGCGGCCCTGGCCGTATTCGCGGACGAAGCCCATCGCATGATCCTTGCCGTCCACCTTCGACTTCGCATCGGCGACGATATGGATTGGCGCGTCGCCGGTGAGGCAGGTGTAGAGTTCATCATCCGTTTCAAAGTTGCTCAGGCCGCGCGTGACGGGATGGGTCTTGTCCACGATGCGCACGGTGAAGGGTCCGCGCGGGTCGTGCTGAGGTTTGCCCGGCCCGGCCCCGTGCCAGACCCGGCCAACGATGTTTTGAAACTCCGGCCATTCTCCATGCCACGCGCCACAAGCAAAATGGACGCTCAACAACCCGCCGCCACTCTCGACATAACGGCGCAAGTTCTCACGCGCCGCGGCGCCCGGTCCGGGCACTTCCCAATTCTGGAAGTGAAGCAGGACAGCGGCGTGGTTTGTCAGAGCGGCGGAATCCAGGAAGTGCGGGTCTTCCACGATGCGCACGTCCAAGCGCGGGTCTTCTTCGATGATGCGTTTCAGCGCCGGCGCAGTCTCGCGCCATTTGTGGCCGGGGTAATCAATGCCGGTGACGAGCAGGACGCTGGCTTTTCCGGCGGCGCAAACCGAGAGCCCTGTCAAAGCCATTAGCACGACAGCGAGAAGGATATTCGGTTTCATGTTTTCAGATAGATTCGGCAAACGTGATCAAATCGTCATCACAGACTTTGGAGTGCGCGCACTTGTCCGCGCTTTCCGCAGGCGACTTGTCGCCGTCGAGCGCGGCAGGGACTTCCAACTCATTCCACGAGCCGCTGGACGCGGCCCTGCCTTGGCGACGAGTCGCCAAAGCGGCAAAAGCGGTGACAAGTCACCGCGCTCCAAAGCCTCGACACGCGCCCATCCTGCCAGGTTGGCGTTGCTACCATGCCGTGAGGTCGGGCAAACCGACAAGCGGGATCGAAAGCTCAAATCAATTTTGTCTGCCCAGGAATGTAAACCGCATAAGAGCCATCCGGGCCGGGTTTCACGGGCGGTTCCATGCCGTCGTGGCAATCCTCGGGCTTCGGTGGATAAGCGAAATCCGAGGCGTTGATTTCGTCCCAAGTCACCTGCTTCCCCGTGTAGCAGGAAATCTGGCCCATGATGGTCGTCATGGTGCTGCGGATCATGTAGTCGCCATTGTTGATGGGCTTGCCCGCGCGAATGGCGGCGAAGAGCCTGTCGTGTTCAATCTGATAGGGATCGCACTGGCCCTGCCAGCGCCAGTTCTTTTCGCCCCAGATGCGGCAGTTCAACAGCGAGGCCTTGCCCTTCGAGCCGAGCACGATGCTCGAGGATTCATCGTAGCAGCCGGTCGTCGTCCGGCAGAACGCGTAGATGCGCACGCCGCTTTCCAGCTCGTAAATCACCGAATGGTGATCGAAGACATTGCCATACTTGCCCTCGGTCATGGAGGAGCGGCCGCCCAGGCCGTGGCATTTGAGCGGGACTTGTTCGTGCAACACCCAGCGCGAGCGGTCCAGGTTGTGCACCAGCGATTGCGGCACGTCGTCACCGGAAAGCCAGGTGAAGTGATATTGCGTGCTGCATTGCCATTCCAACTCAGTCAGGCCGGGTTTGCGCTCAGTGATGCCGTAAGGCGCGCGGAGAAAATTCTCCTCGATGGCGATGACGTCACCGATCTCGCCGTCGTGGATGCGCTGAATGGTTTCCGCGTAGCCTTCGTGATAGCGGCTGTGCAGCCCGGAAACGACGCAGAGCTTCTTTTCGCGCGCCAGGTCGCACGCCTGCTTCAGCGTCTTCATGCCGTAAGGATCAATGCCGTGCGGTTTCTCGACGAAGACGTGCTTGCCCGCCTCGATGGCGGCCTTGGTGTGCAAGGGATGAAACTTGGCCGCGTTGGCAATGAGCACCACGTCCGAGGCTTCGATGACCTTCTTGTAGCCGTCGAAGCCGGTGAAGCAGTGGTCGTTTCTCACCTGCACCTGGCTGGCCTTGCCATCCTTGGCCAGTTCGTTGGTGATCACCTGACGCGCGTTCTGCACGCGATCCATGAAGATGTCGCATAGCGCCACGAGGCGGGCGCCTTTGTCGGCGCGCATCGCCTGAAAGCCGGCGCCGGTGTTGCGCCCGCCACAGCCGATCAGGCCGACCTTGAGGAGGTCGCTGCCGGCGGCGTGGGCGAACCGCCCGACGTCCAGGCTGGCCAGCGTAGTGGTGGCAGCAGCAGCGGCGGAAGATTTTAGAAACTCACGGCGAGTGAGATTCGAACAAGTTTGGTTTTTCATAAGATCGAAACGGCCGGGGTGCATTCATTCCCGATTGCCGGCGACCACCTTGGCATGTGGCGACGGAAAATCGCCTTGAGCCAGGTCAAAGTGCAGGGGGCTGGATTCGCAAATCGGAGGGGGCAGCCTTCCATATTGAAGTCGGCGTAGGTGTCAGTTAGCTTCAGTTCGAAGTGAACACGCAACACATTCGAGAGCGCTGGCATCGGGACACGAAGCCCTTTGTCTTCCGCCTGAGCGACGGCACGCGGGTGCCGGTCGTCCATCCCGATTTCATGACTATGCCGCCCGGCACTGGGTCTATCGTTGTTTACAGTAGAAAGGGAGTCGTCACTCAAATTGATCCGTTTCACGTGATCGCGATTGAAGAGACACTTCCCAGAAAGGCGAGAGCCAATGGCAAACATTCCCATTGATTTATGTTGAACCTCAAAACCGTCCGGGAACGGCTGAACAAGAAACCGTTCCGGCCCTTTTACATCCGGCTGACAGACGGACGCAAAGTTTACGTCGAGCATCCCGATTTCGTTTCCGTGGGGGGCAGCGTAGTCGCGATCATTTCTCTGGACGATTCAATCCAGGAAATTGATTCCTTGCACATCGTTTCGCTCGATCCCGCTCCGACAAGAAGGCGCAACGGTAAACATTCGCGCTAGATTCCTCCTATGACACTCACTGAAAAACTCCTCGCCCGCGC
>WYBW01000106.1 GCA_011525685.1 Verrucomicrobiia bacterium
ACCGTTCCCCCATTCAGGATCAACGTGCCGTCGGAGCCTGGATCGAAGCCCACCCAGAGGTGATCTCCAAAGCTGGCCGACGCGCCGGTCTCGACCACCATGAGCGCGGTGTGGTTGTAGCCGATGGTGGACCAATCGGCACTCGTCGCCAGGCTGCCGCCGTTGGTCACGAGCAGCAACCCGCCGTCGCCGTTGTCGCCGACGACCACCTGACCGGCGTTGACGGCGGTATTCACCACGCAGGCCCGCGCACCGGCAACATTGAACACCACCTTGTTCGTGCTGTTGGCCACCTGTCCACCCGTCCAGTTGGCGCTCTCGCTCCACAATCCATTGCCGGAAGGATTGGCGGCCGGATTCCAGACGGTCGTGGTGAGTTGCGCCTCGGCGGCCCTTGCGGCGCAGAGGAGCAAGGCGGCAGCCAGAGGCAGAGACTCTTTTCGTAACGTCATCATGTCGCCGATCTTCAGGGCTATTCTGAAAGCTCCGGGAAGCGGTGCTCTCTTTCTTTATACTTTACGGGCTTGCCTCTCAAAGAGCGAAAGGCAAGCCCGGTGAAGTTTTCCAGTCAAGGCAGTACTTCGCTCTTCTTCAACGGTCAGGGTGAAACCGTCCGAAAGAACATCGGACCGGGCCCTGCTGGGAAGGTAAAGGTCACCGGATCTCCTGTCGCCGGGTTCGTGCTGCCCGCCACCGGCGTCCACGAGGTGGGCGACAAACTCGGGGTGCTCTCAATGTAATACATGTGTTGCGGTGTGGTCAGGTAGGTGATCGACACATTGCCGTCGCTGACCGAGATCGCCGTGATTGACTGTTGTGGCGCGGGCAGTAATACGGCGCTGATGGTGGTTTTGTTTGCGACGGGGTCATAGCTATAGAACACGTTGGGGCCGCCATTGGCAGTGATCTTCCCAGCGCTGATATAATTGACCACCGATGCTTGTTGATCGCCGTTGATCACCACCTTGCCCGTCCCGGCCACGTTCAACACCGATTCGCCCTTGATGGAATCCGTTGGACTCAACTGGCTAAGGTTCAGAGTGCCCCCGTTGATTTGAGCGGTGCCTTTTCCGCCATTCCAACCCAGGC
This sequence comes from Verrucomicrobiia bacterium, assembly GCA_011525685.1. Taxonomy (GTDB): domain Bacteria; phylum Verrucomicrobiota; class Verrucomicrobiia; order Limisphaerales; family JADLHS01; genus WYBW01. The sequence goes on from WYBW01000106.1 coordinate 1,090, forward strand.
CGAACATCTGTCCAACCGACACCGTTCCGCCATTCATGATCAGCGTGCCGTCGGCGGTTGGCTCGAAGCCGATCCATAAATGATTCCCAAAACTGGCTGACCCGCCGTCTTCCACCACCAGGAGTCCGGTGTTGTTCATGCCGATGGAATTCCAATCATTGGCGCTGCTGCAAGCCAGACTGCCGCCGTTGGTAATGATCAGAGTGCCTCCGGGACCGCCGAGACCGATGCGCATTACTTTGGCGAACGCCGCATGGGTCACCGTGCAAGGAATCGCGTCAGGCACATTGAATCGCACTTCGGTCACATTGCTCGGACCCACGCCGCCGGTCCAATTGGCGCTCTCGTTCCACAGACCATTGCCGGACGGATTGGCCGCCGGATCCCAAGTGACCAACTCCGGCGGGAGATAAACACCCATCGGGTAGATCGTGGTCTTGCCCACGACGATGTTGTTGTAATCTACCACCAGCATGTCCGGTCCGGCATGATTCGTGATCTGACCGGTGCTGATAAAACCATTCACGGAATCCACCTGATTACCATTGATGACGACCTTGCCCGTGCCAGAGACATCCAGGACCGATTCGCCTTGGATGGAACTGAAATAATCCCACTGGGAAAGATTCAAGGTGCCGCCGTTGATCTGGACGGTACCTTTTCCGCCCTGCCAGCCCAAGCCGAACATGCCGGCTACCGAGACCGTTCCGCCGTTGATGATCAACTTGCCGTCGGCGCCCGGATCCAAGCCAATCCACAATTGATATCCAAAACTGGCTGACCCACCGTTTTCAACCACCATCAGGGCGTTGCTATTGTAACCGATGGCAGCCGCATTGACGGTCCCGCAAGTCAGGCTGCCGCCGTTGGTGATGATCAGAGTGCCGCCGGGACCGTTGTCGCCCATGACCACATAATCCGCAACTGCCGCATCGGTCACCGTGCAGGGAATCGCACCCACGACATTGAAGGTCACCTTGGTGATGCTGCCGGGACGGACAAAACCGGTCCAGTTGGTGCGCTCGTTCCATTTGCCCGTCGTGGAGGGATTGGCCGCCGGATTCCAAACAGTCTCCGGCACCGGGACTTCGCCCTCGATCGCAAAGAGTGTCGTCTTGCCCTCATTCATGTTGTTGTAGTCAATCCCCACCGTGCCCAGTCCGCCATAGGCCTTGATTTTCGAAGCATTGGTATAAGCACTCATCACCGCGGTGAGGTCGCCGGGAATCGTGACCACGCCGCTGCCGGAAATATCCAGCACCGAACTGCCCCGAATTGAGTTACCCTCACTTTGAATCTGAGAGAGATTCAGAACACCGCCATCCTTGACGTTCACGTATCCCACCGCGCCATTGTTCTGCCAGTTCAGGCCAAGCATTCCCGACACGTTGAGGATTCCACCGCTGTTGATGTTAATCGTTCCGATCGCCCCTACCGTCCAGCCGGCCCAGAGATGGGATCCGACATTGACCGTGCCGGAGATTTCCGAGGTCCCATTGGCAATGTTTCCGTGGTACAAAATGTTTGCGACGTTCAAGGTGCCGCCGCTTTCCACGGTCATGGCTCCCGTGCCGGCCGGGTTGTTTCCTTGTCCGATGGTCACATCACCATTCTGGCCGGCACCCGCAACCGTCGTCAGGGTTCCGCCAGTGGCAATGACCAGTTTGCCCTGCTCATCCACACCCACCTGTAGCCTGCCGATCGTTTCGGTCGTGGTCAGCGTCACGGTATTATTGCCCCAGTTGATGCGACCCAGATCGGCCGTCGTGGGCACAGAGGACACATTCTGCCAACCCGGCTGATCATTGAGCGGGGCGGTTTGAGTCCAGTCACCACTCTGCCGATAGCGAATGGTGGCACCGAGAGCCGGACCCGCAATCAGGACGCCCAGCAGGGCACACGCTAGCATCGAGTTTCTTTGGGTTGTTCTGTTCATTTTACTTTCTTGTTGTGCCCTTGGCTCAGAGTCAATGCGCCGAACCCTGCGTCCCTCAGGCGGTTTCCACCACACACATTCCACTGCCTCAATTCTGCGTCGAAGCCGTCGAACCCTGCGTGATCTTGAATTGGCTGATCAAGCATGTCGGCAGGTTAGATTCCTCGTAGAAAGCTGCCCATCCCCGAAAGCGGGGATGCGGCCTCCTCCCCGCTTTCGGGGATGCCGGACACCCGTGGGAGTCCTTGGAATCCAACCATTGCGCGAACACTTTGATGGCGGCGGTGCCGAAACCGGCGACGGTGGGATTGCTGAGCCTGGGGCTGTTCGGCGCAGCAGCGGGGCGACTTAGTCGCCGCACCGCATAAGCCTCGCCGGTAGTTGAGAACAACTTTCGGTCGCGGCCATAGCGAGGGTGTGGCCGCTTTCGCGTACGCCAGCGCTCGCGCAAGTCGCCCCCGGCAACCCTGAGTTCCACCAACCCGGTGGGAATTGCTTTCCGGGAACAAGCTCGACGAAAGGAAATGGAGGATCGATTCTCCCTCTGCTTGCGCTCGGGTCATTCATTTCTACCCCTGCCACATTCGGGCCAACTCTCACTCTGCCGGTCCTGTGTTGGCCCCGTGCTTGCAGGCTTACCACGGGCAGAAAAGATTCTTCATATTTTCTCCCCGGCCTTTGCGCATATAGGATTGAATGCAGCAACCCTGGTCAACCATGCCATCGCCACAACAACGTGAGGAAGCGCTGTTTCGCGTCGCCGTCGAACTCCAACCCGGTGTCGCCCGCGGAGCTTTCCTGGATCAAGCTTGCGCCGGCAACGCCGCCCTGCGCCAGCGCTTGGAAGCTCTGCTCGCCGCGCACGAGCAACCCGAAACGCTTCTGTCCACGCAGGCCGAAGCGGGCCGACCCACCATCAAGCTCGATCTCGCCGATGCGCCCGACGAAGCGGTGGGCCAGACGCTCGGGCGCTACAAGTTGCTGGAGCGCGTCGGCGAGGGCGGGTGCGGCGTGGTGTATGTAGCCGAGCAGACTGAACCGGTGCGACGTCGCGTGGCGCTCAAGGTCATCAAACTGGGCATGGACACGAAGCAGGTCGTCGCCCGGTTCGAGGCCGAGCGGCAGGCGTTGGCGATGATGGACCACCCGAACATCGCCAAAGTATTGGATGCCGGAACCACGGACTTGGGCCGGCCCTACTTCGTCATGGAACTGGTGCGCGGGTCAAAACCACCGGCTAGTAAGAGCAGCGCTCTTGCATCCAGACCACGTCCGGATTGTTGGGACTGGCGACGTTCAACTGGAGGGGCACGCCGATGCGCATCGGGGGAGTGGTCCGGGGATCACGCCATTTCCGTATTTCCGAGTGACCGTCCGCGAACGCGAATCCCGCCGCCTTGTTATGGTAGCTGGCCGGGTAATCCACGATTTTGGTCGAGGCCGGGTTGGGATAACCGTCCATCTCCGTGACGAAGTAGCCGTCGTTGATGCTGTCCTGGCGCTCGTCCAAGATCACAAACGTCATCGCCGGTCCGGGCCGAAGCATTTGCGTCATTTTGCGATAGACCACGGAGTTGGGTGAGGCCAGTCCCCAACCGCCTTTGTAGCCGGTCTGAGGCGAGTCGCCATTGCCGCCCACCCAGTTGCTCATGGCGACGCTGCGCACGCGGGGCACCCGCTGGCCGAGATTGTTGATGCCGTAGGAGGTGTCGGCCGGACAGCGCCAGATGCCCACGGACTGGCCGCAATACGGCCAGAGGACACTGCGACGAACCGTGGTGTCGAGATTCCAGTTGTCGGCCGCGGTGGGGCTGGCGTCGTTGAGGATGCCGGGCACCCAGACGTATGGCGCGTTGGCCGCCGTGGCGTAAGCGAACGGCAGTTGATCGCGGCTGTCCTCGGCGTACATGCGCCAGGCCAGGGTGAGTTGCTTGGTGTTGTTCATGCACCCGATGCCTTGCGAACGGATCTTCGCTTTGGACAAGGCCGGCAGGAGCATGGCGGCCAGAATGGCAATGATGGCAATGACAACGAGCAATTCGATCAACGTGAAGGCTTTCTGGAGCTTCATACGGAAAGTTTATGCCTTTCTCAGCCGGCGGGCAAGCCGTCCTTGTCAACCCGGCTCGCCCCTCCGTATCGTGGGTTGATGCTCAAGTTCCTCCTCGCTTTCGCGGGCTTGCTGGTCGCCGTAAACCAGTCAGTGACTGCCGCCAATCCAACCAGCACCTCCGCTTCCGCCTCGCTGCGCGTGGCCACTTTTGACGTGGACGCGACGCCACCCATCGGTTCGCTGATGGCTTACGATCCGGTGACGAACCATTGGGACCTCAGGTTGCGCGCGCGCGGTATCGTGCTGCTGGGGGCGGGCGAACCGATCGTGCTGTGCGCGGTGGATTGGATCGGCATCGCCAATGGCGGACACGATGCGTTTCGCGAGACGCTGGCGCGGGCGGGCGGCACCACCGCCGACCGCGTGGCGGTGCAGGCGTTGCATCAGCACGACGCGCCGATTTGCGATTTCTCGGCCGAACAAATCCTCAAGGACGCCGGACTCGACCCTCGACAGTTCGCGGGCGACTTTCACCGCGAACTGCTTTCCCGACTCGCCACCGCGCTGCGCGAATCTTTACCCCGCGCACAGCCCGTCACGCATCTCGGACTCGGCGAGGCGCGGGTGGAGAAGGTGGCCTCGAATCGGCGCATTCTCGGACCGGACGGCAAGGTGCGCGCCACCCGCTACACGGCCACCAAGGACGCCGCGCTGCGCGCCGAACCGGAAGGCGTGATTGATCCGATGGTGTCGCTGGTGAGTTTCTGGAACGACGAGCGGCCGGTGGCCGTGTTGAGTTATTATGCCACGCATCCGCAGAGTTACTATCGTACCGGTATTCCGAATCCGGATTTTCCCGGTGTGGCGCGTTTCTTCCGGCAACTGGCCGTGCCGGAGGCGCTGCACGTTCACTTCGATGGCGCGGGCGGCAACCTCGGCGCGGGCAAATACAATGACGGTTCAGCGACCAACCGCCTCGTGTTGGCCGAGCGCCTGGCCGACGGCATGCGCCGCGCGTGGGAAAGCACCCAGCGACAATCCATTGCTCCGGGGGACGTCGGTTGGAGCCTCGAATCCGTGGCCTTGCCGGTCGCGAAACATTTGTCCGCGGAAAAACTGGAGGCGCAACTCAACGCCCGGGAAAGCGGCTTCAACGCTTCACGGCTGGCGTGGGTGCAGCGATGTCGTGCTGGTCACAAGATTGACCTCACCTGTCTGCGGCTGGGGACGGCGAGGATTCTGCATCTGCCCGGCGAGTTGTTCGTCGAGTATCAACTGGCCGCCAAGGCCGCGCGTCCCGATCGGTTCGTGGCGATGGCGGCCTACGGAGATTACGGGCCCTGGTATATCGGCACGGCGGTCGCCTACGAAGAGGGAGGCTATGAAACCAGTCCCGGCGCTTCCAACGTCGCCCCCGAGGTCGAGGGGGTGTTGATGGCGGCCATCCGGAAATTGTTGCGCGAGCCATGAGCAGCGCGGTTCTTCGTTGGGCAAGCGTTTGCGGGATCACGCTGGCGATGTCAGCGCGCGGCGCCGAGGTTGAGCCGGGGTTCAAACCCCTTTTCGATGGACGGTCGCTCAACGGCTGGGAAACGCCGGATAGGAGTTACTGGACCGTGGAGGAGGGAGCGATCACTGGTCGGATCACCAAAGAACATCCCTGCACGGCAAACCAATACCTGGTCTGGCAGGGCGGTGAACTGGCGGACTTCGAGCTCAAGCTCAAGTCGCGCCTGAACGGCGAGGGCGGCATCAACAATGGCTTCCAATTCCGCAGCCGGCTGCTGCCCGACCACGATGTGTGCGGTTATCAGGTGGACAACAACCTCCAGACCCCGTGGCTGGCGCGGCTTTACGACGAGTATGGCCGCCATACGCTGGCCTGGCGGGGCGAACGCGCCGTGTTTGATGCCGACGGCAACCGCGCGGTCACGAAAATTGCCGAGGCCGAAGGCGCAGCCTGGTTTCGCTTGGAGGACTGGCACGAGTATCACCTGGTCTGCGCCGGACCGCGGATCACCCTGCGGATTGATGGCCGGCTGGTGGCGGAAGTCGAGGACAACGACCCGCGCCGCCGGGAGCCGCAGGGCATTCTCGCGTTGCAACTCCATAGCGGCCCGCCGACGGTGGTTCAATTCAAGGACATCCGTGTCAAGGAACTGAAAGCCGCCGTGCCGCCGCGCAGGCGGGTCGAGTCTCCCGTTGAATCGAAACGCTCAACGCTTCGCCGCGAGGCGGCTGCCTGGTGGCCGTTGGACACCGGTGGACACGGGGCGCAGCCGCCGTTGCGTCACATTCCGGCCTGGGAGAAGTTCGAGTTGAACGTCCGCGCCACTGGGCCGGGCGCGCGCGAAGGCGCGGAGGTCGTCCTGCTGGACGGGGCCTACTTTGACGCCGGACCCGATTTGCACGGCGGGGAGGAATCGGTCACGGTGTATCTGCGGGCGCGTGATCCGCGCGGGCTGTGGAGTTCGGCGCTGTTCGCCAAACGCGGCAGCCGCGAGCGGGTGCATTTCAACCTGTTCAGCGTGGACCTGCCGGAAACACCGGGCGCGGACATCGGCTTTGAAATCCGGACCGACCGCGGATTCGCGATGGTCAGTTTCCCCGTATCGCAAATCGAGGCGCGTGCGTGGCACGACCTCGTGGGACGGTATGACGGACGCAGTCTGGAATTGTTCTGCAATGGCCGGCGCTTGGCGCAACAGCCCTGGGGTGGCCGCTTGCAGCGCAATCGCGAGCCTTTGCTGATCGGCGCCGAAACCGATGGCGCCAGGGTGGTTCGCCATTTTCATGGCGAACTGGGAACGGCCGCGCTGTGGACGCGGGCGTTGTCGGATGAAGAGATCGCCTGGCTCTCAGGCCAATGAAGGAAAAGTGTCAGCGCGCTTCCGCGACACTTAACCCCCCGCTGTGGCGACACCGATCATCCAGCCCAGGCCGAAACGATCCGTAAGCATGCCGAAGCGCGGCGACCAGAAAGTCTTCATCAACGGCATGGTGACCTTGCCCCCTTCGGCCAGCGCGTTGAAGGCGCGGTCGGCTTCCGCCTCCGTGGCCACGCCCAGGTGGAGCGAAAGCCCGTTGAACCCGGCCGCCGCTTCACAGCCGTCGGAGGCCATGATGGTGCTCTGGCCGATGCGGAAACTGGTGTGCATGATCTTGTCGCCCCAGTCCGGCGGCACGGTGCCCGGCGGGGGTGGTTCGGGACTTTCCTTGAAACGAATCAGCATTTCCACCTCGGCGCCGAGGGCCTTGCGGTAGAACGCCACCGCTTGCTCGCAGTTGCCGTTGAAGAAGAGATAAGGTTGCACAGATGAACTGGTCATGGGGTGCCTTTGAGGTGTGGTTGGTGTCTGGTTGCGGGAAAGCGAAGGTCACTCTTTCGATCCCTCAACGATCATTTTGAATCCACCGTACAACATGCGTTTGCAGTCGAAGGGCATGTCCTTGGGATCGCACATCGAATGGATGCGCGGGTCTTTCATCACCGCGGCGTTCACCCGGTCGCGATGCTGCCGCGACTTGTAAACGATGTAGGCGAACACAATCGTTTCGCCGGGCTTCGACTTGATGCCTTTGGGAAATGGCGTGCAGAATTTGATGTCCAGGTCGTCGCCGAGACATTCCTTGTAATCCAACGCGCCGTGCTCCATCCAGATCTTGCCGGCCTTCTTCGCCATCCGGGTGTAGGCGGCGACTTTCTTCTTCGGCACGGGCAGGACGAATCCATCTACGTAGTGGGGCATTGGTTTGGTTTATGGTTGAGGGTTGAGGGTTGAGCGTCGGGGATCAAGCGGGGGTGAGAGCGGCCTTGGCGCGCAGGTCGTGCCGCGGGAGAACAGCAGGTATCCATGCTGTGGGGTTGTGTTCAAAAGTTGCCCGCGGTCGTTGCTGTCATATTGTGCTTGTTTGAATGCTACGACGGACCAGTCGCCAAGGGGAGCACAAAGTAGGCAAATATCGCGCAACGTCCGAAGCCACCCACAGCCGTCCCTCACGGTTGGGCACGCTTGCGGCCGCCCGGACGGGAGTAGAAAACCCGCCAAAGCACCAGTCCGTGGGCTGGAGCGGTCATGCCGGCCACCCGCCGGTCGCGTTTCGCGAGCATGGCTTTGATCTCCTCCGCCGGGAATTTCCCCAACCCCACCTGCACCAAGGTGCCGACGATGCCACGGCACATCTTGTAGAGAAACCCGTCGCCTTCGAGGGTGAAGGTGATCAGCGGGCCCCGCTTCTTCACGTCGCAACGTGTCACGGTGCGCACCGTGGACGCTTTTGCGTAACCCGGATTTGCAGCAAACGACTGGAAATCATGTTGGCCGGCAAACAAGGTCGCTGCCGCGCGCATCGCCTTCAAGTCGAGCGGACGGGGCACATGCCAGGCGGTTTGCCGGAGCAGCGGATTCATGGCCGCATGATTCCAGACAAAGTAGCGATACTGCTTGCCCCTGGCGTCGAAACGGGCGTGGAAACCAGCGGCGGCCCGGGCGGCGGACAAAATCCGGATGTCCTCGGGCAGATGCGCGTTCAGGGCGAGGGCCAGTTTGCGCACGGGCATCTTGAACGCGGCCCGAGGAATCTCAAAGTGCGCCACCATGCCCAGCGCATGAACTCCGGTATCGGTGCGGCTGGAACTGTGAACACGCGGCTGGCCGGGAAACAAGTTCGCCAGCGCGGCCTCGACCTTCTCCTGCACGCCCGTGCCAATTTTCTGGACCTGCCAGCCTTCGTACGCCGTGCCGTCGTAGGCGATGGTGAGTTTGAATTTGAGTGAGTCCACAGCGGGTATGGGGTTCTTGCTCTTGAGCTTTCCCGCAATCGTCATCGCTGGAGGATTAAGCGCAAGATCAGGATCCAGAGCAAGAGCCGGGAGTCACGGCGCAAGCGAGTCGAGATAGCCCTGCAACAAGATCGCCGCCGCGGTCTTGTCCACCTTCTCCTTTCGCTTCTCGCGCCGGACGTTTCCCTGGATCAAGAATCTCTGCGCCTGCACCGTGGTGAGCCGCTCGTCCAGTGTTTTGATGGGCAGGGTGAGGGCATCCTTCAATACGGCCGCGAACTCCTGCACCTTGAGCGCCGCGGGACCGTAACTGCCGTCCATGTTCCGCGGCATGCCGATGAGGATGAGTTCCACCTCCTTCTCGCGGATGATCTCCTTGAGCCGCGAAAGAAAGCCCGCGAACGGCTCGGCGGGAATGTATTCCAGCGGTTGCGCGATCATCTTCATCTCGTCGCTCACCGCAACGCCGATGCGTCGCGTTCCGTGGTCGAGGGCGAGGATTCTCATGCTTGGAGGTCTATTTCACTTTCGCTTGGTGTGCAGCGACCGGATCCACACGCTTCAATGTGATTTCGGCCATGTGGCGTGTCCAAGGATCAGGATCCAAAAGGCTGACGATGATCTCATTCACGGCAGGCTTGGCGTCAGGGCCAAAGGCAAGCAACGCATGAATCGCCTTCTGCCGGGAACTAACGCTTGGGGACCTGGGCATGGCTGAGTTTGTCGGCGCGGCGCGCCTGAGCCACCAGACCTTCAATCGCTGGACGAGACAGGTTCTCGGGATTGTTTCCCAGCGCCTCCACCAGGGCGTCCGGTAATGAGATTTCAATCGTCGCTGCCACTCGTTGCCTTTGAAGCTGCCAGCGGAAACGCGTGGATACAAGCGCCCAATTTGTCGCCAAGCGAGTCTCTTGACACTGCCCCGGAGCGCGACCTGTCGCCAAGAGTGAGCTTGGAGGTTGGCAGCCCCACGTGGCGGAAGAAAACGCTCTGCAAACAGGAAGGCGCCGGAACTCTTTCGGGAGTCAATTGGAGATGGACGGCTGCTTCTGGACGGCTGGAAGCGCGCCCTCTATGTCACGTCGGATGCTTGCCACCACACTTTCCGGCCATCACCTCTGGTTTCGCCCGTGACAGCGCCGCCGCCTCCCGCACTCACTCACCGTACCGACTTGTCCTCAGGCAACCCCAGCGCCTCGTACGCCTTGCGGCGCGCGGCCTTGTCCGACTCAATCGTCGCGCGCGCGTAGGCGGCCACCTCAGCGGCCTTGGCACGCGGAACGACGATCACGCCGTCACCGTCCGCCACGATCACATCGCCCGGCATCACCAGCGCGCCGCCGCAGACGATGGGTGCGTTGACCGATTCAATCTCATTGCGCCCGGGCCGGATGCCACGTCCGGGGCGCTGGAAATAGAGCGGGATTTGTTGCGTGATGATCTCGTCCGTGTCGCGGGCCGTGGTGCTCGAAACGACCCCGACGCAACCGCGCTGTTTCCAACTCAGGATATTGTTCGAGCCGATCGAGCCGACGTCGTGGCCGTGCTCCTCGATGACCAGCACGCTGCCTTCGCGCAACAACGGCGCGAACGGTTCGCTCGATTTCTCGTTGTACCATTTGCCCACCCACTGATCGAACTCGCGCGTCTCCCGCGCGCTGGCAGGCGGGTCTTGCGTCGGCACATAACGCGCGGTCACCGCGATGCCGACGATGCGATGCTTGAAATCCTTCGGGTCCTTCCAGAGCGGCTGAATTTCGGAACCCATCAGCCCGAGGTTCTGTAATCCCACCTTGTCCATGCCATCGCACACGTCCGCCACCCGCAGGTCGGCAAACAAGGCGAGCACGGCCTTGTCCTCCTCGAGCGAATAGACCTTGGGGGTGAGGAATTGTTTGCCGGCGCGCATGGCCTCCGGATCGGCTGGTTTGGGCTGCGCTCGAAGACCGGGCGCAATCAGCAGGATCAAGGCAGCCAATCCGGCAAACATTCGGGACAGGAACTTTGTGTTCATAAGGGTGATTTTGGTTGTTGGTGTTTGCTAATTCTACATTCCCCAGCGGGCTCACCGCCAGACCGAGGCGGCGGCGGAAGGCGTTGATGACTTCGCTGCCGAGCGGCTTCATGGCACGGAGACGACGGGTGCGCCCAGCACGTCCATTTTGGGCGTGATACCGAGGCCGGGCCGGGTGCCGGCGGCCATGCGGCCGTTGACGCGCCGGGGCGCGCCGTCGGCGGTGCTCACGGTGACGTAACTGTTGAAGTCCGTGGTGGTGAACAGGAACTCGGGCGGCGTGCTTTGCGCCAGATGCGCGATGGCGGCCGTGGCGATGTCTCCGCCCCAGGAATCCTCCAGCGTCATCGCGATGCCCATGCTCACGCAGAGGTCGCGGGCTTGTCTGGTTTTCGTCAGGCCGCCGAGCTTGCTGATTTTCAAGTTCACCACGTCCATGGCAAGGTCGGCCTTCGCACGGAGCAGCACCGCAAGGTCGTCAATGTTCTCGTCGAGCACGAAGGGGTGCGGGATCTGGCGGCGCACGGCCAGACATTCCTCATAGCTCAGGCAGGGCTGTTCGATATAGACATCCACATCGCGCACGGCTTTGGCGACGCGGATGGCCTCGTGCTGGACCCAGCCCGTGTTCGCGTCGGCCACCAGGCGGTCGCCGGGCTGGAGTTTGGCCGCCACGGCGCGGATGCGTTCAATGTCCACGTCGGGGTCGCCGCCGACCTTGAGCTGGAAACGGCAGTAACCCTCGGCACGGTAGCCGGCGACCCTGGCGGCCATCTGCTCCGGCGATTCCTGCGAGATGGCGCGGTAGAGCGGCACGTCCGTGCCGTAGCGGCCGCCAAGCAGTTCACACGCGGGCAGCCCGGTGGCCTGACCGAGGATGTCCCAGCAGGCGATGTCGAGGCCGCTCTTCACGTACGGATGCCCTTTGAGGGCGGCGTCCATCTTGCGGTTCAGCTTGGCGAGCTGGCGCGGGTCTTCGCCAAGGAGATGCGGCCCGAGTTCGCGCAGGCCGGCGCGCACACCTTCGGCGTAAGCCGGCAGGTAGAAGGGCCCGAGCGGGCAGACTTCGCCGTGCCCGGCGAGGCCGGTGTCGGTCTCGACGCGGACGATGGTGCTGTCGAAAACGGAGACGGACTTGCCGCCGCTCCATTTGTAGGTGACTTCGTGGAGCGGGAGTTCAACGCGGTAGGCCAGGAGGCGGGTGATTTTCATGGAGTGTGGTTGGTAAGTGCCGGACGAGAGAGCATCGCCACCGCGCGCGCGACCGAGGGCATCAGGGACTGGCATCGGTGCTTCATCATAATCCGCGCCCGTCGCGCGCTTCTGTTGGTCGTCATGGAAGCAAGCATTGGGTTCACCTGAATTCCCTCAAGGGGCCTTTTCCTGGCGGGTGACGATTGGGACGTAGCCGACTTCGAGACCCGGGGGCGGCTTTACAATCAGGGCGGGATCGAGGGAAACCAGTTTGCCCCGTGTGGGAGGCGGCATGTAATCGCGTTCCATCGGCCAATGGGCGTGGAGCTTTTCCACAAAGGCCTGGAGTTCGGCCTTCTTCTCCGCGCTCCACTGATATTGCTGGAACGACGGCTGGTCCACGAAGCGATACCAGGAGTAGGTCACCACCGAGCCATCCACAAGTCTGGCCGTGAACGGGGCGAGGCTCGGGCCGGGCCGCGCCCAGGCACCTGTGGCTGGCGAGGTGTAGGGCACGCCGGGCTGGGCCAGCTTGAACTGTTGGTCGTGCAGCCTGGTCTCCGCCGGCACTTCCGTCGGCGGCACGGCGACGCGCTCGTCGCCAACGTGCTTGTAGTATTGCGGGAACAAGCCTTTCGCGGAGACCTCGTTGGTGAACCATTGCAGGCCCCACACGTTGCCCTCAAAAATCCGGGTGTCGAAGGCGCGCTCCACCCCGACGATTTTCTTGCCCGCCTGGTCGTAACGCGTCGTGCGCGTGTTGAGCTTGGGCTTGAAAGCTCCTCTTTCATCGAAGCGCCCGGGGCAGGCGGGGCCGCCGTCGCGCCAAGACTTGAACGCGTCGTAGAGGGCCGCTTTGGAGTAGTAGGTCACGTCTTGGACCAAATACGCCCGGCCCTCCCCGTCCACGGGCCACTGGAGCTTGGGCAGTTTCGAGTAAGTCGCGCCTTGCGCGTCCTTCGAGTCAAAGCGCGGCACGGTGTTAATCTCCATCGCGCCGCCGCCCATCACCCCGGGGCGCGTGTCCAGGCCGCGTCCGTAGAGGAACGGGACGTTGAACAGCTTGCCGATCTTGCTCCAAGTCTCGGGGATGTAGTAGGCGATGGGACCTTTGAAGTTGGCCGCGCTGAGGAAGCAGGTCCAGCTCTGGTCGCCCGTGGGCGGATCGTCGGTCGTGGGATCGGTGAACGGCAGCGCCATCCACGAGTAGCCGAGGAACTCACCGTTGGGATTACCTTGGAACGGCAGCGCGTCGGGTGGAATGAGCAGGCGATTGCTGAGTTGCGCGATGCCGAGGCGATTATCCGGCAGCGCCTCGTTGCTATAGAAGAACGACCATCCCGGCGAGCCGATCTCGTAGTCGTAGCACTGCGGCGTGGCATTCATGCTGAACTTGGGCGGGCCGTAGCGGAAGTGGTTGCCGGCCCAGTAACCGAGGCCGCCTTCCACCGTCTGGAACACGCTGCTCCAGGTAGGCCCGCGCGGCTTCCACTGGCGGGCGAGCGTACCCTCGGGACAGAGCGGCGTGTCCTTGTTGTCGGAATTGTCCGGCTGAATCCACGAACTCGGCAGGCCGATTTGGAAGTTCGCCAGCGGTTGATCCACCAGCGGCCAGACGGCGGCGTAAAAGCCCATGCCGGCGGTGTAGCCGCCTGCGGCCGGCAATTGCTCGTGGCCGAAGCCGATGTAGCCGTGCAGGCCTTGGGAATGCGAGGTGACCTGGCCGGTCTGATCCGCGGCAGTTGCCGTGGTGACCGCCATCAGGGTGGTGATCAGCAGGCGGCAGAGCCTCTTGGGGGGATTGTGTTTCATGGTCGTGCCTTTTCATCCGTGCGCCGGTCGGTCGCCGCGCCGCCGAGTTCCTGACGGGTTGCAATGGGCACATAGCCCAATTCCAGGCCGCGCGGTGGAGTTAGAATCAGAGCCGGGTCGAGATTGGCGAGCGTGCCGACCTCGGGTGGGCTGAGGTAGTCACGGTCTTTGGTCCAGGCGCGATGGAGCAGTTCCACCCGCTTTTGCACAAGTTCGCGTTCCTCCGGTGTGAGGTCGGCGTTGAGCATCGCGGGTTGATCGGCAAACCGGTACCAATAATAGGTGACCACGCTGCCGTCGCCGAGGTGCGCCTGAAAAGGGCCGGCGACGGGGCCGGGTTTTTTCCAGCAACTCTCGGGATCATCCGGTGTGACGCGGGGCTTCTGCGGCTCCTCCTTTGGGGTGCTGAAGCGGTATTGAGTGAGCCCCGAGTCCGGCGGCACATCTTCGTGTGAGACGATAGACCACCGGGTCTTTTTGCCGTCCAACTCCAGCCGGTAGTATTCGGGCAAGGTGACGAGCGGACCATTCCGCCGCGTGAGCGGCTCGTTCCAACGGTAACCAAAGGTCACGGGATCGGGGGTGAAGGACGTGGCGAAGGATCTCCAGGGCAGGGGCGCCTTCTCTTCGCGCGGAGTGTTCAGGGGATAAATACTCCAACTGGAGCCGCCGCCCTGCCGGAACGTATGCACGGCGGATGCCTCGACCTTGATCCGGCCGGTGGCGGGAGCGCCGCCGTTGAACCAGCCCTGCACGTCGTCCCACAGCGCCGCTTTCTTGTAGGCGCTGATCCGGTGGAGCACGATCGAATGGCCCTCAGCACTGACGGGGAAATAGGTTGGAGCGATGCGCGCATACACCCTGCCGTCCGCGTTCGTGCTCAGAATGGCCGGGACATGCTGCGTTTCCATCTGGATGGCTTTGTTGGGGCCGGCGGGCCGGGAATCCAGCATCAAGCCAGCCCATTCCGGATTCTCGAGGGTCGCCTGCGACCAGAAGAAAGGGGTGAAGAACGCCACCGGGCCTTTGAAGTTGGCCGTGTTGAGGAACAGGGTCCAGCAGTGATTGCCGGTCGGCACAGGTTTGCCTGCCGTGGTTGATTTTGGAGGCGTGAGGGGCAACGGGAGATAGCCGTAGCCGAAAAGCTCGCCGCAAGTGCCCTGTTTCAAGTTCAGGCCGTCGAGTGGAAACAACAACCACGGACTGAGCTGCGCGACGCCATACTGGCCGCGCGGTTTCTCCCACGTGCCGGCGCCATAACCGGGGCCGTTGGCGATCCACTTAAAATTTGGCCCCACGCCGCCCATGATGAATTTCGGCGTGGTGGTCGGAAAGTGCGTGTCGCGCCACCAGCCGAGGCCGCCTTCGATGTCGGTGTAACATTCGCCCGCGGGCTTCTTGTCCGGCTCATGCTGCGGATGCATCCAGGTGCCCCACAGACCGGTTTGGAATCTGTGCCCGGGATAGGTTTCGACGAGCGGCCACGCCGCCGCGTAAAGCGAGAAGCCGCCGTTGAACTCTTCCGGCACCTTCTCCGCCGGGCCAAAGAGATAGCCGGCCATTTCGCCTTCCTGAATACCGGCGCCAACGACAAGCGCCGGAAAGGCTGATAACACTGCCGCCAGTAAAGGCATGATCGTATTCATAATTGCTCCAGGTGAAAAGTTTTCAGGGGCGTTCCGACGCCAGCAGCTTGAGATTGGCCTCGGCAAACGCCTTGCCCATGAGCGCGAAGGTCTTCGCGCAACCCAGGTAGTGGTAGCCGGCATTGGAAGCTCCACGCTTCCACAACGCGACCTCGGCGGGGCTGATAAGGTCGGCCTCGAACTTCTTCAGATACTCGCGTTTTTGTTCCTCCGTCATTTTGCCCTCAGCGTTGGCGTATTCCTTGTGTTTCGTGTCGAGGAAGTATCGCATCTGGCGCACCTTCTCGTGCTTCTTGTCAATCGCCCCGAGTTCCTCGGACCAGAAGGGCGCGGTCTCCACTGCGGCGACGGTGCCGGTGAATTCCGGCAGGGCCGCCGGAGCCGCCATCGCTTTCCGAAATTCCTGCGTGGTTGGATCAGCGTCCAAACCGCCCACCCCCATAACCCCGATGACAAACGGCAGCTTTGGCGCACCGAGATCCTTGCGCACGTCGCGAATGAAATGCGCCAGCAACTCGCTGTAGAGGGCAAAACGGCCCGGTCTGCCGCGGTCCGGATACGTGTGGCCATCCACCATGTCGTTCCACCCTTGCAGCCAGACGAAGCCGGCGAGTTCGTAGCCCTGTGCCGGGTCGTGGTCCGGCACCACGCGCGTCGGATCGGCCAGCACCTTTTTCACGTGCTCAATCATGAGCCGATAGTAGTGGCCGGTCTCCCGCGTCTTGTCGGCGAGCCATTGGTTCATGTCCTTGGGAACGCCGTGGCCGGGCGGACCGTAATAGAGCTTCTTTTGGTAGTCGTTGAGCTGGTACGGACCGGCGCTGGGCGGGCGGAAATCGGTGTGCAGACTCCTGCCGCCCCAGGCGGTCTTGATGAGCAGCACCGGCTCCCCGAACGCGGCGTCCAGCGTCAGACCGAAGGTGAACTCCGGACCGATCTTGTCGCCGGGACTGGTCTTGTCGCGGCCCCAGAGCGAGCCGTAGCCAGCGGTCAGCCTGCCGTTCAGCACGAAGTTCTTCTCGCCTTCGCCGGTCAGGTAGGAAATCCACACGCCTTCGCACACAGTCGGTTTGCCGTCGTCGCCGCGCATCTGCTTGAGCAAGGGCACGGTGGCCGGGTCGTCGCCGATGTAGTCAAAGGTCTCGATCCTGGCGGGTCCCTCCATGTTCGACTGGCCGGCGAGGATGAAAACCTTGAGCGGCTTGGCGCAAGCCGGGCTGGTGGCCGCCAACATCAAGCTGGCAGCCACTGCAGCCATCACGCACCTGGCGGTCTTCGGTTTGGCTTTCATAGTTTTCTCTCAGATCGTTCTTCAACCTAAGTGATCTCTTCCCGCGCCGCGTCCCAACGGACCATGCGCCGTTCCTGCTGGGCTTTGAGCGACATGAGGAAGGTGGCGGTTTCGATGAACGCCTCCTCGGTCGAACATTTCGGCGTGCCACGGCTGCGAATGCAATCCAACCAATCCACAACATGATTGGGCTGCGGCGGTGTCTGGTTGCGCACAAAACCTTTGGGGAGGCTAGGGTTCCGATTGTGGCCGGCAGGGACGATCTCGAACGTGCTCACGTCATGCGCAATGGCGTCGAAGCGCAGCGTGGCATCGCGCCCGCAAATGGTTACCGGCTGGTTGTCGGTCGCGTTCATGCTGCCCTCAAAGGTCACGGTACGGCCAAGTTTCTCGAACTGGTAGGTGGCGATCCAGGTGTCGGGCACTTCGCGGTCGTCGCGGAGCAGCGCGACCTGACCGGCGCACACACAGGTGTCCGGGATGCCGTGCCCGAGGAGGTATTGGACAAAATCCATTTCGTGCGAGAGCAAATCGCCGGCGTAGCCCGTGCCGTAGGCGTAGTAACAGCGCCAGTGCCAGAAGTGGCGTTCGTTCCAGGGAATCTTTGCGGCCGGACCGAGCCAGAGTTCCCAGTTGACCGATTGACGGACCCGCTCGGGATCGGGCCGCTCCCACTGATTGTAATAGCCATACCAGCGCCAATTCGGACGATCGGGAGGCGTGGACTTGAATCGGCCCGTGCGCACCAAGGTAATGGGCCCAAGAAGACCGCTGGCGATGATCTCTTTGGCTTGCAACGCGCAGGTGGCCTGCCGCGCCTGGTGTCCGAGTTGAAAAACCACTTTGCTCTTCCTGAGCGCGTCGCGCATCCGCCTGGCTTCCTCGAGCGTCCGCGAAAATCCTTTTTCACAGTAGATGTCTTTGCCGGCGGCCACCGCGTCGAGCACCATCTGGCAGTGCCAGTGGTCGGGCGTGGCAATGACCACCGCGTCCACTCTCGGGTCGGCCAGCAGGTCACGATAGTCCTCGTAGGCCTTGGCCTCGGGATTCTGACTCCAATCGAGACCCTTCTGGCGGTGCGGGCCATAGACGTCGCTGACGGCAACCACTTTGACGTTCGGAGCAGCCGTCACCGCCTTCAGCAAATCACCGCCGCGGGTGCCGATGCCGATGCAGCCCACGCCGATGGTTTTGGCCGGCGATTCGGCGGAGACAATGGCGGGCGCGAAAGCGGAGGCCGCCGCCAGCGTCGTGGCGGTTTGGCCGGCGGCGCGGAGAAACTGACGCCGGTTTAGGGACATGGATTCGCGTGACGATCGGATGGGAGATTTCATGGTGGTGGTTCTTATGTCTTTTGGACAGTGACATGGTCGGAGGTTGGCAGCCCCTCGGAATCGAACGTGACACGGTGACGGCGTTTGAGTTCACGACTGATCTTGGGAGCGGCGGCATACTTGCCGCCGATCGGCGTGGAAACCGCGCTGGTCTGGACGACAAGCCTGTGGCACTGCCCCGGGGCTGCGTTTGCCTCGGACACTAATCCGGCTAATTCACACTTCGTCCCGTCTGTGGTCGCAGCCCGTCGTCGTAGCGCAGGTTTCCAACCGGCTGTTTCGCCGGTTTCCAAACGGCAGGCTGTCGCCATGAGATCGCGTACGCCGCGTCGGGCGCAAGGCAGGCTGGAAGCTCTGCGATACTGCGGATTGGAAATCCGCGCTACAGCACCGTGAACTATCCTGGCTAAACAGCGGTGCAAGCCGCCGATCACTGTCGCTGCCTCCGAAGATGTTTCCCGCGGATTCATGGTGAGTCTCCACGCTGCTGAAATCGCGGATTGCGACCATGAGCCACTCCGTCCGACGCGAAAGCGTCCTGGACTGCGGCAGCCCTCTGCCGCTTTAGAGGGTGGGCGGGCGGGCGAGAGCGGCAGAGGACTGCCGCAGTCCAAAACCTGGCGGAATCCCGAGCGGTTTATGGGAAGGAAAGATTTCAAGTCAAAGCCCAGGCCAAATTGTCCTTCAACGCAGAGTCACCGTCAACGCCTGTGTCCGCTCGCTCGCCGGAGTCAGGCCCTGCTTTATCCAGCCGTCCGGCGTGTCGCGGCCGACCTTCACGGTGTAGTTGCCGGGCGCGAAGACGCGCGGACGGAAACTGCGGCCCGCGATGCGTTGCGTGTAAAGAATCTCGCCGTCGGATTCACGAACGACTTGCACGACCGGATTGGCCGCGCCGCGGAAGCGCAGTTCGGGCAGATGCCCGGTGACTCGACGGCCATCGTTGTCCTCCATGCGAATCGTCACAGGCCAGCCGGGGAATTGCGCGGCATCACCCCGGTTCAAGTCGGCATAACGCGGCCAGCACTCGAACGTGATCGCGCGCGTGCGCTTGTTGAAGCGGATCAAGCCGTGGCCGTCGCCGAGGTTTACTTCGGGGTCGCGTTGTTTCGATCGCAGCGTGCGAATGTCGCCAAACTCCGGGTTGGCGTAAGCGATCATCGTGATGCGGTTGTACAAACCATCGAGGTAGTCGCCGGTCCAGGGCAGCGGACTGCCGGGTATGGGGCGGTCACCGGGCTGCTCGTTTTCCGGCCACCACCAGCGGCCATAGTAGCTGTTGACGATGGCGGGATTCGTGAAACCGAACGGACCATCGCGAAACTCGTCAATTCCATGTTGCACCACGACGGCCAGGTGTTGGTCGCCGCACAAATGACAGGCCAACGCCCGGCGCAGCGCCGCGAGCGCCAGGTTGCGACCCGTCTGCGGCCAGCCGTTGCAATCCAAATCGGCCAGCAGGCGATTGGACTTGTCCCCGTGCAAATGCACCGCGCCGCAGAAGGCGGTCTGCGAGAGCGCCGCTTTCATCACCGCGCCGCTCCAGTCCTGGCCCCAGGCTTCGAGGAACGCCATCTGCCGCTCGCCGAGCAGGTGCAGTCCCGGCAGGTCCACCGCCTTGGGATCGTAACCGGCCTGCCGAATATGGTCGGGGCGCGGTCCCATTTGCGGAATCTTTCCTTTTGGCCCGCTCTTAAACTGGCGATCCGCGAGGATGGCGAAGTCAATGCCGCCCACGCGCAGCCGGGTGAAATAAACTGAAATGTCCTGCGCCACCGGGCGCGGGTCCACCGGATCGGGCAGGTGGGACGTCTGGCAACGGTGGACCATCTTGATGTACTCGGCGGGGAAAAAGTATCCGCCCGAATCGCCGGCCTCGGAATCCGCCACGATGCCGCCCTCGCCCCAGATGTTGCCCTGGCCGATGTCGTGATCGTCAGGGATCGTGACCACGGGACGATCCTTGAGCACTTCGCGGAAACGATGTCCCCACAACAACCAGGCGGCGGTGTGTTCGCGGTGATCGTAGCTCTGGTCGCCGGCAAAGAAGAGCAGGTCGGGATTTTGCCGCAGCAGTTTCTCGACAATCTCCCGCCGGTCGCCGCGATCGAAATTTGAGTCGCAGGAGAGCGAGGCCACGACGATTTGATTTTTGTCCCGCGGGTCTTTGCGGATAAGCCCCTCGAACATCGCCGCGTCGCCGTGGCGGACGCGATAGGGCACATCGCGCGTGTCGTCCCAGGGAGCGACGCGAAAATGCGCCGACCAGCCGGGATACATCACGGGGGCGCGGGCGACTTCGCGCCATTGCCCGCGCTGTTGGAATTCGAGTCGCACTTCGCGTGGTTCACCGGGCTGAAGTGGAAACAATTGCGCGGTCATCTTCAACACGCCCGCGTCGTGGGTGTAGAGCGCGAACGCCACGACTTCGTTCCTCGGCACGCGGACGAAGCGTTCGAGAAAGTTGGTGGCCTCGCGCTGCCAGAGGTCCGAGCGGCTGGCGAGATCGAGTCGCGCGCCGCGCGGCCCGGGGAAGGGAGAGTCCGCCGCCGCGTCGCACGGACGGGCGAATGACAACAACAGAGCAACCAGCGCAACGACCCCGAGGTTGGCGCGCGTCTGTGGGCGGCAGAAGTGCCGATGACGCAAGTCTGGCTTGACGGGGGATGCAGTGTTGCGGTGCGATTTCATGCGCTGATTGTTCATTGCAGCGTAAGCGTCACCCGGCGCATGTCCATCACGGTGCGACCGGGGATTTCCAAGGCACGCAAGACCAGCGGTCCCCGGCCGGCCTCCAGCCGTATCACGCCCAACGCGAGCGGTCGGAATTCCTTCATCGGCGATTCGGCGGGCGGACGCGGCAGGGTGTCCTGATTCGTGTAAAGAGGCGGATCCCAGCCGGGCGCGACCCTGCCGCTGAGGCGTTCACCTTTGAAGGCAAGCTCGATCGTTGCGCCGGCGTCCGGCTCGGGGCAGGTATAATCAATAACCACCTGGTAATCTCCAGTCGTTTTGACTTCGATCTCCCACACCATGTGTCCTTCGCGGTTGGTCCAGTTGACGAAGTAGGAACTGTTTGGCGCGCTGGAACTGCGGCGCACACCACCCCGCGGTTCGCCATCACGCGCCGGGAGCATGGTGACGGGGAACTCGCGATAGCCTACAGGGATGGGCCGCGGGTCCACCGCGTTGCCGGGAGGCGAGTCTTCCTTCGCACCGAACATTTCCATGCGCCAGGCGGCCACCGCT
Organism: Verrucomicrobiia bacterium; assembly: GCA_011525685.1. GTDB lineage: Bacteria > Verrucomicrobiota > Verrucomicrobiia > Limisphaerales > JADLHS01 > WYBW01. Next base: position 22,402 of record WYBW01000106.1, read on the forward strand.
GCGCGCAGTTGACGGGCGATCTCCGGTTGCTCCGCCGCGATGTCGCGGGTTTGGCCCGGATCCGTGAGCATATCGAACAACTGTCCGGCGACATCGAGCCGGTGACGGCTGGTGCGCGCGCTGGTGCGCCCGGCCCAATGAGTGAAGAGTGTGCGCTCCGGCCAGTCCATGGTTTGCCGCCGCAGCAGTGGTGTCAGATCGCGACCGTCGAGCGGCCGCTCTCCGACGCGGGGAATTCCCGCCAGTGCCGTCAGCGTGGGCAGCAGATCAATCGCGCCGGCAGGTTGCGGCACAACGTGGCCGGCGGGCAGTTGTTTCGGCCAGCGGATGAACAAAGGCGACCGCACTCCGCCGTCGTCGGTGCCGCCCTTGCGGCCTTTCATACCACCGTTCCAGCGCCAACTGTTCGGACCGTTGTCCGAGAAATAAACGACAATGGTGTTTTCCTTGAGCCCCAGCTCGTCGAGCCGCCCAAGCACGCGACCCACGTTGTCATCCAGGTTCTCCATCATCGCGAGGGCGCAGCGGGTGTGGTCCAGATTTTCCTGACCGGGGAGCGTCGCCCGCCGCGTGATCGTGCGGTCGCGGTAACGTTGCCAGTACTGGTCCGGCACGGCCCACGGTGAATGAGGCGTGGTGAACGGCACGTAGCACAGGAACGGTCGCTCACGATTCCGGGAGATGAACTCCAGCGCGGCGTCCGTGCAAACATCCACGATGTAACCGCGCGCCCGCTCCATCCGGCCATTGCGCTCCAGCGGCGGATCGAAGTACTCGCCCCAATGGCCGGACGTGTAGCCGTAGAATTCGTCGAAGCCGCGGGCGTTGGGATGATAAGGCCACTGGCTGCCATTGTGCCACTTGCCGAATATACCGGTCGTGTAACCGGCGGCCTTGAAGGCGTCGGCGAGCGTTTTTTCGCCGAGGTCCATCCGCTCCTGGCCGGTGGACACGCCGCGCACGCCCGAGCGGGGATGGTAACGGCCGGTGAGAAATTCCGCCCGGGTGGGGGCGCACACCGGCTGCACGAAGAACCAGTTCAGAGAAACCCCGTCGCGTGCCAGTGAATCAATGTGCGGCGTGCGCGCGTCCGGATTGCCGGTGACGCCGTGATCGCCCCAGCCCGCGTCATCGGCGAGAAAGATGACGAGATTTGGCCGGGACGCGGCAGTGGCCAACCCAGACCCCAGCAGGAAACCGAACAACGCACTCCAAACCATCCATCGCCCGAAACGGGCAAGGCGCTTCGGCGAACTGGAATTGTTCACGGTTCGATTCATTAGGCTGGGTTACGGCCCCGGGGTTGAACCTCACCGTCCGGCCGCACTGGCCATGCGCGGTGGTGAAGCATCGTTTCGTTTCATCAGCACGCGGTCAATGGCGTAGTTTGGACTACGATGTGCGATTTCCAGCAGATGAACGCCCGGCTCGTGGACGAGAAAATACACCGGCCCGTCGCGAATCGCCTCGGGCGTGTGGTGGCCCGGGCCTTTGGGCAGATGCGTCCACTTCCACCCGCCGTAACTTCTCATGCCATCGGGCCGCGTGCGATCGTCCAGACCGAAAAGCTTTTCGCCGTTCAGGCTTAACAGCACGTCGTTCTCCTTGTCGCGGCCTAGCGGTCCCTGCCGGGCCAGCAGGAAGACGTAATACTTCCCCGGCAGCGTGAACTCGATTGCGTAGCGCATACGTCCCTCACCGGGGCTTTGAATCGCGCGTCCCGTGGGCGAAGGGATCAACGTCCAGTCGCCCACGCCGTCCTCGGCCTCGAACGCAACCCGCCCGTCGCGCTCACGAATCGTTCGCTCGGTCTTGGCCGTCAACATGAGAATCCAGTCACCGGCCCCGGGCGGCTTGAGTTCGGCCGGATTCGCCGTCGGGTCGTGACGCACCGACCGCGCGCCGACCCGGGCGTTGAACCAGTCGGCTTGATATTCGCCCGCGCGCGCGAGGACCTTCACGGGCGCGGCCTCGTCGAGATGGACCAGATACACCCGCCCCGGGTCCGCGAGGCAGAAGCCGGCGTTGACGAGATCGGGCCGTGGCTTGGTTTGCGGCCAGGGCAGTCCGGCAAACGTGTCCCACACATGCCGGATGATCGCGTGCCGGTTGGTTATGGCGTCGGCGGGGTTGAGCGAGCGGGCGAAGCCGGACGAGGAACTGCCGTCCATGTCGCCGAAGTTGATCATCGCCGCGCTGAACAGCATGACGAAGGCGTTGCGGCGGATGTCCTCGTCGGAGTAGGCCGGGTGTCCGAAGGTGTTGCCGGGCCAGAGGGTTTCCTGCGCGTAGAGCGGGCGGGCGGGGTGATGATTGCGCAACAAGACTTCCGCGAGCCAGCGGCGGTTCCTCGTCTTGGGTCCCTGCAACGTGCCGAAGCCAAACCACGCCTCGCCGCGGAACGCATCGTCGCCGGTTTCGTTGTGGATGGTGAGCGGGCGGCCGAACACGTCCAATTCGCGCACCCAGTCGGCCAATTGGTTCAACTCGGTGTAGGTCAGATAAGGGCTGTTGCGCAGCAGCGGTTCGGGGCCGGCCACGTTGAAGAGCATGTTCCAATACGGCCCGAGTCGCGCCACGGTGTATTCGAGATAGAGCCGCTGGTCCTCCGGCGCGCGGGGGAAGTCCGCGTCGCGTCCGACGAAACCGGCGAAGGGGAACACCACGATCCGCCGCGCGGCCAGGTCGTCGAGCATCTTCTCCAGCCGCCGAAATTCGGCGGCGTTCAGCGGCCAAAGTCGGGGAGTATCCCAGCCGCGTCCGCGTCCGTCGCTTTGACGGTTGAGAAAGTGGCTGGCGATGGAGAGCGTGTTGTACCCCCGCCCCTGCGCCCAATCGAGAAAGGCGGCGCGCGGATTGCCGTCGTCGGGGTTGTCCGGATCGTCCCAGTTGCGCGCGAAAAACCGGTCGCCGACGTGCAGGCTGCGCATGAGAAACGGCGAGCCATCGGCGAAGCCGAACCAGATGGGATTGGGCGCGTGCGGAACGACGAGGCCCGGCAAATCGGACGGCACGCAGGTAAAATTACCCGCGGCGCCGGGCGAACCATCCGTAAACCTCGCCGTGTAGCTCCATTCCCCCACCTGGTCCGGCATGAAACGCAAGTGCCACCGCGCTCCGCCGTCGTGGAAAGCGGGAAATTCGATCACCCGGCCATCCGGCCGCGTGTAGCGGACCTCCAGCTTTACATCGCGATAAGGATCGCGATAACGGGTCGTGTTGGTCACGGCCGCCTCAAATCGGTCATATTGTCCGATTGTGAGCATCGCCGCGAAGGCGTTGGTCGATGTGCAGGCCGCGCAAGTGAGAACAAGGAGTGGTGTTCGCAGATTTCGCATCGCGGGAAGCAGCTCATGGTTTGAGCTGCCGCATCAGGTTTTGCTTGAGGTAACGGTCCATGACGCGTTTCACGAGTTCGTCCTTGTCCACCGTCACGCCGATCTGGCAGTTCGGCGGAGCGTCCTCGACCAGTTCGGTCAGCCCGGGGTCGGTGACGCGGACGTGCGCCGGGCGTGAGGTGAACAGTTCCGGCCACAACACCATGCCGATGGGCACGACGTCGAACAGCGTGGGATCGGGGCGGGCGTAATCTTCGTAGCGCCACAGGATGTAGAGGCCGGACAAGGCGTCGGTGAGGGGCGAATTGCGATACAGCAAGCGCATCCGGTCAGCCTCGCCCAGCTTGACCATCGTGGTGGTGTCGAGGCCGGCGAGTTCGAGTTTCGCGCCACTGGCCATCAAGGCGCGGGCGGCTTGCACGTCAGCGCGGACGTTCCATTCCGGCTCAGGTTTCGTCCCTGGTCCGCCGTAACCCATCTTGAAACTGCCGAACATCGAGATGACCCGTTTGGCCAGCTTGAGCGCCTCGGGGTCCTGCTTCATCACGTCCTTGATATTGCACACCGGGCCGACGGTGAAGAGAATGACCTCGTTGGGATACTTGCGCAGGTTTTGGATGATGAACTCGGCGGCGTTGGTCGAGGCGGGTTTCCAGCGCTCGAAGCCGTGGCCCCAGATGAACTGATGCGATTCCCCGGCGATGCCGGTCTGCTGCCCCACAATGCCGGGCGTGGGCCGGCCCACCACAATCGGGATTTTGTCCTCCAGACCGAGTTCATACAGGAGCCGGCCGGCCACCCGCGCGCGGCCCCAAGTGTGACCATGATCCATGACCAGGCCAAGGACCTCAAACTCGGGACTGGTGAGCAACAAGGCCACCGCGTAGGCGTCGTCCACGTCGCCGGCGAGGTCGCAATCGAAGATGACTTTCTGCTTGGACGCGGCGAGGGCGTTGAAGCTGAGGGCCGCGAGCGCGAGAAGGAGGGTCAGTTTCTTTTCCAGTTTCATAAACCGTTTCCAAGTTTTCAGTTCGCAGTTTCAGGTTCGCGACCTGCGGGTCAAGGGGTTTCGGGTTTGGCGGGAAGGCGCGCAGGCTCGATCACAACCCAGCGCCGGCTGACCGTGGCTTCGCGAGAGGATTGTCCACTGGCCCGGGCCGTGGCCCTGAGCACATGGTCTCCCGCGGTGGCGCTGGCCGTGAGCGTCAGGCGCTCCGTGGCCTGACCGAGGGCCTCCAGCGCGAAGGGCCGCTGGCCCTGCGCCACCACCCGGCCGGACTTCGTTTCCAGCGCAAGGGTGAGGCGGCCATTCAGCGGCCGCGGGTGATCATTCACGAGCATCACCGTGAACTCGCGCGTCTCTCCCGCCGCGAGTTTGGGTTGGAAGAAATTGAGGTAAACGCCCAGCGGTTTGAAGGCTTCACCCACGTAGTCGGCAAACGCCGCGTCGAGTTTCAGCCGGGTCACGTCGGCGAAATGGTCCGCGGTGTAGGCGCCCGGGAAGCTGCCCGTGAGACAGACGAAATGAATGACGCCGGCGAAGTGGCGGTGCGCGCGCCAGAACTCGGTCTTGGCCGCCAACAGATACGCGTAGAGGTCCAGGCGTTCGCGGGCACTGGCGTCCGGCCCCAGGAGTTGCGGATAGAGATTTCGGGTGAGCACCGTGGGCGAGCCGTCGCGATTCAGCCAGAGCCAGCCGTATTCGTTGATGATCGGCGGGTTGGTGTCGGACGGCAGCGCGCCTTGGCGCGGGGCACCGTCCATCGTCTCAAGTTCGGTCATGCGGAAGTTGAGCCGGCCCTCCCGGCCGCTGTACATGAGATAGGGATGATACTCGACCGGGTCGTCGGGATGGACCGGCGGGTTGTAACTGTTTTCCCAGGGGCGATGCGAGAGATCCAGCGGGCGCACCGCCGGGATGATCTGTTCGCCAAACATCGGGTCCAAGGTTTCGTTGTTGGCATCCCACACCACCACGCTTGGGTGGTTCCAATGGTCGCGCATCCAGTCGGCATACTGGCGGATCATCTCGGTCGGATCATGGGTGCGGCTGTAACCGGGATACCACTCCGGCTTGCCGGTCCAGACGAAGAACTCGTTCTGCACGAGCAATCCCACCTCGTCACAGATGTCAAACCAGCGGTCCGGCGCCGGGCCGATGCAGAATCGAAAATAGTTCCAGTGCATCCGCCGCGGCAGCTCGCCGAGTAGTTTCCGCACCCAAGCCTCGTTCCACGGCCGGTTGCCGCACAGCGGATCCTCGAAGAACCGGTGCAGGGTGATGTTCGAGCCACGCAAATAGATTGGCCGACCGTTGAGGTGGGCCCGGCGCGTGGCGGCGTCGAACCGGAACTCGCGCATGCCAAACCGCGTGGTGAGGGAATCGCCACCCGTGCGCGACTCGACGACATAGAGAAACGGATCGTCGGGCGACCACAATCGCGCGCGGGGAAGCTTGAGCGTCCGGGTCAACACCGTTTCCTCGCCGGGCTGCAGGCTGAAGGACTCCGGTTCGCCGGTGGCCGCGACCCGACCGCCTTTCCAGGGCCGGATCGAGTGCGCGAGGGAGGCAGTGCGGGGCAGGTGGCCGTGATTCTTCACCCGCGTCTGCACGATGACCTCACCGGAATCAATCCGGGGCGCGACCTGGACGCTTTCGATCACTGGATTGTCACAGAAAACCAGCGAGACGCTGTCGTAGATGCCCGGGGTCCACTGGTTCTTCTCAAAGTCGGACCCGGTGGGAAACGTATCGGGAAGAACGCCCGGATGCGCGCCCACCCGAATTACCAGCGTGTTCTCAGCGTTCCACTGGATGGCTTGGTTGAGCGAGTGCCAGCTTGCGGTGAAGCAGCCGGGATACTCACCGACCTTCCGGCCGTTGAGCCAGACAGCCGTCCCAAACTGAGCCTTGTTAATCCGAAGCAGGGCGACTTCGCGCCGGGCCGGGGCGCGGAATGTCTTCCGATACCAGAAATAATCCCGCTCCTGCTCCACCTTGCCGTTCCAGTGGTTCGTGATCCACTCGCGCGGCGCCAGCCGTTCGCGCACCCGGACAAACAGGTTTTCGCGACTGATGAATCCGTCCACGTCCTTGAATGGAGGCGTCGCCAGCTTCGCCAACCCGGGCACTGGGACGGTGTGCTCATAGATCTGTGGAATGTCCTCCGGAGCCTTGCCGTCGGCGATCTGCCAGACGCCGTCCAGAGAATGCGTAAGGCGGGCGGCCGCCGCGTTCACAGTCGCGCAATGCATCACCAGTCCGCCCGCGAGCCAAAACGAAATGGAACGCATCCAGAACACGGGGTGGCGTCTCATCATGGTGTCATTGGGTTCTTTGGTTCACCTGGCGCGATACAGGCTGATCGCCAAGCGCGAATGCTCACGGTGGCTCACTGTCATTGTCCGAACTTGCTGCCGCTGGGCGGGCGTGGCGGCGCCTTGCCGATGCGACCGGGTTGCCAGTCGCGCGCGATGTGGATGTCGTTCGCGACCTGCTCCGCCAGCTTGGGAATGTCCACCACGCCGACCCGGTTGTAGAGCAGCGGCTGCCGGTATTGCCGGGTGTAGGCGGAGGCGTAATCCCGCCAATGGCCCAACGCGGCCTCGAGATGTCTGACCGCCTTCACCTGATGCGCAGCCTGCCGGTTGGCATCGAAGAGGGCAAGTTCGCTGGCCCCTTCGATTTTGGCCGCGTAGTAAAGACCGAGAAACGCAAATGCCTCCATGTCGCCCAAGGTGTGCCGCAGCTCCTTGTTCGCGCCCTGACGGGGGCGGAGTTCCGCCACGCCACGCAAGGCAGCAGTGGCGTGTTCCCGAAGCCTCGCCGCCACTTCCGGCGGCGTGAGGCCATCCATCGGCCTGCCCGCCTCCAGCCGCTCCCGCCACTCGCGGATGGTGAGGGTGCCGCTTTCGGGCATGCCCTCGCCCTCGACGAAATGGCGCACGGTGTAAAAACCCTGGTGACGCGGATGACTGAGGCAGGCTTCTGGAAACCAGCGCAGGTCAATGTTGCCCCAGAAGAAGCGCGTGACCTCGGGGATGACACGGGAAGCCGCGCTCCAACCGGCGAGGAGTTGCTCCGCCCGCACTTCGGGGAAGCGCGCCGCCAGAATGCGGCGGAAAAACTCGTCGCTCAAGGTCGGGTCATAGCTGAGTCGTCCCCAGAGGAGGAAGCTGAACCACTGCTTTCTCATCACGAGCTGGCGCGGGGTTTCGGGCTCGAGGCCCATGGCCTCGCGCCCCCAGCAATAGCCGTCCGGTCCCATGTAAAAGCCCGCCACCTTGTCCGGCCCGGGCATCGCGGTGATGAAGTCGCGCGCGAAGGCGGGATCACCCCAGCGGAAGCTGTAGATGTCATCGTTGCGAACGGTGAGCCAGGAGCGGCGCGCGGGGGACAATTCCGGCAACAAGGGTTTGATGAACGGCGGATTGGTCATGCCATACATGTGGGCCACGGCGTATTTGTAGCTGAAGTCAAAAGGCCCCGGGTAATCCTTCCAGCGCTGCATCACCCGATCCAGCCCCGTCATGTGAAAGCGATGAATCAAACGGAACGGGCGGTCCGGCTGTTCCTTGAGCGCGTCGCGGACGCCCTCGCCGTAGGTCTGCCAGAGCCATTCCTCCTTGTCGAGGTCGCCCAGCTTCTGGCCCATGTGTTCGCCCGCGGTGATGCCCACGCCCGCCAGCAGCGGATAAGTCCGCACCAGTTCCCGGACGCTGGCGCGGAAGTAACGCACCAGATTCTCGTCGGGCTTGGCGCGCCGAAGACCATGCTTGCCCTCCTCGCTGAACAGGAAGGTGTTCCAGGTAAACCAATACACCTCGATGCCGCGATCCGCCGCCATTTGCAGGACCTCGCGCCAGAAGGCGATTTTCTCCTCAATGGTCATGCGCCTGACCACTTCGGCGCCGTCGAGGAACTCCGGTCGGAACATTCGCTCGCCGCTGAACGGGAAGGTTTCGTCGAAGCAGTCGCGGCGGCCGCGGAGCACGTCGTTCAACGCCACGTCCGGATACTCCGGCACCTTCACCAGGCTGGGAAAGGGGTTGAGATTCCAAAGGGAAAGGACGTTGAACCGGTGCCGGGCCATCTCGTCCAGGAACTCGCGCCAGAAGTCGCGACTCCACATCTCGGGAATGTTGGCCTGCGCGGCGTCGCTGTTGTCCGAGTAGCTCGGCGTGCGCAGATCAAGCGGGATGTTGAACTTGATGCCGCGCCGGGCGATGAACGGCTGACGCGGTTCGGAGGTCAGGGCCTCGAGCGTCCCGAGTCGAATCGCCTCCGCCACCTCCAATCCTCCATACATCGCGCCGGCCGCGTCGCCGCCCCGGACCACGACTGCGCCGTTGGTGGCGCGCTCGATCTGATAGGACTGGGGATCGAGTCGCGCCGGCGCAATCTCCAGCGTGATGACTGGCGGCGCGGGTGATGCCGCTGCGGCCTGCCGGATTTCGCCCGCGGCAAATTCCAAAGCCGGAATGTTGCCGTCATAAGTCAGCGTGGTCGGCGCGGCGGCTGGGAGGGAGAGGGTAAACCCGCCGCTCAACGCGACGACGACCAAGGCGCGGAGGAAGGAGTTCATTGGTTTGAAAGCGGTTTTTTGGCCAGTTCGATGTCCTGTTCGACTTCCGGCAGCAGCGCCGACCAGGAGAAGGGTTTTTCCGCGCTGGAGGGCACGGGCAGTTGGTTGAAACGGCTGCCCAGTTCGGCCAGGCGTTTCCAATGCGAGCGCGCCTTCTCGAGTTCCGCCACGGCGCGTTGCTGCTGGGCGGCGTCCTGGTTCGCCCGCGCGGTGGCCAGCGCCACGCCGCCGCGCAGTTTCGCCGCGAAATAATCGCTGTAAGCGCACCATGCCTCGATGTCCGTGAGTTCGCAGTCCAACCTGGGCGTGACCCCGCCCTGCTGCCGCAGTTTGGTGACCAGTTTCAGGGCCGCCGCGCGGTCGCGGTCGAGTTGCTCCGCCAGGTCCAGCGGCGAAAGCGCGCCCTCCGGAACGCGGCCGGTCTTCACGAAACCGGCGATGTTGACATGGCGCCGGGTGTCGAGCACCGGGTGGCTGATGAACTTTTCGATGTCAATGAGCTTGCGCGCGGCGTTGTCAATCCACGAGGAGAATCCCTCGGTGTAGAGCGACCCATCCCAGGTGCCGCGGTGGAAGGAGGCCAAGAGCAGCGGCACGCGGCTGGCCAGTTTCCAGGCCGCGAGCAAATCCCGCCCGCGGTCTTTCCCGAACCGCTCCGCCAACAAGCGCTCGAAGCAGGCGTCCGGGGTGCTGGAATCATACAGAAGCCTCCCCCACACGGCATAGAAGAGCCATTGCCGCTCGAAGGCCCAGTGCCAATCCTTGTGCGGGCCTGGTGCAGTGATGTAGTCGAGCGCCGGCACGTAGCACTCCGAGCCGATGATCGCGCCGCCGACATAGTTCCGGCCCTGTTGCCGCTGGAGAAAGGCCCGGACGAAATCGGGCTCGCCCCAGCGGAGGATGAACATGTCCTCGTTGCGCATGGTCCAGACCACCTGATGGCGGGTGGGGGGAGGATTCCAGTAGGCATCCGAGAGCGGGCCGCCATGCACGATGAACAGATCAGGGGAGGAATGGGCATGCGACCAGTTGTGTTTGAACTCCACGAAAACGGGCGGGGTGACGTTGGTGAGGCGGGCCAGCGCCTCGATGTGAGCACGGGAGCGGCGGTCGTTTTCCTCGCTGGTCGTGCCGCCGGAATGAGTGGTGGCCGAGAGCGGGGCGCGATAGATGAACTTTACCGGTCGGCCGGCCTCAGCCATGGCCGCGAAAAAAGTCTGGTCGAGCCATTCGCGCCTTTCATCCGGGGTCATGCCGCCCATGCGCTCGCCCAAGGTGATGCCCAGTCCGGTAAGGTCGGGATACTCCTCGAGCACCTGCCGCACGACCTCGCGCGTGTAACGAACCACCAGTTCGCTGCGCGTGGATTCCTGGCCGTAGTGGGAGAGCGTTTCGCTCCAGCGCGCGACGTCGTGCGCGCGGGCAAATTCCGGCGAGACGAAGATGTTCCAATTGAGCAGGTAGGTTTCGATGCCGCGTTCCTTGGCCAGCCGGAGGATGCCGTTCCACAACCGTCTCCAGTCCGCCAGTTCGGCGTCGGTGAAGGGACAGGCCTCGGGAAAAGACTTCGGCCGAATCATGTAAGTGTATGGATGCAGGCTCCAAAGCGTGAGCACGTTGAAGCGGTTCTCCGCCATCATGTCGAGGAAGGCTTCCCAGAAAGCCAAGTCGCGGCAGGTCTGATCGTGCTGCTCGATGGCCGGGCTGGTGCGGTAGGCCGCCCACGGCAGGTTGAACTTGATGGCGCGAAAGGCGAGGGCCGCGGTTACGTTCTGTTCGCGGACCTCGTCAAGAGCAGTCCCGCCTCGAATCTGCTCCGTCAAATCCAAGAGGCCATACATCGCGCCGCGCTCTTTCTGGGCGGTGATCCGCACGACTGAACCGGCCGGCCCTTGGACGCGCTCCAGCCGGTAGCCATCGTCAGCCGGGTTGCTCCCGCTCTCAGCTTGCCGATGCAGGACCTGGATCGAGGCCGGCTCACTGGGGGATCGTCGCGACAAGGAATCACCCCGCGCTTTCAAAGCGCCTTCAAGCCGGTTCAGCGCGAACTGGATGGTTGGCGAGTCGGGGGCGACCACTGTCACGTCGGCGGCTTCAAGGGTGGCCGTGCTCGTGAAGCATGCCCCGACCAGAAGCAACAGGGCCCGCGAGGTTGCAAGTTTCAGAGTCTTCATAGAGTGTTTGCGGAGGCGTCCAGCCAACCAGGCGGAGCGGGAGGAGCGATGCAGCTTGACGGTCCTGGCAGCGCATCCCCCAGTTCCGATTTCAGATTCGAGCAGTCCGATTTCACGATTCCCTACCTGCCGGTGAGTTCGATCTGCACGCCCTGGGTGGCCGCCTTGTCGAGGAATAATGCGCGCTTCCCCTGCGTGCCCTGATGCGGCTGGGACGCGGTGGGCACCGGCGAAGCCTTCATCGCCTCGTCCAGGTCGTCCACCTTCAGGCAGAAGTGGTGCAAACCCGGCCCATGCTGCGCGAGCCACGCGCGCAACGGATGATCGGGCGTGAGCGGCTCGACCAGTTGCAGGTGCGCGTTGCCGAGGTCGAGATGGGTGAGACGCACGGTGGCGTTGTTCACGTCCTCGGAGTAGAGGACGGTGAAACCGAGCGTGTCGCGCCAGAGCTTGAGCGCGGCCCCGGTGTCGGGGACGGCGATGGCCAGGTGATCGAGGCCCTGGAAGAGGGAATCTTGAAATCGGGCATCGGGCATCTGCAATGGGTCATTGTCCGACTGGTCTGGTGAAGCCCGTTTAGCGGTGAGGACGGATCTGCCCAGGATGCGGCAGAGTTGCTCGGCTTCGTCGAGCACCTCGGTCATACGATCTGCGGACAGCAAGGCCGCCTTGACAATAAAGCGGAGCCAACCGCGCGTTTCGCGGAGTTCCTTGAGCGCGACGCTCAGTTTATGAACGAAGTCGGCGCGGCTCTCCGCCGCTCCACTTTCGTCGTAGTGGGGCGGCGCGGACGTTCCGCAACGCACCAGTTGTGCGGCCACGTGCCGACCGAGGCGGGTCTCAGGAAGAGCGTCCACGACTTTCCCAACCTTGGCGGCAAAGTCCCATAAACGGTTGGAGAGTTGTTCCTGGGTCATGATGCTTGAAGCATGGTTGGGAAATAGGGAAGTCGGGCATCGGGCATCAGTAATCGGTCGTTGGCCAGGGAAGGACAGATTCTCGATGCCCGATTTTCAGTTTTCAAGATTTCCATTTCACCTCCTGCGGTTGCCGTGTTTCCGCTGAAAGATAGACCGCTTCCTGGACCGCCAGCGTTTTGAGGTATTCTTCGCCGCCCGTTTCAAATGGCCCGCCGTCCAGCAGCCGGTCAATGAAGTGCCGTTGCGTAAAGTAGCAGCAGTCGCCGGCGAAGTTCACATCGGCGCGGGCGTAAGGAATCTCCACTTCGGATTGGCCCAGCGGCTTGAGCGTGAGCCGCGAATCCGTGTAGAGCCGGAGACTGCCGCCGTTGCCCTCGACCAGCATCTCGCCGAAGGTGTAGCGCGGGTTCGCGGCGGTGGTCTCGTTGTAGCGATTGGCGTCCCACAAGCCAATCGGGCCGTTGGCGAACTCGAACACCACCACCGCGCAGTCCTCGCCTTTGATCACCGGATTCAGCCGCCGATGCCACGCGGTCACGCGCGCAATCTCACCGGCCAGGTAGCGGTAGGTGTCAATGAAATGCACGCCGTTCTCATAGACCAGCAGGCGCGGATAGTCGCGGAAGTACGGCTGGCGCGGGATGTAAGCGTTCGCACCCCAGCCATCGCCCATGCGCGAGCGAAAGGACAGCGAGAAAAGCTCGTCGCCAATCGCGCCCGCGTCGAGTTGCCGTTTGATCTCGCGATACCAGGGCTGGAAACGCCAGTTCTCGTGGACCATGAAACGCACCTTCTGCGCGGCGGCGTCCGCGACGATGGCCCGGGCCTCGGCGAGCGACGGCGCGAGCGGCTTCTGGCAGATGATGTGAATGCCGCGCTTCGCCGCCTCGGCGCAAATGGGCGCGTGCGACGGGGGCGGCGTGATCACGTCCACGAAGTCGGGTTTCTCGGCGTCGAACATCTCCCGGTAATCGGCATAGAGTTTTTGATGGCCAAACTTGCGGGTGATTTCGGCGGCCTTGACCGGGTCGCGGTTGCTGAAGGCGACGATCTCGACTTCCGGGATGCGCTGCCACGCCTCGTATTGAAAGTGGCTGAAGTAGCCCGCACCGATGCAGACGCCTTTGAATCGCTTGGTAGGTGGAGTGGGCATGGTCAACTTGTTTGGAAATGGGAATCTTGAAATCGGTCATCGGGCATCTGTAATCGGGCATTGGCCCGGCAATGACCGATTTTCGATTTCCGATTTTCAGTTTTTAAGATTCCCGTTTCTCCTGCTGTGGAGAGGGAATCGTGAAATCGGGCAATGCCCGACGGCCTTGGCACTCGCCGCCAAACCCAGATTCCAGATGACCGATTCTCAGTTTTCACGATTCCACGCTTTGAATCTTCCTCTCTGGCCGCGCCAACAGCCAGCAGACGATGGCCAGGCCGCTCAAGGCCGCTGCGGTGTAGAAGAACGCCACGTTGCCGCGCGCGGACTCCGGCAGATACGCAAAGGCCAGCGCCGTGATCGCCGAACCGAGGTTGCCCGCCATGTTCATCGTGCCGCTCACCGCGCCCGCGTGCGGCCCGCCGATGTCTATGCAGAAGGACCACGAAGGACTCAGCGTCATATCCGCGCCGAAAATGGCGACCGACAACCACGCCACCGCGCCCAGTGGCGTTGCCTGTTGCACGCTCATCACCATGCCCAACGCCGCCAGCGCGAAGCCGATGATGGCCGGCGCGCGGCGCGACCATGTCAGCCAGCCGGCGCGATACAGCCGGTCCACCAGCCCGCCGGAAATCACGTTGCCCAACGCACCGGCCAGCAGTGGCATCATCGCGTAAAACCCCGCGTCCACGGCGTCGAGCGTGTATTTCTTTTTCACATAGGGATACAACCAGGAGAGCGCGAAGAAGAACGTGAAATTGCTGCCGAAATATTGCGTCATCATCAGCCACAAATTGCCGGAGCGCAGCAGCGCCATGACGCGGAGCGGCTGCGGGAGCAGTGGCTTGCCAGCCGCCGCGTCGGGGCGACTGGCAAGCCGCCCCTCCTGGCCTTCCTGTCGTTCCACGAGGATGTAATCCAGTTCCTTTTTCGGCAGCGTGCGATGCTGGCGCGGGTCGTCCCGAAACCACCACCACCAGAAACCGGCCCACCCAAAACCCACGACCATCAACACGATGAAGGTCAGCTTCCAGCCGATGGCCGCAATGAGCGCCGCGATCAGGGGCATGGCCACCGCCGCGCCGACTCGCGAGCCGGAGAAGTTGATGCCCTTGACCAGGCCGCGCTCGCGGACGGGAATCCACGAATACACCACCTTGGCCATGCCCGGAAACGCGCCCGCCTCGCCCGCGCCAAAGATGAACCGCACCACCAGCAGAGAAACGAAGTTCCACGCCGCCGCCGTCAGCCCGGTGAAAACCGACCACAATGTCACCACCGTGGTCAGCACCGCGCGCCCGCCGAGCCTGTCCGCCAGCGCGCCGGAGGGCGTTTGAAACAGCGCGTAGCCGAAGGCAAACGAGGCCAGCACCCAGGCCCATTGCTTGTCCGACAAGGCCAACTCCGAGACGATTTCATCCTTGGCCGTCGAGATGCAGGTGCGGTCCACGTAGAGCAACAGGGACAACAGAAACGTGCCGAAGACCAGCCAGGCGCGCGTGGGGATCAGGCGCATACGCAGTCCGGGGTGGAGGTGAAGGCGCATTTGCGCCAGGCGTCCAGCAAGCCGTCCGCGCCGCCGACGTTGCCGGGAAAGATGACGTAATCGAGGCCGGGGAATGTTGTCTCCGGCCCCAGTTGCCACACCGGCACCCCGGGCAACAACTGGCCGAGCACCCTCGCGCGCTTCACGCCCAGCGCTTTCGTCGCAAGGTCGCTGGACGTGATGCCGCCTTTGGCAATGACAAAGCGTGGAGAACACTCGAGGCTGCGAACGATCGCAACCAGCGCCTCGGAAACCAGCGCCGCGATGCCCAGGCTTTCCGCGGCATCACGGCCGGTCAACACCTCGCGGCTGGTGAATACCACCACGTCCCGACCGGCTCGCAAATGCACCTGCACCGCCGCTCGCGCCGTCGCAATGGCTGCGTTCGCCCGCGACGGCTTCAGTAATTCCCCGACGGGCAGTTCCACCGGCATCACGGCTCCCGCCGCCAGCAGCCGGTTCAATTGCTCCGTGGACTTGGGCACATGCGAACCAACAACAATGAGCCCACCGGTCGCGGGAGCGGCGGCACCCTTGCCGCCGGACGCGGCTGCCGGCTGATTCGGCGGCTGATAAACCGCCGCTCCGATGGCCAGCCGCGATGCCACAAACGACGCGGCTGTGCGGTAAAGGAAACGCCGGCCGGCCAGTTCCGCGCGCAGCGCCGCCAGCGCGAAAAAGTCCACGTCGCGCGGATGCGCCGCGTTGACCACACCCACGCTGCCGCGCGGCAGCGCCAGAAGCTTTTCGGTCACGGCGCGGGTTGGTTCCTCCGTGGAAGCGCCGATGCGCAGTTCGCGCAGGCTGATGGAATGAACGGCTTCCGCGCGAATCCGGCCGGCGGTCTTCTCCTCGACCCATTCCCGTAGATTGGAGTGGCGGTAGCCGAACGCGGCATCGAGCGCGAACGGCGTGTCGGCGGCGGGCGTGAGCTTGTCGCCCTCGGCCACGTAGTGGACATCGTCAATCGTGAGCCGGCCGCCGGCCTCGAAGTAGGGAATGAGCAGCGTCGCGTCGAACGGGCCTAGTTCCTCGGCGAGCGCGTCGGTTTCCGCCGGGAAATGGCCGCGCAACGTGGAATCGCTGCGGCTGACGATGGTGAAGGGAGCGGCGGCTGGAACGGCGGAATGCCTGTCGCCGAGACCGTGAGCTGCGGCTCTCGGCGACTGGTAAGCCGCCGCTCCTTTCAAGTGCCGCGCCACCTCGAGATTCAACTCGCGCGCCGCCACCGGCGTCAGACTGCGCGAGTTTGTCAGGATGTAGAAGCACGGTTCGGGTTCGGCAAACTCCGCGCGCAGCGTCGCCTCGTCCCATACTGTGAGCACCGGCACGTCATGGACGGTTTGCGTGCCGGTCGGGTCGTCATCCAGCACCACCAACTTGTGCCGGCGACGGGCGGCGTTGATCGCCCGGATGGCCGGTCGCAAATTCTCCGGCCAAGGCGGCGGAAGCGAGGCGAGGAGGGCGGACGCGTTCATCAGCCGCACTCCTCCACGGCGAACGCGCGGCAGGGGCAGCCGTCGCCTCCCTCGATTTTCAGCGGCAGCGCGGCAAAGAAGGTTTTCGGTCCGGCCAGTTGATCCAGATTCGTCAGCCCCTCCACAATGACCGCACCGCCGCCCAGCAGGACTTTATGGATCAACGTCACCTCCGGCAGATGGTTCACGTCCGCCACCGACGGCGGTTCGACGCCGAGGATTCTCACGCCGTGCTCGACGCACCAGCGCGCCAGGGCCTCGCTCACGCGCGGCAGGCCGTCGCGGTAAAGCGCGGGGTTGTCCGCGTGCGCGCTCCAGCCGGTGTGCAGCAACAAACTGTCACCGGGTTGGAATAGGTCTGCGACCGTGCCCAGGTGAGTGATCTCGATCAGGGCGCGCGGCGGCAGGTTTGGAATCCTGACCACCCAGGCCGGCCCCATGAGTCGGTCGAGAGGCATCTGGTCAATCGTTTCCGGGCCGGCGGCAAAATGGACGGGGGCATCCAGGTGCGTGCCGCAATGCGAATAGAGATGCAGCGTGCGCGCGTTCCAGCCGTCGCGTTCGACGGTGCGCGCCGTTTCCCAATCCACACCGCGCTGACCGCGGCGCAGGGTGAGGGTGAGGTCAACGAGCCGGCCGGAGGGTTGGCTTCCCAGCCGCCCAAAGGGGGTCGAATCGGCGTATGAGGCTTTGGGCAGGCTGGGAGAAGGATTGCCGGGAGCAACAAATGTCCCGGCGGCTGGCAAGCCGCCGCCCCGGCCGCCGCTGCGGTCGTCGCCTGTTTCGTGGACGCCGCTCACAACTGTTCGATGACTTTGTCGGTCAACTCCTTGGTGGTCAGCCGGCCGCCGAGATCGGCGGTACGGTGGGCGGGGTGGGCATAGACCCGTTCCACAGCGCGCCGGAGGCGCTGCGCCGCGGACACCGTGCCGGGATGCCCCAGCCATTCGAGCATCATCGCCGCCGAAAGAATCATGGCGGTGGGATTGGCGATGCCTTTTCCGGCAATGTCCGGCGCGGTGCCGTGCGAAGGCTGAAACACCGCGCACTCGTCGCCGATGTCCGCCGAGGGGGCCATGCCCATGCCGCCCACCAGCGCGGCGATCAGGTCCGAGAGTATGTCGCCAAAGAGATTCTCCGTGAGCAACACGTCGAAGCGCCGCGGGTCCTTGATGAGAAACAGCGAGGCGGCGTCCACGTAAACGTGGTCGGCCTGCACGTCAGGGAATTCCTTCGCCACGTCGTTGAACACCTGGCGGAAGAACACCATCGAGGGCATGACGTTGGCCTTGTCCACGAGCGTGACGTGGCCGCGGCGTTTGCGGGCCTCGCGAAAGGCGGCGCGGGCGATGCGCTCGGTGCCGCGGCGGGTGATGGTCATCAAGTCACAGACGCGGTCCGCATTCACGCTGTGACCGTGGTGACGGGTGGAGAACAGACCCTCGGTGTTCTCGCGCACCAACAGCAGGTCGAGATCACCGGCATGGAAATTCTTCAACGGACTGTCGTTCGTGTGGTAAAGACGCACGGGCCGCAAACCGCAGTAGAGGTCGAGTCGCTCGCGCAGGTCAATCTGCGGGGTCAACTCGCGGCCATCGGGCCAGCGCACGCTGGGCAGGCCCATGGCGCCGAGCAACACCGCGTCCGCGCGGCGACACGCCTCGAAGGCCGCGGGCGGCAACGGGTCGCCGTGCCGCAGGTATTCCTCCACGCCGACGGGTTGCTCGATGAACTGGAAGCTGGCGCCGCCCATCGCGGGTTGCAGGACGCGCAGGAGCCGCACGGCCTCCGCACAGACTTCCGGCCCGATGCCGTCGCCGGGCAGGACGGCAATTTCGAACTCGCGCTCCGTCGAGCTGACCGCCGCCGGCTGGAGGGATTCAGGAACAGACTTCAAAAGACGCCTTTCATCGCCGCACCAGCACCACCCAATCCTCGTTCGCCTCGGCCGGCGGCTGGCCGAGGTCCGCGACGCCTCCGCCCCGGACGCGCGTGACGCTGCCCGATTGCAGCGGCCCGCCCGCGCGGGGATTGTACCATAGAACCTTGAAAGTGCGGTTCGCGCCGGTGAGGTCCAGCGTGGTGGTGCCGCCGGAGGGCAGATAAACCACGTACACCTGCCCGGGCTGGGCGAGGCAGAACTTCTCGTTCGCGTTGCCCGGGTTGCCAATCAGGGCGTTGGCATTGCTCATGTCCCAGAAGGGAATCCGGTGCGCGCGGAAAAAGTCCAGCGCAATCCGGCAATAATCCCATGAGCGGTCGCGACTGCGCCAGTCCTCGGCGGCGAGATCGTTCTCGGGCAGGCCGTAGCCGAAGTAGTATTCCACGCCCGCGCCGCCGGCCATGAGATTGCCCCACAGGGTCAGTTTGCGGATGTCGTGCAGGTCGTGCTTGACCTCCTTGCCGTCGCGCGTGCGATGGGCGTAACCCTGGTAGCCCGGATCGGGCGGCACGCCGAGATTCGCGTCGCCCTGTTCGTCGTTGGCGACGACCCACGGCCGGCCCGCCTTGGCGGAGTCCGTCACCCAGCGCAGTGTCCAGCGATGAACCTGATTCCAATGGCATTGCACCGAGGCGCCGGTGAGCAGCGAACCGTCGCCCAGCAGCGGCACGTAAACCCGCTCCTGCCAGTCGGGGTACGTGTGAATCACCAGATGGTGACGGTAAGGATCGTGGTCGTGGAAATACTTTGCCATCGCGCGCTGCTGTTCGGTGGTCTGGGTGTTTTCCTCGCCAAAATTCCAGTTGAGCGCGAGGTGATGCCCGAAACGGGCGATGAGTTCGCGGTAATACAGTTTCCGCTCGACGCCCAACGCGCCCGCGTCCAGCGCCTGGGCCGCGCCCGGCCCCTGCAAATCGTCGTTCTCGGTTTCCTGCGTCTTGAAGTGCAGGTACAGCCCGAGCCGTTGCGCGTGGGCGAAGACGACCTCCCACTGATCGAGTTTCGAGCAGTCGTAGTTCAACTTCGCGTCGCGCGCGACGAATGGCCAGACGTTGTCGCCGTCGCCGCCGGCGTTGTAGGTGAGGAACGAGAAGGCGTTGCAACCCTTGCCGGCGAGATAATTCAGCGCGCCGATGAGGCCCCGGCCCTTGTCGCCTTTCCAAGCGGGATCGCCCGGGCGCCAGTCACGGAGGTGTGGCGACCACGTTTTGAGGCCGGTGGGCGCGGCTTCCCCGGCGCGGGCGGGAGTACCGGCAGGCTTGTGAGCGCGCGTGCCATCGAACTCCTCGTACGCGAGCAGCGTTTCCGGGGCGTCCGCGCCCGCTTTGAGGAAGAACTCCTTCGTACCGGCGAACCGCAGATGATGTTTGCCGACGTATTGCAGCCGGCCCCTGGCGCGGAAGTCGTTCCCGCGCTTGTCCGTGCGGCCCACGCGGAACGAACCCGTGCGGCCATCGAAGGGCGCGAGCTTCTCCACGGCCGCGTTGTCGTCCACCGCGGCGTGCGATCCCTGGACGAAGGAGACGGTGTAGGTCCAGCGGCCCGGTTTGTCCGGCGAAAGGTGCGCGCGCCATTTCGTGCCGGACTCGGCGGAGGTCTCGCCTGCGTTGCCGTCGGCGGCGAAGTAACCGGGCACGAGATAATCGGGCGACCCGGACTCGTGCCGGAAACGCACAGAGAAGCGGTAATCGGTGAAGGGATTTGGCGCGTTGTCGCGTTCGTGCGCGAACGGACCATCGAGCGTGAGCGTAACCTTGTGCCATTGCTTCAGCTCGCCGGTGATGCTGGCGGCGCCGCTGCCGTGCGGTTGGCGGGGTTGCACCAGCGGCGCGGGTCGCGCGGCGGCGGAGTCCTTGTCGAGATTCGCTTGAATCCACGCCGCGAGCGTGCTGCTGCCCTGGCCGTAACCCCCGGGCAGTTCACGAAGGTCGCGCGTCTGGATGGCGGGCGGTTCGCCCCAATGTGATGGAAACGGCTTTGCTGCCGCGGCGACTTCGGGAAACGGTGGCGGCAACTGGCCGGACTTCACAATCGCCGCCGGGCCGGCGCCGAGGGGTTGGTATTCACGGCGGTTGACGAGGATGAACTTGTCGAACTCGAAGCCGTCCTCGCGCAGGCTGAACTGGACGATGTGTTCGCCGGACGCGGGGATGTCCAGATAGATGGCGTGCGGCACGCCGCAGTGTTCCTGTTCGGTGCGTTGCTTGCTTTCCCAGCGCCAGGAGTCCTTGCCATCGCACCATTGCATCCGCTGGCCGCTGGCGGGCCATTGCCCGTTCAAGCCGACGTGCAACCCGTTGTCCTCCGTGCCGGTTGAGTAGGCACGCACCCAAACGTAGTAACGGCCCGGGCTGCCGAAGTGGATGCGGTAACTCAGGATGGCCGCCTTTCCCGGCTCGGGAAAAAAGTTCTCGCCATTGACAAGCGGATCGCCATGAGTGCGGCGGGTGTCGGGCAGGGCCTCGAGATACGCGCCGCCGCTCGCGCCACCAATGTGGGACGGGTCGCCATCCGGGGTGACGTCCGGGGTGACATCCCGCGTCGTCAGATGCCACGCGCGTTTGTCGGTCAGTGTCTGCTCGAAGAAATGCTCGGCCTCGACGGCGACCAAGCCATCGCGTTCCTGGAATACGAGGTCGGGGGCGGCCCGTGGCGGGGCCGGAGCCGCCGCGTGGAGCGCCGTTGGGGCCAGCGTCAGGCAAAGGCAGAACCCGAGCCGAAGGTGGAATTGAAATGAGGATGATTGCATGAGTTAAGGTCGCTTTAAGGATTTGTGCCGCCGCCAGAGTCCCTTCCTTCGGTCTGGAATCGTGAACCCGGTTCACTGACGGCAGCCGGAGATTACTCAACCGGCTGCCGCCAGACAGTATGAAACCACCTATTGTTTCACCCTGAAAAATCTCGCCCCGGTGGCCGGGCGCGTTTGGGGATTGGCCTGACTGGCGGAGGGCGTCCAGGTTCCGGGCTCAAGCGAGGAGTTTTCCTCCAAAACACCCTCGCCCGTCCACGAGATGGTGATGTGGCCCGCGGCGGCGGGGCCGATGGTGAGCCGCGGTGGCAGCACCCAGTTCACCGCGGCATCAAACATGGCCCAGGCGTTGTCATTCCAATTGACCACCATGCCCGGTCCGGCGATGGGGAACTGGACCCGGCGCGCCGGATGGATGTAACCCTGCGTCCCCTCCGTGCCGGTGTTGAAACCAAAGACCGCCGGCATGCCATCGAGCGAGGTGCCGACCATGCCGAACGCGGTTTCGGGAATGCCGGTCGCGGTGTGGAACTGGCCGTTGGCGCCGACGGACAACAGCCGGTTCGTGCCGGTCAGCCCGGCGGCGAATGGCGAGGCGGGATTGGTGATAATGACGGAGGCGTAGTTGGCGTTCATGCCTGTTTGGGTGCCCCCACTGCCGAACCGCCAGTCCGCCACGTTGCCCTGCTCGACATTGATCACCGGAACCGGCAGGCGGTTGTCGCGCATGTAATTGATGTAAGGCCGGGAACCACCGGAAGCGACAGCTTCGGAGTTCCAGATCAGTTTGAACTGCGAAAAGAACTCCGGCGTGAGGTTGTTGGCCGCCGACACGGTGCCCTCCGGGAGATTGGAAACATCCAGGCCGAACTTGGAGGCGAGTCGCTGCGAAATCAGAGTGTCGCCCGCGCTCAATCCCACCACCAGGGCCTTGAGTCCGGTCTGCGTTTGGAAATTCCACGCACCGACCGCGCCGGCATACTCGACGGACACGTTGACGACCTTGGCCGCCGGCCAGCCCTGGGTGTTCGTGTAGGACAAGGTGGTTTGGTTGCCGGCAGTGGCGGTGGAGAAGGGGACGGTCGCGCCGTCCACTTTCAACACCGGCACCGTGGCGCCCAGGTTGAAGAGGACCACCTGAATCGGCGCATTCAACGGCACGCCGCTGCTGCCAATCGCCGGGCTGACCGAAGTGACGTAGGGCCGCGTGGGAACCGTCAGCGCCTGATACGCCTTGGCGGCGCCGGGAACGGTGGAATCATTCACCAACGTGCGATTGGCGAAGTTGACGGGATCGGCCATGTAGAACTCAACCTGGCAATCGCTGGCCCCGAACATTGTCTGCACGATGCGGAAGCCATAGAGGCCCGCCTCCTGCACGTAGAGGAAATTCTCGCGATTGGCGTTGCCCGCGTTGGAGTCGAACCACACCGGCGCTTCGCGGAAGATGTCGCGGGGATCGTTGCGATGAACGGCAATCTGCACCGCATCATAAGCGCGCGCGCCGATCCGGACCAGGCCCTGCGGCAGTTCGATCCAGGCCAGTTCCTCCCAAGCGAAGGCGTTGATGTTTTCCGCGACGGCGTAAGTGGCGTCATTCCATCCCGGCAATCCCGGATAGCGCGAGTTGGGGTAACCGTTGGCGGACTCGAAGAAGTAGCCATTGCCCTCCACGGGGTCGTTGGGCGGGGTGGCGCTGATGCTGTAATTGATGACACCGGGGTTCACGAACGTGCCGTCCGCGTTCACCGTGTTCGGGTTGGACGGAGCCGGATGGTCCGGAGTCTGGACCAGGTTCACATACGGCGCGGGTGGGTTTCGCGTGAAGTCAATCAACTCGTCGCGCAACTGGGCGTTCGCCCGGCCGATGGAGGCGTTGAACGCCTGGTTGGCGCGGGCGACATGCACCTTGCCGGCAAAGCCGCGCTTCGTGGCGTCGCCGGACCCCAGCGGATACGCATAACTGGCCGGCACGGGGAAGAAGTTGCCCACCGTGAAACTCCACGAGTTCGTGACGCTCCTGGGGGTGCTGTCCTGATAAACCAGCGTGACGGTGTGGACGGAATTCGGCGAGAGCAGGTTCGTCACCGAACCGGTCAGGGTGGTCAAACCGCCGCTCTTGGACACAGTGGCGGACACGGGAGAGTTGTCCACCGCCAGAGCGATACCGTCGGTGTTGACCGTGGTGCCGGCGTCCTTGATCTGGGCCAGCAACTCCGGCAGCGGACTCACGCCCGTGGCGCCGGGGTAAGGCTGGAGGTAACTCACGTAGGCTGAGGTGGCGGAGATGGGCAGGCTGGCGGGCGGATGACAGACCAGGCCGACGCCGGCAGACAACCAGCTCGGGTCGTTGACCAGCACGTTAACCGGGGTGCCGAAGTAATCCTCGGTGGAATAAAACTCCAATGTGCCGCCGCCGCCTCCCTGGCCGTACACGATGCGAATCGGATACACCCCGGCGCTGGGGACGGAGAGGGTGAACGTGCTGTTGGCCGGGCCGCGACTGCCATCGAACACCGCGCCCGCCGGTTGCACCGCCGTGAAATCGAGCGGATTCGCGCCGTTCCCAATCGTCAGACGGACCGAGTCGTCGCTGCGCAGTGTCAGGGTGACGTTGCCCGCCGGCAGTTCGAGGAAGCCGATCAGCTCCGCGACGATGTTCGAGTTGTTGTAATTGGGCGAGGGGGTCATGTCGTCCAAATCCACGCCGGGAAAAGGCTCGTTCATGAAACCCACGCCGCCAAAGTCCGGATTGATGCGGGAGACGTCAAAGTCCACGACCTCCCTGAAGTAGTAACCACCCGCCGGTCCCGGCGTGGCGATCCCGGGTCCGAAATCGCCCTTCAACTGGCGCTCCACGTTGGCGATGCTGTTTTGTTCGCCGGGCGTGCGCGCGGTCGTGATCTGATGGGTGCGAATCGCAAAGGCGTTCGTGCTGGGGTCATAGGATCCCGGAGGCGCTTTGAGTTCCGGGGGGATGACGGTTTGGGCCGAAGCCACCGACGCGGCGCTGAGGAGCAGCGCCGCTGACCATGCGGCCAGGCGGAACTGGCCGTGAACGGAGCGGGAGTCAGGTTTTCGGTTCATGAGTGCTTGGGGTTTGGGGTTGGGATTTGGTGAAGCGGGAAATTCCTGGCCGGGTCGGTTTTGTCGGGCGCTCATCGGGTGGTGGCGCGCTGGGCCAGCCAGCTTGCGTCCGATTTGTTGGCCGCCGGATGGCTGTTCACGGGCGGAGGCGACACGCTCAACTCGAGCACTTTGTCGCGCCATTTCTTGATCTCCGAGTGGCCGTCGGCAAACGACATGCCGGAGGCGGCGTTATGATACACGGCCGGCAGGTTGCCCACCCGCCACAGGTTCGGATTGGACGGATCCGAGCCATCCGGGCGCAGGACGAAATTGCCGTCGTTCATGATCACCAGGTTCTCCTCGATGAAGGCGATGATCTGGACGGCTTTCTTGAGGTTGCCGAGCTTCTTGGTCTGCTGGTAGGGACCGTCCGCGGCGAGCCAGGTGGTCGCGCCCGTCTCCACATCATAACCGAGGTTGCCGTTCAGCGCGTAGGAGCGGACGTTGACCGACTTGTCGCCGGCGCATTTATAGGAGGACGTGCTCCTGCCCATGTACGGCCCGAGCGTCCCCTGGAGGATCAAGCTCGTGTTGGTTCGCTGGTTGGGAATGTCCATCCGCCCGGCGACCCAGTTCTCCGTGGGGCGCGAACCAGTGGCGTCGTTGCCAAAATTGTTGGCCAGCTTGTCCTCGTTGTCGCCCGCGTAGAGCATCCAGGCCAGCGTCAGTTGTTTGGTGTTGTTGAGGCAGTGCGTGGCATGGCCCTTGGCCTTGGCCCGGCTCAAGGCCGGCAACAACATGGCGGCCAGGATGGCGATGATGGCAATGACCACCAGCAACTCGATCAACGTAAAACCGCCCGCGGTGGGCGGCGTGCCACGCCTCGGACTTGGATTCACCGTCCCGGGCGAGTGGCGCGTGCGCCAATACTGTTGCATGGTCCTACTGAAATCGGTTTACCCGCCCGCCGTCCATGAGCTTTCCCGTATTTCTCTTGCGCTTTTTCGGACGGGCGGAGGGAAGTCCGCGGGTGCGCATGGCTCCGATGTTTCCACGAGCAGGATTTGAATGAATCCGGGCTTGATTGGCATTGACGAACCGCTCCCGGCTCATAGTGTTGCGCTGTCCACACCAGCCGTGAAGCGGTGGGCCTGGTTCGCCTGTGACTGTTTGCGCGCCAATTTTCAGTTTGAACCCGCAATGAGAGCCGAGGTGAAGTTCACCCCCGCCCGGCCGGCCGTGGCGTTGCTGATCGAAACTTCCAACTGCTTCGGCAGGGAGGTGTTGCAGGGCATCCGCGCCTTCATGGGCGAGGGCCGGGGTTGGGCGGTGCATCTGACTGAAAGCGGCCGGGGCAACGAGCCTCCGCCCTGGCTGGCCCGCTGGCGGGGACACGGCATCATCGCGCGCATCGAGAATGAGGCCATCGCGCGCGGCGTGCGCGCGCTGAAGTTGCCGGTCGTCAACGTCAGCGCCGCCGGGGCCGGCACCGAGTTCCCCACCGTGATCAGTGACAGCCAGGCCATCGCCCGCCTCGCCGCGGAGCACCTGCTGGAGCGCGGCTTCCAGCACTTTGCCTACTGCGGAGACGGACGATTCAGTTGGTCGGCCGTTCATGGAAAAAACTTCGCCGCGTACCTGGAGTCGCGCGGCCACGCCTGCTCCTGGTTTGAATCGGCAGCGCAGGATTTTGCGGATTGGGAACTGGAACGACGCAAACTCGGCGAGTGGCTGGCCGCGCTGCCCAGACCGGTCGGCGTCATGGCCTGCTACGACATCCGCGGCCAGCAGGTGCTGGAAGTGTGCCGCGAGTTGGGCATCTACGTGCCGGACGAGGTGGCCGTGATCGGCCAGCACAACGACGAGTTGTTGTGCGAACTGTGCGATCCGCCCCTCTCCAGCGTCATGCCCAACGCGCGTCGCGTGGGTTACGAGGCGGCGGCGCTGCTCCAGCGCGGCATGTCGGGAGAAACGCTGCCGCTCCGCACCCTCCTCATTGAACCGGTCGGGGTCATGACCCGCCAATCCACCGACGTCGTGGCAGTGCATGATTCACAGGTGGCCGCGGCGGTGCGTTACATCCGCGGCCATGCCTGCGAAGCGATTACCGTGAGCGACGTGCTGCGGGCCGTGCCCATGTCCCGGACCATTCTGGAACGGCGCTTCAAGCAACTGCTCGGCCGCACACCCCATCAGCAAATCTTGCGCGAGCGCCTCGAACGCGTCAAAACCATGCTGACGACCACCGATCTGACGCTCGAAGCCATCGCCGACCGGACGGGCTTTGAACATCCGGAGTATCTGAGCGTGGCTTTCAAACGCCAGACCGGCCAGTCGCCCAGCGCCTACCGCGCCCGACACCGCACCTGAATCGCGGGCGAGGTCAAACCAAGGATTCCCTTCTCAGCAAAGCGCGCGGAGCGGCGGCATACTTGTCGCCGATGGAAGGAAGAGCGTTTCGGCGGCTGGTCAGCCGCCGCGCGTGCGCCTGAGAAGGCGAGCCTATGGAGCGGTGGAAGTCCGCGCCTGTGTGGCAAGGAGCCGTGCGGTATTGTACCGCAACTGCATCGCCGCGAGGCGAGGCGGAAGCCGCCAATGCCGCAGAAGAGGTCTATGAAGCGTAGGACAGGCGTCGCGCCTGTCTCCATATTTTCAACGCACGCGGCTTGATTAGAGACAGGCGGGACGCGCTGTCCTACGTGATATGGCGGGGCGTCTTCCTTGATTGAAGCAGCCGACT
>WYBW01000107.1 GCA_011525685.1 Verrucomicrobiia bacterium
AGCAGCAGCGGGGTGTCGCGATCAATGGGAACGAAGCGCGTGGCCATGGGTTTCAGACGCGCACGCCGCACGACTGTTCAATCCGCCCGCAAAAAATCGCGTTTCCTAAGTCCGACAGGCTGCTAGAGCCGCACATCCCCGCAAAAATGCACTTCGAGGCCGAGTTCGGCCAGCAGAGCGGCCTTGATGCGGCAGGCGCGATGGGCCTGTTCTTCGTTCGGGGCATAGACCACCTGGATGTGGTTGGACTTGTGTCGGGCCATCATCTGGTCGCGGGTGATGCCCTCGAGCACCGCGTGCATGATGGGCCATTGCGGCGTGGTTTCGCGCCAGCGCCGTTCGGTTTCCCGACGCGGCAACTCGACCACGCGGGCCACGCCCAGGTCGCAGTGCAGCTTTCCTTCCATGATGAAGATGCGGCTCCAGACAATGTGCCCCGGTTTGCTGATGCCCTTGAGCGTGCCGCCGCCCAGCCGGAAATACATCGGGGGCTGGCGTTCGCTCGATGCACCCTTCCAACCACCAATGAAGTGGGCCGGCGGCGCCGCGCCCGAGATCAGCAGCACCCACACGTAATCGTTGAGGCCGTTGCCGCGATAATGCCGGCCCCAGCGCAAATCGTGCAGGGTGTTCTCGGGCGGAAAGCCCAGTTTCCGCCAGAGCCGGTAGGTCACCAGGCCGTCCAGCCCGGCGCACTCATCCACCTCGTTGAAATGCGGCAGGGCTTCACCCGGGAAGAGGATGCGGCGCGTGCCGGCCGAGCGCACCGGCGGACGGTCCACGTTGTTGAGCGTGCCTTCCACCAGATCGCTGGCCGGCGCGAGGTCCTTCAAGCCCTGCTGGTATTGAATGCCGATGGCGTCGCAGCCGAACTCGTCGGCGAGCCGGACGGCGGCGACGTACATTTTGCACTGCTGCAAAGTCTGGGCCTCGGTCAGTTGCGTGGCTTCATCCCTGCCCCAGGCGAACTTCATTCCTTTCTTCAAATACCAGTCCAACACCTCGCGGGCCTCGCGCTCGGAGACCTGTTGCATCGCGGCGTAGAGCGTGGACTGGCTGAGGCGTTCCTTGAACACACCGGTCGGGTGAAGAAGCTCGTCCGGAATGATGGCGTTGAACATGCCCATGCAGCCTTCGTCGAACACGCCCAAAATGGCCTTGCGCTGACGAAACTCGCGGCCCAGACGGCGGCCCAGTTCCTCGTCGGTCGCCGGCAGTTTGACCAGCTTCAAATCGCGGACGTGACTCTGGTCGTGCCGGAGGCTGCCGGTCTGGAGCCATTGCCGCAGGCCGTGCTTGAAAAAGCCGTCCGCGAACTTCTCGCTCCAAAGGGTGCTGTAAGTGACGCCGGCCTTGGTCAGCGAGGCGTTGAGATTCAACAGGCCGACCAGGCCCGGCCAGGTGCCGGACCAGTTGGCCACCGTGAGGATCGGGCCGCGATGCGTGAACAACCCGTGGAGGACGTGATGGCTGTATTGCCACACGCTTTCCGCCACGATGAGCGGCGCGCCGGGTTCGAGCTTGCGGAAAACGTCCATCCCCATCTTCTGGGAATCAATGAAGCCGTGCCGCTTGACCGGGTCGTAGGGATGCGCGCGAACGGCGGTCCAGCCTTCCGCGCGAAGCGCCCTGGCCAGCGCCGCTTCCATGCGGGCCTGTGCCGGCCAGCAACGTTGATTGGCGCTCAAGCGCAGGTCACCATTGGCCAGCAGATAGGCCTGCCGGGGTTTGAGAGGTCGGGTTGTGTTCATGTTGGATCAATTGATAGGACAACGGGCCTGGGGCGACTGTCCGGCTTCTGAATGGGTGCTTCGTTCGCGGGAACAAGCCGCCCGTGGCGGGGGCAAGGATGGCAATCCCCGCGCGCGCTAGCCGATTGGCTTTCCTCACTGCCATGTCGGCAGCCTAACAAACCATCGCTGCCGCGTCACTCAAAGTTTGCGGCCAGCGCAACCGCGGTCATGCAAAGTGTTGGCCGCTTCACGGCACGGAACCCCGCAGGCGGTAGAAGGCTCTCGGGTCCGCGGGCGATGGTTCAATGACCGCCTCGAATTTGCCGTCGCCCAGCGGCGTGACCACCGGTTCGGGCGCATGGCGGATTTCAGTGAGAGATCAGGTGTCGGCACGGGTGTCAGCACTGTCTTGACGGATGAATCTGCCTCAATGAACCTCACCGAGCATTCAAGGCCTTCGAGACTTTCAAGAACCGCTGCCCGGAATGTGGAAAGCAGATCAAGAACCGCAGATCCGAAACCGGGAGTTTTCGCTGTCCGATGTGCGGTTGTGAGTAGGCGCGGAACTGGAGGGTCTGGGCCTGCGCTGGAGGTCCAATCGTCGTATTGTTGTTGTGGATGATCTACTCGGTCGCGACTCAGAACTTCCCGGGAAAGGGAATTGTTGGTTTGTGCGTCTGCGTCGCGGCGGCCATAATCATTCTCATGCCGCAGGAGTATTCTGTCGTGAAACATGGCGACCGATACGGGGACTTCGGAGACTCGGCCGACGCGGGTTAGCAGCCGCTCACAATGGGAGTTCCCGGCCAGACTCGACGACATCACATGAATGGCAGAATGATTATCTCATTTCCTACAGACGTGAAGCGGGGACGGATATGGAAGGTGAAGAGGGCGGACATATCGAACTGGATGCTTGTGCGGGATGACAAGACTCACGGCAACTACACCTTGTGCCCGCTGCTCAAGACCATGAAACCGCAGGAGGCGGAAGTGCGGCGCGCCCAATTTGCAGAACCATAAGGGCCGCGCCTGAGTTCTCTCCGGCCAATTCCACGCGCCGATGTCCAGCAACACGGATCAGAGTCAAGCGGTCCAGAAACCCGTGAACGAGAAACCCGCACGCTCGAGGCGTTGGCTCAAAGTGGCGCTGGGGTTGGGCCTTGCCGTCGCGTTCTTGGGCGCGGCCTTTGTCGGGCTGCTGGTATTCAAATACAACCGGATCGTCGGCGCAAAACCCGGCGGGCTCCAGACACAGGCGCAACCCAAGGAACTGGGGCAATGGGTGAATCCCTTCATCGGCACCGGCGGCATTCCTTGGGTGTGCGGCAACAATTTTCCCGGAGCGATGGTGCCCTTCGGCATGATCCGGCTCGGGCCGGAGACGACCTCCATGTTGATTCGCAAACGGGCCCTGAACACCTCCGGCTATTACTACGGCGATGACCAGGTTCTCGGCTTCAGCCACACGCGGCTAAACGGCACGGGCGCGACCGATGGCGGGCACTTTCTGGTGCTGCCGTCCCGTGGACCGGTTGATCCGAAGGCGCTCCGAACCGGCCATTCCACCAGATTTTCCCACAGCGAAGAAGTCGCCTCGCCCGGTTATTATGCCGTCCGACTCCCCAAGCTGGACACGCTGGTCGAACTCACCGCCACACCGCGCGTGGGTGTGCATCGCTACACGTTCAGCCATGGCCAGCCGGCGCATCTGCTGCTCGATGTGATGAATGCGCTGGGCGGGCGCAGAAGCACCGAGGGCGAAGTGCGCGTGTTGCCAGAGGCGAATGAAGTCGAAGGGGCCGTGCGCACGTTCGGAACGTTTGCCAGCCGATACGGCGGGCTCACAGTTTATTTCGTCGCGCGATTCGATCAGCCGTTCACCACCTTCGCAACATGGCGCGATGAAGTGCGCACGCCGAATCAAACTGTGGCTGAAGGCGGCCGTGTCGGTGTGGACCTCGGCTTTGAATCTGACCAGCAACCGCAGGTCGTTACCCTCAAACTGGCGATCTCCCATGTGAGCATTGAGAACGCGCGCGCGAACCTGGACGCGGAAACGGGCGCCACGAACTTCGACGAAGTCGTTTCCGAAGCGCAACAGGCGTGGGAAAAACAACTCTCCTTGATCAAGATTCAAGGCGGCACGGAGAAGCAGAGAAAGATTTTCTACACTGCCCTTTTTCGCGTGTTCCAAATGCCGACGGTGTTCAACGACGCCAACGGCGAGTATCTGGGCTTCGACCGGCAGGTTCATAGGACCACCGACTTCCAATACTTCACGGACCTTTCGCTCTGGGACACGTTTCGCACGACGCACCCGCTCTACGCGTTGATCGCGCCCAAGGATCAACGCGACATGGTGGTGTCGCTTATCACAATGCTTGAGCAAGGCGGCTGGCTGCCACGGTGGCCGTCGGGACACGGCTACTCGAATTCCATGCTCGGCACACCGGCCGATATTGTGATTGCGGAAACGTATCTCAAGGGCATAAGGGACTTCGACGTGGAGAGGGCGTATCAAGCCATGCGGCGCACAGCACTGGCACCCACGCCACCGGGAGCTGCGTTTTCCGGGCGCGAAGGCGTGGAGCACCACCTCAAGCACGGCTATTGCCCATCGGACTTGATGGAGGAATCCGTGGCACGCACGTTGGAGTTTGCCTGGGCCGATTCGGCCATCGCGAACCTGGCTGAAGCACTCGGCCATCACGAGGATGCCAAGTTGTTCCGTGAGCACTCGCAGTTCTACCGCAACCTTTGGAATCCGGCGACGCAGTACTTCCAACCGAGGGATGCGGCAGGCACATTCTTCGAGCCGTTCAAACCGCTGTTGCTGACCTACCTCGACCGGAAAGGCAGGTTCACAAAGGATTACGTCGAGGGCAGCGCGCTGCAATGGCGCTGGGGCGCGCCGCACGACGCGCAGGGTATGATCGCGCTGTTCAAGAGCCGCGAATACTTTGTCGAGGAGTTGGATAACTTCTTCGCGAAGTCCAGCCCGGCCAGAGGCGCGTGGAATCCCGGGGCCCATTACTGGCATGGCAATCAGCCCGACATTCACGCCGCGTACCTGTTCAACGATGCCGGCCGGCCGGACCTCACGCAAAAGTGGGTGCGCTGGATTCTGGACCACAAGTACGGCGATGATTACGACGGTTTGGACGGCAACGACGATGGAGGAACACTCTCGGCGTGGTATGTCTGGAGCGCGCTGGGATTGTATCCCGTCGCCGGCTCGGATCAATACCAGCTCGGCGCGCCGCTGTTCGAGAAGGCGGAGGTCAAGCTGCAAGGCAGACCGCTCGTGATTGTCGCCGAGAATTACTCACCGGAAAAGTGTTACGTCCGGAGAGTCTGGTTGAATGACACGCCCTTGGAACGCACCTGGATCAAACACTCCGAAATTCAGAACGGCGGAGTGTTGAGATTCGAGATGAGTGCCATACCGGGGCGAGATTGATCCTGATTACGCCAAGATCTGCTTCACCACATGACCCTCGACGTCGGTCAACCGGAAGTCCCGGCCCTGAAAGCGGAAGGTCAATCGCTCGTGATCGAAACCGAGCAGGTGCAGGATGGTCGCCTGAAGATCATGGACGTGGACTTTGTCCTGGGTGATCGCGAATCCCAGTTCGTCCGTCTCGCCGAAAGTGATGCCGTGTTTCACGCCGCCGCCGGCCAGGAAAATGGTGAAGCAGTCCGGATAATGGTCGCGCCCAAGAATCTGGCTCGCGGCGGTGCGGCCCTCGCGGAAGGGTGTGCGGCCGAATTCCCCGCCCCAGACAATCAGCGTGTCGTCGAGCAGGCCGCGCTGGCGCAAATCGCGAATCAACGCCGCCACCGGCTTGTCGGTCTTGGCGCACTTCTTCGTGAGACCGTCGCGGATGTCCTCGGCAGCCTGCGTGCCGTGAAAATCCCAGCCCCAATCGAACAGTTGGACAAAGCGCACGCCTTTCTCGACGAGCCGCCTCGCCAGCAGACAATTGTTGGCAAAACTGGCGCCGCCGGGTGTGGCGCCGTATTCCTCGATCACCTGTTGCGGCTCGCGGGAAATGTCCATGACCTCCGGCACCGAAATCTGCATGCGATAGGCCAGTTCATACTGGGCGATGCGCGTGGTCGTTTCCGGATGACCGAACTCGCGCGCCTGGGCATCGTTCAAATCCCGCAGCACATCCAGCGAGCGGCGGCGCATTTCGCGGTCCATTCCGGGCGGGTCGGACACATACAGCACTGGATCACCCTTGGACCGGCACTGCACACCTTGAAAGACGGACGGCAAAAAGCCGCTGCCCCACGCGCTCGGGCCGGCGCTCGGCTGCACGCCGCTGGAAATCAAAACCACAAAGCCCGGCAGGTTCTCATTCTCGCTGCCCAAGCCGTAGGTCACCCACGAACCCATCGAAGGCCGGCCCTGCCGCGGCGAACCCGTGAACAGCAGCAACTCGGCGGGCGTGTGGTTGAACTGATCCGTGTTCATGGACTTGATGACGCACAACTCGTCCGCGAGGGCGTGAAAATGCGGGATGGCATCCGACATCCAGATGCCGCCCTTGCCGTACTGCGCGAACTTTTGCGGTGTGCCCATCAGCTTCGGCACCCCGCTGGTGAACGCAAACTTCCGACCCTTGAGAAACTCGTCGGGACAAGGCTTGTCATTCCATTTCACCAACTCAGGTTTGTAGTCAAACAGGTCGAGGTGCGGTGGCCCGCCGGACATGTGCAGGTAGATCACGCGCTTGACCTTGGGCGCGTAATGCGGCGGTTTGACGGCCAGCGGATTCGCGGAGTTCGTCACCGTCGCCGCACGACCCCCCATGGCCGCCAGCGCGATGGCGCCGAGACTGAACTGCCCGGCGGTCTTCAGAAAACTGCGCCGGGTGAGATGCTGGAGTTGTTCAAATCGCGGGCTCATGGTCGCATCAAGAATTCATCAAGGTTCAACAGCACGTTTCCAAGCGCCGCCCACGCGGCGAACTCCGCGGGGTTGCAGTCGCCGTACGATGCGGGGAGTTCGCCCGCCATCTGTTTGGCGGCTTCAGGCTGTTTCGAGTAGTGGGCAAGCGCCGCTTCGTGAAACTCAACCAGCCTGCCCAGTTCGTGATCGCGCGGCGGGCGCGCCAGACACAGCCGGAAACCGAAACGCACCTTGTCCGGCGTCGAGCCGGCGTGTTGCGCCATGCGCCGACCGAGCGCCTGCGCGGCTTCGACATAAACCGGATCGTTCAGCGTGACCAGCGCCTGCAAGGGTGTGTTGCTGCGGGGACGCCGCAACGCGCAGACCTCGCGATTCGGCGCATCGAACGTGGCCATCGAGGCGTAAGGGTTGGTCCGCCGCCACTCGATGTATAGGCCGCGACGGTAGCGATCCTCGCCTTCGCTGGTCTTCCAATCGAGCGAACCTCCGAACGCCGCGGTCAAGCCCAGCGACGGTTGCGGCGGGCGTACCGGCGGGCCAAACATTTTGCGACTGAGCAAACCGCTCACGGCCAGGGCCTGGTCGCGAATCACTTCGGCCGGCATCCGTGACCGCGGTCCGCGCGCCAGGAGCAGGTTGTCGGGATCCCGCTCCAGCAGCTCGGGCGTGACGCGGGACGACTGTCGGTACGCGGCGGAAGTGACGAGCAATTTCAAGAAGGCCTTCACGTCCCACTTCAGCGCCATGAATTCGGTTGCCAGCCAGTCCAGCAGTTCTGGATGCGTCGGCAGTTCTCCTTGGATGCCGAAGTCTTCACTGGTGCGAACCAGGCCGTTGCCGAAGATTTGTTCCCAAAGGCGATTCACGGTGACGCGCGCCGTCAGCGGATTGTCCTCGTCCACCAGCCAGCGCGCCAGCGCGAGCCGGTCCGGCTTGGCGCCCCTGGGCAGCGGATGAAAAGCCGCCGGCACGGCTTCCGTGACCTCCTCGCCGAGGGCAAGGTAATTGCCGCGAAGCTGGATGTGCGTCTTGCGCCGTTGGTCCGCGGCCAGCTCGCGCATGATGGGCACCGTGTTGGGTTGAATCGCGGCCAGTTGCTTCTTCAATTCCGCCAGCCGCTCACGGTCCGCTTTCAACGCTGGCTCGAGGTTGGCCCGATAGAATTCCGACAACGCGGCGCGCTGACTTTCGTCACGATCGGCGGGAGTCATCGCGAGAATGTTCAGGACCGAGGCGGGCACGCCGGCAAACTCCGAGATGCGCGCGTCCTCGGAGACGCGGAAGCGCAACAGCGCCGGGGCGACGCGGTCATGCCTCGTCCGCTGCTCAAAGGTCAGTTCCAGCGTTGAGCCTGGCGGCAACTCCAGCGCTCTGGCTGGCAACAGCGTCAAGTAGCGCGGCTGGCCCTCCTCCAACTCCACGGCCCAGCCCTTTTCAGTCCCCTTCTCCTTGATAACACCAGATGGATTGAAATCCGGCTGACTGGAATCCGCGAACGCCGCCTTGAACTCCACCGGCCGCGAGCCGTCCAGCACAAAGCTCGCGCTTGCCTTGGGCGCTTCCGGGATCGTGGTTTGCCAGAGTACTTCGCGATGCTCATTCAGCACCAAGAGGCGGGCGCCATTGAGCCGCGCCTGCAATCCGTTGTCCGTGCGGTTCCAAATCACCACGCGCTCAATCGGCTGCGACGACTTCAAGTCCACTTCCCACCAGGGGTTCTCGGAGAGCGCGGTATGAGTCACGGACCTCCTGTCGAAATCGCCGTCGGTGTTGCCATCCATGGCCAGCTTCGCCGGTCCGTTGAAGTCCGTGCTGCTTTGCGACGCCTCGCCTGACAGCGCCAGATTCTCATCACCGTTGAAAACCTGGACTTCGGCCAGCGAGAGGATCTTCTCCTTTCCCGTTAACTCGACGCGCACAAAGCGTCCAACGGGTTGGCTTCCGGCGGGCGCAAGGATCCTGGCCGCCACGCGAGAGAGGCTGAAGGAACTGTCGCCCGTTTTGATCGAATCGGGTTTGGGCGCCCCCGCCGCAGCCTCGATGCGGAGGCCCGTGATTCGGGCGGCGGCGAGTGAAAGCTCCACCGTGTGGCGGTCGCTCTTTTGCGATGGAGCGATTTCCAAGGCGTCGTCCCCGGCGGCGGCAATCGCCCCTCCGTCCCTGGCTTTGAACGCCACCGGTTTGGCGGCGAGCCATTGTTGGTCGCGCGGAAAACTCCTTTCCCACTCGGAAAGCTGCGCCAGCGATTCCGGCGTCGGCGACCTGAACTTGGATTCGATCTCCTTGATTTCCGCCTCCAGCCGGGCGCGCTGCCTTTTCTGCTCCGGGGAAAATACTTCCAGCAGAGGCGACTCGTCCTTGAGGTCGGCGTCCTTCGTGTTGTTGAAGAAGGCGAGGAACTGAAAATACTCCTGCTGCGTGATCGGATCGTACTTGTGCGTGTGACACTGGGCGCAGGACATGGAAGTGCCCATCCAGACCGCCATGGTCGTGTTGACGCGGTCCACCACGGCGGCGTTGCGAAATTCCTCGTCGTTCGTTCCGCCTTCGTTGTTGGTCATCGTGTTCCGGTGAAAGGCGGTGGCGATCAAGGCGTCCTCGTCGGAGTCCTCCAGCAGGTCGCCGGCAATTTGTTCGAGGGTGAAACGGTCGAACGGAGTGTTTGCGTTCAGCGCTCGGATGACGTAGTCGCGATAGGCCCAGATGGTGCGTGGTGGATCATCCGCGTATCCGGCCGAGTCGGCATAGCGAGCCAGGTCCAGCCACAACCGCGCCCAATGTTCGCCGAAGGCATCGCTGTCGAGCAGACGATTCACGAGTTTCTCGTAGGCCAGCGAGTCGCGGTCGTTTACAAACTGGTCAACCTCCTCCGGGCTCGGCGGCAAGCCGATCAAATCCAGCGACACGCGGCGGATGAGCAGGTGCGGGTCGGCTGGCGGAGAAGGCTTCAGCTTCTCGCGCTCAAGTCGGGCGAGGATGAAATGGTCAACGGGATTCCGCGGCCATTGCTGGTGGCTCAACTGCGGGAGGGCGGGGCGCGAAGGTTTTTCATACGACCAATGTTTTGCGTACGGCGCGCCCTCCGCAATCCAGCGACGCAACTTCTCGATCTGCTCGGGTGTCAGTTTCTTGCCGGACTTGACCGGCGGCATCAGATCGTCCGTATCGCTGGCGGTGATGCGCGCGACGAGTTCACTTTTCTCCGGAGCACCGGGAACGATCGCCACCAGGTCCGACTTGGCGGGCTTCAAGGCTTCTTCGCGGACATCGAGTCGCAGCCGGGCCTTGCGCGCGGCCTCATCCGGGCCGTGACACTGGAAACAATTATCCGACAGGATGGGGCGGATGTCCTGATTGAATTGAACCGGAGGCTGGTTGCGGTCCGGCAGCGGTTGCGCGCCCAAGCTCAAGCTCGCGCAGAAAAAGGCTCCGGCCAGCCCCCACGCGAGGCTTTGACTCTGCTGAATTGAAACAACGATATGCACGCGTCGCACCAAATTGGATGCTGGACCTTATTCCGACCCGCCAGTTTTCACAACCGGAAAGTGCCGCCATGTCTCTCGGAACAGAGGGATAGAAAATTGCTGCCGTTCCCCTCGTTTCCGGCTAGAGTCGGTCATGCCCTCTCGGATTTGGAAATGGCCCGCGCTGCTCGGCTGCTGCTTCTGCGCCGCCGATGCCGTTGCCGCTTCCGGGGAGGACGCGCTCAAGCGGATGCAAGTCGCGGACGGCTTTGAAGTATCACTCGTTGCCAGTGAACCGGAAATTCGCCAACCGGTCTC
Organism: Verrucomicrobiia bacterium; assembly: GCA_011525685.1. GTDB lineage: Bacteria > Verrucomicrobiota > Verrucomicrobiia > Limisphaerales > JADLHS01 > WYBW01. The sequence continues at coordinate 10,437 of WYBW01000107.1, forward strand.
GATTACGTTCGATGACCGTGGTCGGATGTGGGTGATTCAATACCTGCAATACCCGACCCCCGCTGGGTTGAAACCAGTCCGCGTGGACAATTTTCTTCGCACGACCTACGACCGCCGACCCGAACCGCCGCCGCGCGGACCAAAAGGCGCGGACCTCATCACCATTTGCGAACTGAGCGCGGACCACAGGCGCGCGGTGAAGTTCAAGGATTTTGTCAGCGACCTGAATCTCTGCACCGGTCTGGCGTTGGGCCACGGCGGCGCGTTCGTTCTGCAGGCGCCCTACCTGTTGTTCTATCCCGACCGGAATCGCGATGACGTGCCGGACGGCGATCCCGAAGTGCTGTTGACGGGTTTCGGCATGGAAGACTCGCACGCGTTCGCGAACTCGCTCACGTGGGGACCGGACGGCTGGCTTTACGGTGCGCAAGGCAGCACGGTCACGGCGAACATCCGCGGCATCGAGTTTCAACAAGGCATCTGGCGTTACCATCCGCTGACGAAGGAATTCGAGTTGTTCGCCGAGGGCGGCGGCAACACCTGGGGGCTCGACTTCGATGCACGGGGAGAAATTCTCGCCGGCACGAACTTCGACGAGAAGATGCTGCATCAAGTCCAGGGCGCCTATTACCTCAAGAACTTCGGCAAGCACGGCGCGTTGCACAATCCACACACCTACGGTTATTTCGGCCATGTGCCTTACAGCGGCTATCGCGGCCCGCATCTTTCCTCTGGTGGCATTGTCTATCAGGGCAACGCGTTTCCGGCGTCCTTCACCGGTACTTACATTTTCGCCAATGTGCTTGATCACGCGGTTTATTGGGCAAGCCTCACGCCGCAAGGTTCAAGCTTCACCGCCGCGTTTGGTGGTGCGTTGCTGAAGACCGACGACGTCCTGTTTCGTCCGGTGGACTGCGAGCCGGGCCCGGACGGCGCGGTGTACGTCGCCGATTGGTGCGACAAACGCGCGACGCATCTTGATCCGCTCGACACGTGGGATCGCAGCAACGGGCGCATCTACCGGATTCAGAGCCGGAATCCAAACGCTTTGGGTCCGGCAACACCCAAGCCCGGGCAACCCGGTTTTGACCTGCAAAAACTCTCCAGCCACCAGCTTGTGGATCTGCTGGCTGAACCGAATGACTGGTTCGCGCGAAAAGCGAGATTGCTGCTGGCGGAACGACGCGACGCAAGCGTCCTGCCCAGACTGCGCCAACAAATTCGCGAATCCAAAGATCCGCGCCTGGCGTTGCAGTCCCTGTGGGCGTTTTACGTCTCCGGCGGTTTCGACGAACCACTCGCCCGGGATTTGTTGAAGCACCCCAACGACAACATCCGCGCCTGGACGGTGCGCTTGCTGGGTGACACGCGGATGGTTTCTCCGGCCACGCAAACTGAACTGGTCGCTGCGGCACGCTCGGACGCGAGTCCCGTTGTCCGCTCGCAACTGGCCTGCTCGGCCAAACGGTTGCCGGGCGAGGACGCGCTGCCCATCATTACCGAGTTGCTGGGTCGTGACGAAGATATGGAGGATCCCCACATTCCCATGCTGATCTGGTGGGCGCTCGAGGACAAAGCGGTCACGCATCGTGACCAGGTCCTCAGAATCTTTGCTGGTGTTGAAATCTGGCGACGCCCCATCGCGCAGAAATTCATTCTGGGACGGCTCGCGCGGCGGTACGCGGATGAGGGCGGCGAAAGCGGGTTCGCCACCTGCGCGCAACTGTTGGAACGCGCGCCGGACTCCGCCACCACTCAACTCCTGCTTCAAGGAATTGACCAAGCCCTGACGGGCCGGGCGCTGCCCATTGCGCCAGCCGCTTTGAAAGACTGGTTCACCAAAGTCTGGCCGAATCACTCTGATGATCTGGCTTACGTGCGCCTGGGCTTGCGACTCGGCGACGCGCAAGCCGGAGCAGCCGCCATGAAAATGGTGGGCGACGAGGCCACGCCGGAAGCTGTCGCCGTGAGCCTCATCGAGAATCTCGCCCAAGCGGAAGCCCCGAGATTTGCGTCGCAATGTCTGACCCTGCTGGAAAGCGCGAAATCCGCCAGGCTTCGCGAAGCCGCGCTGGCCGCCTTGCGGCATTACCCGCGAAATCCGACGGCCGAACGGCTGCTGGAACTTTATCCACGACTCGGTCGCCGCCTGCAAACGCTTGCGCTCGATCTCCTCAGCAGCCGTCCCGCCTGGGCACGCCTGCTGATGGCCGCGGTGAATGCCGGAAGGGTCGAGGCCAAGGATGTCACGCTGGACCATCTCCGGCAGATGGCCGCCATGCAGGACAACGTCCTGAACCAGCAGATCGAAAAGCGCTGGGGCAGATTCCAACCCGATTCACCCGAGGACAAGCGCAACACCATCAACAGCCTCAAGTTGCTGTTGAATCCCTCCGGCACGGTCGGTCGTGAGACGAAAGGAGATTTCGCCGAGGGCAAAAGAGTCTTTCAAGCCGTGTGCGCGACCTGCCACAAAATGTTTGGCGAAGGCAACAGCGTCGGCCCGGACCTCACGGGCGCGGACCGCAAGAATGTGGACTCGTTGCTGGCCAACATCGTCACGCCGAGCGCCTACATCCGACCCGAATACGTCAGCTTCAGTGCCGAATTCAAGAACGACAGCGTGATGGAAGGATTGATGGTGGCGTCCACACCCTCCACCGTCACGTTGCTCGATCGCAACAACACGCGGCACGTGTTGGCGCGCGAACAGATCCGGGAGTTGAGAGAATCCGCCGTGTCCCTCATGCCGGAGGGCATTCTGGAAGCCTTGTCCCCGCGGCAGGTCATTGACCTGTTCGCTTATCTTCAGGCGGACGAGTCGGCGGCCATTCAAGGCACGAATCCGGAGCGTCCTGCGCGCTGAAGTTCCGGATTACTGCCGTTAAACCTTACCGACTTTGGCGCGCGGCGTTCACGACGCCTCCGCGTCGGCCTGGAAAATCCGCGTTGAAGCGGCCTGAAGGCCGCGCGCCCATGAGTTCTGCGTTTCACCCGAAGGGTGAACGCTTTGAGCAGGTCGGTAAGGATTCGAGTTGCTTCCAGCAATACAGGTTTTCATTTGCCGCTTCCGACCCGACCCACTACTTTGCTCCACCATACGAAACCCCTTGTACCCGTTGTCCAGATGCCGAAAACAGTATTGCCGATTATGAACTGGTCGCTCCACGCTTCGTTGTGGCTTTGTGTGGCGGGCACGTTGATCGTTCCCCGCGGCTTCGCCGCCGAGCAGGCCAAGATTGATTTCGCCCGCGAGGTTCAACCGATCTTCATCAAACGCTGCTACGAATGTCACGGGCCGGACAAGCAGCGCGGCAACCTGCGCCTTGACCTCAAGACCGACGCGGTGCGCGGCGGAAAGTCGGGCGAACCTTCCTGGATACCCGGCGACAGCGCGAAGAGTCACCTCGTCCAGCGGGTCACTTCCACCGATCCCGACGAACAAATGCCGCCCAAGGGGGATCGGCTGACGACCGAGCAGATTGTGGCGCTCAAGGCGTGGATTGATCAAGGCGCGGATTGGCCCGAGGAGAAACCGCATTGGGCCTTCAGCAAACCGGAGCGGCCTCCACTGCCGGCCGTCAAAGACAGTCGTTGGCCGCGCAACGCGATTGACCATTTCGTTCTCGCCCGGCTCGAGCGGGAAAAACTGTCGCCCTCGCCGGAAGCGGACCGGGCCACACTGATTCGGCGTTTGAGTTTTGATCTGACCGGCCTGCCGCCGACGATTGAGGAGGTGGACGCGTTCATCAAGGATCGGAGCGATGACGCGTACGAAAAGCTGGTGGATCGTCTGCTGGCCTCGCCGCATTACGGAGAACACGTTGGCCGGGCGTGGCTGGACCTGGCGCGTTACGCGGACTCGAACGGTTACCAGGTTGACCTTGCCCGTTCGATGTGGCCATACCGCCAGTGGGTAATCAACGCATTCAACCGGAACATGCCGTTCGATCAGTTCACCATCGAGCAACTCGCCGGCGACTTGTTGCCCAACGCCACGCTCGATCAAAAGATTGCCACCGGCTTCAACCGCAACACCAAGACCAACGACGAGGGCGGCGGCGACGATGAGGAATATCGCACCAAGGCGGTGAAGGACCGCGTGGCGACCACGGGGACAACCTGGCTGGGTCTCACCCTGATGTGCGCCGAGTGTCACACGCACAAATACGATCCCATCTCGATGGAGGAATACTACCGCCTCTACGCTTTCTTCAACAATACGACGGACCGCGGCAACAACACCGAGCCGAGCCTGGCCGTCCCCGCGCCGCCGCTTCACAACAAGGTCAACTTTCTGCACGAGCGCATCGCGGCAGTGCGGCGGCAGCTTGAGGACGCCGAGAAAAGCCTGCCCGCCGAACAACAGGCTTGGGAACGAAGAATCACCGGCAAGGCGACAGTCTGGACCGCACTCCATCTTACGAACGCGATCTCCACTGGCGGCGCGACGTTCACCAACCTGCCGGACCAATCCCTGCTCGCCAAGGGCGTGAACCCGACCTACGACACATATCAAATCGAAGCGGGAACGGACCTGGGAGACATCACGGCCATTCTGCTGGAAGTTTTGCCCGATCCCAGCCTGCCCAAGAACGGCCCGGGGCGCTGGAGTCAAACGGGCAATTTCATCCTGGATGAATTCGGCCTGACGGTCTTGACGGCATCAGATGAGGCGTCGCCCGAGCCGATTTTCTTTGCCAACGCTCGCGCGGACTGGGAGCAACAATACTATCGCGCCGAGCACGCGGTGGACCGCAACCCGAAAACCGGTTGGGCCATTGGGCCGAAGTTCGGCCAGCGACATTTTCTCATCGCTCAATTGAAGGAGCCGTTGAGCCTCAAGGCTGGCGCGAAGCTGGGGTTCCGGTTCGACTTCTATCACGGCAACAACCACACCATCGGCCGCCTGCGGCTTTCGGTCACAACCGAGAAAGATCCGGAGGCGCTCTGGCCCTTGCCAGCCGACATGGCGGACTTGATTGCCATTCCCGCAACGCAGCGAACGCTCGATCAAAAGCAACAATTGGCCGCACACTATCGCACGGTTTCACCAGCCATCCGCGAGATGGAACGAGAGCTATTCCGGTTGAATCAGCGTGAGGCCGAACTGGCCAGCCAGAAATTCACCACGCTGGTGATGAAGGAACGCGATGAACCGCGCATTACGTACATCCACGAGCGGGGAGATTTTCTGGCGAAGGGCAAGGAAGTCACAGCCGGTGTTCCGGCGATCCTGCCTCCGTTGCCGACTGATCAACCAGCGAATCGTCTGGCGTTCGCGCGTTGGTTGGTGAGTACGGAGAATCCGCTCACGGCCCGCGTCACGGTGAACCGGCTTTGGGAACGTGTGTTCGGCACGGGGATCGTGAAAACGAGCGAAGACTTTGGCAAACAGGGTGAGGCACCATCGCACCCGGAGTTGCTGGACTGGCTGGCGTCTGAGTTTATGGAGTCAACCCACGCTGGCTTCGACTCACGCATCACGCATCACGCATCACGCATTGCCCCACACTCCTGGGACATCAAACACATTCTCAAGCTAATCGTCATGTCGGCGACCTACCGGCAGAGTGCCGCCGCTGACGACGAACGATTGGAACAAGATTTCTACAACCGGCTGCTGGCCCGCGGGCCGCGGTTCCGCATGGACCCGGAGATGATTCGTGATCAGGCGCTGGCCGTGAGTGGATTGCTCAATCCGGAAATCGGCGGACCGAGCGTTTATCCCGAACAGGTGCCGAACCTGTGGAAGGAGTTGGGTTTCCTGCGACCCGAGATCGGCATGGACGAATGGCCAACCAGCGAAGGGCCGGACCTGTATCGGCGCGGCCTCTACACGTTCTGGCGACGCGTCTGCACTTATCCGCCGTTTGCGACGTTTGATGCGCCAAGCCGGGACGTTTGCGTCTCGCGGCGGCCCCGCACCAACACTCCCCTCCAGGCGCTCGCGGCCTTGAACGAACCCAGCCTGCTGGAAGCCGCGCGCGTCTTTGCGCAACGCATCATGCTCGAGGGCGGGCCGAGCCCGACGGGGCAAATGGAGTTCGCCTTCCGCTTGTGTGTGTCCCGTCCACCGACGCGTGCCGAACGCGAGCGATTGATTGCTTTCTACGAACAGCAGTTGAAGAGTTTCGAGCGCGATACCCGATCGGCGGAGGAGTTGTTGAATCATGGCTCCGCCGCGCGCCCGGCCAATCTCGACGTGCGCCGACTCGCCGCTTGGATGATGGTGGCCAACGTGTTGTTGAACCTGGACGAAACGATCACCAAAGGCTGAACATGAATCCGGTTGAACTCGAAAAGTTGAAATTCATTACCCGTCGAAAATTCTTTCAGCAATGCGGCACGGGCATGGGCGCGCTGGCCCTGGCGTCCTTGCTGAATGAGAAACTGATGGCCTCGCCCGCGGCGTCCGGCACCGCGCCGGTGGCCGGACCGCATTTCGCCCCCAGGGCAAAGAACATCATCTACCTCTTCCAATCCGGCGGGCCGTCGCATCTCGACTTGTTCGATTACAAGCCGGAACTCGTCAAACGCAACGGCCAAAAAATGCCCGATGAAATCCTCAAGAACATCCGGCTCGCGCAAATCGGCAAGGACGCGGCCGTCCTCGGCACAAACTACCAGTTCAAGCAATACGGCAAGTCCGGCGTCTGGATTTCCGAACTGCTGCCGCAACTCACGACCATCGTGGACGAAGTCGCGTTCGTGCAGGGATTCTATTCGGAGGCGTTCAATCACGATCCTGCCACGTTGTTCATGAACACCGGCGCGCAACTGTCCGGCCGGCCCAGCATGGGTTCGTGGTTCAGCTATGGACTGGGCAGTGAGAACAAGGACCTGCCGGCGTTTGTGGTGTTGACCACCGGTGTTGGCCAGCCGCTGACCAACCATGCCTGGGGCAGCGGCTTTCTGCCTACCGTGCATCAAGGTGTGCAACTCCGGTCGCAAGGCGAACCCGTGCTTTTTGTCTCGAATCCTCAAGGCATGGGCCCCGAACGGCGGCGACAATCACTCGATGCGCTTCGCGACCTGAATCAGATGCGTTACGATGTGTTGCGCGATCCGGAAATCGCCACGCGCATCTCGGCGTATGAACTCGCGTATCGCATGCAGACCAGCGTGCCTGACGTGATGGACATTTCCAAAGAACCGCTCGCCATGCACGAGGCCTACGGCACGACGCCGGGCCGCGCTTCCTTCGCCAACAATTGCCTGCTCGCCCGCCGGCTCGTCGAGCGCGGCGTGCGGTTCGTTCAACTGTATCATCGCGGCTGGGATCATCACGGCGGCCCGGATGGAAATCTGGTGTTCGATCTCAAGAAGCGTTGCCTCGAAACCGATCAACCCAGCGTCGCCTTGATCAAAGACCTCAAGCAACGTGGGCTGCTGGATGAAACGCTCGTCATCTGGGGCGGGGAATTTGGCCGCACGCCCATGATGCAGGGCAAGCTTCAACCCGATCAGATCGGCCGCGACCATCATCCGCACGGCTACACCGTCTGGCTGGCCGGCGGCGGCATCAAGCCCGGCATCGTTTACGGGCGCACGGATGAATTCGGTTTCTATGCCGTGGAGGACAAGGTTCATGTCCACGATCTTCACGCCACCATCCTTCACCTTTTCGGCCTGGACCACACCCGATTAACCTATCGCTTTCAAGGCCGCGACTTCCGGCTGACCGATGTACATGGCGAAGTCGTGAAACCGCTGCTGGCTTGAGCGTCGTAGGACAGGCGTCGCGCCCGTCCCCGATCTCTGTTCTGTGAGAGCCTGTTTGAAAACTCAATAAAGATCGTTTACGACCGGTTGGCGGGCGAGATTCGGATTTCAGGGAGACAACGCGGGCGTGAATTCAGCAGGACCTTTCCGGTTGAAGACGACCTCGCAAGCGCATTGAAGCTGGCACAGGACTACGTTTCCGAGCAAACGAAACGATAAGTAAAGTCCCTGCTGGCCGGGCCGCAGCATGAGAGGGTGGCCGGTGTCACAGACTATTTGTCACGCTCAGTTTCCCGTCTTCAACTCCACCACGTCGTGCGGCGCGGCTTCCTTCATGCCGGCGGCGCTCACGCGGATGAAACGGGCGTTCTGCCGGAGTTGCTCGAGGTTCGCGGCGCCGAGGTAGCCCATGCCGGAT
>WYBW01000108.1 GCA_011525685.1 Verrucomicrobiia bacterium
AGGCGATGCCGTAGCGCAGACTTCCAGTCTGCCGGGTCGCGGATTTCCAATCCGCAAACGCGGCGAATTCCTGGCCTGCCACGCCGTGCCTGGGCCCGCCGACTGGAAGTCGGCGATACCGCAGGTGGGGAAACCTGCGCTCCGCCAGGAATGCCTGCCTGCAATAAACTGAGAAGCGCCCCTCGGCGGGGGACTTGAATGTACAAGCTGGCCGGTTTACTGTGCTGCCGTTCTCAATACCAAAACACCACCAGCCATTGATGCCTCTACCCCGTTGTCTCCCTCTCCTGATCGGTCCGCTGTGGCTCACGATCCTGGCCAACGCGGCTGCGGCGCAGTCGGATTATGTCAATTTCGAGGGCAAGCAAACCCGGCCCATCTGCCTCTCGCCGGACGGCACCCGGTTGTTCGCCGTGAACACTCCAGACGCCCGGCTGTCGGTGTTCGATGTCACGCAGCCGTTCCATCCTTTGCTGATCGCGGAGATTGCCGTGGGGGTCGAGCCGGTTTCCGTGAACGCCCGCGATAACGACGAGGTCTGGGTGGTGAACGAAGTCTCCGACAGCGTCAGTGTGGTGTCGGTGTCGCGCCGGCTGGTGGTGGACACGTTGTCGGTGAAAGACGAACCGGCGGACGTGCTCTTCGCGGGCGGCAAGGCGTTCGTGAGCGCCTCGCGCAACAACCGGGTTGCCGTGTTCGACGCCGCCAGTCGCGCGTGGCTGACCAACGTGGCTTTGTTCGGCGAGAATCCCCGCGCGCTGGCCGTGAACACGAACGGGACGAAGGTGTACGCCGCGTTCGCGCTCTCGGGCAATCACACCACGCTCGTTCCCCAGAGCCTCGCCCCGCCACAGGTCACCAACGGCATCCCGCCGATGAATCCGGCGCTGCCTCCGCCGCCGCAAGTATCGCGAATTGTGGACGCGACGAACGCGGCCTTCTTCCCGTCGGTCATCAAGTACCGGATGCCGGACAACGACGTGGCGGAGATTGACGTGGCGAGCCTGACCGTGAGCCGTTACTTCTCGCGGGTGGGCACGGTGAATTTCGCCCTCGCCGTCCAACCCGGCAGCGGCGACCTGTTCGTGGCCAACACCGAGGCGCGCAACCTGACCTCCTTCGAACCGGCGCTGCGCGGCTTCTTTGTGACCAACCGGATTGCCCGCATCAACGTGGCCAGCGGCAGTGTCACGAATTTCGATCTCAACCGTGGATTTCATCCGACGACGTTCACGCTGGCCGACCGGAGCAACGCGCTGGCGCAGCCTTCCGCCATCGCGTTCGGCCCGAGCGGCGGGAATTTCTATCTGGCCGCGTTCGGCAGTGACCGAATCGCGCGCGTCTCCGCCGGGTCGGGCAACGTCACCGCACGCATCGAGCTTTCGCCCACAGCCGCGGGCTCGGTGGCCGATCCGCGCCAGATGCGAGGCCCACGCGGACTGGCGCTGAAGCCGGGCGTGGCCCTGTACGTATTGAACCGCATCGCCAACACCATCTCGATCATCCATCCGCAGACGGATACGGTGGTGAAGGAGATTCCCATCGGCAGCGTTGATCCGACGCCGGCGGTGATCCGGCAGGGGCGGGGATTCCTGTATGACGCGAAGCTTTCCGGCAACGGCACGGTCTCGTGCGCCTCGTGTCACATAGACGGGGAGATGGACCTGCTGGCGTGGGACCTGGGTGATCCCACCGGACACATGGAAACCAACCAGACCGTGTTTCAGTTCTCGCCCGGCGGCGTGCCCGCCTTCCAGACCAACGCCGGGTTGTCTCATCCGATGAAAGGGCCGATGACGACCCAGACGTTGCGCGGTTTGAAAGACATGGAGCCGCTGCACTGGCGCGGCGACCGGACGAACTTCACCCACTTCAACGGAGCGTTCGACTCTCTGCTGGGAGGTTCACCGCTTTCGACCGCGGACATCAACGCCTTCCGCGATTTCGTCAACACGATGGCGTTCCAGCCGAATCCGAATCAAAACCTCGACCGCACGTTGCCGGCGAGCTTTGCCGGGGCGAATCCGGCCGCCGGGCGAAACACGTTCATCAACGAGATTTACCAGCCCACCCTCGGCCTGTCGTGCAACACCTGTCACAGCCTTCCGACCGGCTCGGATCGCTTGATCAACCCGGACGCGGTGCTGCCGGGTTCGCAGGATTTCAAGGTGCCGCACTTGCGCAATCTGTATCAAAAGACCGGCCTGAACCGGACGAAAGGTTCGCCGGCCACCGGCACCAACAGCCTGAGCGGGTTCGGCTTCACCCATGATGGCGAGTTCCAGGACTTGTTCACGTTCCTTTCAATCCCGGCCTTCGGTGTATTTCAGAACGACACCGTGCGGAAAACCAACCTGCAGGCGTTTCTACTGTGCTTCGACACCGGCACGGCCCCCGCCGTCGGGTACGGGCGCACAGTGCGGGCGGCGAATGTCCACACGTCAGGCATCTCCAATGACTGGTCGCTCCTGGAGGCCCAGGCTGCCGTGCGCACGAACATTGATCTGATCGTGAAGGGAACGATTGACGGAATCCACCGCGGCCTGTTGTACCAGCCAGTTGCCAACCATTATCAGCTCGATAGCACAAACGGCGCGCCGCTGACCCGCGCTGAGTTGGTGGCGAAGGTCCAGGCCGGAGACACGTTGACCTTGCTGGGGGTGCCGCCCGGGGCCGGATCGCGCATGGGCCTGGACCGGGACGGGGACGGAGTGCTCGATGCCGACACGCCGCTGCCGAGTTTGCAAATCAACCACTCGAACGGTCAAACCGTGCTGCGCTGGCCATTCGGCGCCGCCGGTTTCCGACTCGAGGAAGCGGTCGCGGTTGGCGCCGGGGACTGGAACGCCGTCACCCACCCGGTTGAAATCGTGAACGGCTTCAACCAGGTGGCGACACCGCCCGCGGCAAGCGCGCGGTTCTTCCGCTTGCGAATGCCGGCGGCCGCCGCGATAGGTCAGGCCCAATAGGCGCAGTTGATTTCCGGAAAGAGGTTGTCGCGCTGCTCCATCTCCGCCAGTAGCTTCTCATCCACTTTCGAGCGGGTCAGTTGATCGTGCAACGCGGTGAACCGGAGCAGGTGTGATCTCACGCGCTGGCGGGCGTATTCCGGGCTGGTGTCCGAGCGAAGCATGAACGACCAGTCGCTGGCTTGGGCGAGCAACAGTTCCCGGGCCGCCTGCCGGACGGCGCGCTGCTCCACCGAGCCCAGTTGGGCATGGCATTGCGCCCAGGCCGACATCCGTTCCTGCGCCACTTGCAGATGCGGATAAATCCACGCGTTCCGTTCGTTGAGCCAGACGCGTAAATGGCCCTGCTCACCCCAGGACGAAGGACTCGGCCTGGCAATCTGGTTGGTCGGATACCGGCGCAGGTAATCCTCCGGCGTAATCAATTCCACCACCCCCTGGCGGGTGACCGTTTTGCGCACAAGAGCGTCCAGAAACTCCGGCCCTTCGTACCACCAATGCCCAAACAACTCGGCGTCGTACGGCGACACGATCAACGGTGGCCGGTCGAGGAGGCTGGACAGTTTATGGATCTGGCCAACCCGCGCCTCCAGGAAATGTTCGGCGTGCTCGGTCGCGGCCCGCAACGCGGCGGCGCGGTCATAAGGCTGCTTGTCCGAAGTCGCGCCCGTGATGCGATGATATTTCAAGCCCGTGAAACCGCGGTGCTCCGGCGAGGGCCAGTACGGTTGGACATAAGCGGGATCCAGATCGAATCCGATGTCGCGGTAGAAGTCACGGTAACGCGGATCGCCGGGATACCCCTCGTGCTTGCTCCACACCTGCCGCGACGAGTCGGGATCGCGTCCAAATGCCGCCAGAGCGTTGGGCGTGAACACCGGCGCAAACACGCCATAGCGCGGGCGGGGTTGGGCGTGCAACAGGCCGTGGGAGTCCAGGATGAACCAGCGGAGGTTCGCCTCCTGCAAAACGGTCTCCACCCCCTCGAAGTAGGCGCACTCGGGCAGCCAGATGCCCCGCGGATCCCGCCCAAAGCAGGACCGATAGTGGTCGCGGGCCACCAGGATCTGCGCCCGCACCGCCGACGGATGGTCCCCGAGCAATGGCAACAGCGCGTGCGTGGCCGCCGTGGTGGCGATTTCCAGCCGCCCCGCGTCCTGCAATTTTCCGAATGCGGCGACCAAGTCGCACTGGTGACCAAGATAAGTCTGGCGGACGGCCGCAAAGCGGTCGTGATACATGCGGGCGAGTTCCTGGAAGCGCGGTTCCAGTTGTGTGCGTTGCAGTTCGCTTGCCGCGAGCCGCAGCAAGCCTTCGAGATGCCGCGTGTAACGAGCTTGCAGCAAGGGATCGCGCAACATCGAACAGAGCGTCGGGGAAAGCGACATGGTCACGCGCGCATTCAATCCGTCGCGCTGCCAGCCCTGCAGGACTTGGAGCAACGGCACGTAGGTTTCGGTCAGGGCTTCGAAGAGCCAGCTTTCCTCCAGAAACTTCTCGTGCTCCGGGTGACGTACAAAGGGCAGGTGCGCGTGAAGCACCAGTGAAACATAGCCTTGCATGCTCACAGCATCGGATGAGGCACGCACCCCGAAGTGCCGTCCGAAATCTCAACCAGCAGGTGATAAATGGCCAGCAGGTGAAGTTGCTCGACACCCTGAGTGATTCGCTCTGGCTCAGACATTTTCGGCGGCAGGCGGCAACAAGGCCGGCTCTTGCGGCTGCGCTCCGACCTCGCCCACCGATTTCGTCGCGCGGGTGAACTTCAATTCCGCCGCGCGCCCCTCCGAGCCATCCGCGGCAACGGCGGTCACCACCAGTTCATGTTGCCCGTCGGGCAGAGCAAAACGACAACTGAAGGAGCCGTCCGGTTGCAGGTCGAGCTTCCGTCCGCAGATGGCCACCTCGGCATCCGGTTCGGTGTCGCCGTAGATCACGAGTTCGGCGTTCACATTCAGCCAGAAACTCTTTGCGCCTGGTTGAAGTCCGCCCACTGGGCTGGAAACACTTTCGCCACTGGCCGGCGAAGCCTGCAAAGCCGATTCCCCGCCACCGGGCGAGAAGATCCCCCCTTCGGGCTGCCGGTGTCCTTGAATCAGCTCCGCAATCTCCAGCGAATCCATCCAACCGCACGGACTGGTGTCCAGCCGCATCAATTCGGCCAGGGTCTGCACCTGCTCGGGAGTCAGTTCGGCACCAGTCGCCAGGACGTCGGCGGGACGACCCGCCTCCGCTCGCTGCCGAAGCTGCTCCCAAGCCTCCGCCAACGGGAGCTCCGACGCGATCCCCTGGCGGACTTCCTTCCGCAGATCCTCGAAAGGCGTGTCCACGGGAATTGTGGCGAAGGCCCCGGCGGTGTCGGCTGATGGCGTGTTGGGCGGGGTGAGTGTCGTCGCCGACGCCGCCACCCGTGCCCATTGGCCGTCACGCCGATAGTAGCCCAGCTCCGTCACGTAGCGGGTGGCGGCCTGCTCGACGTGAACAAACCAGTGGCGCGACTCCGGATGCACGTGGAGTTCGGAGACCGGCTGGCCTTCGAGCGACCCCAAGTAGGTTCGAAGCACCAGATGTCCGTGCGCCGATAGCGCGTTATAGCGCCGTTGCTGTTCGCGGGTGAAATCCCAGTGGGCGAACAACCAATGCGGGTCACGGCTGGTCACGAACAGCCGACCCGTGCCGTAAGCCTCGGGCAGTTCCGCCAACTCGATCTCCGCCGCGGGTGCAACCTTGCCCCGTGCGGATTTCCCACCCGGTCCGCTCAAACGCGGCGCCGCGGGCCGATCACCCTCCAGCAAGACCGGCGGAATCCGCACCCGAGATTTGCGCGGCAGAGTTTTCCTCCGAGGAACGGAACGGCGGGCTTGGGAGGAGGCATGGCGGCGACGACCGGTAAGCGAGGGCCGGCGGCGCTGCGCGGGGGACTTGACGCTGGTCGCACGCCGCGCCGCGAGGGGGCGTTTGGCAGACTTCCTTTTCGTCTTGGAAGATTGCTTCTTTGCTTTCATAACGGCCGGCGGGCCTGGCCTCGCCGGCGGCAATAGTCGCGGTAGGGAGACTAAAGCCGCACAATCAGCCGTGCAATGCGAATCTGCCCCACAGGGACTTGTTCGGTCGGCTTTCCTGTTAGATTTCCTTTGGCAACGGGTTCGGGGCGGTGGTAAATTTGCCCCGAGATCATAAGCTGACTATGAGACTACTCGGCTTCAATAGTCCGGTCCGGACAGCCTCTCGGGGTCGTAAACTGACAGCCTTCACCCTCATCGAATTGTTGGTGGTCATTGCCATCATCGCCATTCTGGCGGCCATGCTGTTGCCTGCCTTGAGCAAGGCAAAGAATCGCGGCCAGCAGACCCGGTGCATCAGCAACCTCAAACAGCTTGGGTTGGGCATGATGCTCTACCTCACTGACAATCGGGACACTTTCGCTGGATCGGCCTCCCGGAACACTTACGGTTTTCAGACGGACGACTGGATTTACTGGCGCACCAATGCGCCTTACAACAACACCGCGCCTGTAGAGAAAAGCCCGGTCATCAGCCTGCTGGGCAAGATGACGACCGAGCAGGCCATGCAGGTGTTTCGCTGCCCGATGGACAACGACGATTCCGGTCGCCGGGCGGTGGGCCAACCGTATTACCTGTTCAGCTACACGATGAACAGTTACGGCACGGAGGGCATGTCGTCCGTTCCGGGCATGCGGGTAAAGATTTCCAAGGTCAAGCGGCCGTCCGCCAAGATCATGTTGGCCGAGGAAGTGGCCACCACCAAGCGGGGCGACACGCCCCCGCCACCGATCAATTATCAGGCGGTGGTGGACGATGGCCGGTGGGTGCCCGACGGCAACTATGTCACCGTCCGCCATAACAAAAAGGCCGACGTATCTTTTGCCGATGGACACGTGCGCCCGGTCACTCCTCAGTTCGCCATTCTTCGGATCAATTCCCACCCCGACAACTAGGCTGATCTCCCTACCATGAAGCAGGTACTGACCTTGGGACTTGTGCTGATTGTGCTCGCCGGTTGCTCGAAGAAAGAACCGGCCAGTGTGGCAACGCCGGAACCGGCGAACACTCCGCCGGCGGAAGCGCCAGCCACACCCGCCGCCCCTTCCCCGTCGGCATATCCAGCAACCCCGCCGCCGCCCGGTCAACCACTGGCGCAGCCGCCACCCGGGTTAAGGCCCATGGAAGGCCAGGTGGATGTGCGGATGACCGCACTGCTTCACAAATTCATGCGCGAAAAGGGCCGCATGCCGGAGAGCATCCTCGAACTCGGCGGCGCCACCTCGGATGGCTTCCCGCTGGCACCCGCCGGCTTCCTCTACACGATTGATCCGGCGACGGCGCAGGTGAAACTGGTCAAACAGTGACCAGCGGCAGCCGCACCTTGGAAGTTCACCCACTCTGCAGGGCAGGATGACCATCAATTGCCGGCCGGGTTGGGTTTGAGTTCCGGGACGTAGAACGCCGCGACACCTTGTGCGATGGCCATTTGATTTGCCCCCCGTTGATTGGTCAGAATGATCACCGTGACCTTGTCGTCCCGGTAACGTGCCAGTACGCTTTTGAATCCGGTCACGTGCGAGCCGGTATGGCTGATCAACCGCCGGTTCTGGTGCGTGCCGATGCCCCAGCCAAAACCGTAGCCCGCCGTCGAGCCGTCGTTCAGTGGCGCGGGCGTCCACATTTGGTCGAGGGTGGAAGACTTGAGAATCTTGTCCGAGCAGAGCGCCGCCTCCCATTTGGCCAGGTCCAGCACGGTTGAACGCAGACCACCGCCCGCGTAACCCAGGATGGACGCGGCGATGTAGCGGCCATTTTGCACCCGGCCCTGTTCCCACAAGTAACCCGAGGCGCGATTGGTGATGATCTCCGAATGGCTGATGACGCCCGTATCGTTCATGCCCAACGGATCGAAAATGCGCTCCTTCAAGAACTCACCCCAATGCTGACCGGTGAGTTCCCGGATGATCATGGCCAGCAGGTGGTAGCCGGTGTTGCTGTAGGCGTATTTTTCGCCCGGTTGAAAGTTCAACGGCTTCTCGCGCAACGCCTCGACCACGTCGCCGGGTTGGATCTCGAGACGCAAGTCCATGATCGGTTCGTTGATGAAATCCTTGATGCCCGACGTGTGCGACAGCAGATGGCGCACGGTGACGTCCCGCCAGGTTTCCGGAAGATTGGCGAGATGTTTGGTGATTTTGTCCTCCACCGAAATCCTGCCTTCCTCGACCAGCAGCATGATGGCGCTGGCGGTGAAGGTCTTGGTGATGGACTGGATCTGGAAGATGGTGTCCGTTCGCACAGGCACGTTGAGTTCCAGGTTGGCCAGGCCATAGGCGGCTGCTTTCTCCAGCTTGCCGTCCTTCACCACACCGAGAGTCAGCCCGGGAATGTGCTGTTTGGTCATCTCCGCTTGGATATATTCATCCACCTCGTCGGCTCGGAGGAGGACAGGTGAGAGGCACAGGAAGACAATCAGGAGACGAGGCACAATGAACGAGCACATGGCGACGAGGCTAACTCATCCGCCGGGAAAGCAAAGTCACAATGCTCAGGCCGGGCGGCGGCAAACCCGCGCCAACAGCAAGGTAAAGCACGTCGAGCGCGGGAGGACCTCACGTCCTGTCGGAATCAATCAGGAGCAGCCTCTCGATCCGAACGGCAACCGCCACGACTCACGGAAACCTCAGCCCGGGAAGCAGTGATCGCAGGGCTTGCGGAAAATCCGATTCGTTCTGGTAAAAGTAGCCCAGCCGCGACGCCGGATCGCCCCAGGTATGCAGACCGTACATTCGCTCCGCCCGGATCCACTCGCCCGAACCGTCAATATAAAGTTGATTACCGCCGGCCGGACGTTTGCCGGCCTTGACACTCCGGTGAGGCGGAATGTTCGCGTAAGCCACGTCGCGGTCCACACCGCCCCATTGGTTCAGCACTTTGACGGTGGCATCCGCGGCCAGCACCCAGTGCGGCTTGGAGAGGGCCACTTTTACCGGGCTGCGCGAAGCTCCGTCGTAACCCCGGGTCAGCCAGGTTTTGATTCCGCCAAAGTACTGGTAACCAATGTTGTATTGTGGATAAACCGCTTCGTAGGTGGGAAAGCCCGGGCGATTCGGGCAGGTCCAGATGTTGTTGGTCTGCACCGTCAAGCCGACGGTGGCGGCCGCCCCCGCTTCCGGCGGGTTGATGGCAATCTGGACGAAGCGCTCCGGATTGCTCCCGGGGATATTCCGGGCCGAAACGACATAATCCTGGTTGTCGGTGGCGTAGATGGCCATGCCAACGCCGATCTGGCGCAGATTGCCCAAACACACGGCCCGCTTGCCCCGCTCTTTGGCGGACGACAGCGCCGGCAACAACATCGCGGCGAGAATGGCAATGATGGCAATGACCACCAGCAGTTCGATCAAGGTGAAGGCCGCTCGCGGGCGGCTGGGTGGGGTGCGAGTCAGTTCTTTCATGAGGTTTCCCGGGTGCGCCTACGGCCTTGTGATGCGGCGGCATTTCCGCGTCCACGCGAAATTCCTGCTGGATGATGCCGACGCTGTCATGGCGTCTTGACGGTGCTATAACCTCCCGCACGTTAGTTCAGTCCGGCGCCAGAAGGCAAGGGCGAAATCAAAGGAAAAGCGGGAAAAAGACCCGAAACGCGGTTTCAAAAACGCCGCGTGTCACTCCTCCAGCCCCTCGGCCCACGCGCTTTCGCTGGGCCTGCGATTCCTCTCCGGCAAAATGGTGTTCAATCCTCGCCCCGTTCGAGCTTGGCGAGCACCTCCGGATCGCGCACGTCCACCCAACCCTGAATCTCCAGACCGGCAATCCGGTGACGGGCGGCCAGCATGGCAATCACGGCATCGGTCAACTCGTACTCCCCGCGCGGCGACTTTTCCAGCCGGGCCGTGAACTCGAACACTGACGGGCGGAAGATGTAGATGCCCGCGTTGTACCACACCGGATCACCCGGCTTAAGCCAGCCATCGTGACGCAATTGATCGAGCTGTTCGCGTGACGGTTTCTCGATCAGCCGCTTGAGACAAAAGTGTTCGTCAAAGAAATTCAACCCGCCGTGCGTCACGTCTTCGCCGCGGGTCACGGTGATGACTCCGGAGAAATCGGCCTCGTTGAAGCGTCGCAGCATCTGTGAGTAGGTCTCCGGTTTGACGAGAATGTCGCCATAGGTGAGGAGGAACGGCGAACTGTCCACGAAATGCTGCGCCACTTCCGGCGCCTTGCCGGTACCGTTCTGGACCTCCTGCCGGCCAAACCTGATGCGGGCGTTCCACTTCGCACCATCGCCGAAGTGTTGCTCGATCACGTCGGCGCGAAAACCGGTGACGATGAAGATTTCCCGCACGCCCGCATCAACGACACCCTGGACGATGTGTTCGAGGATGGGCCGGCCCTGCACGCGGAGCATGGGTTTGGGCAGCTCATTGGTGAGCTGCTTCATGCGTGTGCCTTTGCCGGCGGCCAGGATGACTGCTTTCATCGTTCGCCAAGGATGAATGAGGCTTCACGCGAATGGAAAAGGAAAAATTTGGCTCGCCCCAGAAGTCATTCCTTGCACAATGCCGGCCAGTAATCCCAATGAAGCTGAACCGATTTTGCCGCACAATGCCGGACACCATTTTGCCCACAGGGTGGACAGAGAGCTCCGCGCGAACCACCACCCCGAAACTTGAGGACATGGCCATCCGCGCCCCGGGCCGAGGCGACTTGCGGCGGTGCGTGTTCAACATCGCCCTGCTGGTGTTCAGTTGCAGTGCCGGCATGGCCGCCGGCAAACAGCTCACCGGTCAGTACGCCCCCACCCCCACGCCGGCGCTCCCGCCCGCCGAGGCGCAAAAGAAGTTCGTCCTGCACGAAGGATTCGAGGCCCGCCTGTTCGCCGCCGAGCCGGACGTGGTGAATCCCGTGGCCATGACTTGGGACGAGCGCGGGCGGTTGTGGGTGGTGGAACTTCACGAATACCCGACCGGCGCCAAGCCCGGCCAGAAACCGCGCGACTGCATCAAGATTCTGGAGGACACCGACAACGACGGGCGCGCCGACAAGGTTACGGTGTTTGCCGACGGTCTGAATCTGGCCACAGGAATCCTGATTGGCAACGGCGGCGTCTATGTCGGGCAAGCCCCGCACCTGCTGTTCCTCCAGGATACCAACCGCGACGACCGGGTGGACACGCGCGAGATTTTGCTCACGGGGTTTGGTCTGGAGGACCGGCATGAGCTTTTGAACGGCTTTACCTGGGGGCCGGATGGCCGGCTCTACATGACCCATGGTGTGTTCACCCATTCCAAGGTGAAGATTCCGGAGGCCACCGAGCCGGGCGTGATCATGAACGCGGCCGTGGCCCGCTTCCATCCGCGCACCAAGACCTTCGAAGTCTTCGCCGAGGGCACCAGCAATCCGTGGGGGGTGGACTTCGACCGCTACGGCAATGCGTTCATCAGCGCGTGTGTCATTGACCACCTCTTTCACATGGCGCCGGGCGGCTCCTACCAGCGTCAGGCCGGCACGCCCGCGAATCCCTACACCTACGAGCTGTTGCCCTCCATTGTGGAGCACAAGCATCACCTGGCGGCTTATTGCGGCATCTGCGTGTATCAGGGCGACCAGTTCCCGGAGGAATATCGCGGGCGCATCTTCATGGGCAACATTCATCAGAACGCCATCAACCACGACCGGTTGATCCCAAACGGCTCCAGCTTCAAGGCCGTCGCGGAAAAGGATTTTCTCACGACGAGTGACGGCTGGTTCCGTCCGGTGAGCCAGCAGGTCGGCCCGGATGGCGCGCTGTGGATCGCGGACTGGTATGACAAGTATCCATGTTACCAGAACGCGCTGGCGGACCCGGAAGGCGTGGATCGGGAGCATGGCCGGATCTGGCGGGTGGTGTATGTCGGGAAGGAGGCGGGGAAGCCGGTCCCGCCGCGGCCGGACTTGAAGATGGACTTGAGCCGGTTGAGCGGGACAAATCTGATCGAACTGTTCGAGCATCCCAACGTCTGGCAACGCCGCACCGCGCAGCGAGTTCTCCAGCATCGGCTCTCCCACAGCCGCCAACCCGGCGCCCGATGGCCGGGTGAGTGGCTTCCCGCCCAAGGGGAACCGGGGGTTCACCTCGCCTTGATGAACGCGTTGGACGCGGGAAACACTTTTGAGGCGCGTCTGGCGGCCTTCTGGGCGTTGCAGGAGTACGGCACCGGAGTGCCCCGGTGGGTTTACTGGCGCGAAACAGGCCTCTGGCCGGAGCTCTGGCAGCGGAAACTCATGGCCGCGTGGCACATTGACGCCCAGGTGGATTCTTCACCCGAAGCGATTTCCGATCTGGAAAAGCTGGCCGCCGACTCTGACCCGCGGGTGCGTCTGGCTGTCGCCACCGCCGTGCGGCGGATAGTCTCCAGTTCGCTCACTGTGAACGACGGCATCAACACGGAAGCACCCGTTGGCGGCGTGTTGACGGCGCTCGTCCGGTCTTCCGCCGACGCCAGGGACCCGCTTCTGCCTTACATGATCTGGCACGCGAGCGAGCCGCTGCTGGCCCACAATCCGCGGCCCGGCCTGGAATGGCTGGCGGACAACGGCGCGGCCACGCTCCCCTTGAGCGGCATCCTCACCCGCAAAGCGCTGCGGCGGATTTGCGACACGCGCGACGCCGCGAAACTCGACCAGGCCATGGAGTTCCTCTCCCGGGTCGCGGACCACAGCGCCGACCTGACCATCGCCGCTCTCGACGGCTTGATCGAGGGCCAAAAGGGCCAGGCCTTCGTGCCCACGATGGATCCGTCGCCGCTGTTGAACCGGCTTGGCGCGAGCGGAAACAGCGGCATTGCCGAACGCGCCCGCCAGCTCGCCGCGCGCTGGGGCGAGGCGGGCGCGATTCAGCGGACCTTCGCCCTGGTCGGCAACGCCAACGCCGCCCTCGCCGAACGCGCACAGGCGATTCAAACGATCGCCAAGCTCAAGTCGCCCGCCGCGCGGGACACCATGCTGCAACTCATCACCCCGGGCAATCCGGAGTTGCTCGTCATCGAAGCCCTGCGAGCGTTGAGTGAAATCGGCGGCGACACCGTGGGCCAGGAGATCATCGAACGCTGGAAGACCTTCACTCCCGGCGCGCGTTTGGTGGCGGGCGAAACGCTCACCTCGCGCTCGCGCTGGGCGGGCAACCTGCTTTCCGCGGTCGAACGAAAGGTGATCGCCGCCAGCGAACTCTCCGCCACCGCCATCCGCGCGCTGGCGGCGTTTGGCCACGCGGACGACGAGGGCTACCGCCGCCGCTTCGAGCAGAACATCGGGCGCGTCCGCTCCACCAGCACCGACAAACAAGCTGTCATTGAGGCCAAGAAGAAGATGATCCTGAGCGGGGGCGAGCCGGACCTCAAGGCCGGTTACGAACTGACGAAGCAAAACTGCCTGGTCTGCCACAAACTCAATGGGGAAGGCGCCGAGGTGGGTCCGGACCTGACGGGTTCGGGCCGCTCGACGCTGGACGCGCTGCTGGCCAACGTGATTGACCCCAACCAGGTCGTCGGCAAAGGCTTCGAGAATGTCGAGGTCGAAACCCGGGATGGTCGCAGCGTGAGCGGCCGGCTGGTGGAGGAAACCGCGGTCCACGTGAAACTCCTGTCTTCCGGACCCAAGGAGGAAATCATTCCCCACTCCAACATTGCCCGGATGCGGATCAGCGAGTTGTCCGTGATGCCGGAGGGATTGGAACAGATGCCCGACGCGGACTTCCGGAACATGATTCTCTACATCCTCAAATCGCCGGAGTAGCCGCCGCGCTTCCCACGTCAGCGGTGCCGTTATTCCGTCAGCGTCAGCGCGTGAAGGTTGTCGAGAATCTTTTTCTTCGCGACGGCGCCGACAGTCGTGCCGCGCAGTTTGCCCTGGGCGAAGTAAAGCAGGGTCGGGATGGATTGGATGCCGTAGCGCGCCGCCAGGACCGGGTTCTCGTCCACGTTCACTTTCGCCACCTTGACGAGACCCGATTGTTCACGGGCGATTTCATCCAGCAGCGGCGCGATCATTTTGCACGGCGCGCACCATTCCGCCCAGAAGTCCACCAATACGGGCTGTTTGGACTGTAACACTTCAGCATCGAAGTTCGCTTCGTTGAGTTCAATGGTTGGTTTCATAATCAGTGATTCCAAGGAGTGCCATCCGGGAGCCAGCCCGGCCCGCGCGAAGGGTCGTTCCTTCGACCAGCCGCCGGGCGGTAACTTGAGGCGATGAACCGCCGCGTGGATGCGTTGCCTGACAAGTGGTCCCCGGTTGCGCCCGGCGCGCATCCGGGCGGTGCGATCCGCCTCGCGCCCAGCGCGAGCGAGAGCCAACTGATGGGAAAGGAAATTGGCTTCGTCATGTTGCTCGTCAATGGGATGAGTTGCCGGCCCTCAAGCGGCCAGCGCCAGAATCGGTTCATTCCGCCGGACGGCGCGTTGGCGTTGGTGCCAGCGGGCCAGCTCGTTGATCTTCTCCTGCGCAAGCGCCGGAAAGACCAGATGCGGGAACTCCGTCTCCCAAGCCAGCGCTTCGGCTTCGTTGAGTGCCAGCCGGAATACACGAGGATGATGCTCGAGCAACAGGTCGAACTCGTGCTCGAGCCGTGCGCGCACGGCCGCCAGCGCGTTCCGAATCGCCAGTGAAATCTGTCTGTCGTTTGTTCTCATTTCAGGGATCATGGTTGGCAGGATGTGGTCGGCCTGCCTATGGGCCGAAAGTGGTAGTTGTCTTTTTGGTCAAGTTCATCTCAAAAGCAATCTTCCGTTCAAGCCGGGGTCGGTTCAGGTTCGTCCACCCCGAGCAACTCAAAGGTTCCGCGCACGGCGTCGCGCCAGGCCTCGAGGTTGTTCATGATGCGCGCCTGCGTCATCAGCCCAAGGTAGTAGGCATGTAACCTCCGGGCCACAGACCTCGGATCGGCCGCCCGAACCAAACCAGCGGCTTGGGCATCACGAATGGTTGTCTCCAGATATCTCTCCTGATACGAGATAAACGCCTGGACCTTTTTGCGCAGTGCCTGTTCCTGCGTGCTGATTTCCGTGCCCAAAGTGCAAAGGGGGCAACCCAACACAACTCCGTGCTGTTCTTTTAGTTCCACCTGCTCGCGGTAAGTGTGCTCGCAATAGTTTTTCAGTCGCTGCAACGGCTCGACACTGGCGGAGAACACCGCGTCCAACCGCGGCCGGTATTTCTTCCATTCCGCATCCAAGGCCTCCTCCGCCAGTTTGGCCTTGCAGTCGAAGAAATGGTAAAAACTGCCCTTGTTGACGCCGGCCTTCTCGCAAATCTGGTCAATGGTCGTCCCGTCGTAGGAGCCGGTCCAAATAAGCTCCGTGACGGCACTCATCAATCTATCTCTGGCATCACTGATTCGACCCATATTCCTTTCACATTTCTTGATACTCCTCTTGGCTGCGGCCAAGACGCGGAAACTATGGCAGATGTTGACCGTTTAGTCAAATAGCGCTTTGGCCAGAATATGGGACGCTTGGGCGAGTTCGCTCCATTCAGCAGACGGGACAATGGCTGACTGTACCGGCAACCACCCGTGGTTGTCGCAGAAAGTGGGCGTCCCACCGCGTGGGAGCACCCGGCCACTGCTGCTCAGCCATGAAATGCAGACGGTCGGGCGGCCCAGCCGCGGCGCCTGGTCAACGTGAGGGATGTTGTGGCAGGTCTGGAGTTCTTGCGCGGAACGCTCTTGAACCGTTAAGCTTCGCCCGCCCGGACAGGTAAGAAGTCAACCAGCCTTGGCGCGGATCGGCGGTTTGAAAATTTTGCTCCAGCTTTCATCGGTCACGAAGTCCTTTGGCGCGGTGCGCGCGCTCAAAGGCGTGTCGTTTGATCTGCGGGGCGGCGAAGTGCATGCGCTGTTGGGGGAGAACGGCGCGGGCAAATCCACGCTCATCAAGATTGTGACCGGCGCGCATCGGCCCGACGGTGGCAGCATCGAAATCGCCGGGCAGCCGGTGCGTCACCTCACGCCGTCCACCGCGCACAAACTCGGCATCGCCTGCATCTATCAGCAGCCGGCCTTGTTCCCGGACCTCACCGTGGCCGAGAACATCGCGTTACGGCTCGAGCCCGCCACCGCCGCGCGGAAGGTGAACTGGCGCGAGCGTCGCGCCCGCGCCGCGGAACTGCTGCAACGCATTGGCGCGGACCTCTCGCCGGAGGCGGAAGTGCGCTCCCTTTCCATGCCCGAGCAGCAACTGGTGGAAATCGCCTGTGCCTTGGGCGCCGGCGCGCGGATTGTCATCATGGATGAGCCGACCGCCTCGCTCACCCAGAAGGAGCAGCAACTGCTCTTCGACGTGGTCCGCGGTCTGCGCGCCGGGGGTGTCGGCATCATCTACATCTCTCACCGGCTGGATGAGATCTTCCAGTTGGCTGATCGCGTAACGGTGCTCCGGGATGGGGAGAGTGTCGGCACGCAACTGGTGCGCAGGACAGGCGTCGCGCCTGTCTCAAACCAAACAGAACTTGCCGCTCACGCGGGACCTGAAAATGGAGACAGGCGCGACGCCTGTCCTACGTTAACCGAATCGGAATTGATCAAGCTCATGGTTGGACGCGAAGTCTCGCACATCTATCCCCCGAGCGAAGCAGAGCCGGGTGAGGTGGTGCTTTGGCTCAAGAACCTGGGCTGCGCGGCGAGCGGCGTGAAAAACGTTTCGCTCGCGGTCCGCGCGGGTGAAGTTCTGGGACTGGCGGGGCTGGTGGGCGCGGGCCGGACGGAACTTGCGCGCGTGCTCTTCGGCATCACCCCGGCGGATGCCGGCGAAATCCAATTGAACGGGAAGCGCGTCACGATTCGTTCACCGCGGGAAGCCGTCGCGCAGGGCATCGCTTACGTGCCGGAGGATCGGCGGCGGCATGGTGTGATTCTCGAACTGCCCATCGCCCACAACCTGACGCTGGCGATTCACCGGCGACTCTTCCCGGGCGCCTGGCTGCGCTTCGGCGCGGAGAGACAAATGGCGTTGGAGTTCATCCATGATCTGGACGTGAAAGCGTCCGGACCGGAAGCGCCGGGCGCCTCGTTGAGCGGCGGCAACCAGCAGAAAACCTCCTTGGCCCGCTGGCTGGCCACGAAACCCCGACTCCTGATCCTCGACGAACCAACGCAGGGTGTGGACGTGGGCGCGAAAAGTGAAATCCACAGGATCATCCGCCGTCTGGCGAGGGAAGGCCTCGCCGTGCTGATGATTTCCAGTGATCTGCCAGAGATTCTGGGCATGAGCGACCGGATTGGCGTCATGCGCGGTGGAACGCTGGTGGCCATGCTGCCCGGCAGGAGCGCTGCGCATGAGGTCATGGCGGCGGCGTTGGGCCAGGCACGCTGAAACTTGACCATCCGAACACTGAATGTTGAACGAGATCCGAGAACCACAATGCGCGCAGCAAGCTGGCGCTTCCGCTTCGGATTCCGGCACTCGGACTTCACTCGGATTTCGGAATTTCGTCGTCGGATTTTCCCATCGTCACTTCCGCGAAGTTTCCGTTGCCGCGGCGCTGCTGGTGTTGCTGGCAGCGCTGGCCATTTTCGCCCCCGCTTTCTATCAGCCGCAGCCGCTGCTCTCGCTGCTCACCCGCGAAGCTCCCACGCTGGTGGTCGCGTGCGGGATGGCGCTGGTCATCATCTCGCGCCAGATTGACATTTCCGTCGGCTCGCAGTTCGCCGTGTGCAGTGTCTCCGCCGGCCTGCTGGCGGCGCTGAACTGGCCGCTGGCTTTGGTCTTGCCGGCGTCAATCGCTTTGGGTGCCGCCTTGGGCGCGATCAATGGGGCATTGGTGGCGGGGCTGCGTCTGCCTTCCATCGTCGTCACCCTGGCGACGATGGTGACGTGGCGCGAGGCGTTGCGCTGGCTGCGTCAGGGGGAATTCGTGAACCTGCCCGACGGTGCGCAGTGGTTCGGTCTGAGCCAGGTCACGGGGCAGATTACGCTCATCGTGGTGGCGCTGACGTTGCTGGTGGCGCTGGCGCTCGCCATGAAACACCTGGCCGCGGGCCGCTTCGTTTACGCCGTGGGCAGCGACGCGGAGGCGGCCCGATTGGCGGGCATTCGACCTCAACTCACCACATTTTTCGCGTTTGTCTTGCTGGGTGCGCTGGTCGGTCTGGCGGCGATGATGAACGTGGTGCAGTCTCCGCAGGTGGACCCGAAATCCGGCACCGGCCTGGAGCTCAAGGTCATCGCCGCGGTGGTGGTGGGCGGTGTGGCGATTTCGGGCGGGCGCGGAAACCTGTGGGGTGTCTTCGCCGGCTTGCTGTTGCTGGCCTGCATCAGCCCGGCCCTGACGCACCTGCGCGTCGAGGCCTATTGGGAGAAGGCGATTCAAGGCGCCATCATCCTGCTGGCCGTGGTGGCGGATGGCTTGAGAAGCAGGAAGGAGAGGCATTAACCGCTGATGGACACCGAGAGACACGGATTCAAGACGTTGGCGTTCCGGCATGAGACCGTCCTGTTGTTCGTGCTCGTGATCGAGTGGTTCTATTTCCACTCCGTCGGCCCGAGGTTCGGCACGCTGGACAACAGTTACGACATTTTGCGCCACTCCATCGAGATTGGGCTGCTGGCGCTGGCGATGACGCCCATTATTCTCACCGGCGGAATTGATCTGTCCGTCGGATCGCTGCTCGGGCTGTGTGCCATCACTTTTGGCAAACTTTGGCGCGATGCGGGACTGCCGATACCTGTCGCCGCCGCCTGCACGTTGTGCGTCGGGGCGCTGGCGGGCGGATTGAACGCCTCGCTCATCACCTGGCTGCGGTTGCCGCCGTTGATTGTCACGCTGGGCACGTATTCCCTGTTTCGCGGACTGGCCGAAGCCATCACGCGCGGCGTGGACACGTTCACCAATTTTCCCCCGTCGTTCCTGTTCCTGGGTCAGGAACGCTGGCTGGGTTTGCCGGCGCAGGCATGGATCTTTTTGGTCGTGGCCGTGGCGGTCTGGCTGCTCGTGCATCGCACGACGTTTGGGCGGTCGTTTCGTGCGATTGGCTTTGCCCCGGAAGGGGCGCGTTACGCGGGAATCCCGGTTGAGCGACGGCTGGCGATGGTTTATGTGCTGGCGGGCGTGACGGCGGCGCTGGCGGCGATCATTTACACGGCGCGGCTGGGTCAGGCAAAGGCTGACGCCGGGACGGGCTATGAGTTGTTTGCCATCACCGCCGTGGTGCTGGGCGGGACAAGCATCTTTGGCGGCGTCGGATCGGTGCATGGAACGTTGCTGGGCGTGGCGGCCATCGCGGTGTTGAGCAACGGCCTGGTTCACGCCCGGCAACCCCGGGAAGTGGCGGGGATGCTGACCGGCGTGTTGCTCATTCTGGCGTTGTCCGGTTCGGTCGTGCCGAAAATGCTGGCCACGTGGCGCACGCGGCGGCAAATTCCACGGGAAATTCAGCAAAGCAACACAACATGAACAAGTTCCTGTCGTTCTCCATCGTCGCGGGTCTCGCGTGCCTCCTCGGTTGTGGAAAATCGTCCGATGCCACCGGCGGTTCCTCCGGCGGAAAGAAGCTCACCATCGCGCTCATGCCCAAGAGCAAGGGCAACGCGTATTTCATCTCCTGCAAGAAAGGCGCGGACAAGGCGGCAGCGGAACTCGGCATCGAGTTGATCTTCGACGGCCCAACCGACCCCGATCCGGCGCGGCAGAATGAAATCATCGAGAACTGGATCACGCTGGGCGTGGATGCCATCGCCGCCGCCTGCGAAAACAAAGAGGGCATTTCGACGGCGCTGCGCAAGGCGAAAGCCCGGGGCATCAAGGTCATCACCTACGACGCGGACGCGCTGCCGGACGCGCGGGAGTTTTTCGTGAACCAGGCGACGCCGGAGGGCATCGGCCATCGGTTGATGGATGAAGCAGCCCGGCTCTGCGGCAACGAGGGCGAGTTTGCCATCATCACCGCCAGTCTCACGGCCGCCAACATGATCGAATGGCAGAAACATATCGAAGCGCGGCGCGCCTCGGAGTACCCCAAAATGAAAATGGTGGCCCTCCGTCCGTGCGATGACCTCAAGGACAAGGCCCAGAGCGAAGCCACCGCGTTGTTGAGCGCGAACCCGAATTTGAAGCTCATCATGGCCATTTGTTCCCCCGCCGTGCCCGGAGCGGCGGAGGCGGTGAAGCAAGCGGGAAAGACGGGCCGGGTGAAAGTGATCGGCTTGGGACTGCCGAGCGAGAACCGCCGTTACGTCAAGGAAGGCGTGACCGACAGCGTGATTCTGTGGAAGACGGAAGACCTGGGTTATCTCACCGTTTACGCGGCGCACGCGCTGGCCAAGGGAGAACTGAAAACCGGCGACACCCGCTTCAAGGCCGGGTCGCTGGGCGAGTTTGAGATTCAGGGCGACAATCTTCTGCTCGGCAAACCCTTTGTCTTCACCAAGGAGAACATTGACCAGTTCGACTTTTGAGCGCCGTCGCCGGTCCGGCCCATGCCGTTCCGCCAATCTGGAAGAACGATTGGCGCGGACAGCGGAATGTCGATCGCACGCCCCCAGCCTGGGTTCAAACGAACATGTGATTCGGCTGGGCTGAAGCGGTGAGCCACCGGGTTGCCGCCCGGCTTTTTGCGCGGGTTTTTTGTGTTTTGCCTCAGGCCGGGCTGGGCTAGATTCGGCGGCATGAGCAGGCGGGGCTTGAACGGGTCAAACTCCGTTGCAACGCGCGCGTGGCGGAATGGCAGACGCGCCAGACTTAGGATCTGGTTCCGAAAGGATTGGAGGTTCAAGTCCTCTCGCGCGCACCAACGCTTATTCCTTCGCCCAGAAATCAATCACGAACACATCCGCCAGCACGCCGCCCACCAGTTCGCCGAATTTCTTGTGATCCGGATGAACCAGATACGCGTCGCGGTCCTTCTCGCTCTTGAACGTGAGGATGAAGCCATGCGTGAAGCCTTTGTCGAGTTTCTCGGGGCTGTTGTTCGTGCCCCACTCATAGGAAACGATCTGCGGAATTTTGCCCTTCAACGCGCGAAAGGCGTCCTCCACTTCCTTGATTTTCTCTTTCGTCACCGTGTCCTTGAATTTGAAGGCCACGACGTGGCGCAGTTTTGCGTCTTTGGCGGATGACTCCGCGGCGGTGGCGAGCAGGCTGCAAACCAGTCCAACGATGAGGATGAGGGCGAGTGTTTTCATAGTAGTCATGCGCGCAAGATTTGACGCCGCCCAGGGGCGATTCTCAAGCACAATATCTCGGCGTTACTTCGGGGCAAATTGAGCTATGGTTCCGACGATGAAGCCGGAAACCGTTCCCATCCCGACGCGCGGCGCGGCCAGCAACCCGCCGAATCGCTTCGAGCGCATCCAGCTTGAACGCGACGCGGACTGGAATCCGGAGGATGACCCGCTGCCGCGCACGCAGTTTTTCACAGACCACACCCGCACGATCATCGCCACGAACGACAGCCCCGACATCGTGTTCGAAGCGAGCATCAATCCGTATCGCGGCTGCGAGCATGGCTGTGTTTATTGTTACGCGCGCCCGTTTCACGAGTACCTCGGGTTCTCCTCCGGATTGGACTTCGAAACCAAAATCATGGTGAAGGAGGATGCGCCACGGCTGTTGCGGGCCGAGCTTTCCTCGCCCAAGTGGCAGCCCAAAGTCCTGGCCCTGAGCGGCGTGACCGATCCCTATCAACCCATCGAGCGCCGGTTGAGAATCACGCGCGGCTGTCTCGAGGTGTTGGCCGAGTTTCGCAATCCCGTTTCCATCGTGACGAAAAACCAGTTGGTCACGCGCGATCTGGACTTGCTTGGCGAACTGGCACGGCACAACGCCGCAGTGGTGTTCATTTCGCTCACCACCCTCGATGCCGAACTGCGCCGCGTGATGGAGCCGCGCACCGCCCCACCCGCCGCCCGCTTGGCGACCATCAGCGCGCTGGCCAAAGCGGGCGTTCCTGTTGGCGCGCTCATTTCTCCGGTGATTCCGGGTTTGAACGATCACGAGATGGTTTCGCTGGTTCAGGCCGCGGTTTCGGCGGGAGCGCGATTTGCCAGCCACGTGGTGTTGCGGTTGCCCCACGCGGTTGCACCGTTGTTCGAGCAATGGCTGGACCAGCATTTCCCGAACCGAAAGGAGAAGGTCTTGAATCGGTTGCGCGCCGTGCGCGGCGGAAAGCTGTACGAGGCCGAATTCGGCAGGCGAATGCGCGGCGAAGGGATTTTCGCCGAACAGATGGACCAGATGTTCGAGGTGGCCTGCCGCAAAGCCGGTATTGCGGGGAATGAAGTCAAGCTGTCAACGGCGGCTTTTCGCCGGCCCGGGGGAAACCAACTTCAACTGTTTGGCTGAATGGCAGATCTGACGGGAGCGCATCATGGATCAGGAATGACAACCTGCAGGGATTGCCTCGGCCGAGTTGGGGAGAACAGAGCTTCGATGGCGGAAAAGGACAATGGCAGTCTGAAGTGACTCCTCAGCGACACCCTGCCGCCAGCTTCGTGACACTGCTGAGTTTTACCGCTTGAGCAACTCGGCTACATCCACCGCGACATCGGGAAACGCCAAGGGCCTCGCCTGGTCGCCCGCGCGCAAAACGACCTTCGATCCATAGCCGCTGAAGTGCGGTTCGCGGTAAACCTCCACAGTGAGTTCATTCAAGTTCACAATCCACACTTCAGCAATGCCGGCGCGTCCATAGGCGGCGAGCTTATCAGCCTGATCCGCTCCCAGAGACGAGTCGGAAAGCTCAATCAAGAGATAAACGTCCGCCGGTCGGGGATGGCGCTTGCGGTAGTAATCCGGCGACCGTTTGGCGAGCACCAAATCCGGTTGCGGCTCGGAATGGGCATCCAACCACAGGGAGTTTTGGACCCGCGCCTGCCATCGGCCTTTGGACGCGGCGACCAAGATTTCGGTGAGATACGTGGTAACGCCGCCGTGAAACGGACCTGCGGGTGACAGATCAAAGATCTACCCGTTAAGCAGTTCCACGCGAGCGTCCAGCTTGAGCAGGCCGGTTTCTGCCATGCGGTAGTATTCCTCAACGGTGAAACGATGTCTGGCCTGAACCCGCATGGCGTCACTCCACCCAATCACTTCGGCATCTGCAATCCCACCCTGGCCGCCGCCTGCGCCACGTCTTTGTCGCCGCGACCGCTCAGGTTCACGATGATCAATTCGTCCGGGCGCATTTTCGGCGCGCGTTGGATGCATTCGGCGACGGCGTGGGCGCTTTCCAAGGCCGGGATGATGCCTTCCAATCGCGCCAGTTTCATGAACGCGTCGAGCGCCTTTTCGTCCGTGGCGTAGGTGTATTCCACGCGGCCCCGGTCGTGCAGCCACGCGTGCTCCGGGCCAACGGCGGCGTAATCGAGTCCGGCGCTGACGCTGTGCGTGAGTTGGATCTGCCCGAACTCGTCCTGCAAAATGTAACTCCGCGTGCCTTGCAATACACCGAGCGAGCCGCCCTGAAACCGCGCGGCGTGTTTCTCGGGCGAGATGCCCTCCCCGCCCGCCTCCACGCCAACCAGCCTGACCGACTTGTCTTCGAGGAACGGATAAAAAAGTCCGATGGCATTCGAGCCGCCGCCGACGCACGCGATGAGCAGATCCGGCAACCGCTCCTCTTTTTCCAAAATCTGCCGCCGCGCCTCGTCGCCGATGATCCTCTGAAATTCACGCACCATCAGCGGATAGGGATGCGCGCCGTAAGCCGTGCCCAGGATGTAGTGCGTGCTGCGCACGTTCGTTACCCAGTCGCGCATCGCTTCGTTCACGGCCTCCTTCAAGGTCTGCTGGCCGGCATGAACGGGCACGACCTCCGCGCCGAGCATTTTCATGCGATAAACGTTTAACTCCTGCCGCCGGCAATCCACCGCGCCCATGTAGATGACGCATTTCATGCCGAACATGGCCGCGACGGTGGCCGTGGCGACACCGTGCTGGCCCGCGCCGGTCTCGGCGATGATGCGCGACTTGCCCATGCGCTTGGCGAGGAGAATCTGGCCGATGGCGTTGTTGATTTTGTGCGCGCCGGTGTGGAGCAGGTCTTCGCGCTTGAGATAAATTTTCCCGCCGCCCAGCTCGCGCGTAAGTCGCTCGGCAAGATAAAGCGGAGTAGGGCGACCGCAGAATTCGCGAAGGTAATAATCCAACTCCCGCTTGAACTCCGGGTCCTTCTGCGCGGCGAAAAAGGCCTGCTCCAATTCCTGAAGCGGATGCATCAGGGTTTCCGGCACATACCGTCCGCCGTAAGGGCCAAAGTGGCCGTGGGCGTCGGGCAAGGTTTCCTGGACAACTGTGCTCATGCGTTTGATGCTAGGAGAATCTGGGCAGGCGAGAAAGTGGTAAAGTAAGCCAGTCACTTCCTGAACGGCGGCGGCTGGCACATGGAGCGGTGGCCGTCGCATCACGCCAGCGTCCGGCGCACATTTGAGCGCGGCTAATCCCGGAAGTTCACAAACTGCACCGCCACGGGAAAGTCCTTCGCCCGCACGGCGGCGATGACCGCCTGCAACTCGTCCCGGCTCTTGCCGTTGACGCGGACTTCGTCGCCTTGAATCTGAGTGGTGACTTTGAATTTGCCGTCCCGGATGAATCCGGTGATCTGTTTGGCGGCCGTGGCTTCCAAACCCTGCTTGATCCTGATGACCTGCCGCGCGTGACCCAGCGGCGATACGTCCGGCGACAGCTTCTCGACGCTCTTCAGGTTGACACCGCGCCGGGCGAGCCGGCTGATGACCATTTCCTCGAGCGCGCGAAGCTTGAATTGATCCTCGGCGGAAAGCTTGATTTCATTCTGTTCCAGAACGATCTCCGCCTTGCTGCCCTTGAAATCAAAGCGCGTCGCCAGTTCCTTTCGCGCCTGATTGACGGCGTTTTCGATTTCCATCGAGTTGACTTTGGAGACGATGTCGAATGACGGCATGGCGGCAAAATAGTCGCGGAGCGCGTCGGGCGGGAAGAAAAAATCCGTGGCTCAGATGGTCGCCCCGCAAATTCGAGCTTTTCGGCTGCGCACCGATGTGCTTGCATGGGCGCAGACATGAAGACGTTTGCCCAGCTCGGCTTTCCCGGACGGCTCATCGCCGTCGAGGGCTTGGACGGCTCGGGCAAGTCCACGCAGATCTACCTGCTCAAACGCTGGCTCGAAGTGCAGGGATTGAAGGTGTTCTTCAGCGAATGGAATTCCTCCGAGATCGTCAAGAGCGCGACGAGCAAAGGCAAAAAGCAGGAACTGCTCACGCCCACCACCTTCAGCCTCATTCACGCCACCGATTTCGCCGATCGTTACGAGCGGCATTTGGTGCCGTTGCTGCGCGCGGGTTATCTGGTGTTGTGCGACCGCTACGTTTTCACCGCCTTTGGGCGCGACATCGTGCGCGGGTGTCCGCCGCCCTGGGTGCGCGACATCTACAGCTTTGCGGCGCTGCCCGACCTGACCTTTTTCTTCAAGGCCGATCTGGAGGTGTCTTTGAGCCGGATTCTGGATGGCCGCCCGCAGTTGAAGTATTTCGAGGCGGGCATGGACCTGCGGCTCTCGACCGATCCGTATGAGAGTTTCCGGATTTTTCAGGGGCGCATTCTGGAGCAGTATCTCGCCATGAGCGCCGAGTTCAAGTTCATGATCATAGACGCCAACCAGCCGATTGAAGCGCAACAAAGCGTGGTGCGCTCGCTGGTCGCCGGCAAGCTCGACCTGCCCTCCTTCGCGTGGAAATCCGCCGTGCGCCAAAAGGCCGCCACCGCGCGCGTGCCGCTGACCTGAACTCCATGCCCAAGTCCACCTCCAACCAGCGCCGCCGCCACGAAGCCCGGGTCCTCGTGCCGCCGAAGACCCCGCGCCGCTTTTACGGTCACGGCATCCCCGGCGTGGACGTGGACAAACTGGCGGGCAAGTTGATTGTGGTGGAGGGCGCGGACGGTTCGGGACGCTCCACGCAAATCCGGTGGCTGGTGGAATGGCTGGAAGGTTGCGGCCACTCGACGGTGCAGGTCGGCCTCAAACGCTCGACGCTGGTGAGCGAGGAGCTCAACCGGGCCCAGCAGGGCAACATCCTCAGCCACACCACCCTCAGTTTGTTTTACGCCACCGATTTTGCCGACCAGCTTGAGAACATCATCCTGCCGGCCCTGCGCGCCGGACAAATGGTGCTGGCGGACCGCTACATCTACACCCTCATGGCCCGCGACATCGTGCGCGGCATGGACAAGGAGTGGCTGACGAATTTGTATGGCATGGCTCTCGTGCCGGACGCGGTGTTTTATCTCCAGGTCGCCCCGGAGGAACTGGTCCAGCGCGCCTTCGCCAAGTATTCCGCGCTCGATTATTGGGAGAGCGGGATGGACCTCGGGCTGGCCCGCGACATGTTCGACAGTTTTCTCAAGTACCAGGCGCTGATGGCCGAACAGTTCAAGCGGCTGCAGCGCATTTACGGCTTCCACATCATTGACGGTTTCCGCGCGGTGGAGGAAATCAATGCCGAACTGCGCAAGAAGATCAGCGCGGTGCTGGCGGGTCACCGCCTGAAATGAAACGCTTATGGCCGACAATCAGAAGGAGTATTATCTGGGCGTGGATCTGGGAGGAACCAAGATCCTCACCGGAGTCTTCGACACCAAGTTTGACCTCAAAGGCACTTCCAAGCTCAGCACCAAGGCTGGGCGCGGCGTGGATGCCGTGATTGAGCGCATCGCCCGCGGTGTGAAGGAGGCCGTGGATGAGTGTGACCTCAGTCTCTCGCAGGTGCGCGGCGTCGGCATCGGCGCGCCCGGGGCGGTGGACACGGAAACCGGCAAGGTCATTTTCGCTCCGAATCTCCCGGGCTGGAAGGATGTGCCGCTGAAGAAGGAACTGGAGAAGCTGCTGGACGTGCCGGTGTTCCTGGGCAACGACTGCAACGTCTGCACGCTCGGTGTCTTCGATCAGGAATTCAAGGCCAAACCCAAACACCTGGTCGGGATCTTCATCGGCACGGGCATCGGCGGCGGTCTGGTGGTCAACGGCGACCTGTATTGCGGCCACAACCTCACCGCCGGGGAAATCGGCCACATGGTGATCGAGGTCAACGGACCGAAGTGCGGCTGCGGCAATCGCGGCTGCCTCGAGGCGCTGGCCAGCCGCACCGCCATTTTCCGCAAGATCGAATCGGCCGTGAAGGACGGCCAGGAAACGTTGCTCACCGACATGTTGGGCAAGGACCTGAAAGACATGCGGAGCGGCGATTTGCGCAAGGCCATCCGGCGCGGCGACAAGTTCGTGGCCAAGGTCATCGAGGAAGCGGCGGAATTTGCCGGCATCGGCGTGGCGAACCTCATCAACATTCTGAATCCCGAGATCGTGGTCGTGGGCGGCGGGGTGATCGAGGCGTTGCAGGACGAAATGATGCCCACCCTGGTCAAGACCGCCAAGGATCACGTCATGTCCGGGACCATGAGCGGCATCGAGATCAAGGCCTCCAAGCTGGGCGACAACGCGGGCATCACCGGCGCCGCGGTGCTGGCGCGACGCGGGACGGCTTAACGTCGCTTCGCCCGCTTCGGGCCGATCAAACGAGGCGCCAACAACCACTCCAGACTCGCGCACCGCGCGGCACGCAGGGTCTCCGCTTCCAATCGGCAAAGCCCGCCCTTCTTCAGCGTCAGCGCCAGATGCGACCCGCCGGTGCAAAGCAGCGAAATCAGGCTGCTCAGGTAAGGTTCATGGCCCACCAGCAGGATGCACTCCGGTGCGGGCCGGAGTTTGTTCAACTGATGCGCGAGCTTTTCCACGTCGCCCGAGGGGGCGAGGTGCTCGGTCAGCTCCAGCCGGCCATGCAGGCGCAGGCCGCGTTCAATGATCTCGGCGGTTTCCCGCGCGCGCACCAGGGGACTGGAGAAAATCACGTCGAACGTGACTTCCAGTTGGCGCAGGCAGTGAGCCAGCGCCTTGGTGCGCTGGATGCCCTTCGGCGTCAACGGACGGTCGGCGTCGTTTTGATATCTGGGATCGTCGTGGTCGGCGGCTTCGCCATGGCGCAGGATGTAGAGTTTCATGGTGCTGAGATTTGGGTGAATGAGTCGGGCCGGAATTCTGACAAACGGTCCGCGGCGGTCAGGAAGTTGTCAATCAGAGCGCGGCGGCGGCGGCGCAACTCCTGGAGCAGGGAGCGCACGTTGCGCGCTGGCAGCAACGCCAGTTGCACGGCCTGTTGCACGGCGGCAATGAGCACCTCCATGTCCTGGATGTCGCCCATCAATCCCTGATAGGCCTGCATCCGCCGCAACCGTCCGGCGCGCAACCGCGGAAACAGCGGCTGCAACAGTTCGCTGGCGTAGCGGTATCGCTTGAACGCCACCCGCAGGCGGTGAATGGTTTCCGTCCGCGTGCGGCGCACCCGGCCGCGCAGGACGGCGACATGATTGAAGGTTTCGCGCAGGGCGGCGGCGGCCAGTGCGCGCGTGCGTTGGGGTGAGCTCCCGCCGCCGGTTTCGCGGAGTTCCTTGGCCAGCGCCTTCAGCCGGCGCTCCAACTGGACCTGCTTGGTGCGCTTGATCTCGCGCTGCAACTCGCCGATGAGCCGCTTCTCCCGGCGCCGCAGGATCAGTTCGAACTCGCGCGCTTCCGGGAAGTCACGCCGCAGCGGTTTCAACAGGAGCAGTTGCACCTGGGTGTCGCGGAGTTCATCGAAGGCGTCCAGCCGCTTCTTGAAAGTCCTCCGCGTCTTTCTCAAGGAATCCTCGAAGTGCAGCGCGCGCAACAGGTCCAGCAGGGCCAGCAGGCGCCGGGTTTCGATGCGCAGGTCATGAACGGCCGTCTCGGAAAACTTCTGCTGGCAGCGGGCCAGCCGTTTGCGATAGCGCCGCCGCATGGCTTTGAGGCCATCGCACAGATGCTCCGCCAGTTCGGCTGGGAATTCACCCTTCATCGCTTGCGTCAAAATGGCCGGCGGGCCAGCTTGACCTCTGGGTAAGGGCTTCTCGCCGTGCGCGATTTCGAGCCGCGGCCTGTGCCCTCGTTGGCCAGGGCGATAAATTCAAACTGGCTGCGGCGGGCCCTGGCTTTGGGGGCCGGGCGGGATGCAAGATAGCTGCCGTCGGATTGCAGCATCCGGGCGCGGCAATTGTCCGCCAGCGGCAGCGCCAGCAGTTCGGAGATGATCCGCTCGCGCACGTTGCCGTCCAGGATCGGGAAGGCCGTCTCGATGCGGCGATAAAGATTGCGCGGCATCCAGTCGGCGCTGCTGAGATACACCTCGGGCTGCGCGGCGTTCTCGAAGTAGTAAATCCGGCTGTGTTCCAGGAAACGGTCCACGATGCTGCGCACGGTGATGTTCTCGCTGACGCCCTTGACGCCGGGCCGGAGGCAGCAGATGCCACGCACGATCAAATCCACTTTCACACCCGCCTGCGAGGCCCGATAAAGAGCCTCGATGATTTCGCGATCCACGAGCGAGTTCATCTTGGCGATGATGCGGGCCGGGAAGCCGTGGCGCGCGTCCTCCACCTCCCGCTCGATGAGGGCCAGCAGCCGGGTGTGCAGATCGAACGGGGCCACCAGCCACTGCCGCAGCGGGCGGAACTGGCAGATGCCGGTCAGCAGATTGAACAGGTTCGTGGCGTCCTCGCCAAACCCGGGGTGGCAGGTGAACAGGCCCACGTCGTTGTAAATCCGCGCGGTGGCCGGATTGTAATTGCCCGTGGCCAGATGCACGTAACGCCGGATCTGGTCCTTGTCCCGCCGCACGACCAGCGTGGCCTTGGCGTGGATCTTGTAACCCACCAAACCATAGACCACGTGGACGCCGGCTTCCTCCATCTGCCGCGCCCATTGGATGTTGCTCTGCTCATCGAAGCGCGCCCGCAGTTCGACCACGGCCGTGACCTGCTTGCCGTTCTTTACCGCGTCCACCAACGCGCCGATGATGCGCGGGTCGCCGCCGGTGCGATAAAGCGTTTGCTTGATGGCAAGCACCTCCGGGTCGGCCGCGGCTTGTTGCAGAAACTGCACGACACTTTCAAAACTCTCGTACGGATGATGCAGCAGAATATCGCGCTGCCGGATCGCGGCGAAGAGGTCCGGCTTGTGGCGCAACGGCGCGGCGATGGGAGCGATGAACGGGGCGTAACGCAACTCCGGCGAATGATCGCCATCGCACAGGGTCATCAGCCGTACCGGGTTCAAGGGGCCGTCCAGCACGTAAAGATCATCCTCCGTGAGACGCAGCCGTTGCAGGAGGTCGGTGCGCACCTCCGGCGGGCAACCGCGCTCGACCTCCAGGCGCACCGCGTCGCCCCGGCGGCGGCGTTGCAACTCCTTTTCCACCGCGGCCAGCAGGTTGGCCACCTCCTCCTCGTCAATGTACAACTCGCTGTTGCGCGTCACCCGGAAACACCACCAGCCCACGATGTTCGTGCCCGGGAACAGCTCGCCGATGTAATGGCCGATCAACTGGCCCAGAAACACATGGTCCATCCGCCCGTCGGCGCGCGGCAGGCGGACCAAACGCGGCAGGACGCGGGGCACCTGGACCACGGCCAGCCGCTCGACGGTTTTGCGCCCGGTCTGGGCCTTCAGCCGGACCACCAGATTGAGCGAGCGATTGAGCAGTTGCGGAAACGGATGGGCCGGGTCGAGCGCCAGCGGCGTCAACACCGGCAGGACTTCCGAGTAAAAGTACTTTTCGATCCACGCCCGATCGTGCTCGTCCAGTTCGGACAAGCGCAGGAAACGGAATCCGCGCTTTTGCAGCGCCGGCCGCAAGCGGTTCTGCCAGCAGTCGTCCAGCGCGCTGACCATGCGCCGCACGCGCTGGGTGATGGCGCGGAAGGTCTCGGTCGGCGTCCGCCCGTCCACGCTCCGCGTGGCCGCCTCGCTTTCCATCTGTTGCTTGATGCCAGCCACGCGCACCTCGAAGAACTCGTCGAGGTTCGAGCTGGTGATGCAAAAGAACTTGAGCCTCTCCAGGAGTGGATTGTCGGGGTTCAGCGCCTCATCGAGCACCCGCTGGTTGAACTCCAGCCAGCTCAATTCGCGATTGATGAAGTGCTGGGGTTTGAATGTGCTTGTGCTCACGGCGGCGGCCAAGATAGCGGACTCAGACTGCGGCAGGCAATCCGGTTCGGGAAGTTACAATTCGGTGACGAATGATTCACCGGCGGGACCGCCTCAGCTTCTTTGGGCGGGCCGGCCCGCGCCGTGTTCCAGCGGAAAGTGAGATGGCGAGAAAGTGAGAACGTGAAAGAGCCGCTCTCTGCGCTGAAATCTCACGTTTCCGCGCACCCATTCTCCCTCCCACGCGCGAAAACGAGTCAATCTCGTTAAAAACCCCGGCGCACTGGACCGGTAAACAACCGGCGCACAAGATGTCACCGCCTTTTAACTTGGGAAGCGCGCCGCGGACTGCTCTAATCTCCTCATGCCAACCGCGCGCCGCGCAGTCATTGATGTCGGCACCAATTCCGTGAAACTGCTCGTGGCCGATGTGACCAGCCACGAGGTCCAGCCGGTGCTGGAGGACAGCAAACAGACCCGGCTGGGCAAAGGTTTCTATGAGACGCACCGGTTGCAGCCTGAACCCGTCGCCCAGACGGCTCGCGCCGTGGCCACGTTCGCCAACAAGGCCCGCCAGCTCGGCGCCGGCAGCGTCCGCATCATTGCCACCAGCGCCGCGCGCGATGCGAAGAATCCGGGTGAACTGGCCGCCGCCATCGCCGAGGCAACCAATCTGCGGCTGGAAATCATCTCCGGGGAACAGGAGGCCGACTGGGCCTTTCGCGGCGCGACCACCAATCCGAAGCTGGCGGGCACGCCGCTGCTGTTGCTGGAGGTGGGCGGCGGCAGCACGCAGTTCATCCTCGGCCAGGGCGAACAAAAACATTTTCGCCGGAGCTATGCGCTCGGGGCCGTCCGGCTGTTGGAAACCATCCCGCACTCCGACCCGCCCAAGCCGGAGGAACTGGCGGCCTGCCGGGAATGGCTGAGGAATTTCCTCTACACCAAAGTCGGCTTTGAACTCGAACCAGCCCTTCAGCGCGAAGTCAGCCTGCACGCGCGGCACCAGGCGGTCCGGCTCGTGGGCACCGGTGGCACGGCGACGATCCTGATGCGCATGGAAAATGGCATGGACGATTACGACCGCGAACGGATCGAGGCCACGCGTCTCGCCTTCGAGACAGTCCGGGCCTGGGCGGAACGGCTGTGGAGTCTGCCGCTGGCGGAACGGCGCAAGATCCGGGGACTGCCCAAGGAGCGCGCCGATGTCATGCTGACCGGCATCCTGATTTACGAGGCCGTGATGGAGGTGTTCGCCTTTTCCGAACTGCGCGTCAGCACCCGCGGCTTGCGTTTCGCGGCGGTGATGGAGGAGGTGCAGTGATCGCCGCTGTGCTCAGTCGCTTTGCTTGCGCTTCTTCTTCGGCGTGGCTTCCGCCGCCGCGGCGCGGTCGTTGCCGATGTCTGGTTGATTGTCCGTGGGCAGCCATCGCACCAGCTCGGCCCGCTGGCGTTCAACCCCGGCCTTGCCCGCCAGATTATCCCACTCGAAAGGATCGCTGTCTTCGTCGTAAAGCTCCTCGCCGCCATCGGCATAACGGATGAACCGCCAGTTCTCCGCGCGCACGGTGTGGTTCAGATACCGGTACGTCGTGATGGCCGGCTTGTCCCACGCGGCTTTGGGATCGGCCAGCAACGCCCGGAGGCTTTCGCCCTGGACGTGTTTCGGAGTCGGGATGCCGCACAAATCCGTGAGTGTCGGATAAATGCTCATGAAGTCCACAGTGCGATCGCAACGCGCATTGGCCTTCGTCACTCCCGGCACGACCCAGATGAGCGGCGCGCGGGTGGCCTCCTCCCACAGCGCGAACTTGCGCCAGTGCTGCTTCTCACCCAGATGCCAGCCGTGGTCGCTCCACAAGCAAATGATCGTGTTGGTCGCATAGGCCGATTGGTCGAGCGCCTCCAGCAAGCGGCCCACCATGGCATCGGCATAGGTAATGGCCGCCAGGTAGGCTTGGATCGCTTCCTTCCAACGGCCTGATTTCAGCATCGCCGCGTGGTCGCCTTCGGGACGCGCCATGCGGATCGCCGCGGGCGGCAGGTCGGTCAAGTCATCCTCGCGGTGCGGCGGCAGCTCGATCCGGTCCAGCGGGTGAAGATCGAAATACTTGCGGGGGACGTTCCAAGGCATGTGCGGCTTGTGCAAACCAATGGCCAGAAAGAAAGGCCGGTCATGCTGCCGACGCAACTGCTCGATGCCGTAGCCGACGATGTTCCATTCGCGCAGGTCCTCGTCGCCGCAATCCAGTGGCGCGAACCGGATTCCGCCCACGCCGGAGTCGCCCGTCGGCTCGGGATCGCGTCCGGTGTTTTCCAGGTAATCGTCCCATTCGCTGCGGCGCTTGTAGGACTCGTGATAAATCTTGCCCGCGCCACAAACGTAATACCCTGCCTTGCGAAACACCGTGGTGAGCGGCTGGTCCTCCGGGATCACGCGCCGCCAGTCGTTGCCGTTGTCGTAAACCCCGGTGGTCGAGGGCCGCCGCCCGGACATCAAGGCCGCCCGCGAGGGATTGCACGAAGGAGCGGCGCAGTAACTTCGCGTAAACCAGACCCCGCGGGCCGCGAGCCGATCGAGGTTGGGCGTC
This sequence comes from Verrucomicrobiia bacterium, assembly GCA_011525685.1. Lineage (GTDB taxonomy): Bacteria > Verrucomicrobiota > Verrucomicrobiia > Limisphaerales > JADLHS01 > WYBW01. The sequence continues at coordinate 33,569 of WYBW01000108.1, forward strand.
TGCGTTTGCGGATTGCGCCCGAGATAACCGACCCAGTGATTCAGATCATCAATGGCAATGAACAGCACGTTTGGCCTGGCGTCCGTTCGTACAGACTCCACCGCCTGAGGTGAGGCATGCGGACCAAGCGCCAAAAGCGTGAGAATCAAAAGGCGAAGGCACAGACGTTGTTTCATGGGCAAAAGAATGGTCCGCTGCTCGGCGCGTAATGTCCAGCCTTTGCAACGCCTGAGCCGGCGCTGAGTGTGGGAGCAATAGACTTTACGAACCGCCTGCCTCGGACTTGAACACCAGCGCCCCGGTCGGGCAATGCTCCACACATTCGGCGGCCACCTTCTGCAGGCCGGCATCAATCTCCCGACTGAAGGGCACGCCGACTTTGACGTCGAAACCGCGACCGATGAACGTGAGGCCCAGCGGCTCGGCCGCCATCTCGGTCAGTTTGACGCAAATGCCGCACAGGATGCACTTGCCCGGCTCGAAGATGATCCCGCCCGGTTGCAGGTGTTGCTCGAATTTCTTCCGCTCCGAGCGAAACCGGTTGGCATCGGCGTCATACACCTGCGCCCAGTGTTGGAGCACGCAGTTGCCCGACGAACGGCAATCGCAATGCAGGCAACGGGAGGACTCAATGGCCGCCTCGGCGCGGTTGTGGCCGAGGCAACGGTCGCACGGGGAAACCCGGCCGGCGCTGTTGGCGCCGCGCAGGAACTCGCGCAATTCGCCGGGGTCCAGACGGCCCATCACACTCGAAAACGTTTTCTCCGGCCGGCGCGGCGCCACGCCGAACAGATGCCGATGCACGCACTCGGCCACGGCCCGGCCTTCGCTCATGGCTTTGACCAGTTGCTTGACCGGTTTGACGGCGCTGCCGGCGGCAAAGACATCCGGCGCGCTGGTCCAGCCGGTGTTCGGATCCGTCTTGATGCCGTGCGGGCCGAGCACCACGCCCAGGTTGTGGGTGTTGCGCGGAGAAATCTCGCCGAGCGTCAGCAACACCGCGTTGAAACCGCGGGACAGGCCCTCGAGGGTCAGGTCCTGGCCCAACGCCACGTTCAGTTTGAACTGAACCCCGAGCCGCTCGAGTTGCGCCAGTTCCGCGTCCAACACCTCGCGCGGGAGTTCAACCTCGGTGGTGCGCGTGCGGAGTGTTCCCCCCGCTTTCTCGTGGCGGTCCACCACGGTCACGGCATGACCCTCCCGGGCAAGAAAATGGGCCGCCGCCAGGCCCGCCGGCCCGCCGCCGATGATCGCCACGGATTTCCCGGTGTGCGGCTTGCACGGGGGAAGGTGAGGCGCGCCGGACTGGAGATCCTGGTCGGCCACGAATCGTTCCATCTCGCGAATGGCCGCCGGATCGTCCAGGGAGTTGCGGCGACAACCTTGTTCGCAAGGATGATGGCAAAGCCGTCCCAACACGGCGGGCAACGGCAAAGCCTGTCTCACGGTGACCGCCGCCTCGTGCAGCCGGCCCGCCTGAATGTGCCGCAGCATCACCGGCACATTGAGTTGCAGCGGACAAAGCCGGTGACACGGCGAGAGGCAGTCGCCCACATGGTCACTGAACAGCAACTCCAGCGCGGTCCGCCGCGCCTCATGCACTTCGGTGGTTTCGCTCTCCACCGCCATGCCCGGGGCCACTTTCGTCCCGCACGAGGGCACGAGCTTGCCGTTGAGTTTCACGAGGCACACCTGACAGGTGTTCAACGGGCCGCACTTTTCCAGATAGCACAGCGTCGGAATGTCAATGCCCAGTTTGCGCGCCGCGTTCAACACGCTTTCACCCGGCGCGACCTGCACCGCGTGTCCGTCAATCGTGATGGAGAAATTCGCGCTCATTTCAACTCCACGGCATTGTGCGGACACACCTGCCGGCAGGTGTCGCAGCGGGTGCATCGGGCATCGTCAATCACGTGTGGCGCGTAGGGCGTCATGGGAATCGCGTCCACCGGACAATGCTGCGCGCAAATCGTGCAGCCGGTGCAGTCGGTGTTGATGGTGTAGTGAATCAACGCGGTGCATTTTTTCGCCGGGCACCTCCCTTGCAGGTGCGCCTCGTATTCGTCCCGGAAGTAGCGCAGCGTCGTGAGCACCGGATTGGGCGCCGTCTTGCCCAGACCACACAAGCTGCCGGCCCCGACTTGATGCGCGAGCCGTTCCAGTTCGTCGAGGTTCTGCCGTGTCGCCTTGCTGAGGCAGAGCCGGTCCAGGAGGTCGAGCATCCGTTTCGTGCCGATGCGGCAGAACGTGCATTTGCCGCAGGACTGGTCCTGGGTGAACTGGAGGAAATAACGCGCGATGTCCACCATGCAACTGGTGTCATCCAGCACCACCAATCCGCCGCTGCCCATGATCGCGCCCACGTCGCGCAGACTCTCGAAATCCACCGGCGTGTCCGCCAGCCGCGCGGGCACACAACCGCCGCTCGGCCCGCCGATCTGCACCGCCTTGAACCGTCGTCCCTCGCCCACGCCGCCGCCGATCTCTTCGACGATCTCGCGAATGGTCGTGCCCATGGGAATCTCGATCAGCCCGCCGCGTCGGATTTTGCCCGCGAGCGCAAACACCTTTGTGCCCTTGCTTTTGGCCGTGCCGATGGCGGCGAACTTCTCCGCGCCGTTGCGCAGAATCCACGGCACCATCGCCAGCGTTTCGACGTTGTTGATGAGCGTGGGTTTGCCCCAGAGACCTTCTTGCGCCGGAAACGGCGGGCGCAGCTTCGGCATTCCGCGCTGGCCTTCGATGGACATGATCAAGGCCGTTTCCTCGCCGCACACAAACGCGCCCGCGCCTTCAAAGACCGAGAGTCTGAATGAAGGACCAACTCCCAGCAGTCTGTCGCCCAGCCAGCCACGCTTCTCCAGTTCGGCAATCGCCGCGCGAACGCGCTTCACCGCCAGGGGATACTCGTGGCGGATGTAAAAGATTCCCTCGCGCGCCCCAACCGCCACGGCCGCAATCGCCAGTCCTTCGATGACGCGAAACGGGAAGGATTCGAGAATCATCCGATCCATGAACGCGCCGGGATCGCCCTCGTCGCCGTTGCAAATTACATACTTGGTTTCCCCCGGCTGAAGCGAAACGACCCGCCATTTCTGGCCCGAGGGAAAGCCCGCGCCCCCGCGCCCGCGCAAACCGGACTTCTCGACCGTCGAGATGATTTCGTCACTGGAAAGGCGCTGGCCGCCCTTTCCCTCACCCTGACCCTCTCGCCCGGGGAGAGGGGAAAGCGTTTGGCCAGGCATTTTGGTTTCGACGTTACCCAGGCCGAGACCGTTACCCGACATTACAGCAGCCGGCGCATGATTCTCCCTCTCCCCGGGGGAGAGGGACGGGGTGAGGGCGAGCCGCGCGTCCTCGCCGCCCAAACATCTGGCCAGCGCCGCGAAGCCGCCGTGGGCGACATACTCATCCAGGTCGAGCGGGTCGAGTTTCCCAAAATGCTCCGTGGCGATGTGGACCTGCTTGCCGAGAAACGCCCGCACACTGGGATCACGTTTGCTCAAAGAGAAGCGCTGCACCCGCTGCGGCTCACTCGCATCCTCCAGCATCAAACCGTCCAATACTCGCGTCCAGACCCGGCCGATGCGCTGCGCCAGACCCGGCGGCCGGAAATGTCGCTGCAACAGCGCGCGCGCCTGCTCCGCCGTCATGCCGGCGTAGAACTCGCTCTTGCCGGCGGCCGCCACCTCAACCAGCGGCGTGCGATGGCACATCCCCACGCAGCCCACGCGTTTCACGAGAACATTCGCACCACTCGCTTCAGCCCCCTCGCGGAGGGCGTGGAATAATTGGTCGCTGCCCTTCGCCATGCAGCAGGACCCGAGGCCCACATGGATTTCGGCCGCCGCGCCGTGACCATTGCCGTGTCGCTCCTCCGTGGACTTGACCGCCACCGAGTTGGCCTGGGCCTCGAGGAATTCTCGCATCAACTTGGGCACCTTCTCCGCCGACGCATAGCCCATCGTGGTTTCGCCAATGCGCAACACCGGCGCCAAGGTGCAGGTGCCGAGACACGCCACCTGCTCGATGGTGAACTGCCCCTCGCTATCCGTGTCCCCGCCGTCCGGAATCTTCAGATGCCGGCGCAGCTCCTCCTCGACCCGCTCGGCGCCCGCCACGTGACAGGCCGTTCCCCGACAGACCCGCACGATGTGCTTGCCGGCGGGCTGCATGCGGAACATGTCGTAAAACGACGCGACGCCGGTGATGGCCGCGGGGGTTATCTCGCTTGCCTCGCAAACACGCTGCAAGGCTTCCTCCGGCAGGTAGCCGTAATGTTCCTGCAAGGCCTGCAAGACCGGGATCAACGCCTCGGGCTTGCGTCCCACTCGCGCCAAGGCTTCGTCGGCGAATGTCAGATCAACAGACATGGTTGAAAATCAGAGACCCGAAGGCCGGAGGCTGAAACAGAACCGCAATCCGAAGTCCAAGATGCTCTCGAGGCGAAGCTTCGGATTTCGGCTCTCGGATTTCTTTCGGCCTTCGGCCTTCGGATTTCGGGTTTGTTGTCATGGCTTTCCATTCAGGCACCACAAATTCGTCGTGCCGCGAAGATAAACTCTCCCGTTCACCAGCGCCGGACTGGCATCGAACCGGTCCTCCAGCTTTACCCGGCTCAACTCGGCGAAGCTTCGGCTCGCCTCAACGGTCACCGCGTCCCCCTGCGTGCTCAACAGCAGGAGTTGATGGCCCGCAATGGCTGGCGACGCCTGCACCTCCATTTCGAAATCGTGCTCCCACAGTTTCTTCCCGTCCTTGAGATCAAAGCACGTCAACAAGCCGGCGCTCGTCACGGTGAAAACCAATTCGCCGTTGGCAGCCGGGCTGGTCACGTCCGGAAGGTTCTCATGATTTTCCCAGACCAGGTGCGATTCCTTCACGTCGCCCGAACCATCCGCTCGCAACGCGATCAGGCCAAAACCCGGACTGACCGCGATCACGAGGCCGCCGGAGAATGTAGGCGTGGGGGTGACTTCCCCTTCCATCAACTCCGCGCGCCAGAGTTCGTTTCCATCCGCGAGCGAATGGCTCATCATGAAAGGCAACGCGAGGGTGATGATTTGCGTTCTGCCCGCGGCCTCGATCACGATTGGGGAGGCCCAGGAATCATGCGTAGGTTTGGCTCGCTCCCACAGCAACCGCCCGTTCGCGCCATCGAACGCCATCAGTTTTGAACCGCCCGGCGCGCCGTCCTCCTGTTCCCATTGCACGATCAACCTGCCCGGCCAAAGGGCGAGGGAAGCGCTGTGACCGTAGGCGTTCTTGGGAACGCCCAGGTGTTTCGACCAGGCGGGCGCGCCTTCGAGCGTGAAGGCCGCGAGGTCGCCGTTGGCGAAAATAACAAACGCGCGCCGGCCATCACAGGCCATCGTGGGCGCCGCAACGCCGGCGAATTCCGGAATCTCCGGCTGCCGCGCGGGGCTGCCGGGAACATTCTCCACCGCCCGCCGCCAGAGCAACTGGCCGTCGTTCGCGTCGAAGCAGAAGACTTCGCGCTTTTCCGCGTTGCCGCCGGAGAGGAAGACACGGTTGCCCCACACCACCGGCGAGTTGAAGCCGTGCGCTGGCACGGGGGATTTCCAAAGCACGCCCGCCTCGGGCGACTGGCCGAAGCGCAGATTCCATTCGCCCCTGGCCGGCATACCCGCCCCATCCGGCCCGCGGAACTGCGGCCAGTTGGATTGGAATTCGGCGAGCGATGGCGCATCGGACGCCGCGCCTTCGCCTCGGCCAAGGACTTTGTCCAAATCCTCCGGTCGTTCAGGGAGCAGCGAACTGCCGGTTAGGACGACCACAAAAAGTCCGGCCACCAGAACCGCACTGACACCCGCCACCGACCAACGCGCCCGCGGCACCGTCGCCGGGGCGCTGGCGTGGGTGTCGCCTCGTCGCGGCGGCAGGGGCGGCTTTTCAAGCAGGCGTCGCGAACTCCTGGACGCCATCAGGAACACGATCACGCCGCCCACCAGGAGCCATCCGCCGGTGACATTGAGCGCGAGCCGACGGAAGTAACGCTGGCGAAATTCCAGGTCCAGCCGGCGGATCTCGCTGCGGAGCGATTCATCGGCGGGGGACTCCCGCAGTTGCTCTTTCAAGGCGAGCAACTGCGGGGATTTCCACGGATCACGCTCCGCCGCCCGGAAATGTTGGTAAAGCATCACCATCACCACGACGAGGCAGAAGCCGGCGGCAATCCAGGCTGTGCGAGAGAGCGAGACGCCGCTTTGGACTTCGGTGCCAGAGCGCAGCGGCGCCACCGCGCTTCCAGTGGGAACATGCGCGCTCGAAAGCGGCGTGGCGCCTTGCTTGCCGCCGCCCAAAGCCGCTGCATCGAGGTTGTCGCCTGGACTCGTCATGCTTTGGCGGCCGCCGGGACTGGGGCGGGCAGTTCACTGGCCGGCATTTGACCAATGCGCACGAGTTCCTGCGGACAGGAGCGGAAGCACCGCGCGCAGGCGAAGCACGCGCCACGGTCCGGTTCAAAATCCGTCCGCCGCGTGCGCAACGACAGGCTGACGAGTTTGAGGCCGACGACGAGTCCAATCCACCCTCCGAACAGCACACACGCCAGCCAGAAACGGCGGCGCAGGTCGGCGGCGGATGTCAACAAGGCCTCGGGGTCGCGCTCGGCCCGTTCCAGCGACAACGCCTCGGGGGTCATCACACCATGGTCCACCGGCGAGGCCTGCTGCGCAATGTAACGTTCGGCGAGTTCGACGGTCGGGTTGAGTTTTGAAACCGGGACGGCGAGTTCACCTCCGAACCAGGCGCCGCCGGCAATGAGCACCGGCACGAGCACCAGCAGCCAGCCGAGGCGCCGACGCTCGGTGACAAGTGACTTTGGTTCAATTGTTCCGGGCGCCGGCTCGCGCATGGCCCCGAAGGGGCAGGAGTGTTCGCACAGGCGGCATTGGGTGCAGTAGTCGGGAGTGACGCGCACGCGCCACTTCGACGCGAGTGAACTGATCTTGAGCAGCGCACCATAGGGACAGAGGAAGCGACAGTAAGGCCGGCCCACGAACATCGCCAGCAAGACGGTGATTGCGGCAAGGGCAATCAACAGGGACGGACCGTTGAGCCGGAAAATGGGGACAATGGGATCGTAGCGGCAAATCGGAAAGCCGGTGCCCGTCGCGGCGAACGTCAGTCCGAAACCGAGGAAGATGAAGGGGAGGATGCCCAGTCCGTGTTCGAGCCAGGCCGGCACCTTGAGCGGCTTGATGAGCAGCAAATCCTGGAGCGCGCCATGCGGGCAGACGCCCGCGCAAAACGCGCGTCCGGCGAACAGCGCCACAATCAAGGGCAACGCAAAGAACGCGATCACGGTCACCGGCACGGCGTAGCCGGAGTGGAACAGACCCAGCGCGATGTTTTGCGGCGCGCCAATGGCGCAGACGCAGCCTTCGCGGTAGAAACCGAAATAACTGAGCGAGAAGATTGAGAGCCAGAAAATCCCGCGCCGCGAACGCCGTTTGTAGATCAGCCAGACCGCCAGGCCGAGGCCCGCCGCGAGCACCGCGACGTCCAGGTATTGCAGCCACTCCGCGCGCGTCGGTGGGGTGGTGGTGATGGGAAGTTGATGATTCGTCTCGCTGAAATCGGGCGGGGGAAAGCGTTGTTCGGCGAAGGCGGCGGACAGCCCGAAGAGCAGGAAGATCAAAACCACGCCGATTTGAAAGTGGGCAGGTGGGAAAGCGGGAAAGTGAGAATTCCCCGCGGAGGAACCTCTTCCACTATCGCGCTTTCTAACCTTCCCACTTCCGCGAGGTGAAGCTATGGAGCGTCCCGGCGGCATATCAGTGCGCGTGCGTGGTCTTGAGCAAATACGGCTGGCTCGCCGGCACGCGGCGGAAGGCATCGCCGGGACAGGTGCGCGCGATCGCACATTCGTTGCAGCGGACGCAGCGGTCGTGGCGGATTTGCAGAAAGAGCGACCCGTTGCCAAACCGACTGCAGCCCTCGACACACTTCGCGCAGCCGATGCAGAGGTTCTCGTCAATCACGTATTCGTAGTAAGGGTCCTCGATGAACGTACGTTTGATGGCCGCGGTCGGACAGAGCTGGTTCTCCGCGGCGGTGGTGAGCGCGTTCGGCTCCGGCTCGAAGTAGCCGGTGCAGAGGTTGCAATAGCCGCACATGGCGAACGCGTGAACGCATTTCACGGCGGATTGTTCGAGGACGCACTTCGTCGCGCAATTGCCGCACCGCAGGCACTTCTGCGGATCAATCTGCCAGACCCAGTTCTCCGCCTGACTGCGGCTGGCCAGCACGCCGCCCAGGGCGCCCAGGCTGGTCATCGCAGCCAGGCGCGCGCCGTTCCGCAGGAAGGTGCGGCGAGTCGTGGGTTCGTTGGCCGGCTTGTTCATTATTCAATCCGCTGGTGCCGCTGCGCGCCTTAAGCCCGGATGGGCTTTGGAGTGCGTGGACTTGTCCGCGCTTTGAGCAGGCGACTTGTCCACCCTCCGCAGTTTTGTTCGGCGCAACTCAATGTTTCTGGCTTGGCCAAGGACGATGGGACAGACCACGTCTAGGAGTGCTACGGAGGACGGGTCGCCGTCAAACACACGAAACGCATATCTCCACGTTCCGCGAGCCGCTGAACGCGGCTCTGACTTGGACGACAAGTTGCCCGAGCGGACACAGCGGTGACAAGTCACCGTACGCCAAATTGTCCTCGTTAAATTCACGCCTTTGCCCTCATCACCCGCACTTCGCTCGTCACGAAATCCAGGATAAAAATCCGTCCTTGTCCATCAGCCACCGCATCCAGCCCGCCCTGCGTGCAATCACCAAGGCCCTTGCTCGCACAGGCCCGGGCGTTTTCGGGAAACGATTCCGCGCCCGCGACGACCGACTCGAACTCGCCGCGCTCGGTGTAGATCTTCACGCGCGGCAGTCCTTTCTCGCACGTCACGCAGCGACCGTCCGGCAACAGTGCCAGGTTGATGGGATTGCAGCAGCCGCAGAATCCGGTGATGCCCATCGAGGCCGCGCCCCAGGCCAGTTCGAAATCGCCGTCCGGGGTGTAAACCTCGACCCGATGGCGGCCCGGATTGTTGACGCGAAGCAAGCCGTCGCGGGCGGGTTCAATGTCGAGATAGGGACTCGGCACAATGAAACCCGGCACGTTGCGCTCCTTGTTCCTTTCACCGAGGCGACCCACTACTTTTCCCGAAAGATCGTAACGCAGGATGACGCGATTCCCCGCATCAGCAGCAAACAGGTCGTTCCCGTTCCAGGCGAGCGCGGTGAACCAGGTTTTCTTTCCCGGCGAATCCCACACGGCTTTCCGCTGGCCCTTGGCATCAAAAACTTCAACGTGGTCGCGAAGACCGATGTAGATCGGACCGTCCGCGGTCGCGGCCATGGCCCGCGCGGGTTGCGTCAGAGCCATCTCGAAACCGCGCTCACCCTCGGGGCTGAACGCCGTCAGGTAGTTGCCTGCCGCGACGAGCAGTTGGCCGTCCGGGGTCAGCCCGAGTCGCCGCGCGTCGGGGTGAGCAACCTTCCACCGTTTCACTTCCTCATGGCTGATGAGTTTGGGGTCGGTCTTCTCGAGCCGCCGCACATCGTAGGCGAAGGGATTGGACGCCGCCTTCTCGGCGGCCCGGGCGCTGACGCGTGGCAGCGCGGCGAGCAGGGCCGCGCCTTTGATGGCATCTCCCAGGAACTCGCGACGGTCGTGGAGTTGGAATTCCTTTTTCATGACAACCTCCGTTGAGTGGCATGCTTGAACGACAACGCCTGTGGCAGACCGCAAGTGCCCACCACCGTACAACCCCGGCAAATGCTGTTGTTGACGCAGGTCTGGTTCGGCAATCCGCCGCCCCGCTTCTTGGCGAGCAGCGCCGACACGGCGGCCAGGCCGGCCAGCATCGTGTAGCGCACGCCGCCCCGCAGAAACTCGCGGCGGTTGGCCGCTTCTTTGGTCCGCTCCGTTTTCATGATCGGTGACAGGCGATGCGCCCAAATCCAACGGACCTCGCACCCAGCGAGGAGCATCAGCCCGGACTTCACTTGAAATGTTGCGTGCCCTTGGGCGCGGCGCCTTGTTCGGTTTTGGCAAAGGCTAAACCTTTTTTGCCCAAGGAGACTTGATTTTGGTCAAGCTCCACGCGGGGCGGGTGTCGCGGCTGTCGCACTGACGCGGCGTGCGTCCTCGAGTTCGGAGCTTGCGGCGAGCAATCGTTCGCCGCCGGGTCACCCTGCCGTTCGCTCTTCCTGTGAACCTGCCCCTTACCCAGCCTGCGGCCACCCTCGCCGCCACTGGCAAGAAAGCAAGGAAAGAATTCGCCGAATCCTGATTCGCACTTTGAAACTGTGCCCCGGGCAGAAGAGGCATCGGCGAGGCAAGGCAGTGGCAGAGCGGTGTGATTTCCTGACTGGCGCTGACCGGATCTGGGCGCATCTCATTTTCTTGCAGGGGGCGCCGAGGCGATGCCGTAGCGCGGACTTCCAGTCTGCCGGGGCGCGGATTTCCAATCCGCAACCGCGGCGAATTCCTGGCCTGCCACGCCGTGCGTGGGCCAGCCGACTGGAAGTCGGCGATACCGCAGGTGTGGAAACCTGCGCTACGCCAGGAATGCCTGCCTGCAATAAATTGAGATGCGCTGACCGGATCTCGCGATAAGCTGCGACGCGCAAATGGACTCGCTTACGGACAGAAGTCGGCTGCTCATCCTGAGCGGTGGCACTCTGGTCCTCCTGGGTTTCGCGATGTGGGGACGTGCCGCCGAAGCCACCACCGGTCACACAGTCCGGGTCGAGACCGACCTGCTGCAAGTGGTCATAGCGGATAACGAGGCTTATGGTCCCGAGCATCGCGCCGGTTACAACGGGATTTCGGAACTGCGGCTCAAGGCCGGCGATGCACGGAATCTGTTTGTCCCGCTCTACGCTGGCTTGAATTTCGAGCACATCTTCAGCGGAGATTCTGCCTCCTTTGGCTGGAACATCTTCGAGCCGCGCCGTGCCCCCATGCAACTGGTCCGGCTCTCCGACACCAAGGTGGAGTTGCGTCAGGACCGCACTGAGCACTGGCCGTTGCGCAGCCGTCTGGTCTATGAGGTGAAGGGCGACGCGATTGATTTCACCTACTTCGGCACGCCGCTGGAAGATGCGTGGAGGAAGCACGGCTACATCGGCGTTTTCTTCGCTTCTTACATTCGGTCGCCGGAGGACATGTCCATCCAATTCATTGGCCGATCGCGACCGGGTCAGGGTGATCCGCGACCTCGATGGATTAAACATCTGCCCGAGCGGCACGGTCTGGCGGCCAATCATCGTCCGGAAGGCAGCACTTGGGATCCGTCTTTGGATGAAGGGTTCAACATTGATCTCGTGAAGGGCACTTCCAACCTCGAATACCTTTATCCATTTTACTTGGGTCGCGTGGGCGAAAACGTGCTGGTCATGATGTTTGAGCGCGCCGGTGAGGAGGGCGAGTTGCGCTTTGCCCAGTCCCCATCGGGTGGCGGCAAGGGCAATCCAGCCTGGGATTATGTGTACTTTCGTCGCGAGTACAGGGTAGGTCGCGAATTCAGCTTTCGGGCACGGGCGGTTTACACGAAGTTCACCAGCGTCGAGGAGGTCGTGCGCCTTTATGAAGCGTGGTCGGGAGAGAAGGTGAAACTGCCCTGAACGGAATCAGGGTGCGGGGATGCCGCGATAGAATCGCTGGGGCAGGTTGGTGGATTGGAGGTCGGTGAAAGACCACACGCCCTCCGGCCCGGCGGTGTTGGTGGCAAGAGCGGTCCAGTGGCTCAGGTTGGTGGAGGCGAGCAGGACATAGGAGTGGTTGGGCACGCCGTTCAAGTGCAACTGCATGGGCAGGGGCGGCTCGGCGACGGCGGTGACGGAGACGCGGTCCAGCGCCTTGAGCAGGTTCAGCCGGCCGCCGGTGACACACTTTCCCGCAAAAGCCGGTGGGCGGTCCACCGCCGAAAACAACCGTCCCACCAGTTCATCAAACGGCGCGGCGGGGGATTGTTGGCGGAGCAGCGCAAGCGCGCCGGAGACATAAGCGGTGGCCATCGAACTGCCATTCATGTTTCCGTAGGAGCTGTCGCTGGAGAAGGTGGTGGAAAAAATGGTGGCGCCGGGAGCGAACAGATGCACACTGCCAGCGCCGTAACTGGACACGCTCCAGACACCGTCCTGACGGGTGGAGGCGCCCACGGACACGAGGTTGTTCAAAGCAAGATTGGCGGGGTAGAACGGGGTGAGGTCATTGTTGCGCGCGTTGTTGCCGGCGGCGGCCGTGAACAGGATGCCATCGCTCTGCGCCGCGCGGATGGTGTTCGACACCGCCGCGGAAAAGGCGTTGCCACCCCAGCTCAGGTTGATCACGGTGGCGCCGTTGCTCCGGGCGAATTCGATGCAGGTTACGGCGTCCGAGTTCGAGCCGTCACCGCGGTTGTCGAGGAATTTGCAGGCCATCATCTGGATCCGCCAAGTCACGCCGACGACGCCTTTGCCATTGTTGCCCGCCGCACCAATGATGCCGGCCAGATGCGTTCCGTGCCCAAAGTCGTCCCAGACATTGGTCGTGCCGTTCAACGCGTTGAGGCCAGCACTGCCATCCAGTGGATGTCGCCACAGGTTGGTCACCAGGTCTTCATGCGTATAGCGAATCCCGGAGTCCACAATGGCCACGATGACATTGCTGGCGGAGTGAAGCACGTCCCACGCTTCCGGCGCGTCCACGTCGGCATCGGGCACACCGGCGTTCTGCCCGTAGTTGTTGAGTGCCCACAGCGTGCCATCGAGAAACCGTGGATCATCGGGCAGGGTGGCGGCGGCGGAAACCCGGTAGTCCGCCTCGGCAAACTCCACCAGCCCGCTTTGTTGATAGCGCGCAACCGCCTCGGGGACCGAATCGCCTTCAGGCAGTTCAAGGACCTGCATATAGCCCACGCGGGGAAAAGTCCGCAGCACGCGGGTTTGTTGCGCCGTGTGAAACTCCCGCAAAGTGTCCACGGCAACCTCGGGTCGCGGCATCACCAGAATTCGATTCGGATGAAAGGGCGGGGTGGATGGCAGGACCGGTGCGCGCGGCTGCTGCGGGAAAGCCCTCACCGCCACACAAGCAAAGCACAAGGCCGCGACGAACCGCAACGTCGTCCGCACGTTCAGGCGAGCGCGGCGGGCGCGGCCAAATGATTGATTTGTCCCCAATAGCATGGCGGTTTGTTCCCTAACAGTTGACACAGGCAACCGGCCTGTCAATTCAGGTGTGGAAAATCAGGTTGAAAACCCGGCCCACCTGTGATTTCGTTGGCTTGGGTGCTTCCGGGTGAACACAACAAAGACATCTTGCCATGAAAAAGCCAGTCAGCCGACGTGACTTCGTAAAAACTTCCGCCTTGGCCGCCGCTGCGCTGCCCGCGCTGGTGCGCGCCGAGTCGGGGACGGCAACCCCGGCGGTCCAACCGCCGGTCGCCCTGACGGTCCAGCGCGAGACCCTGCCCATGGGCCGGATGGGCAACGTGGAGTTCAGCCGGCTGATGCTCGGTGGCAATCTGATCTCTGGCCACGCTCATGCCCGCGACCTGCGCTACGTCGCCACGCTCATGCGCCGTTACAACACGGAAGCCCGAATCGCCGAGACCCTCGAAACGGCGGAGGCCAATGGCATCAACGTCATCAACACCTGGGTCATGGATGACAACTCGCACATCTTCAAACATTGGAAGCGCGGCGGGAAAATGAAGTGGATTGCCCAGGCGCGGCTCGATGGCAACGGCGGTTTCTCGCAATTCCGCCGGGCCGTGGATGAAGGCGCGTCGGGAGTGCATATCACCGGCGACAATGCGGAAGGGCTGCTGGCCCAGGGCAAGTTCGACAAGGTGGCCGAGTCGGTGGAATTGATCCGCTCGATGAAACGCGTGGCCGGGGTGGCCGCCCACGATTTTCGCGTGGTCATCGAATGTGAACAGCGGAAGCTCGACGTGGATTTCTACCAGGCCACCTTCCATTCGCACGATTACTTCAGCGGACCAAGGCCGGGCGATACGGAGGCGCTGGGCGCCAATGACAACTACTGGTGCGTCAATCCGAATCTGGTCGTGGAGTTCATGGCCAAGGTGCAAAAGCCGTGGATCGCTTTCAAGATCCTGGCCGCCGGCGCCCTGCCGCCACGCTCGGCCTTTCCCTACGCCATCAATAGCGGTGCGGACTTCATCCTCGTGGGGATGTTCGACTGGCAGATCGAGGAGAACGCGAAACTGGCCAAACGGGTCATTGACGCCACCTCGCGTTCCACCACGACTCGCACGCGCCCGTGGTATGGTGTGGCGACGTGAGTCGCGATTACACCGTCCGGTAAGAGTGGGCCACTGCCGCCGAGATGGCCGTCATTCCCCGGCCCGTACAGCGGCCGGCAACTCACGCTTCAGCAACCCGGCGAGGATTGTGCCGGCCAACTGGTGTCCATCCTCATTCCAGTGGGCATCGTGCGGGAAATAGAACTTGATCGGCCTGCCCGCCGCCGCCTCGCGGAAATCGCCGGTCAAATCCACCAGCCGCACACCCTCCTGGTCGCACAAAGCATGCAACGCCTCGCGGGCGTGAGAAGTTCCCTCCATCTGCACGTCGCTGAACGCGGGGATGTAAACAAACGCCAGCCGGATGTCCGTCGCCGCGCAAACCGCGACAAGCTCCTTCAGGCAGTAGGTCATGGCTCGGCGCGGCGCCTCCGCGACAATCCCGTCCTCGAACGTCCGTCCCTCCAACTCGCGGACGCGCTGCCGGGCCTTCGTAAAGTTGATGGCATAACCGATGGAGGAGAGCAGGTACGACTTTTTGACCAGTTGCTTGAGCGGGCTGACCGAGCGCCTGGCCACCGGATAGTTCCGCAATACCACGTTCGTACCATTCACCGCCAGGGAAGGTTGCCAAGGGTCGTCGTCCAGATTGTTGTAGAAATCATTGTTGAAAAACATCACCAGCACGTGGCTTGGTCGCAGCCCCTCCTTCAGCAGGCGCTGGAGCAGCAACAATTGCTGCAACGTGCCGTAGGCGTTCACGCCAAAATTGCGGACGTCGGCGCCGGCCCCCAGTTCATTCTGCATTACATCCGTGAACACGCTGCCGTTTTCCACTCCCCAACCCCAGGTGAACGAATCCCCCAGCACCGCGATCACCGGACTGCCTGGCGCCGGTTCGACCGTGGCCCTTCTGGCCCGGAAGCCGTTGGCATCGCTCTCCACCAGCACGTCAAAGTCCACCTTGTGAAAACGGGCCTTCCAATTCGGCGTGCCCGTCCAACCCAGTTCCGGGTCGGGCCGATGAAACGAGCCGGCGGGATTGACAAAGGTCTGAACGGGCGAGATCACACGCAGCGCCACCTCGGCCGCCGCAAAGCATAGGACGGTGGAAATCGTCAAAGCGGCGAGGTTCTTCAACCATCGGTTCGTTCGTTCACTCATGGCGCTTCCATGGATGAGGATGTCATTTCGTTGTTCGCTGCCAATGGATCGAGATCCGGACGCACCCGCCCGGATTGGGCTGATGGCGCATGGCGTTCAAATCGGGCTGTGCGAACAGACTTTACGCAAGCCCGGAGCTTTCTCCAAGCAACAATGCGGTTCAGTATCCAGGCCGCGGCGGCCGGTGTGGCACCGTTCACGACGGGCGAGTTGTATGCGGTTTTCGACGTGCCTTCGGAAGATCTTCAACGGAGTCCGCCCTGATCACTTTCGTCAACCCGTCCGAACGCCGGACTCCTTTGCCAACTGCGGAGACGTTTTGGTCGCTGCCGGTGAATTCCAGCGTTGGGGGGAAACGACCACACCGACGCCGCGGCGCAGAAGCCTCAACGTCGAAGTTGCGGTTGCGATACCCCCACGCTCCGCTTCATGCGAGGGCCGACCTGTAACGCCGGTTTTCCAACCGGCGACCGGCGGGCCGACCGGAAAGTCGGCGTTACGGAGTGTGGTTCATGGTAAAGCTCGCTATCTGGCCTGCCGCACCCGGATGGTGTAGCGCGCGGCCTTGTTGTTGGCGGACACGAACCGCACATGCTCGGTGGCGTTCTCGGTCAGGATGACCGTCTGGAAGGGCGTCTCGTCCCCGGTGCTGATGCCGTTGACGTCCTTGAAGACGCAGTTGGCCTGCACTTCGAGGCGACGGTTTTCGCGATTGCGCAACTGCGCCACGACTTCGAGCCGGCCGTCCTCCAGCAGGCGGGCCACGGGCGGGCCGGCGGTGGTCACCGAGTATTGCACGCCCGGGTCGAGCAGGACGACCGGCTCGGTGCTTTCGTAGGCCGGCGTTTTCGATTGTTTGGGCAGATACGGGCCTTTGTCGTGGGTACTGCTGCAGCCCGTGGCCAGGAGCGCCGCCGCGGCGGCGAGCGGGATGATGAGGGAGAGGTGGTTTTTCATAATGTGATGGAATGGAGGTTTGAAACGATGAATCCGGCAGATGACTGGACTTTGGCGAAAGGGTGAATCATAAGGTGCTCGCCGTTCACTGGATTTGCGGTGTGGTGGAACTGTCGCTCACAAACACCACCTTGTCACGGCCGGCGGGCACGTTGACGGTGATGTGCTTGGTCAGGTTCGCCAGCGCTTTGCCGCCGGCGTCGTGAAATTCCACCGTCAAGAGGTGCTCGCCCGGCGCCAGCGACGCCGTGGCAAAGCTCAAGTATTGCGGCAGGTTGTCCCAGGTGCGCGTGTCCGCGTCGGGCGTCGTGCCCTCGGAGATGAGTTTCGTCACCAACCCCGCCAGAGCGATGCCGAGGCCAATGTTCTGACTCATCTGGCTGTCGCTCACGGCCGCGGTGGTCAGGCCGCCGATCAAGGCCGCGTCGCCCACCGCGCTGGTGGTGGCCTTGAACACCGCCTTGTTGGCCAGGACATGATCCATGACGCGCCCGCCGCGGGTGGTGGCTTGGAAGTTCACGTCATCCGTGGGAGCCACCGGAAGGTCAATCGGGCCGGTCTTGATGCGCGCCGAGACGACTTTCGAGGAGCGGGTGCGGAAGCGCAACTGTTCACCATACTGTCCGGAGGCGTATTTCAACGGGCCGGGACCGAACTCCACAAAGCACAATACGTTCGCCGAAGTCTGATAATCGGGCAGGGTGACGTTCCGCGCGTTGGCGCGGGCGCGTTTCAAGGCGTCCGAACCGTCCCCGCCGAGTTTGACTGTGGCGAAGCCGTCCAGATAGTCGGGCAAAACCCAGTCGCCCGCGTATTCCCGGTTCTCCGTGTCGCTGTCCTCGAACTGCGCGCTGCGGAAACAGGCACGGGCGTTGTCAGGCTCGCCGTCCATCCAGTAAAGCATGCCGCGATAAATATAGGCCATGCTGCGCTCGTAAGGTTCGCCGATGAAAGTCTTGCGCGCTTCGCGTTGAAAATAACCGCGCGACTTCCGGGCCTCGGCGTCAGGGCCAAAGACGCCGCCCAACGTCAGCAACGCGTCGTCGAGCAACGCTTTGGCGAGATCGAAGCGCGCCTGCCGCATGGCAGCGGCGGCGGTGCGGTACTGCCAGAGGACCCGGTCGCGCGGCGGCCCTTCGGCGATCATGCTCGGCCCGTCCACCAGAATGTCGCCGGTCATCACCACCTGACGCTTGGGAGTGGAGGCGCAACCGGAGAACAACAGTAGCGCGGCGAAAAGCAACAGGTTCAACGCAAGGGCGCGAAGCTGCAAGGGAGCAAAAGCAGAGTCGTTCAACTGTCGCGGGTGAAATTTAAAGTGCCCCGTCGTCCAGGAAGCAACGGAGTGCGGCGGCGACAGCGCTTTCTTCAAGGTGTCCCTCCCATCCGCATGGCTGAAACGCAAGCCGTATCAGCGATACGCCGCGTCCTCCAGTCCCTGTTTCTTGATTTCCGCGTTGTCCTCCCAGACGATGGCGCTGGTGCGCGCGTCAATCAGTTGGAACGCGTACAGGATGTAGTCGCTCGTGCCGGCCTTCGTGCGCGTGGAGAGTCCCTGCAACGTGCCGGTCAGGAAGTAATCCGCGCCTTTGAACTCCTGGAGGTTCGGATCGCTGTTCGCCGTCACCGCGCCTTCACGCTTGAGGTTGCGCTCCCGTTCCAAGGCGGCCATGCGGTCGCGCGCCAGGAACATCACCTTGCCGCGGCACTTCGAGTTCAGCTCGCTGCGGATGCGGGTCAGGAAGATGTCCTTGTTGATCGGGAAGCGGGTCTGGTTGTCCACCGGTTCCAGCACGACCACAGGCGGTGCGACGGCGTTGGCGATCTGCGGGATGCTCAGGACGCTGCGGGCCATCTTGTCGGTGACCGCCACGAGATCCTGCGATTCGATCCCGGTGCCAGCCACGAAGCCCTGCTCGTCGGGCCGCATCTGGGTGACCCCGGTGCCGGAAGGATTCTTGACGCCGCTGGAGGCGCAACCCGCCACCAGCGCGGCGGTGCCGAGGGGGAGTAGGTATTTGGTGATGCTTTTCATGTTGGTGAATGAGTTGATCAAAATGTGCCAACCGCGAAATCCATCCGTCTTACGAGACGGGCACGCCCATGGTGTCAAAGCCATTGCGGGTTTTTCGTCGGATTTGTGGTTCATACTTTTTTTAGAATCTCGGCGCATCCGGTACGCGTGGGGCATCCGGAATCTGCGGCGGCGCGGTCCAGTAGTAGGTCGAGGTGGGACACGGTTTGGATTGAATCTGGCTGTACGGGTTCAAGGAGGTGACTTGAGCCGCCGGGAGTGTGGACACGAGTTCGCTCGGGGCTTGCGGGAAGGGCGGCGCGGCCGCTTGCGTCACCTGCGCCACTTGTGCCACTTGTTGTTCGCGCTTGCGTGTGCTGGCTTCGGCCACGCTGCCCAACACCAGTCCTGCCGCGGCGCCGATGGCGGCACCTTTGCCGGCCTGTTCGTTGCCCGCACCGGTCAGCGCGCCCGAGGCCGCGCCCAGCAAGGTTCCCCCCACCGCGTAATTGGGTCGCCCCGCCCGGGAATAATAACCCGGCGCGACGCAGGCGCTTGGCGAGTAATAGACGGAAGCCGAAGAACCGCATGAACCGTAGCCATAGCCGAAACTGACCGCAGCCGTCGGAGCGGCAGGATAGGGTTGCGGGTCGGAATAATACTGCCTCCGCGCTTCACCGGCGACCGCACCCGCGATCAGACCCACACCCGCCCCAATCGCTGCGCCTTCTCCGGAGAAGCCATTGTGACAATCACCACCCACCACGCCTCCAATCAGGCTGCCCCAGAACGCGCCGCCCAGCGCCTCGGGGCTGAACAATTGCGCCGGCGCGGAGAGCGTCGTTGCCGCGGTCACGCAGGTCCAAAAAAGTTTTCTCATAAACACCGTCGGTTCGACGAACGGCTTTGGTCTTTATTCGCGAGGCCACATTAGCACGATGGCGGCTGGCCGTAAATGCCTGTTCCGGCAATGTCTCGGGTAACGCCACCCTTCAAAAACTTTTTCGTGTTCATCCGCCCCCGTTCGTGGTTAAACAATCCGTGTTATGCGAAACCTCATCCTCGGCGTTGATAGTGGCACGCAATCCACGAAGGTCCTGGCAGTGGACGCGCGGGACGGAAAAGTCCTGGGTACCGGCTCGCAGGCCTACGACCTCATCCCAGGTCTTCCGCCCGGCGCCAAAGAGCAACATCCGCACACATGGCGCGATGCCACCGCGGCGGCCATCCGTCAGGCCCTGCGCCAGGCCAAAGCCGTCGCGGCGGACGTGCAGGCCATCGGGGTGAGCGGCCAGCAGCACGGCTTCGTGCCGCTCGACAAGCACGGCGAGGTCATCCGTCCGGCGAAGCTCTGGTGCGACACCTCCACCGCCGCCGAGTGCGAAGAGATCATGGAGAAAGTGGGCGGGTTGAAGAAAACCATCAAGGCCCTCGGCAACGCGGTGCTGCCGGGCTTCACCGCCTCAAAAATTCTCTGGCTCAAAAAGCACGAGCCGAAGAATTTTGGCCGGCTCGCCACGGTGCTGTTGCCGCACGACTACCTGAACTTCTGGCTCACCGGCGAAAAGGTCATGGAATACGGCGACGCCAGCGGCACGGCATTGCTGGACGTGCGGAAACGCAAGTGGGCCACAGCCGTGCTGGAAGCGATTGACGCCGACCTGGCCGAAAAACTGCCCCCGCTCATCTCGAGCGACAAACCGGCGGGCCGGTTGCATCCGCGCACGGCGCATGCGCTGGGTCTGAACCCGGGCGTGCTCGTGAGCGCCGGCGGCGGCGACAACATGATGGGCGCCATCGGCACGGGCAACACGCGCGAAGGTGTCATCACGGCGAGCTTTGGCACCAGCGGGACGATTTATGCCTGCGCCGGAAAACCGGTCGTGGATCCGCAGGGCGAGATCGCGGCGTTCTGTGACTCGACGAATCGCTGGTTGCCCTTGCTCTGCACCATGAATGTCACGGTGGCCACCGAAATGGTGCGGCAGGATTTCGGCTGGACGCACGAGCGTTACGCGGCGGAGTCGGCGCGCATTCCCGCCGGCTCGAACGGATTGCTGTTGTTGCCCTACTTCGAGGGCGAGCGCACGCCGAACGTGCCGGACGGCACGGGTGTATGGTTTGGCGTGAACCAGAGAACCTTCGATGCCGGGCATTTCGCGCGCGCGGCGATGGAGGGCGTGACGCTGGGCATGAACTACGGCTTGCGCCGGCTGGCCGGGCTGGGTGTGAAGCCGAAACAAATCCGCGCCACCGGCGGCGGCGCCAACTCGAAAGTCTGGCGGCAGATCATGGCCGATGTATTCGACGCGGAAGTCGTCACGCTCAAAGTGGGTGAGGGCGCGGCCTATGGCGCGGCGTTGCAAGCATTCTGGTGCTGGCGTTTGCAGCAGGGTGAAAAACTTGCCATCGAGGACGTCACCGACCGGTTCGTGGGTTTGAACCAGACGGAGACGGCCCACCCCGACGCGGCGAACGTGAAGGTGTATCGCGAGTTGCAGGCGCTGCAGGACGAGATGTCGCTCTCGCTGCGCGGCGTGTTTGCGAAGCATCGGAAGTTTGTGCTGGGCAGGATTTGACGCGATTGACTTTTCCGGTAGTTTGCCCTGCACGTCAACGGCCACTCTCTCTACAAAGCGCAAAGCTTGGACGGACGCCGCGGGTTAGAGGCCCTTCCCAAAGACGGGCATAAATACGAACTGCTCGATGGAGAACTGATTAGGAGTCCGGTTCACGCCAACCACGGAACAGTCTGTGCGCGGTTTGTCTCTTTCCTCTTCAATTTCGTCGAAGAGCGCCGGCTTGGAGAGGTGTACGACTCCAGCACTGGGTTTCGCTTGTCGGAAAAGCTGTTGTTGAGCCCCGACATCGCGTTCGTCAGCCGGGCACGATTGAAGAAAATACTGGTCGCCCCGGACAAGTTTCTGTATGGCGCTCCCGATCTGGTGGTGGAAGTGCTTTCGCCCGGCGATCGAATGACCCAGCTTAGCCGGAAGCTCGATCATTATTTCGAGCACGGGACCAGGCTGGCCTGGGTGGTGAACTGGCGGAAGGAGCAGATTCACATCTACACGCCGGACAGCATCGAGACGTTGACCGGCTCGAACGACATTTTGACGGGCGGACAAGTCCTGCCCGGATTCCAGTGCAAGTTGAGCCGGATCTTCCGCCCCAGTTGATTGTCGAAGCGGCGTGAAGCCACGCTCGTGCTTCACCACGCCCGCTCGATGCTCCGGCGCTGCCAGAGGAACTCGAACATGTTCCCCTCGTGCGGCTGGTCCCAGGAGATCTTCATGGTGGAGACCGGGCCGACGTTCAGCCGCTCGATGTGCGGGAAGGCCATCACCTGTTCGATGAACGCCGGATCCCTGGTAATCGCCGTGCAGGCGAGGGTGTAGCCGATCTGACTCA
This sequence comes from Verrucomicrobiia bacterium, assembly GCA_011525685.1. GTDB lineage: Bacteria > Verrucomicrobiota > Verrucomicrobiia > Limisphaerales > JADLHS01 > WYBW01. The sequence continues at coordinate 55,382 of WYBW01000108.1, forward strand.
ACATTTCGCTCTGCGGCACTTGCACCACGCTGGCGTACGGACAAAGGAACTCGCGATTTGCCAGTGGATGTTGGAACGAATCACAAAGGACGATGGTCGGCCGAACGAACACGCCGCCGTCAAACGTGACTTTGCGGGAACCGTTCCGGTATCTTGCCGTCGCATCCGTCGCGCCGGGCGTTTTCAACCCCTCCTCGATCGCGCCGTCAATGAAGTCGGCCATCTTGGGATTCGCGAAGCCCGAGAGCCGCGCGTTCGAATCGTCGGCTGTGGTGGGTTGAATCGGCCCAAGTTTCTGCGCCAGCGCGTCAGCAATTTCCGCCGCGTACTTGGGCACGACGACGGCGCTGGCGTTGATGCACGAGCGCCCGCCGTTATCCGAAATGCTCGCCACCATCACGTCCAGATACTCGCGCCAGTTTTCGATGCAGTCCTCGCCGATGAGGATTTTGCTCCAGCCCGGGCCGTGAATTTGAATGGCGGGATTGTTCGCGTATTGGGCCGTCGTGGATTTGTCGCCGAAGATCAAGGCGCGTCCGCACGAGTTGAGAATCGCCGCCGCGCCTTCGTGGTCGGTGGGATAGAAACCGAATGCCTCCGCCGGCGCGCCCGCGGCGATGAACGCCTGAATCAGCCGATACGGCGTCCACGGTTCCTCCTTGCCGGGCTTGATGATGACCGGCGTCTTGAGGGCGATGCTCGGCAGCCAGAGCGAGTTCACCGCCGGCGAATTGCTCGGCATCACCAACCCCAACGCCCGCGTCGTCGGGAAATAACTCAATCGCGTGCCAAACTGCTCGCCACTGCCGGTGTCGAGAATCGAAAGGTCCAGTCCGCGTGACAACCCGTTCAGCACCGTCCTCATGTGGGTCAAGGCGAAATGGATTTTCTCCATGTTGCGCCGGACCATGACGTGCGGCAACCCGCTGGTGCTGGACAGGGTTTCGACATACTGCGGCGGCGATTGCGTGTGGCCCTTGTCCCCCAGCGGCAACGTGCCGTTCAGAAATTGTTCGCCCGCCCTGGCGCAAATCTCGAGGAGTTGTGCCGTGGAGAATGGTTTCAATGCGGCGCGGGCCTCGGATACGCGCGCCAGGTCCTTGCGCACGATGCCGGCGTTGACCTGGCTGACGGTGGCCTTGACTTCGCCGGTGCGGAAGTCTTTGACCTCGACCTGGTCGAGGCTCTCGTAGGCTTTGCCGCGCCGCAGCGCGGGAAGGTGCGGAATCGAAGTCATTTCAGTGCCGCAGAAGATAGCAGCGAATGGGCGGCAGCGAAGAATTTTTTCACCGCGATCACACCGGCAAGCGGACCTCGAAGGCGAAATCCCCGGGCCGCTCGATGACAATCCGCTGGAAATCGCGGTGCGCCGGATTGAGGAGGTAATTCAGTTCCTCCGGAATGAGGATGCTGGGCACGGCCAGAACGGCGGAACGCGATGCTTTTGCCCAGGCATCGCCGAGCGATTGGACCGATGGCGGTGGCGGGGACTGCCGCCAATCCAAAGGCAAACTGCGCGCGGGCAGAGTCTGGATCAACGAGTCCGGAACCTGAAACCGGAAGGCCTTGAAGCGGTTGGGGAGTTGCGGATGGTAATGCACCAGTTGCTCCAAGGCCGCGAGGGATTTGTGTTGGCTGGCGTAAACGACGAGCACTCCTGGTGAATTCCAACGCCCTCCAAAACGCCTCGCGCCTTCGCCGTCGAAAGCGCTCCCGGCGCGGCCCTCCGGCACGATGCGCCAACCCGTGGCCATCACGCATAGACCCCGTGCTCAATCCGGCCCAGCAGGTTCTCCACCTCGCGCGCGCCGATTTCGGTTTCGGCGTAGTCCAAGGGCACGGCCCCGCCCAAGCCAGGTTGTGGCGCGTTCAACCACTGCCGCGCCTCGGCCAGTCCGCCAAAGACCTGGGCGGCCTTGCCCACCAGCCGGGCGTAGCGCACCACCCGATCCGACTCTGCCGCGTCCAGCCGTCCTTCGGTTTTCCGCCGATGCAGAGTGGCTTTGGAGATGCCCAGTTTGGTGGCCAGGGTTTCCATCGGCATTTCCAGACATTCCTGGAGCGCATCCAGCTCTGCCACCGGCAGACCGTCCTGAACCAGGGCGATGATCCTGGAGGACGCCAGACTTGGGCTGCCGGCCCGGCCGGTGGCATCCTGCACGCAAGAAACCACGACCTGGCGGCTGCCCGCTTTTTTGGCTTTGGGCTTTGTCAGCGTTGCGCTCATTTGAGACTACCATTGGTCTCTTATGAGACTGTCGTCAAGCGCCTTTGGCCAGTGGGCGCGCTTGCTTTGAAACCCGCCTCGAAGGCTGGCGTGTTTCCGTTGTCATCCTCCCACCGCCCGTGCTCTGGCAGGAACGCCCTGATCTTGTGGAAGCGCAAGGGCCTTTTGGTCAGGCTGCGGTCTTCACGGAAACAATCCCCGGATTCGCTTGGCCTCCTGCACGCGCTTGACCCCCAGGCTCAGGGCCGCCAGGCGCATGGAGATTTTCTGTTTGCGGCTGGCAGCCAGGACCTGGGTGAAGGCGGTTTCCAGCAGGCGAAAAAGTTTGTCCACGATCTCCGTTTCGCCCCAGAAGAAGCTCTGCAAGTCCTGAACCCATTCAAAGTAACTCACAATCACGCCACCCGCGTTGCACAACACGTCGGGGATCACAAAAACCTCCGGCCGCTGATTGAGGATCGCGTCAGCCTCGGGCGTGGTGGGTCCATTCGCGGCCTCGGCGAGGATGCGGCATTTGATCTGGCCGGCGTTGGCTTGTGTGATCTGCCGTTCCAACGCCGCCGGCACCAGGATGTCGCACGGCAACAGGAGCAGTTGCTCGTTCGAGATGGGTTGCGCCTCGGGAAAGCCCAGAACGGTTCTCCTCGAGGCGACGTGTCGCTCCAGCGCAAACAGGTCGAGGCCATTCTCATTGTAAATACCGCCGCGCACGTCGCTGACGGCAATGACCTTCGCGCCATAACGCGCGAGGCTCAACGCGGCAATCGAGCCCACGTTGCCGTAACCCTGAACGACGGCGGTGGATTTGCCGATGTCGAGGCCGATGGTGTCGGTGGCACGGTTGACCAGGTAGGCGACGCCCCGGCCCGTGGCTTCACGCCGCCCCAGTGACCCACCCAAACCCACCGGTTTGCCCGTGACGATGCTTGGCACCGTGTGGCCCGCGTGGACCGAGTAGGTGTCCATCATCCACGCCATGACCTGCTCATTGGTGCCAAGGTCGGGCGCCATCACGTCCACCTGCGGACCGATGAAGGGAATCATCTCCTGCGTGTAACGGCGCGTGAGTCGCTCCAGCTCGGTCTTCGACATGGTCGTTGGATCGCACGCCACGCCGCCTTTCGCGCCGCCGTAAGGCAGGCCGGTGAGCGCGCATTTCCAGCTCATCCACATGGCGAGCGCGGCCACCTCACCCAGTTGCACGTCCGGGTGAAAGCGCAGCCCGCCCTTGGTCGGGCCCAGCGTGAGGAAATGTTGAACGCGATAACCGAACAGCACCTGGGTCGAACCATCGTCCCGGTGGATCGGCAGCGCGACGGTCAACGCGCGCTTCGGGAGCTTGAGCCGGTCGCGTTCGTCGTGCGGGATTTGAAGGTGGTCGGCAACAAGATCAAACTGCTGGCACGCCATGCGGAAGGTCGGATGGTCGTAAATTTCCATGGCGCAGCATAGACAGGGAGTCGCCGAAGATGGAAGATGGAAAACCGCCGGGCGCACACAGCCGGTTGAACAGTGTCGTTTCGCGCGGGTCAAATCACGGAATGACAACTTTTGATCAACGCGGGGCGCACCATTGGACCCGGCGCAAAGTGCGGCGGGCGGGGTCAGCGTTCGCCCTGTTGGCTGTGCTGTTGCTACCGACCGCCGGTTCAACGCTCGCGGAGCCCGCGCGGACCAATTCCCTTTGGGAACGCATCGTCATGGTCGGCGCGAGTGTCTCGGCGGGATTCACGGCCGCGGAGCCTTTGGGTGGACCCAACACGCCGCAGTTCCGGTTGAGCCGTTATGTGGAGGCCGCGTTGCTGGCGCCGCATCAACCGGTGCGGAACTTCGCCAACACATTTTTCTTTCTCCAACCCGAATCACTGGGCCGCCAACAGATGGACAACGCCCGGCAGGCCAACCCCACGCTGGTGCTCGGCGTGGATTTCCTGTTTTGGTTTTGCTACGGGGACGGCGCCACCGACGAGGAACGTTTGCGGCGCTTCGAGGCGGGGTTGAAGCTCCTCGAGTCCATCCCGTGCCCGCTCCTTGTGGGCGACCTCCCGGACGCTTCGGCCGCCGTAAATGGCATGTTGCGCGCGGAACAGGTGCCGAGCACGAACGCCCTGGCCGCCGCCAATCGTCGGCTGCGCGAGTGGGCCGCTCTCCGGCCGAATGTCGTTCTCCTCCAACTCTCGAAGTTCATGCAGACCGCCGTGTCAAACCAGGCGCTTGCGATCCGTGGCCAGACCCTGCCGGAAGGCAGGACACGCGTACTGTTGCAGGACGACAAACTTCACTCCAGCCCGCTTGGCTGCGCGGTGTTGACGGTCGCCGCGCTTGATGCGCTCCAAGGGCGGCATCCCTTTCCCGCCGGTGAGGTTCGCTGGCAGCCGGACGAGATTCACCGCCTGGTCCTCGATTCGTTGAAGGCCGGCAGGTCGGCGGGGTCGCATGTTCCCGTTGTCCCCTCCCCGGCGCGGCAGTGAAACGGCTGCTGGCTGCCGCTCACCGGTGACCTGACCAGGCGTTGTTTCGCTGCTTTTCTTGCTTCGTGTCCATCACTAGCAGGTTGTTGAACAAAGGCCTTTTTTGAGGCCCGACTCATTCTAATGACTCGGTATTCCCATTTGACGCGTGATCTCAGCCGGATTTTTGTCTGTTCACGCCGCCCGCTTCGGCGTTCTC
>WYBW01000109.1 GCA_011525685.1 Verrucomicrobiia bacterium
ATGTGGCAGGACCGCACGAGTTACGACGGGGACCTGCATGCGCGTAATCAGCAGAAACACGGCTCGTGGGTCATCCAAATCCTCACGTCACCGCAGGCCAAACCGGTGTGAACAACTTTTATGAAAACGTCATTTGCCAACCAGAGAACATCTCAGGCCGCGCCGGGGTTGGTCGGCCATCCGCCTTCGCCAATGGCTATGGCGGGACAGGCCCGCGCCTGCCGCACAGCCCTTGCGTTCCTCCGTCGCTGCGGAGTGCGGAACGTCCCGAGCCAGAGCGTGCGCCCCTTCAAACCCCGCACCCTCTGGCTCTGGCCGCTCCTTCGCTCCGTCGCCTGCCTGCCGAAGCCTCGGCGCAGGCAGGTCAGCACCGCTCGCGGTGGCCGCGCTCGCTAGGGCTGCTAGGCACTGGCGGCCCTGGTGGCCGTGCGCCAGCACCCCCCGCCAGCGCTCCCTGTCACGGCGGCTGCTTCCCCTGAACCCCCAAGGCCAGCCGCCGCGCCAGTCCGCGCACGCGGCTGCACCAACGGCGGGACACCCTGTTAATGGCGGGTGTGCGCCTCCCGGCCTCCGGGGTGCGGCAAAGAATCGAAATAAAAGTTAGTGCCGCACCCCTTCGCACCCGCCAGAGCTCTCGCCAGTTCGTGAGCGGTGGTTGCAATCGTGGCGTCCTGGATGTTCTGCGCGTTCCGGCCCTGCGTTCGCGAGTGAGCGCCCGGCCCGTGAGAATTCGCTCTCCCGCCGGTCCACCGGTCCGCGTTATTCCTGCGGATAGACCAGGATCCGGTCATGCACCACCACGGCCAGGTCGTTCTTGCCGTCGCCCGTGAGATCGGCGACGAGCGCTTCCCGAGGTTCGGTGAGGTCGCTGCCGCGTCCGCGGAAGGTGCGTTGCTCGAAGACCTGCCAGCGCTCGGCCGGCACGAGTTTGTGGTTGGCGTCGAAGATCACCAGGTCGAGATGGTTGCGGGCCGTTTCCATGAACACCAGGTCCTTGCGTCCGTCGTTGTTCAGGTCGCCGGAAATCACGTCGCGCAGGAAACCGTCCTTGATGGGCGTCTCGTAACCGTCGAGCGCCGTCAACTCCCAAGCGTCGCCGGCCAGGGGCAGCCAGGCCACGACGTTCAGGCCGAGGAATCCCACGCTGTTGGGCTCGCGCCCGCCCAAGGCGACGGGTTGCAGGCCGTAGAACTCGGACACAGGCAGCGGCACGTTGCGCACCACCTGCCACACGCCGGCGTCGTCGCGCTCGCAGAGGGTCAGCGCCTTGCGCTCGGCGTCGAGCAGGAACAAGGAAGTGGTCCGGCCGCCCCGGGTCGTTTCGCGGGGCAACGCCGCGGCCCCCGTGAGACGCGAATTGCTGCTCGCGCCGTTGATCTGGTCTTTGACCTGAAACACCCAGCCGTTCTGGCTGGCCGAGTCCGCCGCCGCCGCGCCCGGTTTTAGAACGACCGCGCGGAGAAAATTCCTTTGCGCCAGCAGCAGTTCCGCTTTGCCATCGCCGTCCACGTCCGCGACGCTCAACCACGGTTGGGCCACATCCATGCCGCCGGGCGGCGCGACATCGTGCTCCTCAAATTCCTGGCCGGCCGTTTGCAGCAGCACTTTGACTTTTTCGTAGGGGATGAGGGCGATCAGGTCGGCAAGGCCGTCCTGATTCACGTCGTGGATGGCCAGGGTGGTGGGATTGGATTTGAAGCTCTCGCTCAGTTTCCGGGTCGTGCTTTTGCCATCGGCGCCGCGCGTGACCAGGGCGCGCTTTCCGTTCTGGTCGTCCACCAGCACCGCCAGCGTGGGCGGCGCTCCCGCCCGCAACGCGCCCACGGCCAGCGCCAACGGCCGGCCTTCAAACGGAATCAACGTGGGAAACGGCAGGCGTTGCTGGTTGTCGAAGCGCGCCACGGCGACCTGCCGTTCGTCCCCGCTGAGCAGAAAAATCTCCGGTTGGCCATCGCCATCCCAGTCCGCCACGGCGATGTCGCTCACGCCCGCCAGCGAAGGGAACGCCCGGGGTGAAGCGAGCGTGCCATCCGGCTTTTGAAAATAGACCGAGAGCTTTCCGCTTTCCGGCTCGGACACCAGCAAATCCGCCCGCGCGTCGCCGTTCACATCGGCCCAAAGCTGGCCGCGCCGCGCCTTGCCGGTGCGGCTGAGGGGCAGGACTTGAAACTGGCCCTGTTTCAAACCGCCCACCAGGGTTTCGGCGGGCTGGCGGGTGAATTGGGAGATTTGCACCCGACCGGAGTGCTGCGCGATGGTCATGACGAAGGTCTTCTCGTTGGCTTCCAATGCGTCCGCCCAGTAGGAGCGGATGGGCGGCAGGCTGAGGTGGATTTCCGGTCCCAACTGGCCGTCCGCGCCCTGGAGACGAAAGCGGAAGGGATGCGGGCTTTCCCAGTTGACCAGCAGCAGGTCCTTCCGGCCATCGCCGTCAAGGTCGAGCACCTGCACGGACATGACGACCCCGGAGACGGGAAGCTTCTCCGGCTCGCCCAAGGTGCGATCCGCCTGCTGCGCCAGCAGATAAACGTGAGTCTCCGCGAGCAAAACGAGGTCCGTGCGGCCGTCGCCGTTCAGGTCATCGGCGGCCATGGCGTTGAGAGTGAGTTGACCGTCCTCGATGGGCCAGCGCCGCGGGGTGCTCCACGTGGCGTTGCCCTCGTTGTAGAGCACGACCAGTTCCTTGGGCTCGCCGTAGTAGGCGATGTCCGGCCGGCCGTCCCCATTCAAGTCGGTCACGACCAGGGAGGCGATGCGCTTCTCCGAGGCGATGGAATCAATCCGAAAGCGCGCGTCCGGCGGCAGCTCGTTCAACTCCCGCCGGCCCGAGGTGGCGGGCGGTGCTTCGCGGTTGGTCCGGCCGGTCTGGTTGTAAAGCAGGTTGATCTTCGACCGCGCGTTGTTGACCAAGATGAGGTCCTTCAACCCGTCGCCGTCAAGATCGGCGGCGTGCAAAAGGCCGATGGCGCTGTCGATCGGAAAAATCTCCGGGCCGGTAAAGCCAAAGCGGGGCGGGACAGCCTCCGCGCGCCCGACGGCAACGCCCGCAAGGACATGAGCGCCAAGGACGGAAACCACGAAACGCAAGAGCGACTTCATAACTTGAATGAACCCGCGCAGCGTGCCATCGCGGCCAAGGTTTGGCGAGATTATTCCCTGATCACTCGCCGATCCAATGCAGCACCACGCGGCGCGAGTGAGGTGCCCGGCGGTGTTCCCAGAGATAAATGCCCTGCCACGTCCCCAACGCAAGCTGGCCGCCGTGAACCGGGATGCCGAGGTTTACCGTCGTCAACGCCGTGCGAACGTGCGCCGGCATGTCGTCCGCGCCCTCGCAGGTGTGCTTGAACAAGGGATCGCCGTCCGGCACGAGGCGCGCGAAGAACCTCTCCAAGTCCGCGCGCACGTCGGGATCGGCGTTTTCCTGGATCAGCAGCGAGGCCGAGGTGTGGCGCAGGTGAAGGGTGAGCAGGCCCTCTTGAAAACCGCTGCGCGTGACCCAGGATTCGACTTCCCGGGTGAACTCGTAAAGTCCCCGTCCGCGAGTTGGCAGGGTCAATTCATGAATGGCCTGTCGCAACATGTGTCAGGGGCAGTGCGCGACGGGTTCACCTGCCCAGCCGGGAGGTAACGGGCTTGGGCTAGGTGTGGCGATTAAGACTCGGTCTTGGGTGGTCATCATTCCACCGGAGGCACTGCGGGTCATCTGGCCGACTTGGAATCGAGCAAGCGTTCGAGTTCGGCATTGGGCGGGTGGCCGGCTGCTCGCGCCTTTTGATAATGCCACCGCGCCAGGTCGGTGTAGGGCGGTTGCTGGCTGAGGTAAATCACGGCGAGGTTGTTGTGCGCGCTGGCGTAGCCGGGATCGAGCGTGATGGCTTTGCGCAACGCGGTTTCCGCCGGTCCGCGCAGGCCCTTGTGGCTGAGCGTCACGCCCAGGTAATTTTGAATCTCGGCGCTGTCCGGGTTGAGTTTCGCCGCGCGGCTCAGGGCCTCCAGCGCTTCGTCATATTTTTCCTGCCGAAACTTCACATAACCAAGAATTGAAAGACTGAAAGCGTCGTCGGGCGATACCGCCAGCGCCTGTTGAACGTTTTTCTCGGCCTCAGCCAGCCGGTTCATTTCGAGCTGGATGGCGGCGAGATTTGCCAGGGTGTAAACGTTCTTCTCATCCTGTCGCAGAATTTCCAGGTATTTCTCCTCGGCCTTCGCGAACTCGCGCCCCGAGAACAACCGCTGGGCTTCGGTGGCCAGAGCCACGGTGCCCGTGGGCAGGTCGCGCACGGATTTTCGGGTGGCGTTCGGTTCGGTCGGCACGGTGCGCGGCGCGGGCTGCCGCATCATGGCCAGTTCCTCGGCGGAGTAAGGCACTGGCCGGGCCTCCAACACCTGCAGCCGGTTGCGAAGCGAGGCAATTTCGTTGGACAGGTCATTGATTCTCGCCGTGGCCCGGCGGCCGTCGCGCCGGCTGAGTTCCTGGTTTGCCCCGTCCAGTTGCTTGCGCAGTTCGTCGCGCTCCAGTTCCAATCGTTTGATGCGCTCCAACTCGTCGCTTCCGCCGGCGGCGGACGCGACCGGCGGATTCGCGGGCGCCGCCGACAATTGTGGCACCCGACTTTGCAGCGCGGTTCGCTCGAGCCGGAGGATTTCATTGTCGGACTGGAGCGCGGCCACTTGCGCCTGCGCCTGCTGGAGTTGAAGGGCAAGTTCGTCGCTCTTCCCTGCCGGTCGGGCGGCGGTTTTGACTTCAGCAAGCTGCCGCTTGAGCAACTGGTTCTCGGCGCGCAAAGCCTCCGCCGCGTCCGCCTCCGGACCGAGTGTACGCAGCCGTGTTTGCAAAAGTTCGTTTTCCAGCGCCAACCGGCGATTGGCCTCCGCCAGGCTCTGCCGGTTGGTGTCCACGGCGGCGACATTCTGCGGCTCGACACTCAAGCCGTCGAGCCGCGCGAGGAGGGCGTGCTTCTCGACGGAAAGGGCATCGGCGCGTTCGGTTTGTTCGGCCAGCTTTCGATTGAGCTCGGCCAACGCCTGTTTCGCCTGTTCGAGCGTTTTAGGCTCGGCGAGCGGCGCGGACGGACTTTGCTCCTTCGCCAACGTGGCCTTGAGCAATTCGTTCTCCTTGAGCAAGGCCTGAATGCGGTTTTCAGCCTTGGCGAGTTCCCGCGGATCAACCGCTGCCGGCTGGGTGGCCAGCGCTTCTTTTAGCTTGGCCTCCAACAAGGTTCGATCCGCCTGCAAACGTCGCACTTCCTCCTGTAATCCGGTCAACTCGCGCTGCATCTCCGCCGTTGTGGGAGTGGCGGCCACCGGCCGGTCCGGCGTCGGAGAGGGGCTGGGAGTGACCGGGGCGGCCTTGGCGGTCAGTTCGGCAATCTTCCCGGCCAGGTAATTGAGGCGGAATCTGACGACCTTTTCGTTCCACGTGGGATTGATTTGCTGAAATCTCTGCAGCGCAGTCTGGGCCTCCAGATAGCGGGCCAGCGCTTGGGAGCGTTCGCCGGCGGCCTCCGAGGACTCAGCCTGTTGAATGAGATTGTAGATGCGGACGTATTGTTCGTCCAAACCCTGCGCGCCGACCGACAAAACCACGAACGCCAGAACCAGAGCCGACAGCGCAACGACACGTTTCATGGCAGCAGAGTAGTCATCTGGTCGCCGGTTTGGCAATGCTTTGCCAAGGAGAGCCGGATCTGACGGCCCTGCAACGGGGTTTGCCCACCCGTGACCGCATGGCCGGACGGGACGCCGGAGAGGCGGCTTGCCAGCGGTCCGGCTCACTGGGCGGCTGGCAAGCCGCCTCTCCAACATTCCCGCGGATTTTCAAATGACCGAGACTTGTGTGCCCACCAAGCTTTGTTTCCCGGATTGAATCAGCCTGCGGCTTGGGTGAGAATTGGCTGGCTTGATTCACGTTTGAAAAACCGCCTGATCATTCCAATCGCCGCCCTGACCGCCTGCTTGCTGCTCGGCCTCAGTGTCGGACTGCGCCGTCAACGCGCGGACGACGTCGCCCGGAGGGAGTCGCTCAAAGCGGTTTCGCTGCTGGCCTACCAGGGAAACTCCAACGCGCTCGCGCGGATGGAGACGTTGGGAACGAACGCGCTCCCGGAGTTGCTCCGGTTGCTGCAAACTCACGATTCATTCCTTCGCCGCCAAACTTGGACGCATCTGCCTCGCTTGCCAACGTATTGGCGGCAACAGATCGCCAAGAGGTATTCGCCGCCGCGGGCGGAGGCGACCCGGGAAGCTGCCGCGCGGGCGTTGGGCCGGCTCGGGCCGGACGCGAGCGCCGCCATTCCCGCGCTCACCCAGGCGTTGCGCGACAATCAAGGACGGGTGCGATGGGAAGCCTCAAGCGCGCTGGGCCGAATCGGCAAGGCTGCCGTTTTGCCATTGATCACGACTTTGGAGGCGGACGATGCCCGGGCACGCCAGGCCGCTGCCGCCGCTTTGGGCCAGATGGGTCCGGATGCGGCTGACGCCATCCCGGCGCTGGTCGGACGCTTGGCCGATCCCGATCAGGCGGTGCGGAACTCGGCGGCTTACACCCTGGTGACCGTCGGTGCGCCCGGCGTTCTGGCCTTGTTGGCAACGCTCGAAGAAGGTCGCGAGCCTGCCCGAACGGTGGCCGCCCGCGCCCTTACGAATTCCTACCTGCCGCACTTCCGTGTCGCCTCAGAGCTTTACGCCATGACGCAGGACGAATCACCCGCGCGCCGCAAACGAAGTCTGGAGGCGCTGCGGGCGATTCGCGTTGCCAGCGGTCTGGCGACACAGGCCGCCCTGGCGCGAATCCAGGATCCGGTGTCGGAAGTACGAATGGCGGCCATCGAAACTCTGAGCGGGCTGCCCGAACCGGACGAAACAGTAGTACGCGCGTTGACCGTCGCCCTGCGCGATGAGGCAGCAGGAATCCGGGCTGCTGCTGCAACAGCTTTGGGTGGATGGGGGCCTTCAGCCAGGCTGGCCTTGCCGGAACTGACCCGCCTGGCAACCGATCAGGACCCGTCGGTGAGTGAAGCCGCCGCCAAAGCCCGGCAACAAATACTTCAAGGTTCACCAACTCTGAGCGAAGAGCCAGGGCCTTGAGCGGGCCGGCAATTCGGCTTCAATCCAACCAAACGCAGTCCGGTTATGAGCGGTGGGCGCATCCCATTTTCTTGCAGGGGGCGCCGAGGCGATGCCGTAGCGCAGACTTCCAGTCTGCCGGGTCGCGGATTTCCAATCCGCAACCGCGGCGAATTCCTGGCCTGCCACGCCGTGCCTGGGCCCGCCGACTGGAGGTCGGCGATACCGCAGGTGGGGAAACCAGCGCTACGCCAGGAATGCCTGCCTGCAATAAACTGAGATGCGCCCAGGAGCGGTAGAGGGACACGGCGCAAATTGACACTTCCCCGGGCGTTATGATAGCGTCCGCGCCAGACGATACGGTGATGGTATGAGTTCAGTTTTGAATCAACATGTGCTCGTGCTCAACCGCCTCTGGCAGGCCGTCAATGTCTGCACCGCGCGGCGGGCGCTCACTTTGCTGTTCCAAGGCCACGCGCAGGTGGTCCTCAATGAGGCGGATGGCTCGTTTCAAACCTACAACTTCCAGGCCTGGCATGACTTTTCCCAGCAGGAGCCGCACCCGGAATCCGTTCACACCATCTCGTTCCGCATCCGCGTGCCGCGGGTGATCCTGCTGCTCGTCTATGATCGCCTGCCCAAGAAGGAAGTGAAATTCACCCGGCACAACATCTTCGAGCGCGACAAGAACACCTGCCAGTATTGCGGCAAGACCTGCGACCGGAAGGACCTGAATCTGGACCACGTCATCCCGCGCGACCGCGGCGGTCCGACGACCTGGGAAAACATTGTTTGCTCGTGCATTGACTGCAACACGCTCAAGGCCAACCGCACGCCGCAGGAGGCCGGCATGCACCTGATCCGCAAGCCCAAGCGACCCAAGTGGCGTCCGTTCGTGCAGATCAATTTCAGCCTCTACCAGCACGATAGCTGGAAACACTTCATTGATCTCGCGTACTGGAACGTGGAGTTGGGCGAAGACGTGGGGTGAGGCGCAGACGGTTGCGAAAGATCGGTTCGGCAAAACAGGGCTGCCCAACGATCAGGTCTTCGTGGAAGTTCTGGCCGCTTCGATCATCTCCCAAAACTTCGGATTTTCCTGGAGCGCCTCGTCCTCCTTGACCTTCAAGCCGGAGCGATAGAAGAAGTCCTTGACCGTGTGCCGGCTCAGGATGCGATGCACCAGCACGCCCAAATCGTGGCGCTCAAAGTACACGCGGTAATCTCCGACACGGAAGCGGTGCAACGTGCGCCCGCCGCGCTCCAGCTTGCCGAACTCGTCGAGTTCGGTCCCGATGACCTGCTGCGGCAGCCCGCGGAACTCGCCCAGGATTTGCAGTTGCAGCTCCTTGGGCATGCGCGCCAGTTCACCCGCGCTGGTTGGGGTAAAAATGATTTGGAATGGACTCACGCTGGTTGCCAGTCGCGGGTTGATGGTTGATCGCTGGGGGCACGAAGTTCGCGCATGAGCCACTTTGTAGTCCATCACCCCGCAGCCATCAACCTTCAACTTCTGGAAGTGATGCCGCGCGCAGAACCAGTGAGGGTGCTCCGCTGATTGGCTCAACGCCTGCCTGCTGACAAATCCCAGACCTGTCGCGTCGCCCGTCGGTTCACCAAAACTTACAAACCACGACCTCGTTGGAGGCACTCGAGGGTTTCAGGGGGCTGGATTGACCCAAATCGCGCAAACTGGCAACGGGTCTGCTAACTGTGGGATTTGGAGTCGTCAATGCGTTCGATCACGGAATACTCGCACCCCTTCCGGGCCTCAGCCGCTTGGAAAAGCAAGGTCGCGTCCTAGAAATTGTCACCGGCCACGCACCATGCAAAAGATATACTTAGCCCGCCCCGGTGCCCAAAAGGAAGGCCCCTTCAGCCTGGAGCAGATCAATCACTACCTTGCCACCAAAAAAATAAACGACACCGACTTTTGGGCCTGGCACGAGGGCCTTCCCGCCTGGACTCCGCTTTATTCGGTCCCGGGCGTTTCACCGCAGGCCTGGGTGGTCCCAGAACGCGAAACCAGCCCTCGAACCTCAATGGCGAGTGATTCATCTCCTTTCCGCGTTACCCAGACCAACCCGATCCGCGTCGAGGCGACCCGGAAATCAATGCCCGCCGCCGAAGCGAATCCCTTCGCCGACCGGGCGGAGCCAGAAACCAAGGTAACGCCGACAAACTCACCGACACCCAAGCCGTCCGGCGAAATCACGGCTTCCCCCTCCGAGCCGAAGACCGAGGTGGAGAAACCCACCACTGCACCTGTTGCCCTGTCGCAGCCGCAGGCGTTGAAGCCTGAGACGAAAGCACCGCCAAGCGTCCACGCCGCGGTGGCTGCCTCCGAAGCGGTGATCGCTCCTCCCGCGGTCTCTCTGCCAGAGCCGGATCACTCCAGGTCCAACGGGAGTGACAACGATGACTCGTCGCTCGCCGTTGGTGGCGATGCCGTCGTCGCCGATCTTTGGATAGCAAACGGCTTTGTGCGCCCGACTGAAGCGACTCGAATGTCGCCGTCACCCGGCGGCGAGGTGGCTTCGCCTCCACCTTCAGACGCATCGAAGTGCGTCGTTCCGGCCGACAACGAAGTCACCCCGGCTGCGAGCGAGGGTGAATCTCCGCGGACGGCTGCCGCGCCGCCGGTCCAGGAGTCGCCGAAGGTCGAAGAAATCTTCGCTGCTCCTTCGATGTTCTCGGGCAAGCCATTTGCCGCGCTGGATCAGATTTTTGTGTTCACCACCGGTGAAGGACATTCCGCGTTCAAGTCCGAAGCCACCCGGCTGATGTTGGAGGAGGTGGCTGACGAAAAGTTCGAGGCGATTCGAGTCAGGGTGCCTGTGGACGTGATTGGCGGTGCCGCCCCGAAGGTCTTGGAGGCCATTCGCGCCGGCTCCATTCCCGGATCCATCTGGCGGGCGCTCTCGAAAATCAAACCGTCCGTGGCCCAGCAGGCCCACGAGGGGGCGTATCACCTTTGCGTTCGCACCTTCCTCGCGGAATCCAAGGACCTGGTTGCCCTGTTCCTGCTTTACAACAAGCAAAAGCTGTAGCGGGATGGGCGTCACCGACACCCGTGGCATCCGACCGGATGGGCGGAGCGAACTCTGGTTGGCGACGCTCCTTCACCCGCCGCACCTCGGCCGACAGCCAGATCACCGCCAGCACGATCCCCAACAACACTCCGGCGAGCAGAAACCACGGCCAGCGATAACGCGGCCGGGCGGGTGCGGTTTGTTCACTCGACATCGCGGCGGATATTCCCGCAGGGCCGGCCCAAAGACAATCGGGATTTCTGACAGCAACTCTCACTGTGGCCCGGAGCGCGGCTGTGTCATCCCGACCTGCCGCAGCGTTCTGGCGAAAAACTGCCTGGCCCGCGCTGCGGCTGGTCTTCGACACAGCCATGCTCCTCAAATCCGGGATTTCTGAAGTCCGCGCTTGCCTTGGCTCCATGGCAGGTCTGAGATTCCGGGCCATGAAACTGAACGGCCCGTGGACGCTGACTGTATTCCTGATCCTCGCACTGGCACGCACCTCGACGATCGGCGCTGAAACGAATCACAACTTCGCGCGATGGGAGAAGGAAATTGCGGCCTTCGAGCAAATGGACCGCACCAATCCACCGCCCAAGGGCGCGGTGCTGTTCATCGGCTCCTCGACCATCCGGCTGTGGAAGACGCTGGCCCGGGATTTCCCGAATCATCAGGTCATCAATCGCGGGTTTGGCGGGTCGCAGATCGTGGATGCCACCCACTTCGCCGAGCGGATCATTTTCCCTTACGAACCGAAAGTCATTTTCCTGCGCGCTGGCGGCAACGATCTTTGGGCGGGCAAATCGCCGGAACAAGTGTTTGCCGAGTTCAAGGCATTCGTCACGAAGGTTCACGCGAGACTGCCGGAAACAGAAATTGTGTTCATCGCGCTCTGCCCCAGCGTCGCGCGGTGGGCAAGAGCGGAGCAGGAAAAGACGCTCAACACGCTGGTCCAACAGTTTGCCCGGCAGACACCGCGCGTGAGTTGCACCGAAGGCGATGTGATGTCCCTCGATGCCGCTGGCAAACCGCGCCCGGAGCTGTTCGTTTCGGACATGCTGCATTTCAACGCGGAGGGCTACAAGTTGCTGGCCGAAGTGGTGCGGCCCCATCTGCCGAAATAGGCTCTCTGCGGAACAGACAAAGCCTTCACGCGTTCTTGCAGCGCACTCGACGTTCGGGCGGCATTCGCTAAACTCGCGTTGAACTTTATGCGCGAGGGTGAAATCCCCGACACACCGGCGCCGCCGGGGCCGCTCCACGCGGGGCACGATCCCTACGCGGTGCTGCGCAATCGCGACTTCCTGCTTTACCTCGTGGGCCGGCTCATCGCGGCGTTCGGGCAGCAGATGCTGACGGTGGCGGTGGGCTGGGAACTTTACGAACGCACGCAATCGGCGCTCAACCTGGGTTACGTCGGATTGACCCAGATGATTCCCATGGTGCTCTGCACGCTCCCGGCCGGGCACGTGGCCGACAACTTCGAGCGCAAGCGGGTGGTCATGGCCATGATCTCGGTGATTGCCGCGGCCAGCCTTGGCCTTACGCTCATTTCGGCGCTGCACGCGCCGGTGTTCTGGATCTACGTCTGCCTGTTCGTCTCGGGCACGGCGCGGACCTTCTTGTGGCCGGCCAGCGCGGCGTTCCTCCCGCACCTCGTGCCGCGGAACATGTTTTCGCGCGCCGTCACCTGGAACAGCGGGACGTTTCACCTTTCGGCGGTGGCCGGGCCGGCGGCGGGCGGGGCGCTCATCGCCCTGACGCACAACGCCGTCACGGTCTATGCGATCAATACCACTGCCGCCCTGATCTGCCTCGTGCTGGTGTGGTTCATCCGCCGACGCCACGTCGTGGGGGTGAAGGAAAAGATGACATTCACCACCCTCATGGCCGGGTTCAATTTCGTGCTCCACAACCGGATCATTTTCGGAACGATCACGCTCGACATGTTTGCCGTGGTGCTGGGCGGCGCGACGGCGTTGCTGCCGGTTTACGCGAAGGATGTCTTGCACGTTGGACCGAGCGGACTGGGTTTGTTGCAGGCGGCGATGCCGGCGGGGGCCGTTTTCTGCGCGTTGATCATTGCTCACCGCCCGCCCATGGAGAAGGCGGGTCGCGCGCTGTTGTGGGGGGTGGCGGCGTTCGGAGCGGGCATCATCGTGTTTGGATTATCAAAGTGGTTTTGGCTGTCACTCGCGGCGTTGTTTGTGTGTGGGGCGGTGGATAATGTGAGCGTGGTGATACGGCACACCCTGGTGCAATTGCTCGCGCCGGACGAGAAACGCGGGCGCGTCTCGGCCGTGAACAGCCTGTTCATCGGCACCTCGAACGAGTTTGGCGGCTTCCGGTCGGGGGCGGTGGCGCATTGGTTCGGTCCCGCAATGGGCAATGCCATCGCCACGGGCGCGCTGGTCTCGGTGGTGTCGGGCGGCGTCGGCACGATCCTGGTGGTGCTGGCCGTGGCTTTGATCTGGCCGGAAATCCGGCGTTACGAAAGACTGGATTCCTGAGCCGGCGCATGACGATGGATCGAAACCAATTGAAGTCGGCGGTGGGTGACTTCGCCACCAAGGGCGTGTTCATCGGCACTTCGTCTTGGAAATACCCCGGCTGGCTCGGTCAACTTTACGAGCGCGACCGCTACATCTGGCGCGGCAAGTTTTCCAACGCCCGTTTCGAGCGGCTTTGCCTGACTGAATACGCCCAAGTATTCAAGACCGTGTCCGTGGACGCGGCCTACTATCAGTTCCCCAGACGCGAGTGGCTCGAGGAAATGGTTGTTCAGGTGCCGGACGATTTCCGGTTGACGCTCAAGGTGACGGATGAAATCACGTTGAAGAAGTTTCCGAACCAGCCCCGTTTCGGCCATCGCGCCGGCCAGCCCAACCCGAACTTTCTGAACGCGGATCTGTTCGGCTCGGCGTTTCTCGCCGCCTGCGAGCCTTTCCGGTCGAACCTCGGGGTTCTCATTTTTGAGTTCAGCCAGTTCCACTCGGGCGACTTTGCGCGTGGACGGGAATTCGTGGCCGCCCTTGATGAGTTTCTGTCAAAGCTGCCGCGGGGCTGGCGTTACGGTGTGGAGATCCGCAACCGAAATCTTCTTCAGCCGGAATACTTTGAGGTTCTGGCGCGGCACGGCGTGGCGCACGTGTTCAACAGTTGGCAGGACATGCCTCCGGTCGCTGAACAAGCCGCCCTCCCGGGCAGCCGGACCAGCCCGGAGTTCGTGGCCGCCCGATTCCTGTTGCGGCCCGGTCGGAAATACGATGAGGCTGTGAAACTGTTCAGTCCGTACGACCAGACGAAGGATCCCTACCCGGAAGGCCGTCGCGCGGCGGCAAATTTGATTCGCGAATCTCTGACCGCCGAAAGCCGAACTCAGGCCTTTATTTACTTGAACAACCGCTTCGAGGGCAACGCGCTCGCATCCATCGCGGCCATCTTGAGCGAAGCCGAAGCTTGAGGGGCACTGCTTGCATTGGGAGTGACCCCGGGAGCCGGTTCAAGAGCGGCACCGGGGCATAATCGCCTCTTCACCCATTGTAAAGCTTCGCTTCTTGGACTATCTGTAGTTTGAGGTCCGGATGCGTATGAATGGCGAGCGGTCATTTGGGAATGAAGTGGAGCGGTTTTCGGCGGGAGGAAATTGCGCGCAACGGACTGTTCGCGGCCAGGGAAGTGACGAGGCCCTCTCCAGCTTCACGGATCAAACCTACTCTCCGCTCCCCGCGCCAAATTCCCTGTCTCACCGGGTGGTTACTCTGGCGTTTCTGTCCGAACCCCGGGTCACGGATTTGATCAGCGAGCAACTGGCCGCAGCGTTGCGGACGGAAACCGGCGAGATGACCGTGCTGGTGCGGTTTGAGCGTGAGACGGGCGGCGATTGCCGAAAGGCTGATCTGTCGCTCAACGGTGAATTTCACATGCCGCCGCAAATCCACCGGACGGCAGCGGGCTTCCATATACTGATCCTCGGCGTTGGTCCCGAACCACCTTCGCCAGCCGGCATCGCTTCACTGGTAAGCCAGTTGCGACTTCACTTCCACCACGTCCTGCTCGCCGCGCCGGTGGACGAGGATTCCGCGCCCTGGCTGGCGGAATGTGTGCTCCGCTCCAGCCTCACCTACCTGCTGACGTCAGCCAAGATTGGTGAGTCGCAGTTTGTTCATTCGCTCGTGCGCCGGGTGCGGTCGCGGTCCGGCCCGCAACCTCCCCGCGTCAAACTCATCGGCTGCGCCGGCCGCGAGGAAGAGTCGCAGGATTTTGATCAGCTCACGCAGACTGTGGCGTTGCCGGTACATCTTTTCATTCACGATTGCCCTGGGCTGGCCGGAGCGTCCGCCTCCGCGTCGGGGACTGCTTTGTCTGGGTTGTTTCGCGCGGATGTGCGTCGGCTGGCCCGCGAAATCTGCGGGCGCTGGGTCGGGTTGGCCCTGTCCTCCGGCGCGGCGAAGGGCTTCGCTCATGTCGGAGTGATCCAGGTTCTCGAGGAAAACGGCATCGAGGTGGACATTGTCGCGGGGTCGAGCATGGGCGCGTATGTCGGCTCGTTGTGGGCCTACGGGGGCGATGGCGCGGAACTGGAGCGGATTGCGCGCGAGATGGAGGCGCGCTGGTCCTTGTTGTCGTTGGTGGACCCCGCCTTCCCGCCGCGGCAGGGGTTCCTGCGGGGGTTCGCTGTCAAGAAGCGGCTCATGCGGACCATCGGCCAGGTTCGCTTTGCCGGACTGGCCCGGCCACTGCGCGTCGTCGCCGGCAATCTCGCCACGCTGGAGCGTGTGATTTTCTCCGCTGGCGAAGTGGCGCCGGCGGTTCATGCCAGTTGCGCCGTGCCCGGAGTGTGCGTGCCCGTGACGATTGACGGTGAAACTTACATTGACGGCGGCATCGTGGATCCGTTGCCGGTGGATGTGCTGCGGGAAATGGGGGTGGCGCGTGTCATCGCCGTGGACGTCATCCCGACCTTGGAGCGGATTCGAGCCGGCCTGGGTGCGGCTCGCGAGCCGAAGAGAAGTTCACCCAGCGGAGTTCGACAGGTGTTCCGCCGGCTCCTTCCGGTCAACCAGCAACTGAATTACTTCGCCCGGGGCAACATTCTTGAGATTCTGATGCGGAGTCTTTACGGCGCGCAGATTCGTGTGGCGGAAGCCTCGTCGCGGCTGGCCGACCTGGTCCTGCGTCCCGACATCGGGGATGATCGTTGGCTCGATTATCGGAATCCGCGCAAGTTCATCGCACTCGGTCGTGCGGCAGCCGAGCGGCGTCTCGAAGAAATCAAAGCCCTTGTGGCGGGAAAGGAGTTGAACCATGAGCAGCAGCCTGCTTCAGCGGCGCTGGCAGCAACTGCCTGAAAGAGCCGTGCGACAGTTGCAGGCGGAACGCCTGCGGCATTACTTGCGCACGGTGGTGCTGCCCTTCTCGGGGCGTTACGGCAAACTGTTTCGCGAGCACGGGTTGAGCGCCGATTCCATCCGCACGCTGGATGACTTGCGGAAAATCCCGTTCACCACCAAGGCCGATTTGCAATCCACCCCCGAAGAGCCGCAACGGTTCCGGGATTTCATCCTCGTGCCCGACCAGAAAGTGCTGGCGCACCGGCCATCCACGATTGTCAACGCACTCCTGCATGGCCGTGCAGCGGTCAAACAAGCCTTCGAGTCTGAGTTTCGCCCGATTTTCCTGACGGCGACCACGGGCCGAAGCGCCGAGCCGACGCCGTTCTTCTACACGCGACGCGACCTGGATCATCTGGCCACTGTGGCGGCCCGGGTGGTCGAGATTTGCAACGGCCGGCGCGAAGACAAGATGCTGAACACGTTTCCGTTTGCGCCGCATCTGGCGTTCTGGCTGGCCCATTACGCCGGGACGGCGGGCGGCGTCCTCACGCTCAGTTCCGGTGGCGGCAAGGTCATGGGCACCGAGGGCAACCTCCGGCAACTGCGCAAATTCAAACCCGACACGCTCATCGGCATTCCGACGTTCATCTATCATCTGCTTCATCAAGCCGCGGAAGAGGGCGCGCGGTGCGAAAACCTCCAACGCATCGTGCTGGGCGGCGAAAAGGTCAGCGACGGCTTGCGCCAAAAACTGCGCGAGCTGGCCGGCGAGCTGGGCGCCCGCAACGTGGACGTGCTGGCCACCTACGGTTTCACCGAAGCCAAAATGGCCTGGCCTGAGTGTCCCTTCCCGCCTGGTGAGCCTTCCGGCGGTTATCATCTGTCTCCCGATCTCGGCATCCTCGAGGTGGTTGATCCGAAGACCGGCGCACCGCTCCCACCGGGGCATGCGGGAGAAATCGTGTTCACCCCGCTCGATGCCCGCGGCAGTGTCGTGCTCCGTTACCGGACGGGCGATTACACCGATGGCGGACTGGCTTACGAGCCGTGCCCGCATTGTGGCCGGTCTCTGCCGCGATTGCTCGGCAACCTTTCCCGCCTTTCCGAGGTCAAGGCGCTCCACCTCGACAAGATCAAAGGCACACTGGTGGACTTCAACGAACTGGAACATCTCCTCGACGACGCACCGCACATCGGGGCCTGGCAGGTGGAACTGCGAAAGGTCAACGATGATCCGCTGGAACTGGACGAACTGATCTTGCACGTCCATGCCCTCAACGGCGACGACCGGACGCAACTCAGCCGGGAACTGCGGGAGCGGTGTTTCAGCCATCTTGACTTGCATCCCAACCGGATTGTCTTTCACACCGCCCAGGAGATCCGCCAGTTGCAGGGTGTGGGTCAAGTGCTCAAGGAACAAAAACTCGTGGATCACCGGCCCTCGACTTTGGCCAACTCGAACCCACCTGCGAGTTCCCGCACGCTGGTGACAGCTTCACAGGCGGGTTGACCCGCCAGACCAGAAAGCTTCGTCGCCATCTCGGTTTGGCGGAATCAAACCTCGAACCCGGACGCGGGACATCTTCGCCCTGAATTGAGAGCCAGCCCAGCGTCTCGGCGCGGTTTTCGGTATTGCTCACCATTTGATTGTGCCGCTCGCTTTTGCGAGGATTGAGCCATGAGACTCAAGTCAACGGCAGCGATTGCGTGTCTGGCGTTCGTGACGTGCGGCCTGCTCGCGCCACGGCTGGCGGCAGCGCCGATGACCATCTTTCAGGTTTCCTCCTTTGCCGACTTGGACTACCCGGCGGGTTTCGTTGGCGTGGTGGGTACGACGCCCTCGTGGCCGGCGGAAATGGGCCGGCAGGGGGACACCATTGACCTCGCTTTCCATCTGTCGGCGACTCCGCCACCGACTGCCCGCCATTACCGGTTTCGCATGGTGATCCACTCGCACTTCGACCAGTCCTTCAACCTGGCGATCCTCGCGGGGCCGTCACCGTCCGCGTTGGTCGAAGTCCATACCGAATTCATCAACGGCGCGCGCGTGCTCGCCGCCACGATTCCTCCGGACCGATTCGTGGTGGGGCAGACCAACTGGATTCGCGTGCAGGGGCTGGGAGTGCAGGTCGGCAACGATCAACTCCAAGGCGTTCGCTGGAGCAGGTGGCGGCTGACCCGAACCGACGCCATCTTCGACATCGAAACGGCCATCAACGATCAGTTGCAGCGTTTCACCAATTATGTGCTCACCGCGATCCAACCCAGCGGGTTGGTGCGCGATTCGTTGCCGCTCTCGCCTTTCACGGCGCCCTTTCATCCGGCCAGTCCCGACGCCGCCGGCTTCGCGTTGCTCGCCCTGTGCGCGATGGACCATCTGGGGTTGAGTTCCGACGCCGAGTCGCGCGTTCAGGCCGTGTTGTCCGCCCACGCCGGTCATACGCCGGGAGTGACGCCCGCGCGAAACGCCAAGGGACACTGGTGGCACTGGATGAACCTGACCACGGGCGCGCCCCAACCCGGCTGGAACGACAATTACACGACCATCGGGTCGGCACTGCTGGTGGCCGGCGCGCTCTTCGCGAAGAATCACTTTTCCCAAAACACCGCCATCGCCGCTTACGCCGAGGAGCTTCGCGCCACGTGCGATTTCGACAGCATGATACATCCGAGCCTCGACGGGCGGGTGGCGCTCGCCACCGACGCCGCCGGCAATGCGGTGGGTTACACGGCTCCCTGGAACGAATACATGCTGATCGTCTCGCTGGCGCTGCGGCAGGAAGGAACGGCTCGCGCGCCGGTCGTCGCCCCGCTTTGGCTCGATCCGGCCAATGCGCCCAAGCGATCATACCGCGGCCTGGCCACGCTGACGGACAATCCTGGATCATTTGCCCCCGCTTTCTGGGTTCAACAGCAGTACTACTTCAACCCCGACTTCGCCGGCAATCCGTCGTTCCTCGGCCACTTTCAAAACCATCAACGCGCCGACGCACTGTATTGCACGTACGAGTTGAATCAGGTTTATCGTTACGGCCTCACGGCCGGGGTTAACCCGTCCGGATACCGGGTGGACCGCATTCAAAACCAGGAAGGTGTCTTTGGCCCGGAGGCCGTGGGCAGTTGGGGCGACTTGGATACATTGCTCGAGTTTGTGCAGGACCAACCTCCGGGCGGCGACGCCCGCACGCGCTACGGGTTGACGCGGGTTTCATCCAGCGATACAGCGTGGTGGCCCTATGACGCCGGCCTGGTGGATCATCTCTTCCTGATGTTTGGGCTGGTCGAAGCGCGCAGTCCCGATTTTTTCAAGCAACGCCAGATGTTTCAACCGGTCAGTTCGCGCCCGACGCTCAGGCTCACCACCGAATCCCCCGGGCAGGTGACAATTTCCTGGTCACCGGGCGAGCTCGGATTCGCGTTGCAGGAAACCGCCGCGCTCACGCCCGCCCAGTGGACCAATTCGCCCAGCGGCACGAACAATCCCGTCACTCTCCCGGCCGCCAGCCCGCTCAGATTTTATCGCCTGCTCAGGCAATAATCCGTCTGCTGGCGCTCAGTGTGCTGGCACATTGCTGCCGCCTCAAAATGGGTTGACTCCTTTCCAAATCAGGAGCCTTAATCATCACGGCGGCGCAGGCTGGCTGATCTAATGCAGGACGGCTGGAGTTTGCGCGGCCGTTGTCACCAATGAAAGGCCTTCCATGAAACCAAATCTCCTCACTCCCAACTGTGCCGGTTGTCCTCTCAATCGTCGCAAGTTCCTCGCCCGTGGCAGCGCGGCCGCACTGGGCACGCTCGGGTTGCTGTCGTCGCCAGACTGGCTTTGCGCCGCGGCGGCCGGGGGCAAACCCCGCATCCGGATTGTGTATGCGCTGCACGCCGAACAGCAGCCGGGGCCGGACTGGCCCAACCAGGGTTTTGATTTCAGACCGGTCATGGACCGCATCAATCAGGAACTGGCCCGACGTTGCTCCGGGTTCGAGTTTGTCACCTCGCTGGCCACCGGAGAGGAACAGGCGAGGAAAATTCTCGACGCGGATCAGGCTGCCGGAGGGATTGACGGCTACCTGGTTTACCAAATGAATTGCTGGAATCGCGTGGTCCAGACCTTCGCCACGTCCGGCAAACCAGTGCTCTACGCGGACTTTCAATATGGCGGCAGCGGCGGTTTCCTGGTTTACAACGCCGCTTTCCTCCGCAGCCAGGCCGGCAACGTCGGCTTTGTCGCGTCCTCGGACCTCCACGATCTGGTCGCTGCGGTCAAGTGTTTCAAAGTGGTCAAGGACGGCGGGTCGGTTTCTGATTTCGTGAAGGCCACGGCCGAGGTGCGGCGGATGGCCACACCGCGGCCAAGCCGGCTGGCGAACAAGCCCGATGAAGTGAAGTGTCTTTCGGCGGAGGAATGTCAACGCCGTTTCAAGGAAGCAAAGATTCTTGCGGTGCGCGGTCAGGACGTGCCGCCGCCGACGGAAATCATGGGAATCAAAATCGAGCACCTCACTTTCGCCGAACTCAACGAGGCCTGGCAGAACGCGGACAAGGACGAAGCTCAGGCGGTTGCCGATCAATGGACGAAGGCCGCCCGGAAAGTCGAAGGGGTGTCGCGCGAGACGCTCGTCGCCTCCGCCGCCATGTATCTGGCCGAGAAGGTGGTGATGAAGAAACACGGCGCGCAAGGCATCACCATCAACTGCCTTGGCGGGTTTTATGGCGGCCACATTCACGCCTACCCCTGCCTGGGTTTTCACCAGTTGAACAACGAAGCGCTGGTGGGCGGCTGCGAATGTGATGTGCGTTCGGCCGCGACAATGCTGGCCGGCACGATTCTGACGCAAGGCCGACCGGGTTACATCTCCGACCCGGTGATGGACACGGCCAAACGGCAAATCATTTACGCCCACTGCGTGGCAGCCAACAAAGCGTTTGGTCCGGAAGGTCCGGTGAATCCGTTTGAGATTCTCACTCACTCAGAAGACCGTCAGGGCGCGTCGGTGAGGTCGCTGTTGCCGGTGGGTTACCTGACCACGACGCTCGAATTCGATCAGGGCAGGAAGG
This sequence comes from Verrucomicrobiia bacterium, assembly GCA_011525685.1. Taxonomy (GTDB): domain Bacteria; phylum Verrucomicrobiota; class Verrucomicrobiia; order Limisphaerales; family JADLHS01; genus WYBW01. The sequence continues at coordinate 20,492 of WYBW01000109.1, forward strand.
AAATTCTGTTCCATCGGGCCAAAGCGGTGGCCAATGACCCGGACGACCGGGCGTGCCGCACCAAGCTCTGCGCCGAGCCGGTGGGCGACTTCGAAAAACTGTTCACCGAATGGGATCGCTGGGGCTGGCATCGAGTGACGTTTTACGGCGATCTGAAAGAACCCATCCATGCTCTGGCCGATGCCGTGGGCTGGAAAGTCGTGGAAGAGGCGTGAGAGAACGGGCAAAGGGCGATCACGGTTTGGCGACACGATTGGCGGCAAATTGTGACGCATGCAACGCCGCTTGGCCCTCGATTGTCCCCTTGTTCTTGCGCTCCAGAACAACTTTCATTTTGCCGCGTGGCGGCCGAGGCCTGTCAGAGTGGTTCCAAGCTCACCTCTTTATTGGCTCCCGAGTCGTTCCTGCCGTGACTCGCTTGCTCAACGGGGATTATTACAGAAGCCGGGCGGGCTTTGAGGATTGAACATATTGCGCGTAGTCAGACAGAATACCGGCCGGCCGCTAACCTGAGCGATTTCCTGCGCCTGCCCGGGGTCGCTTTCGATGAACAACAGCCCGTCAGCGCGCGTGTATGCCTGCGCCTTGAACTGCGCATGGGAGCCTGCGGCAATGCGTTCCTCCTTCGTGGCGTAGTTCATCATCACGAGTTTGCGATACTTGACGCCATGCCGCGCCAGCCAGGAGACGGTCAGGTCGCGATACTTCTCCAACCGGCACGTGACCAGATGCCCGATTCGCACGGTGGGAATCAGCAATGGCTCAACGCTGGCCACGAACTCGCGGTATCGCGGGCCGTCATCGTTTTCCTCCGGTGACGGATCGCGGCACAGCACACCGTCAATATCCACGCAGGCGTCATCCAGAAACGAGTGGTGCATCAGATTCCATTCGAACACCCGCGGCGGCGCGATGACCTCAAACCAAAAGTCCACCTTGTCCTGCGATTGCGGCGCCACATAGACGCACGCATAAACAACATGCCGGCCCAATCCGGCGGCGTGGATTCGCTCCTTCACCCGGCGCATTTCGTTGCCGCGATGCACCGTGTCATCCACAACCAAAGCCCGGGTTGCTTTCGGGTCCTTGGTTGAACAGTAAAGCTCATGCCGTTCGCCTCCGCTCCACTTGCGGTCCTCAAGGAAGCCATCCAGGTCCACCAACGGCAGATTCCGGTGAAGCGCAATCAGGCTTGCCGCCAGCACGCCGCTGCGGGGAATGCCCACGACCAGTTCTATGTCGCGCGGCAACCGGTGGAGGTTTGCCACGATGCAATGATTCAGGTCACTGACCGAACGGTAGTTCATCTGTTCGTTTCGGTGTCACGGTCTGGCCGGGCGAGTTGCAACTCGCCGAACGCTTCGGCGTAACGGCATCTGCCCGCCAGCGCGCCGCGAAACTGGTTCAGCCCTTTGATCGCGGCAACATAATCAAACTCTCCAAGCTGGCTGCGGTGCGCGCGCAAGGCCCGCAACTTCTGCGACATCAGGGCGGAAATGTTCTCAACGTGAGCAGCCAACGCCAAAGGCGTCCAGACTTCGTAGGTTCGCAGCGTCGGCTTCTCCTTCATGCCGGCTTTGGACAGCGCGCTTTTCAGCAACGGCCAGGCGGCTTGATGATCGGGATGCCACTCGCTGGTGTGCGGCAGATGAATCAATCCCGGCTGTTCCCGCTTCAGGATGGGCGCCAACAGTGCCACACCCCGTTGCAGTTTCTCACCGACGAGCCAATCTGGCAGGCGAAGGAAATCCACCGCGGCCAGCTTCAGAATGCGCGCCGCCTGCCGGGCCTCGGTTTCGCGGATCCGCCATGCCTTCTCACGCGGCAAATGCTTCAAACCCAGTTCGCCTGAAGTCAGGAAGACAACCACCACGCGGTCGCCGCGGGCGGAATGTTTGCAGATCGTTCCGCCGCAGCCGAGGACTTCGTCGTCCGGATGAGGAGCGAGGACGAGGACATTCATGTTGATCTTCTTGCGGCCATGGTTTCGTAGAACGCGGCATATTCCCGCGCCATCTTCTCCGCTGAAAATCTTTCCCGCGCCCGTTGGTGAATCCGCTTCCGGTCGAGCGCAAAGCATTTCGGAACAACCGGCGCAAACTCCTCGCGCGTGGCGGCCGTGAATCCGCTGACGCCTTCCTCGACAATCTCCGGCACCGCACCCAATCGCATCGCGGCAACCGGGGTGCCGCACAGCATGGCCTCGACCAACACGAGGCCGAACGCTTCGGGATGCTGGATGGGGTAGATCAGCGCCCGCGCGCCGCCCAGCAAGCGGCTGCGCTCCTGGCCGGTCACAAAACCGGCGTATTCGACATTCCTACCGTCCACAAGCGGCTGGATCTTTTCACGGAAGTAAGGATTGGACGGGCCGGCCAGAACCAGGCGAAGGCCAAGCTGGCTGGCGGTCTGGATGGCCAGCATCGGCCCTTTACCGGAAACGAATCGCCCGAGATAGAGCACGTACTCCTCTGGCTGCCCGCGAAAACTGAATTGCGTAGTGTCCACGCCATGCGAAATCACGGCGGCGGGCTTCAACTCCGGAAAGGCGCTCCATTGATGCCGCGAAATCGCCGTTACGCACGACTGCGGCGCGGCAGCCCACAACTTCGCCGAGTCCCCATCCGGCACGATATGCGTCGTGTGGACCATCGGGGCGCGCGAGAATGGCTGCAGTGGGATGCCCCAGAGATACGCATGACTGTGCAACACGTCGAAGCGGCCGGATTGCTCCACGGCGCGGCAAAGGTTTACCCACTCGCACAAATGCCAGTCCTCCGGCGCCCCGTCGCGCGCATACGGTCCGGGCATCGTCACCACCACTTCGCCGTCCGCTTCCGAACCCGCGGTGCCGAAAACCGTGACCTCGTGTCCGAGCTTCGCCAGTTCGCGCGTGAGCAGCCAGAGCAACGACTCGACGCTGCCGCCGGTTTCCTGCCGGACGGGCGCGGAGAGCGTGGCAATTTGGGCAATACGCATGGCAGGTCAGGGATTCAGATTAAGAGTAAGATCAAGAGCCGTGCCCGGCGCGCTCGCCAGCCTCTTGATCTTGTTCTTGATCATCAGCTTCATCCTCATTCATCGTCGCTCAATTCATGGCCGCTTCCAACAGCGCGGGCAAGACTTTGTCGGTGGCGAAATGCTTCTCGGCCAGCCGCCGCGCGGCGGCGCGATGCCGCACGTAATCCGCGTTGACCTGTTCAACACAACGCAGCGCCGACTCGGGATCATTGAATGTCAACAACCCTTCACCCACCGGCAGCCAATCGGCGAGGCCGGTGTCCTCAATCACCACCGGCCGCCCGCTGGCGAGATAACACACGCTGCGATCGCTGAACCAGCCGCCGCGCGTCGCCACGTAGCCGTTCTTGGGCACGCTGAACTCGGCCCGCGATTGCTGGATGAACTCGCGATACGACGTTGGCGTGCGCGAGACGACTTCGCCCGGCGCCACTTCCCAGCCGTGCCGCGTGAGTTCCTCGGGCTTGATGCCCATTTGCGCGATGAGAAATTTTTGCGCCGTGCGTTTCGGCAAATCGAAGTAACGCGGAAACTCCTTGTCGCGCTGGCCGTAGCTCACGCCGCGATGCGTGACTTCTTTGAAGCCCTGCCAGCGCATTACCGACGTAAAATGTGTCGCCGTCAAATTGGCCACCGGCCATTCCGGCAGAAACACTGGCGGACGCGTCTTCAGCCACGGCCCACCTTCGTCGGGAATCGCGCAATCCGCCGCGCCGTAACGTTGCGCGTAAGTGAAACGCCGTTCCGCGCGCGCAATGCCTTCGGCCAGGCCGGCGTCGCCATTCGCAATGGCGATTTGCGTGAAGCCGGGATCAACGTCAATGAACGCCCGGCGGCGTGGGAGTTCGTATTCCTTGCGCCAGTTCCAAAACGGCACGGCGCGCATGACGAGCAGGTCCGCGCGCGGGCACAGTTCCGTGAATTGCTCCAACGGCATGCCGAGTGAACGGTAGTTGTCGCGATAAATCCAGCGGTCGCCCAAACCGAACGGTTCGAGGCACGCGTGGACGTAAGCGGCCGGGTAATCCAGTTCGTGCGTCCAATCCTCCTTCTCCCAGATGTAAACCCACGACGACTTGCCACAGTCTTCGAGATAGACGACCTCGTGCCCGAGCGCGCGCAGCCCGAGCAGATATTGCAGCGTGGCCCACGCCTGTCCGCCCAGCCCCGAGCGCCCGATTGTGCCTGCGAAAATGAGCAGCATGGGCGGTTAAATGTAATTGTCCGGCAGATCGAGCACCACGCGCCGTTGCACCAACTCCTGTAATTCTCCGGTAAAGTCTCCGCGTTTTAGTCTCTTAATCTGCGCGTTCGTGAGCGGGATCCGCTCGGGCAAGTAACGCCGGCAGGCCGCGAATTCCTCCGCGTATTCCGGCGAAGGGAACTGGAGCGTCCACATGCTCTCCGTGCCGTTCAGTCTTTGATAGAGTGGATTCAACGCCAGCCTTCGAGACACCTGTGGATGGCTGGCGGGTGCGTAGTCGCCAAACAAAGCAGCCTTGTTGCCGGCAATGGCGATGAGTTCCGGTTCGCGGGTCAGTTCAGCGTCGCTGGCGCTCGCTGAAAGTCCCATCGGACGGCCGGCCAGCACGGCGTCGAGCACGGCGCTTTCGCCGAACAACCGCACGGGAACTTCCTCGAACAGATTGCGCCAGCCCGCCGGAGACAACGGCAGACCGGGGTGCGGATTCTCGCAAAGCGCATTGTGCAACGCCGTGGCCAGAATGACGCCATCCTTGCCAATCAGCCGGATCATTTCCCCCACCGCCAGGCGGCGCGGCCACACGTAATGCAACGCGTCCGCGCACACGACCATTGAAAAACTCGCGCGCGTGAAGGGCAACGGCTGTGCGGCATCGCAACAGACGGCACGGCATTGCGGCGCGACGAACTGCCGCGCCAGCCAGAGCTTCCAGAACTCCTGATCTGCCAGCCAGACTTCGCCTTGCGGCGCGATGTCGCACAGCGTCCGCGTGAGATGCCCCATCCCGCCACACAAGTCCAGCAAACGTCCCTGCGCGCAGCGCGCGTCCTGAGCCAGCGCGCGCACCAGCGAGTCACTCACCAGAAAAGTCGGATCGGAAAAGCGGTAAAGGAAGTAGTGGCCCTCGGGATTGGGGCTGAGAAGTTTCAACGCCTCCCGGCAGGTGAATGATTTCGCACTGCGCGCTGCTTCAAACTTTTCCCGTCGCCCGCCCTCCAAGCCGAGCAAGGTGAACAGCGCTTCATCTGCCTTGCCTGCATCCAGCAAGCCAAGTGCGGCGCGCGCCGATTGCCCCGCGCGCAAATACGGAATTCCAGCCACCACCGGATACGCACAACACGCGCAGCCCAACACGCCGGTGTTCAGCCTGTCCTGCGCCATCTCAGTGGCGGGGTTTTGCACGACCTTCAATTCGCCGCCGCAATAGGGGCAACGCAATGGTTTCAGTGCGGCGAGTTTCATCGGTGTGTTCACAGCGAGGCGCGGCTCATCAAACTCGCCAGGACTTTCTCGGCGGCGAAAAACTCGGCGGCGACTTCTCGCGCGGCCCGGCAATGGCCCGCGTAGTCACTCTCAATCGCGTCCACGGCGGCCAGGATGTCGTCCATGGTTTTGAAGCCGAACAGACCCTTGCCGCTGGGCAGGAATTTGCTGAAGCCGGTTTCCTGCGTGATGACCGGACGGCCCGCGGCGAGGTAACAGCAGGTGCGGTCGCTGAACCAGCCGGTGTTCGGGCGGACGTATTGATCGCGCGCCACGGTGAATTCGCCGCGTGATTGCTGGATGTAGCGCCGGTAAAGCTCGGCGTCGCGGGAAATTTCCACCGAGCCGATTTGCTGCCAGCCCTGGCTGGTGACCAGTTGCCGGACTGTCTCATCCACGCTCATCGCGAGTTCAAACGCCACCGAGGGGCAGCGTCGCGGCAGGTCCAGAAATTTTTCAAACTCGCGGTCCTTGGTCCAATACCACGTGTCGCCGCGCCATTCGAGGTTTTTGCCCTTGTTGTGCCAGGTGGTGATGGTGGTGTATGTGTCACCACCTGCGGGTGTGCCGTTGTTCCACAACTCAACGGCGACTGGCTGGCGTGTGGGCAGCCACTTGAATTTCTCAATCGGCACGTCGCAATCCGGCGCGCCGAGATTTTCGCCGAAGCTGAAATGCGTGTCGTGCGCGGCGAGCATCTCAATCATGCCCTGGTCGCCTTTCGCCACTTTAACCTGCGAGGCAAAGGGGTCGGACTCGACGTAGATTCGGCGTTTGATGGCGCGGTGTTCGTCGCGGATTTCCTGAGCGCCGGTCACGTTCAGGAAGGCGTCGGCGTCTTTGTAGAGTTGGAGGATTTTCGCTTCCGTCATGCCGTAGCATTGGCCGTCGGGATAGTTTCCGCGAAACGCCCAGCGATCGCCGTAGCCGTGCGCTTCGAGATACGGCACGACCATTTTCAAATTGCCGGACACGTCCGGGCTCATGTCGTTGAGGACCGGGTCATAAACCCAGCGGCCCGAATCCTCGACGTAATAAACGTCGTAGCCGAGTTTGCGCAGGCCAATCAGATAATGCAGGAATTGATACGTAACGCCCGCCAGTGGATACCAGAAGAGGATGCCGAAAACGATGATTTTGCCTTTGGATGGGGAGGGCATTGAGAAGCGTTAAAGTGTTGAAGCGTATTGATCCGGTTCGGGCGGTTCAAGCTGCCGGATGACGCGTGCGGGATTGCCAACGGCGACCGCGTAGGGCGGCACGTTTTCCATGACAACCGAGCGCGCGCCGATGACTGAACCTTCGCCAATCGTCACGCCCGGCAGAACGCAGCAGTCAAAACCGATCCACACATTGGCCTCGATCCGAATCGGACTGGCGGCGACCTCGGTTCCGGCCCGGCGTGGCGATTGCCGGGCCGCGTGTTCGAGCGCAAGCCGGCGGCGTCCCGCGTCCGTCGGCAGGCGCGGCGTGTCCATCAACACGACGTTCCAGGAAATGAGCGAGTAATCGCCGATGGTGATTTCGCGGTCGCAGATGATCCGCGCGCCGTTCATCAGCACGAAGTTTCCAATGTTCACGCGGGCGTGTTCACCGAGATCAAACATGACGCCCAGGTAAACTGAAGAACCGCGGCCAATGTGAAGCGCATCCGCCGCCGCGCTGTGAAACAACTGAAAGCTGTAGGTCGTCTCCAGATACGCCTCGGGATCAACGGTGACGTTCTCGGGCACGCGGCCCGGAAACCAATCCCGCGGCAATGTGCGGTCAGGATTCACGGAACTTGGCCGATGACTTGCGCGGGATTCCCCAGCACACGGCTGCGCGGCGGCACATCTCGCGTCACGAGCGAACCGGCTTCGATCCACGCGCCCGCGCCGATCCGCGCGCCTTTCAGAATTGTCGCGTTCGGGCCGATCCATACGTCGTCCTCAATCACGACCGGCTTTTTCGCAACCTCGGGCCGTGGGCGGCCCTGACCGAGCGGCGAGCAGGCGATGGCATCGGCGATGCGTTCGGCGGGTACGAGCGGGTGAAAGTCCGTGTCCGCGATGGTCGTATTCCAGCCAATGACGACGTAGTTGCCGATGCGCAATTCCAGTTCACACAACAGCACGGCGTTGGTGAAGTAGCAAAAGTCGCCGATGGAAACTCTGCCGCCTTCGCCGATGGCAAAATGCACGCCGTCCATCGTGCAATTGGCGCCCATGAGAAGCGCCGGACTCAATTTGCTCCGAAAGCGTTTGAAAGCGTAGTCGGCGGTAATGAGCGTATTCGCGCCGATGCGGACATTGGCCGGCAACGGGCCGTGACTCCAACCACTGCCGGATTCGGATGTCGTCCTGCTCATTTGAATTGAGGCGTCGTAGTGCCCGACTGCAGTTCCTGAAAATGCGCGTAGCGTCCGCCGCGCGCCATGAGTTCGTCATGGGTTCCGCCTTCCACGAACTGCCCTTCGTGCAAGACCAGCATGCGATCCGCGCCGCGCACGGTCGAGAGGCGATGCGCAATGATAATCGTCGTCCGCCCCCGGGTCAAACGCTCCATGGCTTGGATGACCGCGCGCTCGGTTTCGACGTCCAGCGCGCTGGTCGGCTCGTCCAGGATGAGAATCGGCGCGTCCTTCAACAACGCGCGCGCGATGGAGATGCGCTGGCGTTCGCCGCCGGACAGCGTCCCGCCGCGTTCGCCGATAACCGTTTGATAACCCTGCGGCAGGCGCAGGATGAATTCGTGGGCATTTGCCGCTCGCGCCGCGCCCTCAATTCGCTCCGGGGTCGCGTGTGGCTGGCCGTAGGCAATGTTCTCGGCCACTGTCATCGGGAAGAGGAACGGTTCCTGCAATACGATGGCGATCTGCTGCCGCAATGATTTCAGTCGCACCTCGCGCACGTCCTGATCGTCCAGCAGAACGCGTCCTTCCACCGGATCGAAGAATCTCGGAATGAGACTGACGAGTGTGGATTTGCCCGCGCCGGTTGCACCGACAAGCGCCAGCGCCCGGCCCGGGTCCACTTCAAAGGAAATATTCTTCAGGACCAGCCGTCCGGGCTCGTAGCCGAACGAAACATTCTCGAACCGCACTCGGCCGGCGGTGAGACGCAGAACCGGCGCGCCTGGCTTGTCCTTTACGCGACTTTCGGTCTGCAAAACCTCCCAGACCCGCCGCGCGCTGCCGGCGGCGCCCTGGATGGTGGAGCTGGTGTAGGCAATCGCCTCCAGCGGCGCGTAGAGCGAGCCAAGGTAGGAAAGAAACAGGATGATTGCGCCCACGCTCAACTGTCCTGCCCAGGCCTGCTGGGCGCCGAACCATAAGATGGCGGCTGTACCCAGCGCGGTGGCCAGTCCGAGCAGAAGTTTGAACTCCAACTGGACGCGCGTCAGCACCCGCGTTGCCGCGATCGTGTCCCGCGTGGCGCGCGCGAAGTTTTGTTCGTTGAGCTTCTCGCGTCCGAAGGCCTGCACGACGGGAATTGCTGAAAACGTCCGCTCGACGGCGTCGTAGATTTTGCCCTCGTTTTCCTGCTGTTCGAAGCTTCGATCCATCATGGGCCGGGCATAACGCGCGAACGCGAGCGCCATGAAAGGCACGACGGCCAAGGCCAGCAGCGTCAACGTCACGTCAATCCGCCAGAGAATGCCGAGCATGAGCGCCAGATTGATGATGGACGCCGCCGCCGGCAGAATTGCGTCTTTGACGATGACGGCGGCGCAACCGCAATCGGCAGTGACACGGCGGATGTTGTCGCCCACGGATTTTCGCGCGTGGAAGTGCAGGGAAAGCTGTTGCAGCTTGCTGAACAGATCGCCGGCCAGATCGTAGGTCATCCGCTGGCCGAGGCTGATGTTGCCGTATGTGGCGGCCAGCCCCGCCAGCCAGCTCAAGAGAAATATCAAGACCGTTCCGCCGACGCTCCACGCAATCAAGTTTGCGGGCGTGTCCGCTCCGGGCAATCCCGCCACAAAGCCTGTGAGCGCCGGCGGCATGGCCTGGCCGCGCAGGACGTAATCAATCAGAAAGACCATCGGCCACGGTTTGAGCACGTCGAGCGCGACCTTGAACAGCAGGCTGACCACGACCGCCAGCAGCGACCGCCAGCGGCGCAGGGCGTAAGCCAGGGCCCACGCGCCAACTCTCGGCAAGTTCAAGGCGCTGATGGTGTCGTTGGTGGACATGGTCAGGTCGCGCCCGCGGGGCGCGGTGTTTCGCACTGGTCTTGCGGCCGGTGCAGATGGGCGTAATGGCCGGCGCGCGACATCAGTTCACTGTGTGTGCCGCTCTCGGCAATGGTCCCGTCCTTCATCACGAGAATGCGGTCGGCCCGGCGCGCCGTGGAAAGGCGATGGGCGATGATGAAGGTGGTGCGGTTTTTGGCGAGGCGTTCCCACGCGTCGAAGATCCGGCGTTCGGTTTCGGAATCAAGCGCGCTGGTTGGTTCGTCGAGAATCAAGATGCGTGAGTTTCTCAGGAACGCCCGCGCAAGGGCGAGGCGCTGGCGTTCGCCGCCGGACAAGGTTGAGCCGCGTTCGCCGATCACGGTGTCGTAACCCCCGGGCAGCCGGACGATGAAATCATGGGCCGAGGCTGCGCGCGCGGCGGCTTCGATCTCGGCACGGCTCGCGTCGGGCCGCGCGTATGCAATGTTTTCCGCGAGGGAAGCGGGAAATAAAAAGGTTTCCTGCGGCACGATGGAAATCTGTTCACGCAGACTTGCCAGGCAGAGCTCGCGCACGTCATGGCCATCCACCAGGACGCGGCCACTCCACGCGTCGAGAAAGCGGGGGATCAGATGCACCAGCGTGCTTTTTCCCGCGCCGGTCGCGCCCACGATGGCGATGGTTTGACCCGCCTTGACCTCGAAGGAAATGTCTTTCAACACGGGTCGCTGCGGGTCGTAGCCAGTGGTGACACGGTCGAATTGCACGTCACCGCGCGGGGCGGGCAGGGTTCGCGCGCCGGGTTGGTCGGAAATTTCCGCCGTTGCGTCCAGAATTTCAACCACGCGGCCGGCGCTGGCGCTGAGGTTTTGGAGGGCGGGATAGAGGCCGGCGAAAATTCGCATCTGGGCCTGGAGCGAATTCAGATACACCAGAAAGACCAGAATGCCGCCGATGGTGAGCGCGCCTTCGAGCACCTGCCGGGCGCCAAGCCAGAGAATCGCGCCCGAACCGAGCGTGGTAACCAGGCCGGAACTGAGGCTGTTGACGCTGCCCAGGAGTGCGCTGTGTTGCTGGGTGCGGATGGCGGCATCGGCAAAGCGCGCCAGTTGCCGGCTGCCGCGTTCCTCCTGGCCAAACGCCTGCACCACCGGGATGCCGGTCAAGGTTTGTTGAATGTGCGCTTGGATGCGGCTTTCGATTTCACGCTTGAATTTCGCGGCGGCGCGCAAGGGTTTGCCCATGAGAAACGACGCCGCGACCATGAACGGCGCGAGCGCGAGGGCAATCAACGTGAGTTGGGGATTCAACTGCGCCATCAGCAAAATCATGGCGGTCATGGTGAGCAGCGCGTGGGCGGGTGTGACCACGAACGTGTCCATGACCTGATAAACCGCCCAACTGTCCACGGTGACGCGGCTCATGATGTCGCCCACAGGGGTGCGTTTGTGGAACGTGAGCGAGCGGCGTTGCAAGCGCGCGAACAAGTCCTCGGCCACGTCATAAACCATGCGACGGCCCGCGACCGTCCAGGTCCACGAGAGCACGGCATCGGCGGCGCCGCTGAATACGAACAAGAGCAAACCGCCGATCACGACCGTGGCCAACAAAGTCCAACGGGCGGGTTCGAGTGAAAGCCCGTGGAAAAGGCTTTCCAGTACTGTCGGCAGCGGTTTGGCTTCCAGGACGTGATCAACTAACAGTTTAAGTGGCCACGGTTGCAGCGCCACCAAGCCCGAGACCGCGAGCGTGAGGACGAAGATCAGGAGAAATGAGCTTCGATAACCGCGCGCGTACCGCAGCAGACGAAGGTAATTATGCATGAGCGCCGGGAATCTTTTAACACGGATGAACTGGCGGGACAACGCCAACCCGCGCGGGGGTCACGGCGTTCGCAGGCGAAAGAACCGTTGGTCGTCGGTCGCGTTATGGTTTGTCACGGCAACGAGCGCGCCGTTGCCGGGCACGGTAATGAGCTTGCTCCAGGCAGGCGGCGGCAGGGAGTTGGCGTATTCGACCGTGTAATCGCGGCCCACCTGCGTGTTGAAGCTCAGAACGAAATCATCGCCGAGTCGGGCCACGTTGGTGATGGAAATCGGGGAAGCCGCGGACGAATCAGCCGTCAGCGTCGCCGCCTGCAGGGTTACATTGCCCCAGGCGCCGTCCAGCAATTCGGTGGAAACGTAACTCACGAGCAACTGCTGGCCGCCTGAACCGGCGCGGTAGTGGATCGAATAAACGGCGTACTCATTGTCCCAGCCGAGGTCATACACCGACTGGTCAATGTACGGTCGGGCGCTGAAATCGGAAAGATAGGCCAGCAACCGGCCGCGGGCGGCATAGGCACCGACATAAAGCCGGAGGGTCCGCGGCGTGGCATCGGCTGGGGCGCTCAATTGGAATCCGGTGGAGAGGTTGGTCAAAAACACGCCAGTGCGCGTGCCGTTGACTGTCAGGGTTGGCGTCCCGTCCGACCATGAGTAAGCGGTATAGTTGTCCGCGTAACGTAGGACATTGGTCGCTCCCACCGGCGTAAAGTGGCTGATCTGCTCGGGTGCGCCGCTTTTCCGGTTGAGACTGGCCGCGGTGTCCAGTCCCCAATGCACCCAGTCGGCTAATCCTTCGACGGTCAAGTCAGCCGAGGAGGGTGGCAGGGTCACCCAGCCGGCCTGACTTCCGTTGGTGCCGTGAACATAGATCCCCACCGCGACCGAAGACCGGGAAGTCCCGTGATCATCGGTGGCGACGGCGGTGAGCAGGTGACTGCCGAGCGGTGGGTTGCTCCAGGTGATGGAATAAGGCGCGCTGGCATCCTGGCCCAGCGGGCTGGCATTGGCGAAGAAGGCAACGTTGGTAACCGTTCCATCGAAGTCTTCGGCCTGAGCATTGAGCGCAAGGTTGATCGGAGCGGCAAAGCTTGCATCATTGCCCGGTTGGGTCAGCAGCGCAAAGGGGGGATTGTTGGCGCCCGGCGCCGTTAAAGCGGCCGCCTGCAAGGTGGCGTTCCCACTCGTGGCCGCGAGCGGCAACGTCCACTCCACTGTCAACGTCTGTCCGGGGTTGTTGGCGGCAAAGTTGATGAGGTAAACGCCATTCACGTCCATCTCCGTCGGACTGTGAAAGTAATTCGGCTGGCCGGTCAAAGTGGCCCGGAGTTCGCCGCGGGCGCCCTGCGTCCCAACGAACACCAGCAAGGTGTTCGTGGTGGTCTGGGCCGGCACGCGAAGCCGGAATCCCGAACCGCCGACGATGGGATAACTGTAGGCGAGCACTCTGGTATGGTTGCTCGTGGTCGTGACCACGGGGTGGCCGTCCGCCCAAGAGCAAAAGCTGCTGGCCGGATCCTCGAACCAGTAGGGGGCCGAAAAGCTCAACGGGTTGCCGGGAAAATTCTGGCTGAGGAGAGTGAAGTTGCTGATCAGCGGCGTGATGCCGGCTTTGCGATTCACCACGAGGTCGCCACCAAATCCCCACTGGACCCAATCAAGTTTGCCCAGGAGGGTGAGGTTGATGTTCGAGCCACTGGCGACTGGGTGGAACGAGCCGGTCAGGGTCGCCGCCGGGGCGTGAGCAACGAACCAGCCCCCCACCAAAGCGGCGATCCAGGTTCGTAAGAGTAACGGGCCGGCACGAGGCGTCATATCGCGAGAGGCGGGCGTTTTACCATGGTCAGGTCACCATTTGACCGCCGCCACGTGCCAGTCGAAAAACAATTGGTTGCGAACAGCGCCGTGAACCGGCTTGTTCGGCAGATCGGTCCACCACGAAACGGAGGGATTCAAACTGGGGATAGCCTGATCCGCGTCCGACACTGCGAACAGATGCGCCGGTGGGATATAGTTGTCGAATGCGGTGATCTTCATGGGCTGAACCTCGGGCAATCCGCCGCTGGCCGGATAACCGAAGGGCGAAACACGGTTCACCGGACTGGGATCAATGTCGTCGTTGAGCAGAAAGATTTTCCGGCCCATCAGCGACGTGAGCTCTGGTGCATAGCGAACATAACCGGGGCAAACAAACGTCTTGGAAACCACGGGATTTCCCTGTGGCGCAGGATCGCCGAGATAAGTGGCGAGGTAGTAAATCAATTCGTCCCGTGAGCTCCGGTCGTAACTTGCCCGCGCCCCCGCCCAAACCGGCCCGGGCAGCCGCTGCTCATGGTCGTCCACATACATTTGCAGCGCCACCCCCGCCTGCTTCAGGTTCGACAGACAATTGACCTGGTGGGCGCGTCGTTTGGCATTCGCGAGCGCCGGAAGCAACATCGCAGCCAAGATGGCGATGATGGCAATTACCACCAGAAGCTCGATCAGAGTAAAGCCCCGGCGGTTGCCCGCGGCTACTGTTGGACTCTCGCGGCAAACTCCATTCCTCATAAAAACGAGACTCTCATAACGCTCTCGCCCGCGACTCTAAGCGAACCGGGCGCTGCCCGCTCCACTCCATTAAAATCCCCACTTCATCCAAGACCGAAAGTGCCGGCGGCGGGCGTTCCGCGCGTCCTTCCGCAGAAGCCATGCCCCTGATCCTGTCACCCACCATCTTATTGAAAATCAACGTATTGGGGGCACTTTCCTCAAATCAGGTCTGTCTCAAATCATTCTCTGTGGGTGATACTTCCCAATCCTTGCCTGCCGCCACTGCCTCACTTGGGTGTTATTTCCCATCGTGAAAATGTCCGGGAGATGCAAAGAACTGGTTGAGCGTTGGTTCACGATTTGGGATCCGCAGTAGCAGTCCGAAACCACTCAAGCTCAGAGAGAGGCTCAGGGTGTTCGCACGCGAAAATACCTTTGACCGGCGAGGGCGTTGAGATTCGTGACGGTCACCAAGCCGCCGGTGCCCGGCACGGTAATAAGATTGCTCCACCCGGGAGCCGGCAACGAGGAGCTATATTCCACAGTGTATTCCCCGCCGGTTTGGGTGGAGAAACTTAGAACAAAGTCGTTGCCGAGCCGCACGGCACTGGTGATGGTAATGACCAACTCCTCTTCACGGCTCACCGTCAGGCTCACGCTCCGGCTCGTGTTCCCATTGCCGCTTGTCGTGTTCACGAAGCTCACCAAGTCGCTGTAGTCGCCAGCCGCGAGGCTGTCGGCGCTCCCGTTGATTGAAACAGTCACGGTCGTCGCAGCGCCCGCCGCCAGGCTGCCGCTGGTGGCGCTCAGGCTCACCCAGTTAGCTGTCTTGCTGGCGCTCCAGTTCAGCGATGTGCCGCCGCTGTTGGTCAGGGTGTAGATAATGGAGATCGGGCTGAACGGTCCGCCCGCCACGCCCGAGGAAGTCAACCCGCCCATGGGCGTGATCGCGAGCACGCCGGGGCTGGCTGCGCTGATGGCGACAGTGAATGTGCCTAGCGTCGTTTGCGGAGTCGTATTGTTCAGCGTATCCTCCACGGCGGCCTCTTGGAGTGTGATCGTGTAGGTGCCGTTGTCGGCCTCGTTCCACGAGCCGCCAGGCGCGGGAAGGGAATAGCTGCCGGTCATCGGCGAGCCGTCCATCGGCAGATCCGCGCCGATGAATTCGACGAGGTTTGAATACCCATTTGGACCGGTCACCAACAGGTCGGTGGAATCCAGACTGGACAAACGCACGGCGGTGGCGTCGTTGTAGGTGACACTGCACGAATGGCTGGGCGAATTACCGAGCGTGATGTCCGCGACGTTGAGCGAAGCCACCGGCGGCTCCGTATCGAGCGAGCCGGCACCCAGCAATTCCACGTCGTCAATGTTCCAGCCGATGCCGGCTGGGCGACCACCCTGGCCGCCGGAACTCAGACTCCAGCGCAGCCGCAGCGACGGACTGCCAATCACACTCCCAGGCAGGGAATACTGCACCAGTTGCCAGTCGCTGTCGGCAATGCCAGCGCTCGCGGACGACCAGACATTGACCCAATTGACTCCGTCGGTCGAAGCTTGAATCGTCGCGGAATCAATGTTTCTCACGCCGAGCCACCGGCGAAAGCGCAACGTCAACGAAGTGCTGCCGGACGCGTTGATTTGCGGCGTCGTCGCATGTTTCACGCTCAGGTTGTTGGGGTAAGTTCCGCTGAGGTTGTAGCCGATGATCTTGGTGCCGGTGAAGCCACTGGTCGGCCAACCGCCCGAATAGCCGGGCGTGCCGTACTGCCAGTCGGGTTGCAGTGTCCAACCGGGCTCCACATCCATGTTGTCGGAATAAATCGCCACGGGGACCGCCACCTGAAACTGCCCGAGTTGCCCCGCCGCCACATGCGCCCCTTCGGTGTCGGCCACTTGATTGGCCAGCATCGAGACGACGTAGGTGCCATTGTGCGCCGGCGCCCATGTGCCGCCACCCGGTGGCGTGACCGCGTAGGTGGCCGCGCGCGGAGTGCCGTCGCCGCTGGTGTTCAGCAAAATGAATTGCGCGAGCTGGTCGTAACCGTTCGGCCCCGTGACCCGAATGTCGCTCGAATCAATGGTGGACACGTCAATCGCAACGTTATCCGAGTAGGTGACGATGAACTGCTTGCTGGTCTGGCCGGACTGGGTGACGTCGGTGACCTGCAATTCCGCCACGGGGGGCGCGATGAACGTGGCGACTTCCGTCACATAACCGTTGATGAAATACTGGCCCAGGCTGCCGTAAGCCGTGTAGCCGGTGGGTGTGGAACTGAAGGGATCGCCCGCGCCCGAGTTGCGCACGTGCAGGTAATAGCGCCCTTCGCCCAGATTGGTTTGAATCAACGCGGTGGTCTGGCTGGCGTGATTGTTGGTCAACAACAGAGTGCCGCTTTCGTTGTACAGTTCCAGCCGGACGTCCAGGTTGCCGCCGTGGGTGCCGGAGGGCGTGACCCAAGGGTTGACCGCAAGACTGACCGGCCCGCTGCCCGTCACGAACGAGAACACGTCCAAATCCGTGTTGCGATCCAGCACGCTCTTGTTGGCGGGATTGCTGTTGGCAGGATCGTTCTCCGGCGTGGTGGAGACGATGTTTGTCCCGCCCGTGATGACCAGCGCGGTCGCCGTTCCCGCCGTGTTGCCGTGGTCATCCGTGCGATAGGAAATTTTGCCGGCAATCGTGGCCAGGTCATCCTGCGTGTTGTTGGCCTGGTAGTACTCGCCCTTCGACCACTGGCTCACGTTGCGGTTGTAACCCGTGCCCATGAGCGGTCCCCAGGAAGTGTCGCCGCTGCCGTGGCCGCCATAGTACTCGCTGCTGGACGTGCCGTCGTGACTGAGCCCGAGGTTATGACCGACCTCATGTGAGGCCGCCTCCGCAATATACGATTCGACGTTGCCCAGGTTGTTG
>WYBW01000110.1 GCA_011525685.1 Verrucomicrobiia bacterium
AGAAGGCAAAGGTCTCACTGCTTTCACCCGGCTGAAAGCGGGCAATCTCCTGGCGCGCCCGCAAGTCCCAGATCGAAATCCCGCCGTCGCCAGATTCGCCAACCGCCACCCACTTGCCATCGTGCGACACGCTCAACGCGGAAACCTCGTTGGAAAGCTGGCACAAGGTGAACAGGGCATCGCTCTGGCACTGTTGCCAGAGGTAACGCCATTCCCAGCCGCGCAGGTCCGCAGGGATTTGAGATTTGAAATTTGAAATTTGAGAATCCCCGGAAGGCCGATGGCGATTCAACAGTTCCTGCGCGCGACCGAGGTTGTTCGCGGCCAGTGCTTGTTGCACCAGATTCATGTCCGCAGCATAGGCTTGGCGACGGGCAACCAGCGCTTGAGCTTCCGCCGACTGCCGCGCCGCCTCGGCTTCGACGCGCAGCCGGCTTTGCTCCTGCTCGGCGTTCATGGCGCGCCGATACGCCACGCTCTTTTCAATGAATTGCCAGGTCGAGATTACCGAACCGATCAGCAGTGCCGCGGCGACCGCACCCGCCGCGGCAAAGGCCAGCTTGTTTCGTCGAACAAGTTTCTGGAACCGATACGTGGTGCTGGGAGGACGGGCAATGACCGGCTCATTCTCGAGGTAACGGCGGATGTCCTGGGCAAGAGCGTTGGCAGTCGCGTAGCGGCGCGTGCGATCCTTCTCCAACGCTTTCAGGACAATCCAGTCCAAATCGCCCCGCAGCACGCTGGTCAGTTTGGCCGGCTCGACTTGCTGACGTTGCGCGGTGGTCGTCTGTTCGGCCTCGGGCAACATCCGTAGGCGGGTCGAGGGCGGTGTCGGTTCCTCCTCGCGAATGGTCCGCCTCATGCCATCCAGGCCGGAAGCCCACAGCTCCCGCGCATCGAACGGCGTCCGGCCGGTGAGCATTTCGTAGAGCAGCACGCCCAGGCTGTAGATGTCCGTGCGCGTGTCAATGTCCAGCCCGCTCATCTCCGCCTGCTCGGGACTGATGTAAGCCGGCGTGCCGATGAAGGATTGGAACTCGGTGAAGAGGGTCTTGTCCGTGAGTCGCTGATCCACGGCCTTGGCGATGCCGAAGTCAATGACCTTGGGCACCGGCACGCCGTCGTGGAGCGTCACCAGGATGTTCGAGGGCTTGATGTCGCGATGGATGATGCCCTTTTGATGCGCGTGCTGGATGGCTTGACAGACTTGAATGAACAGAGTCAGCCGTTCGCGGGTTGGCAGGCGGTTCTGGTCGCAATACTCCGTGATGCGGACCCCGCGCACCAGTTCCATGACGAAGAACGGCCGGCCCTTGTCCGTGCTGCCCGCATCGAGCACCTTCGCGATGTTGGGATGGTCCATCAACGCCAGCGCCTGCCGCTCCGACTCAAAGCGGGCGATGACGGATTTGGTGTCCATCCCCGGCTTAAGAACTTTGAGCGCAACTCGTCGTCGAACGGGTTCTTCCTGCTCGGCCATGAACACTACGCCGACACCGCCCTCGCCAATCTGTTGGAGCAGCTTGTAACGTCCGATCTGGTCTCCCGGCTTCTCGCCGATAATCTCAAGGGAGATTGTGTCGGAGCGAGCCGGCGCGGACGCGGCAGCGGACGGAACCTCAATGGCCGGCGTCTCCAGAAAGCTGTCGGTTTTGTGATTCCGCAGCAACGCCTCAACCGCCGCCCGCAATGACGGGTCGCCGGCGCAAGCCTCGTCCAGGAACGCGGCCCGCTCCTCGAAGGTTGGCCGTTCGAGGGCCTCGAGGAAAAGTTCGCGTTCCGTCTTGCGCGGTTGTGTTTGTGGACCGTTCATTCGCAGCCTGTCAGTCATTCAGGCGAAATTCCACGCGCCAACCCGCCAATTACTTTCAGCCGGCAGAGGTGACGCCAACCGAGTAATGCCAGCGTGCGGGGTGGAAGTCGAGCAAAGGCGGCTGAGGCCGCTGACTCGATTGGGCGCATCTCATTTTCTTGCAGGGGTGCGCCGGGGCGATGCGGTAGCGCAGATTTCCTGTCTGCCGGATCGCGGATTTCCAATCCGCAAACGCGGTGAACGCCTGGCCTGCCACGCCGTGTCTTGGCCCGCCGACTGGAAGTCGGTGATACTGCAGGTTGGGAAACCTGCGCTACGCCAGGAGTGCCTGCCTGCAATAAACTGAGATGCGCCCGGCTCGATCTGGGGTTGGATTTCAGGCTTGCGTTTTGAGTCGCCCAACGAAACATTGCCGACCCGATTATGGAAGAAAAAACGGCACATTTGACCCTGGGCGAAAAATTGTTCGTCTGGTTCGAGGCGAACAAGAAGCAAGCCGCGTGGGGCGCTGGCCTCACCATTCTGGTCGCCTTTGTGTTTTCCTACTATCTCTGGTCGCAGGGCGCCCGGGAGGTCAAGGCCGGCGAAGCGCTGTCTAAAGTGATGGTCGAAAGCCTGTTTTCCGGCACTGGCCGGCCTGCCGCACCCGAGTCCTTTGTGCGAGTGGCCGAGGCGCATCCCGGCACCCCGGCGGCGGCGCAGGCGTTGCTCCTGGCGGGGGGCGGGTTGTTCACAGAGGGCAAATATGCCGAAGCCCACGCGGTGTTTCAACGGTTCACGCGGGAGTACGCCGGCCATCCGTTTGTAAGCCAGGCCCTGCTGGGCATTGCCGCCAGCCTGGAGGCGCAAGGGAAAACCGCCGAGGCCGTGGAGGCTTACAAGGTGGCGATGGAGCGCAACCCCGGCGCTCATACGGTCGTCCAAGCCAAGTTTGGTATGGCGCGCAATTACGAAGCGGAGGGCAAGCTCGATCAAGCCCGCTCGCTTTACGAAGAGATTGCCCGTTCAGAGCCGTACAGCTCGACCGGCAACGAAGCGGCGTTCCGGCTGGAGCGACTGCGGCAAGAACAGCCTGTGGCGGCCACCGAAACTCCCGCCGCCACCCCTCCGCCGACATTCCAGCTCAGCACGCCTTCGCCCTGATTGGCACGCGCCCGGCTACGGTGATCGGGCAAGTTTCGCCGGCGACCCGCTTCGGAAAGGGTCGCCACGGTTAATACCTTCAAAATATGAAGCTGACCATCATTGGAACAGGATATGTCGGTCTGGTGACCGGTGCGTGTTTTGCCGAAGTTGGACACTCGGTGATCTGTGTGGACAACGACGCGGCCAAGGTAAAGCTGCTGCAATCGGGGGGCATTCCGATCTATGAGCCGGGCCTGGAGGAACTGGTCCACAAGAATGTGTCCGCCGGTCGCCTGCGCTTCACCGTGAGCACGGCCGAAGGCGTGGAGCAATCCGACGTGATCTTCATCGCAGTCCCCACGCCGCCCCAGCCGGACGGCAGCGTGGATTTGAGCTTCATCGAAAAGGTGGCCCGGGAGATTGCGGGCGCGATGACCTCCTACAAGATTGTCGTGGACAAGAGCACCGTGCCCGTGAAGACGGGCGACAAGGTTGCGGAAACCATCAAGCGCTATTGCAAGGCGCAGGTGGATTTCGACGTGGTCAGCAATCCGGAATTCCTGCGCGAGGGCTTTGCGGTCGAGGATTTGATGAAGCCGGACCGCATCGTGGTTGGCGTTCGCTCGCAACGACCGGTCGCGGCCATGAAGGAGATATACACGCCCTTCAATGCCCCGATCATTGTGACGGACATCAATTCGGCGGAGCTGATCAAGCACGCTTCGAACTCGTTTCTGGCGCTGAAGATCTCCTACATCAACGCCGTTTCGGTGTTGTGCGAGGCCGCCGGGGCAAACGTGCAGGACGTGGCCAACGGCATGGGCATGGACGACCGCATCGGGCGGCGCTTCCTCAACCCCAGCCTGGGGTTTGGCGGCAGTTGCTTCCCCAAGGACCTGAGCGCGTTCATCAAGATCGCCGAGCAGATCGGCTACGATTTCCGGTTGCTGAAGGAGGTGCAGCGCATCAACACCGAGCAGATGGAGCGGTTCATCAAGAAGATCAGCGACACGCTCTGGGTGTTGAAGGACAAGCGCATTGGCGTGCTCGGCCTGGCGTTCAAGCAGAACACCGACGACGTGCGCATGTCGCCCGCGATTGACCTTTGCCATCGCTTGCAAAAGGACGGCGCGATTCTCCGGGTGCATGATCCCAAGGCGATGGAGAAAGCCAAGGCGCTGCTGCAAGACGTCACCTACGTGGAAAACATGAACGAGGTGGCCGAAGGGTGCGACGCCCTGGTGGTGGCCACCGAGTGGGACGAATTCAAAAAGCTCGACCTCGAACGCGCCCGCAAGGCCCTGTCGCACCCGATCATGTTCGACGGCCGCAATTTGTTCGATCCGCAGGAGATGGAGCGTTTGGGCTGGATCTACAAGAGCATCGGGCGCTAGCGACTCGAAGCTCCTGCTCTTGCTCATAACCCGGCCGGTTTCAGATCGAGATTGCGATGGTGAGCAAGACAAAGATCGAAACGAAAATCATCGAGGTCGCCGCCGGGCTGATTTTTCGCGACGGACAACTCCTGATTACGCAGCGCCACGCGAGCGCACACTTGGGCGGGCTTTGGGAATTCCCGGGCGGCAAACGCGAGCCGGTCGAAACCT
The DNA here is from genome assembly GCA_011525685.1 of Verrucomicrobiia bacterium. Classification (GTDB taxonomy): domain Bacteria; phylum Verrucomicrobiota; class Verrucomicrobiia; order Limisphaerales; family JADLHS01; genus WYBW01. The sequence goes on from WYBW01000110.1 coordinate 4,546, forward strand.
TCGAGCAGTGCCTCGTGCGGGAATTGCGGGAGGAATTGGGCGTGGAAGCTCGGGTGGGGCGACTCTTCGAGTCGGTCACGCACGCCTATCCTGAGAAGACGGTTTACTTGAAGTTCTTTCTTTGCGATCTGGCCGGGGGCGAGCCTCGTCCGCTCGGCTGTGCGGCCCTTCGGTGGATTCGTAAATCGGAATTGCCGGATTACGAGTTTCCTGCCGCTGACGCGAAACTCGTGGAGAGCTTGAGGAATCTCGACTGGCCATGATCGCGCGATGCACACATGACGAGAATCTGCCGGCGCAATGCCGGTCCGGCCGAAGTCACTGGACCGCGCTGGGTCGCCCCTTGCCGGATCAGTTCTTCCCGTAAAACTCTTCGACCACCCGCCGAAAGGTGTTTTCCCCGACCTTCACGATGCCCAATTCGCGCTTTGCACTTTCAAGCGAATCGCTGGCGTGAGCGGCGTTGACCATGATGTTCTGGCCGAACTCGCGGCGAATCGAACCTGGCGGTGCTTTGGACGGGTCGGTCGGCCCGAGCACGTCGCGGATTTTGGCCACGGCGCCCACACCTTCATAGACCAAGGCAATGCACTTCTCGCTGCCCGGCTGGCCATGCTCGCTCAACGGAGCCTCCGAAGGTGCGCGACCGGCCATGAAACGAACGATGTTCTCGAACTGGTTGTCGCCAAAGATTGGCCCCAGAATTTCACCCAGTTGCTTCTCTTGCTCGCCCGGGATGCTAAAGCCCAGTTCCTTCTCCACTGCGGCTTTGGCTTTGGCCGCAACCATGTCCTTGAGCTTGTTGCGAAGAACTTCCCGGACCGGGCCGTAGAACTCCATCGCGTCCGCCACGCTCATGCGATGCACCTTGATGCCCACGATGAACAGACCGGTGCGCGAAAAGAAATCAATCACATTGCCGGGTCGGCCGGTGGCAAAGCGGAAATTGTCGGGTTTGATGAGCACCAAGGTTCTTTCCGGCGTCTCACCGGGGCCGTAGCCAATGACGTTTTCCAGCACCCCGCCGTCGCTGTCGGAGTATTCAGCCCAGAGTTTCAGCTTGGTTTCGGCCTCCTCGGACGTGGGCGCCGCCAGCACGGCCGGCTCGAAGTAGCGCACCTGCCCGTTTTCGTCCATGATCATGTCGCCGTAGGTATCGCGGATGGTTTCACCCACGCGGCGGTCCGGCCCCAAGTTGCCAACGACCGAGCGGACCTTCCGAACGGCGTCTTCACCCCGGAACAGCAGCATCATCACCCGGCGGCGACGACCGGTCTTGGGATCCGGCGAAAGGTTTTGGAGGATGTATTGGTAAATCAGCTCCTGGATACGGCGGTCCTGGGGGTCGTTGGCCGAAACGATCGCCTCGGAATACCGCTTCACCAGTTCCGGGCTGGGCGCGAACATGCGCGCCGCCGCCAGATCGAGTCCGGTCCGGGAAATCAGGCGGCTCAAGATGCCACCGGTGCGGGATTTGTGCAGGGAATACGGCGTGATGATGACGTAAGCGAGTTGTTGCGACATAATTCTAGCTGGCAGCCGGCGGGGTGGAGGACGGTGGCGGTTCGGGAGCTGCGGCCTTGCCGCCGAGAATCTTGAACATGACGGTGCCGCAGGTCGGGCACTTGCCCTTGATGGCCTTGCGCCCGTTCTTCATGACTTCCTCGACGCCATCGGCGATTTCTTTTTTGGCTTTGCACTTAACGCAGTAACCTTCAGCCATATAAAGCTCCTGTTATGAGGTTGCGGTCGAAAAGCGCCCCATGCGCTTTCGCGTTTGCGGGGACAGCTTATGGGCCGTCCCTTGGAGGCGTCAACTGGTAAAGCCTGCTGGAAAACCCGCCGGGCGCATCTCATTTTCTTGCAGGGGGCGCCGAGGCGATGCCGTAGCGCGGACTTCCAGTCTGCCGGATCGCGGATTTCCAATCCGCAAACGCGGCGAATTCCTGGCCTGCCACGCCGTGCCTGGGCC
>WYBW01000111.1 GCA_011525685.1 Verrucomicrobiia bacterium
GATGAACCGTCGCATGTGGTCAGAGCGATGAAGCCCGAATCCACCGCCTCGCGGCAGATGATTCGCTTCTCGCTCGACTTGGCGAACACAACCGACGACGTCAAAGCAGCCTTGTCCGCCATCGCACACGCGGTCAAAATGCTGCGCAGTTGAAGGCCCATGAAGCTGCCCGCCGACACGATCATTGCCCTTGAAAAGGTAACGCACTACCTCCTGGTGCCACAGGCGCGAGGCGACAAATCCGGCTGGCTCGAACGCGCCGGTTACACTGTGGCGAACGCCGACCAACTGTTGCGAGACTTGCGGGTTCAATTGCTCCCTTTGGAAGCCATCCCCGGAAAGTCCAACCAGTTCGGCCAATATTACGAAAGTTGCGGCAACTTGACCGGACCAAACGGCGTGACCCTGGCGGTTCGGGCCGTCTGGATGACCGAGCACTTGTCGGGGATGACAAAGTTCATTACCTTGCTGCCGGACAAACGAAAAGCGTAATGAAGTTTGAACTCTACAAAGACATGGTGCTCACCCGCGACTTGCCGTCGGAACGGCTGAAGCGCGGCGACATCGTAAAGCTGGTTGAACACCATCCCGGCCGCCCCGGCCAGGAGGATGGTTACAGCGCCGAGGTCTTCAACGCGCTGGGCGACTCCATCGCTGTCATCACCGTGCCCGAATCCGCTCTCGAAACACTCCGCGAAGACGAAGTCTGTTGCGTGCGTCCGCTGGCGGCGGCCTAATCCCCGTAGCAGCGGACATGAGTCCGCTCCATCCGCACCCAATCAACCAGAGCCTCATCACGTCGGCTGCTACTTCCCTCCATCCTTCCAGAACTGCCGGGCGGGGCCGGTGGTTTGCAGTTTGCCGCGCTGACAGAGCGCGGCTTCAGCTTTCTTGAACTTCTGACTGACCACGCTGCCGAGAACATTCTTTTGGTCCGCCGCGCTCAACGTCTGCGGCGAGAAATGGACGCCACATTCGGCGAGTTGCGCGAAGTTCGTTTCGTTCGTGCCTTGCGTGAGGAATTTGTCGGCGTCCTGCGATGCGAGCCAGACGGGGAAGCCCCACGACCGGCCTTGCCGCGCCAGCGAACTCAGCAGGCCGGCCTTGCTCTCCTTGGGCAGCAGCAGATGCGCTTCGTCCACGAACAGCACCATCTTGAGCGGCTGCACGTCGTTCTTCACCGCCAATTGCTTGCTCAACTTCTTGATCAGGAAATTGAGAATCAACGCCACCGCCAGCGCTTTCGTTTCGCTGTCGTTGCCGAACTCCTTGAAATCAATCACCAGAGACCGCCGCAGCCATTGCTCCGGACTGATGGCTGTCTGCGCCGACGCAAACAAGTTGTAATCCACGATCCGGCTGATGAGCGCCACAGGCACACCCGTGACTCCGTTCTGCTGCAACTCCAGCAGCAGTCCCGGAAAATCCGGCGTGGCCAGCCGCTGGTAGGCATCGCTGAGGGCCTGCTGCTGGTTCGCGCCCAATTGCGGGGCGAAACAGCGGATCAGGGAGGCAATCTCGTTGGCGATCTGGGCGTTCACCGCCGGATTCTGATCGCGATACAGGGGATTGATGGGCAAATCCTGGCGGACGAACCGGACATAATCCGCGCCGGTTTGCTCCAGAAACCGGGAGCGGGTCTGGCGCTGCTGCGGGTTGTTGGGGTCGTCCTCCAACTCGCCTTTCATGTCGAAGAACACAAACCGGACGCCGTAGCCTGTGAGTTGGGCCAGCAAATCGAGCGCAAGCTGGCTCTTGCCGCTGCCGGGCTGGCCGGGGCTCTTGTGCGACAGACCGAAAAATGGCGCTGACAACTTTCCGCAACCGGGCATACTCTAGTCTCACCGATGCCGAAGATAAACGGATATCAACTTGGGCGGCTCTTGGGGCAGGGCACGTTCGGCGAAACGTACGAAGCCGCCAAGGCTGGGCAGCGTTTTGCCCTAAAGCTTATTCGGGAAGAAGCAGTGTTACAGGGCTGGGACGTAAAACGGTTTGAACGCGAAGTCCGTGCGCTGCAAAAAGCGGTCGGCCCGAACGTGGTCAAGTTCATTGAAGCGGGCGAAGCAGCCCTTGGGAATGAAACTCGGCTCTTTGTGGTTCTGGAATACTTGGAAGGGCAGGACCTCGCGAAATTCTTCCGGACGGCCAACAACAAGCTCGACGAGGCAACGCTCAAGAGCGTCTTGGGTCAAATCGTCGCCGGGTTGAAAACGATCCACTCGCAGAACATTGTCCACCGCGACTTGAAGCCCGCGAATGTGTTTGTCACCAATACGGGGCAGATCAAGCTGCTGGATTTCGGACTGGTGAAGATGCTGGATTACACCACCCTGACGACTGCTCCCGGCCAGCCGATCGGAACGCCACTCTACATTGCTCCGGAGATTTTGCGTGGCGATGACGTGGATATCCGGGCGGATTTTTATTCGCTCGGCGTGCTCATGTACTATCTCGTAACGGAGGGGCAGTATCCTTTCTCGGGACGCACTCCGCTCGAGTTGTATGCGCAAGTCGTCAATAATCCGCCCCTGCCGCCAACCCGCCATAACAAAGCGGTGTCGTCGGAGTTTGAAAACCTGATTCTCGTATTGCTTTCAAAGCAACCGTACGAGCGCACATTCAACCATGATGAGCTTGAGAGGGCGGTTCAGTCCACGCCCGTGATCATTCCGCGCGCCGCCCCAACGGCCGCAAGCGCGAAACGGACTGAGTTTCCGAAACGCTGTTATTTCCGGCTTCTCCAGACGGAGAAAGGCGATGTCGAGCGATTTTTGCGGGCTGGCGGGAAAATGGACGCGATTGAATACCCTGCTAACTTCCTGCCCCGAATGCAGAAGTCCCTGGCGGCATACCGCGAATTGGGGATTCCTTACCTGTTTGATCCAGTGACGTACCGGCTGACGTATTCTTCGTTCGCCCTGACCGAAGGCCTCGTCAATCTGCCTTACGTGCCTGACCCTAACAACGTTTTGAGTCCCCGCGAGCTTCAGACTATTCAGGCGCTCCAAAAGTACGCTCATTGTTGTATTGACTGGCAAATGCAATGGAGATGTTCGACGCTGGTCGCGCCTTTCCATTTCTGTCGCGACTTGGGATCGCCGTGGATAGACATTGACATCAAACTCATAGAGGAGGCGGTCGGCTATGCAAGTTCGCTGAACGGTGCGCCGCCGGTTTACGCCGGGCTTTGCCTGAATATCGAACCGTACACGGTCGCAGCGAATCGTCTCGCTCTCTTGAATCGTTACTCCCGGGCGCGTGCCGACGGCTACTTGTTCTATGTGGACACGATTGACGAGCGCACCAATAACCCGCTTCAACTCCGTGCCCTCTTGGATTTGCTCCAGATGTTTCAGCGGCTGGGCAAGCCCGTATTCGCTTGCCGCGTGGGCACGCTTGGACTTGCGCTGCTGGCGGCGGGTGTGGACGGAATCTCCAATGGCGTGGCGTCGCTTTCAAGCTTCTCGGAAGCAAACCTGCTTGTGAATCGGTCGGTCGGCTATGACATGACGAAAAAGTATTATGTTCCCGGCATGCTGCTGACGTTGCCAGTGCCGATGGTCGAGGACATCCTTTCCGACGACCGCAATGCGGGGTTGCGGTGCGCTTGTCCGCATTGCCAAGGCCCGTCCCGAAATCTCGGACGGGGGGCAAAGGCTCACTTCCTTCATGCGAGAACTGCTGAGATCAAGGAACTAAACGCCCTCCAAAGTACGGCGGATCGGCTGGCTTGGCTGAGGAAGCGCGTTGAATCCGCAGTTCAAGCCTGCAACCGAATCCGAACACAGCAGGCAGTCGAATTGCAGCCGGGCTACTATTCGCATTTGCGAACGTGGCTGGATGTTTTCTGCCAACCTCAACCCTGAGTTCCGATGATGCGCCAGCAATTCGAGGCTCATATGGTCGAACCGGTTCGGCTGCTCATGCAGGCCGAAATGGGTTTGGACGTGATCGTCGAGGAGTTTTCGGCTGGCTATGGAAAGGCTGACCTGGTTGGCGCAAAATTCTGCGCGAGAAGTCGTGAGGTTCGGCGGAGAGAACGGGCACAAACGCCGATTGATCATCACCATTGGGTAGAGGTTCTACTTGCGCTCAAGAGCGGGGAGCGGATGTCCTTCGATTCGCTTCAGCGCCGCGTCACGTTTTCGGATTCCACGCTCCGACACAAGGTGTTGCCTGAAATGGCCTCAATCGGATTGGTTGAAAGGGACGAGGAAGGATACGTCTGCTTGCTGAAGAATCCCCCTTCGCCGACACGGGAAATTGTCGCAGTTGAGTTGAAACAGAGAAGATGGCGTGAAGCCATCTTGCAGGCCCGCCGCTACACATTCTTTGCGGACCGAACCTATGTCGCAGTATGGAACGGCACTGTCGAGTTGGTTGACCGGCGGTTGCTCTACAGATTTCGGCTCGGGCTGATCGGAGTCGAAGGCGACCGCGCTCAAGTGGTGATCGAAGCGCCGCGTCGGAAGCCACGGGAGGAGAAGATGAGCCGGTACTGCGCCGAATTCCTGTACCGAAGCCTCGCGGACGCGGGCAGCAAGCAAGAAAACTGAATGGCTGGCCTATGATCAGCCACTGAACTCGTCCTTCCTCGCCCAGTCGCCGACGAGGAAAACCAACTGCCTTCCGCCAGTAGTCGTTGCGCGGGACATTTCTGCCTGTTTCTTCTTCACTTCAGCAGGTTGAGCTCAGTGCGCCGCCCAAAACGATTCTCGCGATGCCACGCCAAATGCGCTCGGTCAGGCCAGTTTTCCCGTCTGCCCGGAAGTTCGACTCGCCGCCCGGCAAATCGCTTGAGCAGGAAAGCATCCTCGCCAGCTTCATCAAAACGGTCTTTGGCGACGATTACCCGATAGTCGTCATCCAACGACCACAAGCCTGCGTCGAACATCCAGTGTGCGTTCTTGCTGAGGGCGAGGCCGTTTTGTGGATGGTTGTTGCGGCTGTCGGCGAACTGGTGAATGTGAGCCGCGTCCACGATGCTGCCGGCATCGGCGGTGACGCACCGGTAGCGGGTCAGCGTGCAGGTGTAGTTGTAGGCGGGCACGACGGTGAGGCGAAAGCGGGCCTCACGTCCACGGTCGCGCGACTCCGCGTAGAGCTTGGCGTCGGCTCTCACGACATCGTCAGGCGGAACAGGGAGGCCGACCAGGTCGTAGAGCGCGGCACGTTCGGTGGGATCGGTGAAGTAGCGGGCAATCAGGACGCGGCGGAGTTGCTTGCGGAATGCTGGATCGTGGAGACAGGCGATGAACGATTCGTCGAAACGCGCGGCAGCAGCACGCATCCTTTCCAGTGTTGGCTCGCCGTCCTCATTGAGCGGAGTCCAACACCCGTCGCTGCGGATATGGTAGAACGGCAGGCGAATGTTCGGCTTCTGCGAGCGGCGATTGGCGACGACCGTCCAGAACGCGAGGAAGCGGAAGACAAGCTCGCCGGTCAGCGGGAGAAATGGTTCGAGTTTTCCCTGTTCCGCGAGTTCGGCGACGACTAGTAGGAGCAGCGGTTTGTGCGGCGCAATGTTGTCTTTGCGATCAACGCGGAGGTTGGCCGCGACTTTCAGCCATTTTTCGCATTGGTCGGTTGGTTGCATTGCCGGAAAGCCACTTCAGTTGCGAAAGGATTCGCCGTGTTCAGCCAAGTCGTCCTTCAGAATGTTGAGCAAATCTTCGGGCAGGCCGAAGGCGCGGTGGCTTTCGCTGTATTCATCCACCTTGGCCAGCAGCCGGCGCAGGGTGTCGGCGCGGATGCCTTTTTCTGCGGCGACCTCCTCCTGGAGTTCGCGCAGCCGGTTGGTTTCTTTCCAGTCGCTCATAAGGATGCCTTTCTGGCGGGTGACGATGCGCGCGACGCCGCCGCCATCGTCGGGCCGCCGCGCGCTTTTCCAGAGTTGTTGGATGAGAAAGAGTTCGTCGTCGCTTATGAGATTGAGGCCGACGTCCTCCTGGAGCTGGAGCAGTTGGGTGAGCAGCTCGCGGCGGGCTTCGATGGTGAGCTTGCCAGGGCCGTCCGAACCGTTCTTGCGCTTGAGGTCGCGTTTGCCGTTGGCGGGATCCTGGTAGAACAGGAGGGTTTCGCGGAATTCGATGAGTTTTTCCATCCGTTCGTCACCGCTGGCGAGCAGGCCCTCGCTGGCCTTGTCGCGTTCGACGACGGTGCAGGTCCAGCAACCGAAACGGGAGTGGCCGCAACTGGGCGTGCTGGTGTCAATCTGGATGGGACATTCGCCGTTGGCGGCGCTGGCGTAGAGTTTGTAGAGGGCGCGGTTGTCGCCGCCCCACGGGTTCGGTTTCTGGAGCAGCCAGGCCCAGACTTCTTCGGTGGTGAGGAATTCGATGGGGTTGGAGACCCAGACGCGCGGGAGGTCGGGATGGCGGTTGAGGCCGTTGCGGGTCTCGCGTCCGGCCATGGTCTGGGCGCGGGTGGAGCTTTCGGCGCGGCGCGCGCCCAGGTGCAGGATGGCCTCGCTCCAATAGCCATTCTCCATACGGCGCTGCACAAAGGTAGTGACGGGATCAATTTTGAGGCGTTGGGTGCACCAGCGGAAGATGCGATTGGGCGGCGGGTAGCCGCGGCCGATGATGTTGACCCAGAAGGATTGCTCGGGCGGTGGTTTGAGCAGGTGGGCTTCGATGTTGAGGTTGTGCTGCTCGGAACAGCGGCGCATCCGGTCCAAGGCGCTTTCCACACCATCGGCAATGGCCGGAATTTCCACGCGCGTATCGGTGCAAAGGACAGTGATGGGTTTGGTGCGCTGTTCCGGCGGGAGTGACAGGACGGCATCGAACACCAGCGCGGCGACCAGGGTGCTGTCTTTGCCGCCACTGAAACCGACCAGCCAGGGACGCGAGTCGTCCAGATAGAGATGTCGCAATGAATCTTTGATTTCCGAGTAAGACCTGGATGCCACGGGCAGCATCCTATTCTGCAGAGGACACCTTGAAAAGCGGTGAGTTTCGGGCTCATCGGGAGGCCGATTGTGCTGGCCTACACCGTGAGCATTTACTGGATTTTCCGCGGCAAGGTGAAGCTGGACAAGATGAGCTATTGAACCCGCTGCCGGGGGAAGGTTGGTGGGCTAATTGCGACCGAGCGGGGATACCTGCGGCCATTGAGTTGCACGCCGATGAAGGTGGAGCGCGCCAGGTAATGATAACTCAAGAACAATACCGGCGTGGCCACGGCCAGTATCAGCGGATATTTCCATGTCCAGTGCCCGGGCCAGCAGGCGACCAGGATTTGCAGGCCGACCACGAGCGGCAAGTGGACGAGGTAAATCCAATAGGATGAATCGGCGATGTAACGCCATCGCGCGCTGGGGGTCCGGCGAAACCGGACAAACAATCCCAAAAACCCCAGCACGAACCCCCACATCATGAGCGCATACAAGGCCGAGTACGCCCAGCGCAGACCCGGCATTGGATGTTCGAGCCAGCCCGATTCATGCAGCCAATCCAGCCCCATGCCCGTTGGCAGCGCGAGCAGGATGCCAAGCAGCAGTCCGCTGCGCCACCGCCGGGCGAACTGCTCAAGCAATTCCGGCTGCCGATGCAACAACCATCCCACGCAAAACAGAAATCCATACAGCAACGTCGTCGGTAAATGAGGCAACAAGGATTTCTGCGGTGTGTCCACGCCCCAGGAATCCATGAGCATCAACATGGGAACGGTCAGCCCGGCCAGCACCAGCGGACTCCACGCCGAGCCGCACAGCGCGGCAAAGGTCTTGTCCACCCCGCATGGCCAGCGGGGTTTGGAATCGAGCAGCGCCTGCCAGACGAATCGGACCAGGAGCATCAGCGCATAAACCACCGACAACTGGTGCAGAAACCATAGATGAGTGAGATCAAACATGGGGAGAAATCGAAGTTGGACGAAGAATCCCACCGCCAGCAGCAGAGGCGATGTATCCGCCAACTCGGGCGGTATGCCGAGTCTGCCCGGTTGTCCGCCAACGATTGCCCCCGTGAGCCACAGGCAAACCAAGATCGGATACAGAATCAGCCACCCCACGACGAGGGGCACGAGGATGCGACCCGCCCGATTGCGGATGAAGCCGCGCGTCCCGCGACGATGCAGGAGCAGCCGCGCGAAGAATCCGGCGATCAGAAAGAAAATCTCCATCCGGAACGAATGGCACGCATGCCGGAACAACGCCAGAAACTCGCTGGTGGAATTGTCCTCGATGGCCCAGTAACGGGCCACCCCCGGCTCGAAAGACTCGGCGGCATGAAACACCACCCCCAGCAGCAACGCAAAACCCCGCAGCGCATCCAACGAGTGATAACGAGTCTCTCCCACTGCCGCCGGAGCTTCTTGCCCGCCCGTGTCCACAGCCTGACTGGAATGCATGGCCCCGCTGAATGTCTGAGATTCAATCGGGCTTGACCAGATAGTTCTCTCAGTCCTGCCCTGACCCAGGCAGCCGCATTCTGGGCCGTTTGCGTACGTTCACCCGCAGTTCAAGGCCCTTCCACATTGTCTTGGCAGCCAATCTGTGTTGGCGGGACTTGGTTGAGTTCATTCCGGAAACATCGGCTGGCCATCCGGCCCGAGCGGACCGGGAACGCTGTTGGCTATGGCAGGGAGTGTGCGCAGATAGGCGAAGATGGCCTTGAGATCGTCATCGCTCAAGGTGGCGATGCTATGCCAGGGCATGGGCGGAAGAATGGGTCTTCCACTGCCCATGTGACGGCCGGTGCGCATGGCTTGAATGAACATCTCCTCGGTCCAGATGCCCATGCCTGTGTTCTGGTCGGGCGTGAGGTTGGCGGCATAACTGATTCCCCACGGACCGGCCCACGCCGTCATGCCCGCGGTGGCGGCAAACCACGGTGATCCTTCCAGGTTGGGCGGCGGCGGCAGCTCGGTTTCGGCCGGGTGGCCGGCGAGCATCCGCGACCAGTCGGGTTCGGGACCGTTCGCGCCCGGCTTCAATGGCGTATGGCAGGCGTTGCAGTCACCATACGTGACGAGATACTTGCCGCGCGCAATGCGGTCGGTGTCGTCGCGCATGGCACTGGTGGTTGCCGCCCACACCAATCCCGCCAGCGGGATGGCAACGAGCGTCGTCAAGACGATTGTGGTTGTCGGTTTCAGATTCATGGGATGTTCGATGGGCTGTTTCAGATGACGATTGGTGGATTATTCAGGTCGCCCAGTTATCCGCGTCAGGTGCCTTGCCACGCTGCCATCTCGGCATTGCGCATCCAGCGCAGCAACAGGCGGTTCGCCGGCGTGACCTGGATGCGCAACGACGGAGATACTCGCGGACAGTGAGACGGCGAGGACAGGCAACCCGCGTGTGAATCGAAGGTCCGGCCCGTTTTCGCCAGTCGCCTGACCGTGGCGCGCGCCTGAGCGTTGGCCGCCGCGAGGCTGCCGCCAGTGGTTACCCGGTTGCGTTCCAACAACGGTGAAATGCGTTTCATGTGCCCACCAGTATCGCTTCCCAACAGGCCGCACAATGGACCGAAAGACCCAATCCACCTGTGACGACCAATGTCAAACCAAGCGAGAGTTTTCGACGAAACCGGACGCTGCGCGAATGCCGTCAGAGAGGAACTTTGAAGAAGGGAAATCGCGAACTTGGGAAGAAACTTTGCCCTGGATCACGAACCGGCAGAGAGCAGAGGCAGCAAAAACTTCCACACCGTGTCGGCAATGATCTTGTGGCCTTCCGGATTGGGATGAATGCGGTCGGGCAGGTTGAATTCCGCCTTGCCGCCGACGCCTTCGAGCAGGAAGGGAATCAGCTTCGCTCGCTTCTCCCTGGCCACGGCCGGGAACACCTCCCGAAACTCGCGCGTGTAGTCCTCGCCCATGTTCTGCGGCATTTGCATGCCGGCCACGATGACTCGCACCTCCGGATTCTTCTCGCGGGCGAGATCAATGATCTTCTCCAGGTTGGCCTTGGTTTCCTTGGGGGTGATGCCGCGCAAGCCGTCGTTGCCGCCGAGTTCGAGCACGAGCACGTCCATCGGCCGCCGTAACAACCACGGCATCCGTCGCACGCCGCCGGCGGTGGTGTCGCCGCTCACGCCGGCGTTCACGACTTCGTAAGGGAGCTTCTGCTCGTTGATGCGCTGTTGGAGCAGGCCGGGAAAGGCCTCCTCCGGATCCACGCCATGCCCGGCGGCAATGCTGTCACCGAGGACGAAGATCGTTTTGCGCTCGGACTCGGCGGCCAGGACCAGCGTGGCTGTCAACCCGATCAGCAACGCCAGCACAGTCCGCCATCCCCAGGCGGAGTTTTTTGCCCCGGGGCGAAACTGCGTTAGCTTGTGAATGTCGCTTTTCATCCGGCGTCTGTATTCAGTCGTGACCGCCTGGGGATATGTATAGCATCATCCGCGCGCGAAGAAAGTCCCGGGTGAGGGTGAACATGAACGGAACGCTCTCCCTCACCCCGGCCCTCTTGCCTTGGGAGAGGGAGAATCTCGCTCAGGTTCGTGAGGGTGCCGGTGAGCGTCACCCCACCAATTCAGTCCAGTTGGAATCGCAGCCAAACAGATGAAACAAGCAGCCCGAATGAACTCAGGCAACATTCTCGAAGTGCAGAGTCTGTCGCGCACCTACACCAGTGGCGGACGCGCGTTGACGGTGCTCGATGACGTGAGCTTTCACCTCGCTCGCCGCGAAACCTGCGCCATCGTCGGCCCGTCCGGCAGCGGCAAGACCACGCTGCTTGGCCTTTGCGCCGGACTTGATCTGCCGTCGCACGGCTCAGTGACGATCAACGGCGTCAATCTCAACAACCTCACCGAAGACCAGCGCGCCCAGGTGCGTAACGAGCATGTCGGCTTTGTGTTTCAGAATTTTCAACTCCTGCCCAATCTCACCGCGTTGGAGAACGTGATGATTCCCGTCGAGTTGCGCGGCGACAATCAGGCGACCGACCGCGCGGTGCAACTGCTCACGCGCGTGGGGCTCGGCGACCGGCTCGGGCATTACCCGACGCAACTCAGCGGCGGCGAACAACAACGCGTGGCGCTGGCGCGCGCTTTCATCAATCGTCCGCACATTCTCTTTGCCGATGAACCCACCGGCAATCTCGACGCGGAAACCGCCGCCACGGTCGTTGAACTCATCTTCGAGATGAACGATGAACTGGACACCGCGCTCGTGCTCGTGACGCACAATCTCGAACTCGCCGCCCGCACTCAGCGCGTGCTTCGGCTCAAGGGCGGGCGGGTGGTGAAGGAAAATGCTCCGGCCTGAAATGTCTGCCTCTTCTCACAAGCCGCCCCCTCACCCTCCCCTCTTCTCCAGTGGGGGAGAGGGTGGCGTCTCGCCGGGCAAGGGGGATGCCACTTCGCCGAAGCCGAATTGGTTCTTTCGCATGGCCTGGCGCGACAGCCGCCGCAGCCGCGCGAAGCTGCTCCTCTTTTCCCTGTCCATCGTCCTTGGCATCGCCGCGATGGTGGCCATTGGTTCGTTTGGCAAGAACCTCGAACAAGCCGCCGCGGAACAGACCAAGGCCCTTCTCGGCGCGGACCTGATGGTGCAGTCGCGCGACGAATTGACCGACGCGCAGAAGGCCTTTCTCGATACCATCGGCGGTGTTTCGTCCGAGCAGGTGTTGTTTTCTTCAATGGTCTATTTTCCGAAGACCGAGGGAACTCGACTCGCGCAAGTGGGCGCGTTGGCGGGCGACTTTCCCTACTACGGCGAGGCGGAGACCAATCCACCCGAGGGCTGGCAACGCTTCCTGCGCGGCGAGGGCGCGGTGGTCGAGGAGACGTTGCTGCTGCAATTCGGGGTCAGTGTCGGCGACGAGATCAAGGTCGGCGAACTCACGCTGCCCATCGTCGGCGCGCTGCTGAAAGTGCCGGGGGACAATGAATTCTTCGCCAGCCTCGCGCCGCGCGTTTACCTCCGCATGGACAAATTGGACGCCACCGGTTTGATCGGCGAGTCCAGTCTCGCCCGCTATCGTCGCTATTTTGCCTTCGACTCGGATGCCGCAGCGGAGGCGGCAATTCGCAAAGTCGAGAGCAAGCGCAACGAGCTGCGTTTGCGCATTGACACGGTCGAGGAGCGCAAGCAGGACCTCGGTGAAGCCCTGCAAAATCTTTATCGCTTTCTCAGCCTCGGCGGATTCGTGGCGTTGCTGTTGGGCGCCATCGGCATCGCGAGCGCCATTCAAGTTCACATCCGGCAACGGCTGGATTCGGTCGCGATGCTGCGCTGTCTCGGGGCGACGGCCCGACAGGCGTTTGTCGTGTATTTGATTCAAGGCGCGGCATTGGGACTGGCCGGCGCTGTCGCCGGCACGGCCGTGGGCGTGGCCTTGCAGCAAACCCTGCCGCTGATCTTTGCCGATCTGATTCCCGTGGAAGTGAAGTTTTCCGTGGATGCCGTCTCGGTTTTGCGCGCGGCGGCGGCGGGATTCGGCATCTGCATGTTGTTCGCCCTGCTGCCCCTGCTGCGCGTGCGGACCGTTTCGCCGCTGGCGGTGTTCCGCCGCGACCTCGAACACGCCCCGTTGCGCGACCCGTGGTTGTATGTGGTTTATCTCGCCATCGCGGCGGGTGTGCTGTGGTTTTCCCTGGCGCAAACCAAGGAGTGGAGACACGGCCTCGGTTTCGCCGGCGGGCTGGCGGGCGCGTTGTTGGTGTTGTTCCTCGTTGCCCGCGGCATTGTCTGGAGCGTGCGGCGGATGAACTGGACCGGCCTGCCATTCGTCTGGCGGCAAGGTCTGGCCAGCCTGCATCGCCCGAACAATCGCACGCTGCTCCTGATGGTGTCGCTCGGTCTGGGGACGTTTCTGATGCTGACGCTTTATCTCGTGCAATTCTCGCTCGTGCGCGAATTGACGCCCGAGAACCAGACCGACAAACCCAACGCCGTCCTGTTCGACATTCAAGCCGACCAACAGGAGGGCGTGCTGAGAATCCTGAAGGAAATGAATCTCCCGGTGCTCGATGTTTCACCCGTGGTTACCATGCGGATTCAATCGGTCAAAGGCCGTCCGACGCGCGAGCTGTTGCGCGACTTCCGTGGACGCCACTGGGTGTTGCGCCGCGAATATCGCTCCACGTATCGCTCCGAGCTGACCGACGCGGAGAAGGTCATCGCCGGGGAGTGGATTGGCCGCGCGACGCCGGGCGAGGAGCGAATTCCCGTGTCCATTGAGGAGAGCATCGTCCGCGATCTCGATCTCTCCCTCGGCGATGAAGTGGTGTTCGATGTTCAGGGCATTCCCATCAAGACGCGGCTGGCCAGCGTGCGCAAGGTCGAGTGGCGGCGCGTGCAGGCAAACTTCTTCGTCGTGTTTCCGTCGGGCGTGCTGGAGGAAGCGCCCGGGTTCGCCATCGTGACCACCCGCGTCCGCGACGCGCGGGAATCCGCCGCCATGCAACGCGCCGTGGTGCGCCAGTATCCGAACGTCTCCAGCGTGGACTTCACGCTCATCCTGCGCGTCATCGAGGGCATCGTGTCGAAAATCTCCATCGGCATCCGCTTCATCGCGCTGCTCACGGTTTGCACCGGCGTCATCCTGCTCGTGACCGCCGTTCTGAACAGCCGGTTTCAGCGATTGCGCGAAGTCGTGCTGCTGCGGACTCTGGGCGCGTCGTCAGCGCAGGTCTTGAGGATTCAAGTGGTCGAGTTTCTCCTGCTGGGCCTGCTGGCGAGCCTGACGGGCATTCTGCTGGCGGTTGCCGCGCAATGGTCGCTGACAACGTTCATGTTCAAGATCGGCTTCGCCGTGCCGTGGGCGCATCTGGGACTGGCCATCGCCGTGAATTCCGCGCTGGCGGTGGGCGTCGGCCTCCTGGCCAGCCGCGGGGTGTTGAATCGCCCGCCACTCGAAGTGTTGCGCGCGGAGGGGTAGGACAGGCGTCGCGCCGGTCTCAAACCTCAAATCGCCCGCTTGAGCGGCATGGCTTCTTCGACCGTGCGATAGGCAAACACTTGGCAATCGCTGGTGAACGGTGGGCGGAATAATGGAGACAGGCGCGACGCCTGTCCTACGCCGAAGCCGCAACCAAACGCCCGCCCAAAGGAATCCGCCGAGCCGCGATGATCGCAGAGGTTTGAGTCAAAGGACGGCCACGATGAGGTTTGTTATCTAAGATTCGTTCAACTTCGCGCTTTCCTCAGACTTCCTTGGCGGCGTAGTGTCACGGGCAGATACGAGAACCTTTATGAAAAATACAGAGTCTGCTTTCAATCGTCGGAACTTCCTCAAGGGCACCGCAACGACTGCTGTCGCGCTTTCTGCGCTGCCCTTGATGGCAGCGGACGAATCAAAAACCGCGTCAGCCGGCTTGGTCCTGCCGCCAACCGGCAAGAAGATCTTGCTGTCGTGCAAGCTGGGCATGATCGCCAAGGAAGCCGACGGCCGGAAGCTGAACATCGTCGAGCGCCTCCGCATGGCCGGAGAGGCCGGCTTCGATGGTGTGGATTTTGACGAAGCGGGCAATTTCACGCCGCAGCAGGCGCGCGACGCGGTGCGCGAGTCCGGCGTGTTCGTTCACAACGCCATCAACCATGCGCACTGGAGCGAGCGGCTTACGGATCCGAAGGAGGAAGTGCGCGCCAAAGCCCGCGCCAACCTGGAACATTGCTTGCGCGTCTCGCACGCGGCCGGCGGCAGCGGCGTGTTGATCGTGGTGGGCAGGGGCGACGACGGCCCGGCGGCGGAGATCGAGGAACGATGCCGCGCGGAGATGAAGAAAGTGCTCCCGCTCGCGGCGTCCTTGGGCCAGCACATCCTGGTCGAGAACGTCTGGAATCAGATGATGTACGAGCACAACCAGGGACCGGACCAAAGCCCCGACCGGTTCGTGAAGTTTGTGGACAGCTTCAACAGCCCGTGGGTGGGCATGTATTACGACCTGGGCAACCACTGGAAATACGCCCAGCCCGGCGAATGGATTCGCTCGTTCGGCCACCGTTGCGTGAAACTCGACGTCAAGGGATTCAGCCGCGCGAAGAACAAATTCGTGGACATCACCAGCGAGGAGGACGATCTGCCGTGGGATCAAGTGCGCAAGGCACTGGACGATATTGGTTTCGTTGGTTGGGCGACGGCCGAAGTCGGCGGCGGCAACGTGAAACGATTGACAGTCGTGCGCGAACAGATGCAGAAGGCGTTTGGGGTGTAGGTTGCGCTCCAAGGAGCTTCAAAAGTCATCCGGTGTTTAGCCCCGGAAGTGCGAAAGAACTTAGCCCGCGGCGTAAGCCGTGGGTAGTAGGAACAAACCGCAAGCCCCGGCAGGGGCGAAAGAGAGCCCTCAGAAGGAACATCATTCTGTCGCCCCTCCGGGGCTTGGTGTGTTCACCGACGCAACCCATGGCTTACGCCGTGGGCTATTCTCTGCCGCTGCTCCGCAGCGACTTCCACTCCACCCGCTCCCACATCTCTTCGATGGTCAGGCCGTTGCTGAGCCTGGATCCAAATGTGAATGAAGCGCACTCACGTGCGCTGCGACGAAGATTCGCGGAGGCGGCTGTCGAACGGCTTGGGTTTCATTGGGCAACCGGGTACAGTGAGCCGCATGAATTCAATCGCACTGGAGTTGACGATCATCTTCCTGCTGCTGCTCGCCAACGGCGTTTTCTCCATGACGGAGATCGCCGTGGTGTCGGTCCGCAAGGCGCGGCTGCGGCGCATGGCCGAGGCGGGCGACCACCGGGCGCGCGCCGCGCTGGCGCTCGCCGAGTCGCCGAACCGGTTTCTCTCCACGATCCAGGTTGGCATCACGCTGGTGGGGATTCTGGCCGCGGCGTTCAGCGGCGCGACGTTGTCCGTCAAACTGGCCGAACCGCTGCGCCAGTTCGACTGGCTCGCGCCTTATGCCAACAAGGTGGCGCTCGCGGTGGTGGTCATCGGGCTGACCTATTGCACGTTGGTCATCGGGGAACTCGTGCCCAAACGGTTGGGCCTCAGTTTTCCCGAAGGCATTTCCCGCTGGCTGGCGGGACCGATGACGAAACTTTCGGGCCTGGTTTCGCCCTTGATCGCCTTGTTGAGTTTGTCCACCGACACGGTGTTGAAGTTGTTTCGCCTCAAACCCGAACCCGAGGTGGGCGTGACGGAAGAAGAGGTGAAACTGATGGTGCGCGAAGGGACGCGCGCGGGGGTGTTCCTGCCGCACGAACCGGCGATGGTGGAAGGCGTACTGGCACTGGACCGGTTGCCGGTGCGCGATTTGATGACGCCGCGCGGGAAGATCATCTGGATCAACGTTGCCGACTCGCATGAATCGGTCTGGCACAAGATCGTGGTGAGCGGGCACACCACCTTTCCGGTTTATGAAGGCACGCGCGACCGCGTGGTGGGCGTGGTGACGGTGAAGGCGATTTACGCGCACCTCGCCGCCGGCATTCCGCCGCGCATCCGCGACTTGATGACGCCGCCATTGATCGTGCCGGCCACGCTGACGGCGAACGCGATGCTGGAGAAGTTCAAACAGACGGGGAAGTTTGTCGCCCTCGTGGCGGATGAATTCGGCGGCATCACGGGTCTGGTGTCGCTGCACGACATCATGGAGGCGATCATCGGCGAGCTGCCCACCGAATCCGAGCGGCTCAAACCCAAGGCCAAGCGCCGCGAAGACGGGTCCTGGCTGGTGGACGGCATGCTGGACGCCGACGAGTTCGAGCGGCTGGTGCCCGGCTTCAAGCTGCATCCGAAGCCGCTGAGGGATTACCACACCTTTGCCGGATTCATCATGAAACATCTCGGCCACGTGCCGCACGAGGGCGAAATCTTTCCGCTCCACGGCTACAACGTGGAGATCATAGACATGGACGGTCATCGCGTGGACAAGGTGCTCCTGATGCCGCAGGACAGCGGCGGGCGCGCGACTTGAGTCGCCCAACCTCCGGTTGCTGCTGGCTGTCCGCGCCGCTTGGGTGCGATGGTGACGGCGTTTCATGGCAACGAAATCAGATGCGCCAGGACGCCTGCGGGGTTGATTCAGGGCGAGTGCTTTTTCACCTGACACCCGGCGCTCCGCGCCCGACACTTTTCTCCCGTGAGTGATGAACTGGCACAATTGAGAGCGCGGTATGAGCGATTGAGCCTGCTGCATCAGGTGGGCACGGTGATTCATTCCACGCTCGACGCCCAGGAGGCGCTGTTGCTGATCGTGCGCGAGGCCGTGCGGGTCATGCGGGCCTCCAGCGGTTCGGTCGTGCTCGTCA
>WYBW01000112.1 GCA_011525685.1 Verrucomicrobiia bacterium
TGCAGACGCCCGGCGCACCCCTGCTCTCCATCACCCGCACCACCACCAACACGGTCCTCGTCTCCTGGCCTTCGCCCTCGACCGGTTGGACGTTGCAGCAAAACACCAACAGCATCAGTTCGGTCAACTGGAGCAACGCCCCCGGCACCATCCAGGACGACGGCACAACCAAATCGCTCCTCGTCAATCCGCCCAGCGGCAATCGCTTTTACCGGTTGTTCAAGTAGTTGTTCCACTCGCTGCACTGAAGCAAGCGAGCGGAGTCTCGGTCACCAGACGCGAAGACCGTGGCCCGCATGCCGTCCCACACGAAGCGCTCCAAATCTTGGTCGGCATTACAGTCCGAGGCACTCGTTCACGTTTGCCCAACCTCCGCGGACGGCTTCGATCAGCCCAGTCCGATGGCGAGAGCCGCTCCCACAAGGCATCCGAACCCTGGAAGCAACGGTGTGCGTCCGGAAAATCTCCGCGCCCGGGGTTGCAAACCCCGGATGGTTGGGTTTATCTGTCCTCGTTCCCAGGTTGCCTGTTCAGACTCAAACCCAAACGCAGTGCAAACATGCTTATGAAAACAACCCTCCATTCATTGCAGCACCTACTCCTCGCTGTCGGCCTGTGCGCCATAACCACAAATCTGGCCGCCCAAACCACCGCCTTCACCTACCAGGGCCGGTTGGATGACGGCGGCCATCCGGCCAGTGGCATTTACGATTTGCGTTTTACGATTTACGATGCCGCCAGCGGCGGGGTGGCGGTCGCCGGAACGTTGACCAATGCCGCAACGGCGGTGAGCAACGGCCTGTTCACCACGCAATTGGATTTCGGCGCGAGCGCGTTCACCGGCACGGCACGGTGGCTGGAAATCGGCGTGCGCACCAATGGAGGGAGCGGATTTACCGCATTGACGCCCCGCCAGCCGTTCGCATCGTCGCCCTACGCCATCCGTGCCGCCAACGCGGCAACCGCCTCGACTGCGGGAGCCGTAGGCGTAAACGCCGTCGCGACCACCGGTTTGCAGGACGGTTCTGTCACCAGCGACAAGATTGCCAACGGGACGATCGCGGCGGCGGATGTAAATGTGGCGACGTTTGGCACGACCTTCTGGCAGGCGGAGGGCAACGCCGGCACCACTCCCGGCACGCATTTCCTGGGCACCACCGACAATCAGCCGATAGAGGTGCGGGTGAACAATCAACGGGCGTTGCGGCTTCAGCCTGGTCCGCAGGCTCCCAACGTGATTGGCGGGGCGGCTTCTAACTCGGTCATTACCGGTCTTGAAGGCGCCACCATTGCCGGCGGCGGGGCGCCGATGTTTCCCAACCGGATTACCAGTAGTTACGCGGCCATCGGCGGCGGCAACAACAACATTGCCAGCGGGATTTACGCGACAGTAAGCGGTGGCCAAACGAACACCGCCAGCGATGGGTATGCGACGGTGGGCGGCGGCAGGGGCAACACTGCCAGCTTAGGGTATGCGACGGTGGGCGGCGGCCGTGACAGCATCGCCAACGGCCTGCAGTCCACCGTGGGCGGTGGTTTGTTAAACACCGCTAGCGGTCACGAATCTACAGTAGGAGGAGGGGGGCAGAACTACATTAGACCAGGGGCGACTGCCGCGACGATCGGCGGCGGCACGGGCAATGGCATTTTGACCAATTCGACCGCCGCCACCATCGCAGGCGGATGGGGGAACATGATTCATCGCGAATCCTTCGCCGCGACCATACCGGGAGGGCAGCACAACACTGCCACCAACTACGCCTTTGCCGCCGGTCGTCGCGCCAAGGCCAACCACACCGGGGCCTTCGTTTGGGCAGACTCCACCGACGCGGACTTCGCCTCCAGCTCCAACAACCAGTTCCTCATCCGCGCCAGCGGTGGCGTGGGCATCAACACAACCACCCCGCAGGCTCCGTTGCACGTCGTCGGCCGCGCCATCGTCAACGGCGCGGACCAATGGGACGTGAACAATACTGAGGGCGATTTTCGCGTCGGCTCGACCACGCATCGTTTCAAGATCGGCGTGGCCCAGGGCGGTGGCGGCGCCGGTGATGTCTGGATGCGCGCCCACGGAGGCACCGCGCGGCTCTTCCTCAAGACCCCCGGCGGCACCACCATCTTCAGCAACGAAGGCCAGAGCACGGGCGTTACGCTTTCCAGTGGCAACGGCGCGTGGACCACGGTGAGCGACCGCAATGCCAAGGAGAACTTCGCCCCGGTGGACCCACAGGAAGTGCTGGAGAAAGTCGCCGCGTTGCCGTTAAGCAGTTGGAACTACAAATCGCAGGACGCCGCCATTCGCCATCTCGGCCCGATGGCGCAAGACTTCAAAGCAGCATTCGGTTTGGGCGAAAGCGACACCGGCATCACCACCGTGGACGCCGACGGCGTGGCCCTAGCGGCCATCAAAGGGTTGAACCAGAAGCTGCAACAGAGGGAATCCGAGATCGCGGAATTGAAACAGGAACTCGCCGAGATCAAACGGATGCTTTCGGGCTTGGTCCGCAACGAAAATTAACTCATGAGCATTTTACCAGCGCACAAAACGGCGGTGGCTTTGTTTTCATTCGCAATCGCCTTCCTGCCATGCGCAACCTGTCTCGGGCAAGTCACCGCATTAACCTATCAAGGCCGGCTGGGAAGCGGCGGCGTGCCTTATACTGGCAGCGCCGAGTTTCAAGCCACGCTTTGGAATACCGCCAGCGCCGGCACCCAGATTGCCGCCAACAGTCCCGCGCAAATCGTGGTCGGCGTGACCAATGGTCTGTTCGTGCTGCCGCTGGATTTTGGCGCGAACTTTCCCGGCGCGGATCGCTGGTTGCAACTGGAGGTGCGCACCACCCTCGGACCGTTCATCGTGCTTACGCCCCGGCAGCGCGTCACCGCCACGCCCTACGCCCAAACCGCGCAACAACTCAGCGGCACTTTGCCCGCCGCGCAAATCGCCGGCACGCTGACTCCGGCCCAACTCCCGGGGAACCTGGTCACCAATCAAGCCAGCAACCTGACGTTGACCGGAACCTTCCTCGGCAACGGCGGCAATCTGACCAATGTAAACGCAGCGTTGTTGAACGGCATCTCCAGCGCGGGCTTCTGGCGCACGAACGGCAACCTGGACGCCAATCCCACCAATGGCGCTTTTCTTGGAACGATTGATCCGCTGCCGTTCGAGCTGCGCGTGGACAGCCGGCGGGCCTTGCGGGTGGAAGTCGGCGATGGCCATCCAAACCTCATCGGTGGACATTTTCGCAACGCCGTCACCAACCAGGCCCGTGGTGCCGCGATCGGCGGGGGTGGCACGTTTGATGAACCCAATATCATCGGCGATGATTTTGCCAGCATTCCGGGCGGCCGGGGCAACGTTGCCTCGGGCCGGGGTGCGCTGGCTGCCGGCGGATACAATTGGGCGCGGGGCAATTATTCCATTGCTCTGGGAGTCGGGACGGTCGCCAGCAATTTGTCCGCGGTGGCCCTCGGCAACAACTCCATGGCGAGCGGGGAAGCGGCGGTGGCCTTGGGAAAAGAAAACATCGCCAGCGGCCCCAACAGTGCCGCGATCGGTTGGGGCAACACTGCCTCCGCGCTCGGCGCCACGGCCTTGGGCGTCGCCACCAGCGCGAGTGGCGAGCGGGCGTTGGCGGCGGGTTTTCTTTCCCAGGCGGACGGCTTTTGTGCCACCGCGTTGGGGCGGAATAGTTGGGCCAATGGCGCGTATTCCCTTGCCGCCGGTCAGGAGGCCCGCGCGTTGCACGAGGGGAGTTTCGTTTGGGCGGATTCCTTTAGTGGTCCCTTTACCTCCACCGGCATGTATCAATTTCTCGTGCGCGCGGTGGGCGGGGTGGGCATCAACACCCCGTCGCCCCAAGGCAGCCTGCACGTTTACAGCCAGAACAACCCCACCGTGGTTCGCGTGCAATCCACGGGCACGCCGGGGTTTGGCCGCCTTGAGTTCGTCAGCAACCCGCAGGGCGACGTCAATGAGTGGCGTCCCAGTTTCATTCAATCCACCGACGCCGGCGGCTTCACCGGCGGCCTCGCCTTCTACGTCAATGGCACCGGCGCTGGGAACAAGTTCACCGCCAACGAAGTCATGCGTATTCAGAATGGGCGCGTTGGCATTGGCACCAGTACGCCGGTCAGCGCCCTGCAGGTCGTCGGCACCGTCACGGCCACGGCGTTCAATCCTCCGAGCGATCGTAACCTTAAGGAGAACTTCGCGCCTGTGAACCCGCGGGAGGTGCTGGAAAAAGTCGCGGCCCTTCCCATCACCCGGTGGAACTTCAAAGGCGACGAGGCCACGCCGCACCTCGGCCCGATGGCGCAGGACTTCCACGCCGCCTTCGGCCTCGGCACCGACGAACGCCACATTGCCACCGTGGACGCTGATGGCGTGGCGCTGGCGGCGATCCAGGGGTTGAACAAGAAGCTCGCGGAGGAATTAGAGCGGCGGGATGCCGAGAATGTCATACTGGCGGCCAAAAACCGCGAGCTGGAGTCGCGCTTGAGTGCCTTGGAAAAGTTGATCCATCGCGCAAGCGGCGAACTGCATTCCCAGCAACACTGACGATCACAGCCCACAACCCGAGCGATAACATGAACCCACATCTCAAACGCCACCTGCTGGCGACACTACTGTGCATCGTCTTCACCGCCGAAGTCCGAGCGCAGGGCACGGCTTTCACCTATCAAGGCCAGTTGACCGAGAACAGCGTTCCGGCAACTGGCCTTTATGACTTTAGATTCACACTCCATGACTCCACCGGCGGCGCGGAAGTTCTGGCGGGCCCGCTGACCCAGGAAAGTATCGAGGTCATCAACGGTCTCTTCACCACCACGCTGGACTTTGGCGCGGCAGTGTTCACGGGTTCAGACCGCTGGCTTGAAATCGGCTTGCGCACCAATGGGGGTAGCGCCTTCACCGCGCTTGCTCCCCGCCAGTCATTTACCAGCACGCCGTATGCGATCCGTGCGGCGCAGTTCAGCGGGCAAATCGGCGGTGGGCAACTAGCTGGCACTTACGACAACGCCATCACCTTCAGCAATCCCGCCAACAGTTTCAACGGTAGCGGCGCAGGGCTGGCCGAGCTGAACGCCTCGGCGCTTGCAAGCGGCACCGTGCCGGCGGCGGCCTTGGGCAACGCCTGGCGGATTGGCGGCAATGCCGGCACGACCGCCGGCGCCAACTTCGTGGGCACAACGGACAATCAACCCTTGGAACTGGTGGTCAACGGCCGGCGCGGGCTGCGGATTGAACCCACGATCAATGATGCGCCCAATGTCATTGGCGGAGCGTCGGTCAACCGGGTTCGGTCGGGTGTGGTGGGCGCAACGGTCGGTGGTGGTGGCGCGGCAAACTACTTCGGCTCCAGCTTTACGAATGCGATCGAATCCGACTTTGGGGTTGTTTCGGGTGGCGGGATGAATCTCATCGGAACCAATTCACCATTCGCCACCATTGGCGGAGGCGGGGGTAATGTGGTCCTGCCCGGCGGGGTGTATTCGACGGTGAGCGGGGGCACGTTGAACCGCATCGAGTTCAGTTCAGAGCGAGCCACCATTGCTGGTGGGTGGGCCAATGTCATCCACAGCAATGCCAACAACGCCACCATCAGCGGCGGGCAATTGCACACCATTCACTCGAGCGCCGCGGCAGCCCATATCGCCGGAGGTTCGCAGAACACGATTCACGGCGGAGCGCAGACGGCGACCATCGGGGGCGGCGGCAGCAATGAAATCTTTGCGAATGCCTCGCGCGGCACCATCAGCGGTGGCGCAAATAACTCCATCCAAAACGACGCACGGGAAGCCACGATCGGGGGCGGTGGCCTGAACATCATCGCGGCAAACGCACAGAACGCGACCATCGGCGGTGGCGCCGCCAACCGGATTGATACCAACGCGTTTTCCGCGAGCATCGCGGGAGGCTTCGGCAACCTCGTTGCATCCGATGGCAACAACTCCAGCATCGGCGGAGGCCAGTCCAACACGATCCATGCTGCTGCGCTTTCCAGCACAATAGGGGGCGGGCTGGGTAACGGTGTTCTCGATGACTTTGGCACCATTCCCGGTGGTTATGACAACCGAGCTGGGTTTTCCTCCTTCGCCGCCGGCTACCGCGCCAAGGCTGATCATGCCGGCAGCTTTGTGTGGGCCGATTTTACGGGTGCGGATTTTCCGACCACGGGCGCCGGCCAGTTTCTCATCCGCGCCTCGGGCGGCGTCGGCATCAACAAGACCAACCCCACCACCGCGCTGGATGTGAACGGTACCGTCACCGCCACCGCGTTCAACGGACCTGGCAGCGGCCTGACCGCGCTCAACGCGGGAAACCTTTCCAGCGGCACCCTGGCGGATGCGCGCCTGAGCGGCAACGTGGCGCTGCGCAACCAGAACAACACCTTTTCCGCAAACCAAAGCGTTCCCCTCGGCAGCGCCGCAGCCCCGGGCTTGTCCTTCACGGGTGACACGGACACCGGCCTGTTCAGCCCGGCAGCGAACACCGTGGCGCTGGCCACTGGCGGTGCGGAGCGGTTGCGCGTGACTTCCGGCGGGAATGTCGGCATGGGGATTGCGTCGCCAGCCGATCCGTTGCACATCAATACCGCGAGCGGCGGGACGTCGCTTCGACTGACCTCGGGCGGCTCCTGGCCGCTCGTACTCAACCAGTCCGCCAGCAGCGTCTTCACCATCACCAACGGCGGTCAGGGCCAGTTCTTCCTCATCGCCGGCGGCAACGTCGGCATCGGGACAAACAATCCGGCGCAGCGGCTGCACGTAGTGGGTAACATCCTCGCCACCGGCACGGTCACCGGATCGAGCGACCGCAACGTGAAAGAGAATTTCGCCCCGGTGGACCCCGCAGCAGTCCTGGAGAAAGTGGTCGGACTGCCCATTCAAAGCTGGAGCTACGTCGGCGAGCCCACGCCGCACATCGGTCCGGTCGCGCAGGATTTCTACGAAGCCTTCCGCGTCGGCCAGGACGACCGGCACATCTCGATGGTGGACGCCGACGGCGTGGCGCTGGCGGCGATTCAGGGGCTCAACCAAAAAGTGGAAAGCGGAAAGCAGAAGGCAGAAATGCGCCTGGCAAGCCTGGAGGCCGAGAACACGGAGTTGAAGCAACGCCTCGCCGCGCTGGAACGAATCGTGACCACCCTCAACCCGAAAGACGAATAAACTTATGAATTCGAACAACAACAATAGTGAACCAGCAGGCCAGGATCATGGCGTCAGAATTATTCTGACCCTAATTATTCTGACCCTGCTTTCTCCCGGCCCGGCTTCTGCCCAATACGCGATTACTTGGTCCACGATTGACGGCGGCGGCGGCACGAGCACCGGCAGCGTCTATTCCGTCAGCGGCACGATTGGTCAACCAGACGCCGGTGCGACAATGACCAATGGGCAGTATTCTGTCACCGGCGGATTCTGGGTACTGCCGACAGCAGTGCAAACAACCAACGCGCCCGTGCTCACGATCGTTCCCGCCGCACCCGGTCAGGCCTCGATTTCATGGACGCCAAGCACGCCGGGTTTTGTGTTGCAGGAAACTTGGGCTCTTTCGCCCGCCAATTGGACGAACTCTCCCAGCGGCGGGACCAATCCCATCGTCGTGCCCGCTACATTACCTGCGAAATTCTATCGCCTGTTCCAGCCCTGAACCGTTTTCAAAAAGTTTAACCCGCAACAAAAACTAACACATGAAAAACAAACTCAATCCCAAAATCGGGGCGGCCTTGTTGTCGCTCGCAACGCTCCTCCTGCCACCCGCCTCGGCTTCCGCCCAGGGCACGGCCTTTACCTATCAAGGCCGGCTGGACAGCGGCGGCACTGCCGCCAACGGAATTTTTGATTTACGATTCGCGATTTACAATTTGGGGAGCGGCGGGGCGCAACAAGGCAGCGCCGTTACCAATGCCGGCACGGCTGTCAGCAATGGCTTGTTCACCGTCACCCTGGATTTCGGCAATCAATTTCCCGGCGACGCTCGCTGGCTGGAAATTGGCGTGCGCCCGGGCGGCAGCGGCAGTTTCACCACGTTGAGTCCGCGGCAGCAGTTGCTGTCAACCCCCTACGCCATTCGCGCCGCCACCACCCCCGCGAGCGGACTCGCCGGCACCATTTCCCCGGCGAACATCGCCGCGGGCACGATTACGAGCACCATGATCGCCAATGGCGCGGTGAGTTCGCAGCAACTCGCCTCCGGGGCCGTGGGCACGGCGCAACTGGCCGATGGCGCTGTAACGGCAAACAAGGTTTTCACTGAAACCAACTGGGCAGCACCGTCCCATCTGGTGACGGTTGGAAATCAATCTGCTTAGTCATTTACCTATTTTGGTTACGCGGCGGCCAACATCGGTACGGATAAATTCGCCGTGGGTGCTCCCTGGGACGACACGTTCACCAACAGCGGCGGGGCAGCCTATGTGTTCGATGCCGCTGGGAAATTGATGTCTGTCCTCAAGCGTCCCGTTCCGGAAGTGGGAGACGATTTTGGTTGGGCGATGGCGGGCGTTGGCACGGACAAGGTGCTGGTCGTTGCACATGGGGTAAATCCCGGTGCGGAGTACAACGCAGGCGCTGCATATCTCTTCGATGTTAATGGAAACCATCTAGCCTCGTTCCTCAGCCCGACGCCGCAATCATTCGGTGAATTCGGTCGCGCCGTGACCGCCGTGGGGACGAATCGCGTCCTGATTGGTGAGCCCGGCGCGAATGCCGAGAGCGGTCGGGTTCATCTTTTCGACCTGGCGGGCAACCTGATCCTGACCGTGACGAATCCGGCTCCAAACGTAAATCGTTCGTTCGGGTTCAGCGTGGCGGAGGTGGGCACGGACAAGTTTGCAGTCGCGGCTCCCGCCGATGGCGGTGCGGTGACCAATGGGGGCGTCGTTCATGTATTCGACCTGGCTGGCAATCTTCTGGCCACCTGCGTCAGTCCGGTGGCGCTGCGAAACGAGGGCTTCGGCTGGAGTCTCGCCGCTGTGGGGACGGACAAACTGCTGATTGCATCGGTGCAGAACAACTCGATTGGTTCCCAAGCTGGGGCCGCATATTTGTTCGACGTGTCCGGCAATCTGCTGACGACCTTCGCCAACCCGACGCCGGCGAGTGCTGACCGGTTTGGCGCGGCGTTGTCCCCGTTTGGCGCGGACAAAGTAATTATCAGTGCCTTGCACGATGACTTGGGAGCGGCGGACACCGGAACCGCTTATATATACACCCTGGCCGGCGAGTTGGTTGCGACCATCGGTAGTCCGACCGCGTCGCCGGTCGGCTACTTCGGCCAGGCCATAATGCTACTGGGCGCAAACCGCATCGTTGTGACGGCGCCCAACACCCAGACCGCCCCCAACTCCTACGGCGCGGCGCATATCTTCACCTTTACCGGTCACGCGCCGGGTCTGCTGGCGGATGGGGTCCGTGGTGGGGGCATTGGCACTATCAGCCTGGCCGATGGCGCGGTGACGACGGCCAAGATTGCTGACAACGCTGTCCTGGCCTCGAAACTGCCATACGCCGTAATCAACACTGATCATCTGGGAAACAACATCGTGACCACCGCCAAACTCACCAACAGCGCGGTGACGGCGGAGAAAATCCTCCAGGTGACCGACTGGGCGCAGCCGCTCGCGTCCATCACCGTCACCAATCCGACCCCTGCAAACTCAGATCAGTTCGGTTCCATCGTGGCGCCGTTTGGCCCCACGCGGGTGCTCGTGGGCGGCGTGCAGACGGAAGCCGTGTACATCTACGGCTTGAATGGTTTTCTGCAACGCACCATCAACAACCCCACGCCTTCGGGCGGAAACCGATTTGGTTCGGCCGTGGCCGGGCTGGGTGACGCCCGATTGCTCGTAGGCGCCTTCGGAGATGACGTCGGTGCCGCCAATGCGGGCGTGGCGCACCTGTTTCAGCGCAACAATGGCGCGCTGCTGGTCACCATCACCAATCCCGCGCCCAATGTGGATGACAACTTCGGCTCCTCGGTGCTGGCCATCGGCACCAATTTGATTGCCGTCGGCGCGTTGGGCGATGACGTGGGCGCCGTGGACGCCGGGGCGGTGCATTTGTTCGATACGAACGGGGTGTTCCAGCGCACCATTGCGAACCCCGCACCGTCAGCGGGCGATTATTTCAGCTTTGCATTGGCAAGCCTGGGAACGGACAAGCTGCTGATCGGCGCGCATGGCGAAGACGCCCCGCAGACCGACTCAGGCCGTGCCTATCTCTTTCACACCAACGGCACGTTGATGACCACGCTGGTCAATCCCGCTCCCGGAATCTCCAACTGGTTTGGTTACTCCGTTGCGACCATTGCCCCGGACAAACTGATTGTGGGCGCGCCCAACAACGACACCGCCGGGAGCAATGCCGGCGCCGCTTATCTTTTCAGCACCAACGGAACGCTGTTGAGCACGTTCCTCAAACCCCAGGCCGCACCGGGAGACAACTTCGGCATCTCGGTCGCCGCCCTCGGGGCAAATCATGTCGTGATCGGCGCGACGGGCGATAACACCGGCGCGACCAATGCGGGGGCCGCTTATGTTTTTGACCTGGCCGGAAACTGGCAAGCCACCCTGCCGAATCCATTCCCGGCGTCCGCGGATTTGTTTGGCAGCACCGTCGCCGCAGTGGGAACGGACATGGTTGCGATTGGAGTGCCGGGCGACGACACGCCGGTTTCCAACAGCGGCGGGGTCTTTCTGATTCCCTTCGCCAACTACGCGCCGGACGTTCTGGCCGAGAGCGTGCGGGCTTACAGCATCAACACGGTCCATCTGATAAACGAGGCGGTCACGGCGGACAAAATTGGCGGCGTGCTTTACGCCAGCCAGATTCCGGAATTGGATGCGTCCAAGATTACCACCGGCGTGCTGCATCCGGATCGGATTCCCAATTTGAATGCGTCAAAGATAAACGCCGGGACATTGTCCGATGCCCGGTTGAGCAGCAACGTGGCGCTCAAGAATCAAAACAACGCGTTCACGGCGAACCAGAGTTTTCCCACCGGCTCGGTGGCGGTCGCCGGTTTGTCCTTCAACAGCGATCCCGATACCGGGCTGTTCAGTCCCGCCGCCAACACCCTGGCCATCACCACCGGAGCCGCCGAACGGATGCGGATCACGTCCGCCGGCGTGGGCATCGGCGCAACCGCGCCGGATGGGCAGTTGCACATCATCGGACCTCAATCCACCCCGCAGATCAAGATTGAAACCACCGCCAACAACTCGTTTGTGAAACTGCGGCTCGAATCCTTCAGCAAACCGTATTGGGATTTAGCCGTGGGCGGCACGGCCAACGTGATGAACTGGTATTATTTCGGCGCCAACCAGAATCTCATGTCGCTCACCACCAACGGCCACCTGACCGTGGTCGGTAATGTTTCCGCCGGCAATGTTTCAGCGGCCGACGCGGACTTCAGCGGCCGGATGAGCATCGGCGTCACCGGCGCGGACGCCCGCCTGCTGGTGCGCGGAACAATTGGTGAAGACGCCTTTCGTGTGCGTGTCGAAGGAGCCACCAAACTGCTCGTCAAAGACAACGGCGGTGTGGGCATTGGCTCGAACTTCGGCGCGGTGCCCACCAACGGCCTGCGCGTCCTTGGTGCGGTGGGCATCGGGGCTGACCCCGGGGCATTCACCCTGGTGTCCAATGGCGACGCTGCCAAGCCCGGCGGCGGTTCCTGGTCGGTTTTCTCCGATGCCCGGCTCAAGCGTAACATCGAACCGCTCGAACCCGGAACGCTGGACCGCTTGTTCAGCTTGCAGGGCTGCACCTTCGAGTATGTGGATCAGGCCATCGAGGAACGCCTGGGTCTGCCGGGTCGCCAGACCGGTTTCGTCGCGCAGGAAGTCGCCCGCGTCTTTCCCGAGTGGGTGAAGGCGGACCAGGAGGGTTATCTCTACCAGGTTGTTGAAATAGTCTCACGCAAATTTGAACAGGCCGCATTGACTTGCGTCTGAAATCCATGCGCGGAAAACCTCAAGCCCAGCCGGACTTTCTGACGGTCATCAACCTCAACGCCA
>WYBW01000113.1 GCA_011525685.1 Verrucomicrobiia bacterium
CCACGCCCCCGGACGTGGAAGCTGGATTCGGGTCGCCGTTGGCGTCTGTGTTGCGGGTGATCAGCGCGACGGCGGTGCGGTTGTTGAAGGTGCCTGGCCGCTCCGTCGTGACGTCAATGTTGAACGGAGCGTAATCCTCGGCCATGCGCTGCCAGATGCGTTTGATCGCCACCTGTTCGGCGTCGCTGAACGTGGTGTAATCGGAGTCCGAACTGAAAGGCACCGCGGGAATGCTTGTGCGCCCAAGCGAAGTGTTCCATTCGGTGTTGCTGACGGTTTCGCCGGCAAAGTTGACATACAAAACATTCGGCGCGCCCGGCCGACTGTGAAAAATCAAGTGAGACGGAAAGGGGCTGACCGGTACGCCAGCCTGTCCAACTGGCGGCGGCTCGGATTCCGCGGGGGCCGGTTCGCCAGCCAGTTCACAGACGTAATAGATCCCGCCGTTGGCATCGGCGCGCAACGAGCGGAGGTCCTGTTCGGTGAAGTGAAAGCTGTTCAGCCATTGGCGAGCGCGCTCCCGTGCCGGCGCGGGTAGTTGTTCCAGTTCCGTGCGCAACCGGCTGGCGGGCAAGGCTTCCAATTGCTGCAGGCTGCCCACCGGGAATTTCCTCGGCGAAGCCGTGAAGGGCTGCGCACTGGCGCCGCTAACCGCGGCGATCAGCAGAAAACCGCCAATCCATGCTCTCGTGTTGACCATGCCCGTGAAAACGCGATGCCCCACCCGCCGCCACGGTGAACCCCGATGTCGGGCA
The DNA here is from genome assembly GCA_011525685.1 of Verrucomicrobiia bacterium. Lineage (GTDB taxonomy): Bacteria > Verrucomicrobiota > Verrucomicrobiia > Limisphaerales > JADLHS01 > WYBW01. The sequence goes on from WYBW01000113.1 coordinate 756, forward strand.
ATCAATGGTTGGGTGACATTCCGAAAGTTCGTAATCGAATCTTTCACGGCGTTATCACAGAGGATGTCAGGACTTTCCGTAAGTTTAACGTCGTTATTCCTGGCGGCAAGGGCAGCCGCGGCTTTGTGTCCACCAAACGAACACCCTGACACAGACCGTCTCGCTGCTTCGCTCCATCCACATGAGCGTCAACGCAGGCTGGCCCTGCAAGCCAATGCCAGTCTCTGATGCTATAAAGATGCCAATCGCTGAAGCAGGGGAGAATGCTCTTTTCGAGCGGCTTTCATGAAGCCGGCCAGCCCTTGGATCGAAATGACACCACCGGGAATTGCCTTGTCGGAAATTGTCGTTGCGCGGAATCCAAACTGCTCTTACTTACACCCCATGAAGTTCCTGCGCCGGAATCAGTGTTTTCTTCTCACGCTGGCGGTGTTGATTGTGTCGTCGGTGCTGGTGGTGCGGCAATTCCTCGCCAACGAGGCGGCCCACACCCGGCGAGTTGAGGAGTTTCTACTGCTCCATGAGCGCGGCGAAGCGAAACTCTGCGAGCGGCGTTACCAATTGCTCGTGCAGGAGTTGCCCGGTCTGAGCGACCGCTCGCTCGTGCAGGACTTGCTGCGCACGGCCAAGCTGGTGGATGCCCAAACCCCGCCACTCGACAATCTGGTCTGGAAGTATCACGTCAGCGTGGGCAATGAACTGAAACGCCGGGCCGAAAAACGTCTGGAACCGGCGCTGCCCCGTGCCGAATCGCCATAGCGACATGAAAACGTGTGATGAGTGTCGGGTGGCGAGTGGCGTGCGCCTTAGGCCTGGGGTTCTCGATAACCCTCACTGGCCGCATGTCTCGTTGCCATGATTGCCCCTGCCCCAGAACCGCGCGTGCGAGTGGACGGAAAATTCTTCCGACTGGGTCCGGGAAAGTTCTTTGTCAAAGGTGTCACTTACGGTCCGTTCGCTCCCAACGCGAGCGGGGAGATGTTTCCGTCACCGGATCAGGCGCGGCGCGATCTGGCCCAGATTCAGTCGCTCGGCGCCAACGTGCTCCGATTGTACTACGTGCCATCGCGATGGTTTCTGGACCTGCTTGCCGAACACGGGCTGAAGGCGCTCATAGACATCCCGTGGGCGAAGCATCTGTGTTTTCTGGATTCGGCCGCGTCCCAAGCGGAGGCGCGCCAGCGGGTGCGCCAGGCGGTTTCCGCCTGCAAAGATCACCCGGCGGTTTTTGCGTTCAGTGTCGTGAATGAAATCTCCGCTGAAATCGTGCGCTGGAGCGGGATTGGCCGCGTGGAACGATTCATCAACCAGTTGGTGGATGAAGCCAAAAATGTTGACCCCCAATGCCTCTGCACTTTCACCTCGTTTCCGCCGACCGAGTTTCTGCGCGTCGAAAGCATTGATTTCGTCTGCTTCAATGTTTATCTGCACGAACCGGCTTCGTTTGAAAGCTATCTGGCCCGGCTGCAGACGCTGGCCGACGCCAAGCCGCTCGTGCTCGGTGAATTTGGCATGGACTCCCTCCGCGAGGGCGAACGCCGCCAAGGCGAATTCCTCGAGTGGCAGATTGAACTGGCGTTCCGCTCCGGCCTCGCCGGCACGGTGGTGTTCAGCTTCACGGACGACTGGTTTCGGGGCGGCCTGCAAATCGAGGATTGGGGCTTTGGGTTGACCACGCGCGACCGCCGGCCCAAGGACTCCTACGAGGCCGTGCGGCGTCAGTACCAGTCCGCGCCGCACTTCCCGCTGCCGCGTGTGCCCAAAGTCTCGGTGGTAGTTGCCACGTACAACGGCGGCCGCACGCTGCGCAATTGTCTCGAGTCGTTGTCACGGCTCAATTATCCGGATTACGAGGTCATTGTGGTGGACGACGGTTCAACCGACCAGACGCCGGACATCGCGGAGTCATTTCCTTCGATTCGCTATTCTCGTCAGACAAACCAAGGGCTGTCTGCGGCGCGCAATGCTGGCATCCGCGCCGCGACCGGGGAAATCCTCGCCTTCACGGACGACGACTGCCGCGCGGACGAAGACTGGCTTTATTACCTCGTCAACGATCTGCTGCGGGGCGATTACGCGGGCATTGGCGGTCATAATCTCCTGCCCCCGGAGGATTCGTCCGTGGCGGCGGCGGTGCTCGTGTCCCCCGGCGGCCCGGCGCATGTGATGCTGACCGACCGTGAGGCGGAACACATCCCCGGCTGCAACATGGCGTTCTACAAGTGGGCGCTGGAGCAAATCGGGCTTTTTGATCCCATCTTCCGCAAGGCAGGCGACGACGTGGACATCTGCTGGCGGTTGCAGGATGCCCGATTCAAGATTGGTTTCAGCCCAGCCGGCTTCGTCTGGCATTATCGCCGCGCGACGGTGAAAGCCTATCTGAGCCAACAAAGCGGATACGGGGAGGCCGAGGCCCTGCTGATCCGCAAACATCCGGAACATTACAATGCCTTTGGCGGTGGCCTCTGGCGCGGGCGGATTTACGCCGCGTCAGTTTCGGGTTTGTTGCTGCGGCCGGCGGTGATTTATCACGGTGTTTTCGGCAGCGGATTCTTCCAGCGGCTCTATGAGCCGAACCCTGTTTCGCCGCTGATGTTCAGCACTTCACTGGGTTATCATGTTTGCATAAACGCACCACTGCTTCTCCTGGCGTTTTACTTCGCGCCGCTCGTTCCTCTGGCCGTCGTCAGTCTGGGCCTTTCCTTGGGAAGTTGCGCGCTGGCGGCAGCACAGGCCAAGCTACCGCGAAACAAAAGACGCTTCTGGTCGCGCCCGCTGGTGGCTCTGTTGTTCTTGCTCCAGCCCAGCATCCGTGGTTGGGCAAGGTTCAAGTGGCGATTTACCCTGCTCTCTGCCTCAAGACCTGTGCCCGGTGAGCCTGCTCCGGCATCCACGATCAGGGATTTGCCCCAAACGATCGCGTATTGGTCTGACAACAGAGTGGATCGCTATCAATTCCTCGAGGCCGTTCTGGCAAGACTGAACCGGGCCAACTGGATCTGCAGGACGGACACCGGATGGACCCCCCATGATCTGGAAGTTCTCCCACACCTCTGGACGCGAATCAGGCTGACGACCGTGAGTGAAGACTTGGAACAGAATAAACGGACTGTTCGATGTCGCATCGCGGCCCATTGGACATTACCGGCCAAATTGCTCTTTGCGTTGGGTGCGCTCGTGGCGGTTACCTTGATTTCGGCATTGGCCGAACAACACCCCTGGGTCTGGATGTCGCTGATGATTCTCCCTTTGGTGTTCTGGATGATTGAAGATGAAACCGTGCAGCAAATGAATGCTTTTGCGGAATTGATCAAGCTGGCCGCGACTGAGCGCTCCCTCGTCAAAATAAATTGACTCATGTTTGCCTCATCGCCACTGGATGCGGAGGCAATGATCCACGCGCGCAATACGAAGGGAGAGCTGTGAGTTTCTCGTTTCGCGCCAAATCAAGTCCTTCACTCTTGGCGTACTGGATCCCAAGCATCTCCTGTCTCGCCTGAAAACGCCGCGCTCAACGCGTTACTTGTTCCAGAAAGTCCAACATTGTTCAGTGGATTTCCAAGCTATCCGCTCTTCCTGATCTGGCTTTCCACCTTGTTCACATGTGCGCGTCAGCAAAGCATGGCGGAAGGGGACCTTTATGCGCCCCTTTTGCCATTTGGTGGTACGGGCCGTAAGGGTGGATTCGCCACCTCTTGGAAAAAGCCTAGAGGTGCTGTCACAACTCATTTCAGAGCAACGTTCTAAAGCTCGCATCTCCCAGAAAACTTTTGCTGCTCAACTGGGTGTGAGTTTGAGAACTCTCCAGAATTGGGAGCGCGGTTTAACATTCCCAAGCAGGCGGCATTGGACGTTGCTCAAGCCGCTTTGATCCGGGGCATTTGCACGGATTTCGCACCCTGCTACGCCGGCAGGTGGCTCGACATAGCGTCGTGACACTGTATAGAAAGAGCCCCGATCCAAAATGGTCGGGGCTGTGGTCTTCAATTGTCGAATTCACCCACAATTACGTGGTCGAGCAGGTCAGCTCTCCTCAAGCATTGGCTCTGGATCGCCAGAGTGAAGCTCAATGATTCCGGCTGCAACACACTTCACGCGAACGTGGTTTCCTTGTTTGAATCCCGCTTGTTCGAGCCAACACCCTTGAAGTCGAATTCTGGGCCTGACTTTGCCTTTCCACGGATCACCAGCCTCTTCAATCTTCAGTCGGCGCACTTTTGGCTTGGGATACTTGGTGTCCCTTGAGTTGTCGGTGGTCATGCCGCGGCCTCCATCGGCTCAAGTGGCTTTGGATTTCCGCCGTCGCCGGCTTTGGGCTCATCCACAGTCTGGCCGAGAATGAAATCCGCGGCTTTCTGCGCCTGAGCGGACGCCTGAACGATCAGCGTCTTGTCGCTGTGCATTCGCTCCAGCCAGTTGTTGATGTACGAGGCAGAGTTGCTGATTGTCCGTTCAACAATCTCGGCGTGACCGCATAGGAACGCCGCGCCGATCTCCGCAATCAACTCCTCCTTGCCGTAGGGATCAGAGCCGAAGCCGGCGCTTTCAGTCAGCGTCGTGCGCTTGAGCCGAGTTTCATGGCCGGTGGCGTGGATCAGTTCATGGAACAGGGTGGAATAATATTCCTCCTCCCGCTCGAACCGTTCGCGCGCCAGCATGCAAACGCAATCCTCCGGCGGTGAATAGTAGGCGCGGACCATACCATGCTTGATGACCGGTGGCTGCGGCATGTGCGCCACGATCTCCGCCGGTTTGAGAACACCGTTCACCGGTATCTCAATCGGCGCCGTGCTACTCTTGAGTCCTTCGCACTGGGCGACATTGAAGACGTGGTAAACGCGCAGCAGTCGGATTTCCTTTTTCTCACCGGATGGTTCGTCCTTGATGGTTGTCTTCTTCCAGAAGACCACGGGGCATGACTTCTCGCCCTTGCGCACGTTGCCGCCTTGCTGCAAGGCTTGGCGAAACGTGAGCCAGAACGGTGATTCATAAGTCATAGCCAGGAGCAGAAACACGTTGATGCCCCGATACGGTTTCTGCGAGACGAAGTTCCGGGGCAACCCGGTTCGTGCCTTCCACGGCTTGTGCCATGGGACTGTGCCTTGCGCCAGCAAGGCGATGATGCGCTCGGTGATCTGATCATAGACACGAGCATTCATGGAATTCCCTTTCCTGCCGTCCAACCCGCCGAAGCGGGTTTCGCTTCGATTGGTTGACTGTTGGCTGCGAGCGCGGACGGCGGATGACAACGAACAGGGAGCTGGTGAATCCAGTATGAACTGATAATGGCTCACAGAAAATGAGCCGCCTCCGATTTAGCATCCTAGCAGGTTGTTGAAATAGTCTCACGCAAATTTGAACAGGCCGCATTGACTTGCGTCTGAAATCCATGCGCGGAAAACCTCAAGCCCAGCCGGACTTTCTGACGGTCATCAACCTCAACGCCA
>WYBW01000114.1 GCA_011525685.1 Verrucomicrobiia bacterium
CCATCGGCTACAACCACACCGCGCTCATGGTGGTCGAGACCGGCGCGTCGGCCAGCTTTGGAGATCACCTCTGGGTGGGCTTCGATCCAGGCTCCGACGGCACGTTGATCCTGAATGGGGGAACGGTAACGGTGGCCGGGATGTTTGGGTTGGGTTGGAATGGCGGCAAGGGAACGGTGCAGGTCAATGGCGGCACTTTGAGTCTTTCGCAATGGAGCGCCAGCAGCCCTGGTTCAATCGCCGGCGCTTCAGTTTTGGACATTCGTGCCGGAACGGTCGTGATCGCCGGCAATCGCGTTTCCTCCGTCAACAGTTTCATCAGCAGCGGCAAGATCACCGGCTACGGCGGACTGGGCGTTGTGAGCAACCATTTCAATGGAGTCTCCACCATTCTCACCGCCATGCCGGGCGAACCCCCGACCACCAATGTGGTCAACCTGCTTTCCATTCAATTGGTCAACACCAACCTGGTGCTCGAGTGGCCGACCTCGACCGTTTACTACGTGTTGAAAACCGCGACGAACCTCGCCGCCCCTGTGGTTTGGCAGACGGTGACCAACAATGTGACCACCAGCAGCGGCACCAATCAGGTGGTTTTGAATGTGTCCGGCCAGCGGTCGTTCTTCCGGCTGGCGTCGGGTGTTGACGCCTCCACCATGAACCGCAAATTGCTGATGGGGTATCAAGGGTGGCATTCGGCCCCGGGGGATGGCTCGGCACAGAACAGTTGGGTGCATTGGTTTCGCAACAACACGCCGACCGCCGCCAATGCCACCTTCGATTTCTGGCCGGACACTGCTGAGTTGGAGGCGGACGAACTATTCAGCACGAGCATGACCCATGCAGACGGCTCGCCGGCGAAGCTCTATTCTGCTTACAAGCAAAAGACCGTGGTGCGCCATTTCAAATGGATGGCGGAGAATAATCTCGACGGCGTCTTCTTTCAGCGGTTTCTCAGCGATCTGAACGGCGTGAACATATCAGCCCTCCGCAATCAGGTGGCCGTCAATGTGCGCGTGGGGGCCGAGACCCACGGTCGGGTATTCGCCATCATGTATGACATCTCCGGTTATGCCACGAACACGCTCGTGAGCAAGCTGACGAACGACTGGCTCTACCTCGTCAACACCCAAAAGGTCACCAACAGTCCCGCCTACCTTCACCACCGCGGCAAACCCGTCGTCGCCATCTGGGGGTTTGGTTTCAGCGGCCGCAATGACACGCCGCAACACGCGCAGCAGGCCATTGAATGGTTCAAAGCCGCCGGCTGCACGGTCATGGGCGGGTTGCCGACCCATTGGCGAACGTTGACCGGCGACGCGCAAACCAACCCCGCGTGGAGCAATGTCTTCCGTTCCTTCGATGTCGTCAGCCCGTGGTCGGTCGGGCGTTATGGCAACATCCCCGAAGTGGATAATTTCCGCGTGAACCAGATCGTGCCAGACCTGGCCGATTGCACGAGCCACGGCATTGATTACTTGCCCGTCATTTTCCCCGGCTTCTCGTGGGCCAATCTGCAGAACAACGGGCTTTACAACCAGATTCCGCGGAGCGGCGGCACGTTTTACTGGCGGCAAGCCTACAATGCCATCCGGTCCGGCTGCACGATGGTTTATGGCGCCATGTTTGATGAAGTGGATGAAGGCACGGCCATGTATAAACTCGCGCCGACCGCCGCTCAGTTGCCGGTGCAAGGCACGTTCGTGCCGCTCAACGTGGACGGTTACAACCTGGGCAGCGACTGGTACCTGCGGCTGGCCGATCAGGCCGGCAAAATGTTGCGCGGCGAAATTCCCGTCACGACCACCATTCCGATCACGCCGCCCTGACCTGTTTCTGGCGCCAATGCCCCGTGTAAGTTTGGTGATGGCCTGAGATCACTGCCCCGGAGTCGCTCCACCCGGCCGATGGGCAACCGCTCTGGTCAATTGTGGTGCTCCAGGTCCAGCCGCTTACCGCGCTGGCGATTCATAGGTTGGGACCGCATCCCCGACCACGACGGGGCGTTCGCCACGCAACAGACGCGCTCCTTCGCCGGTGAGCCAGAGGTAATAGTCGCTGGGCAGACCCTCATACGTCAGGAACGGGTTGGGGCCGACGGGCGGCTCATTGGTACACTTGAAGATGGCCGTGCCTTCATCCACTTCATCAAACATCGCCACATAGATCATCCCCGCACCCGCGCGTTTGGCGGCGAGAAATTGGGACCAGAGAAATTTTCCCTTAAGCCGCGGGATCTGATCAAGCGCCGATTCGGGTTTCATATTATGCCAACTGAATCCCGGAAAAACGACCGGCAGATAATCAAGCGCGTGTTCCTGGCACCATGCCAAGTCCGGCTGCCAATAAGTCTCGCCGTGGAGCGCGGCGCCCTGCGGATTACGGTAACGTCCTGGAGTCCACGGACTGATTACATCGGCGAGTTTCAACACGTCGTGCAACGCCGGATCCGTGACCGAGTCTCGTTTGAGTTCGCGCCAGCCCGTCGGGACGCCGAGCATCACTGCGCCGCCGTCAGCCTTGAGGAACTCGATCAGCGCCCGGCATTCGGCGAGGGAGTATTCCCGGCGTTCGTCTGAAAACCCCACGCCCCAAATCGCGACCAGTGGTTTGCCCCGATGCCGCAGGTAGGCGGGATCGTCGCCGATATGCATTTGGGTGCGCAGCCGCTGCCAATCCTCCTTGATCCGCGCCACTCCACCGGCCGGCAGCCCGCTCAAGTCATACATCACGGCATACGCCCGCCCCTCGCGATTGGCCCCTTCGCGGCAGTTTGCGAGCACGACATCCTTGTGATGTCGCAAGGACTCATTCCTCAAACCATTGGCGAAACGCTGCACGAATGCGCCATCAATGCCGTATTCGCGCATCCAGCGAAAATGTCGCAGCACCGTTTCCCGCTTGAACGAACTGAACACCTCAGCCGCGCGGCCATCGGCGAATTTGAAACCGGTGGGGAAGCGCTCTCCAGCGCTCATCTCGGACATGTCCGGCCACAGGTCAACGGTGACATTGCCGGGAGCAAACGGTTTCGACCTGTTCCGCGCCCAGTGCGTCCAGCCGAGCCCCGCCCCGTCGCCCTCGCAGTTGAACCAGCCTTGATAACCCGTCATCACCTTGCCGGTAAGCGTGCTCGTGTCCACCCCGCGAACGCGCGGCCCACCATAAGGCAGAAGCGGATTCGCCGATTCGGGAACGTCCGCGGCGAGGAGTGTGGCTCCCGACGCCATTGCCGACACGCTCAGAAATAGAAATTGCCGCCGGGCGAGTGCCAGGAAGCGGGTGAGCGCGTGTTGATTCACTTTAGCGGCTGGATTCTGCATTTACGATGCGCTGCATTTCAGCCTCCAGCCGGGCGACGATCTCGGGATGCTTCAAATAGAGATTATTGGTTTCGGCCAGATCGTCGCGGAGGTTGTAAAGTTGTCCGGCGGGATCGCCGGGGCCGGGTTTGATCGTTTTGGGCTGTGTGAATCCCCCCGAGCCGAGTTGATTGATGAGTTTCCAATCGCCCGACCGGATCATCATGGCCGGCGAACTGCCCGCCCGCATCACCAGCGGACCGCGAATCGGTTTGGCTTTCGGTTGCCGGCCTTCCAGCACCGGCAGAAAACTGAAGCTATCCGGCCCGGCGCCGGCGGGCAGTTTCGCCCCGCAAATTTCCGCAAAGGTTGCCAGCAGATCGGTGAAGCAGATGGTCTGGTCGGTGACGGTTCCGGCTTCCACCCGCGCCGGCCAGCGCACGATGAACGGCAGGCGATGCCCACCTTCCCAGGCGTCGGCCTTCATGCCACGCAGTCCCCCGACCGCATCGTGACCGAACCGCGCCACGTCGGCAGGATGCCAGACCGGACCGTTGTCCGAGGCGAAAATTAGCAGCGTGTCCCGCATCAGGTCGGCCTGCTCCAAGGCCGCAAGCACGCGGCCGATTTCCGCATCCACCATCATTACAAAGTCGCCATACATTCCCGCGCCGCTCTTCCCGGCAAACTCCGCCGCTGGCAGCCACGGGGTGTGTGGCGCCGTGTAGGCGAGGTAAAGCATCAGCGGCTGGCGCGCGTCCGGCCGTTTGTTGGCTTGCGCGTTGATGACCGCGCAGGCTTCGTCCGTGAGCCTCGGCAGCACATCTTTCAGTTCCAAGCCGGGAGCGATTCCGCCTTCCCGCCAGAATGCCCCCTGGGTTGGCGTCCAGCCTTCCGAATGATTCTCAGCAATGTGCCCGGTTGGCGGCACGACTGCGCGGTTTCCACGAATGTAAAAGTAAGGTGGGATGTCGGTGGAGGCGCGCAGCCCGAAGAAACTGTCGAATCCGCAATCCACCGGCCCGCCCGGGAGCGGCTGGTCGTAACCGTCTTCACGAAAGCCGAGATGCCACTTACCCACCATCGCAGTGTGATAACCCTGATCCCGCAACAATGACGCGAGGGTCACCTGGCCTTTCTCGATGAGCGGTTGCTTTGGCCACCGCGTTATGTCCGTGCGGAACGGATACCTTCCGGTCATCAGCCCATAACGCGAGGGATGACAGAGCGGCCCGGGCGCATGGGCATCGGTGAAGCGCAATCCCTCCCGCGCCAGCCGGTCAATGTTGGGCGTGGCGATCTTCGACCGCGGATTGTAGCACCCTGGGTCCCCGTAACCCATGTCGTCCACGAGAAGGATGACGATGTTGGGCTTGGCTTGCGGTTTCGGCGGATCCGCAGCGTGCGGCGCGTCCAGCGAGGCAAGCAGACAAACAATGGCAATCGTGATCCCTTTCATAGTGCGGTGATTTGGTTAAATCAGTGTGTGGACATTATGATGCGTTGCCATCCCATCCGCCACTCCCCTATTACGGGGATGCCCGGTGACGTGCCTCGCCCCTTGGAACTGGCCCACCTCCCGCACGACTCCATCCGGCTCACTCGATGATCAGGACGTCAAAGCAAGGTTTGCGTTCAGCGACGACGTCAGCTAAATCACCCTCGCTTTGAGCAACCTCGGGACGGATTCAATTCGCGCGCGCCGCTGTGGCGGTTTCCGCTTAACGTGGTTGGCGATGGCTGCGGCGTTCAGCCTCGGGATGAGCTCTCAGATGCGAGCGCAAACCACTGTTTACGCCCAGACCAACGCGCTGCTGGAAGTCCGCTCGATGATCGTGGATGGCACGCCGATCTCCCTCCGCTCTGGCGCCAAGCTGCGGCTTTCGTCGCGTACCCGGACAGTCACTTTTGGATTCGGTCCGACCACGAACGCAATCCGGTCGCCGATACGCATTCGCTTCAAGCTCGACGGTTACGATGCGGACTGGCGTGAGTACGACGGATCCATGCGCTTGTGCGTGCGCTTTCTCGACGATACCGGGGATCAAGTCGGCGAAGCGGTATTCAGTGTCGTCGGCCAGAGCGCAGGGTGGACCGGCAACCCGGAAACCGCAATGTTCATCCAGCGTCGGGAAAGCATCGTGGTGCCACCCCGCGCCTCGAGCTTCTGGGTGGTCATGTCCTCGGCCGGACCACCCGCCACCGTGGGCGTTTACGCGATCACCAATCTGGTGATTAAAACCCAGCCGACCAACGGCGCTCCGCCCACGGTCTCATTGCCTTGGGCATTTGACGCCGCCGCCCCCGGCATTGCTGCCGGCGGCTCACCCGCAGGCTGGATGCGGGATGGTTTGCGGCCCAGCATGGCGACGGTTTTCGAGAGCGGCTCGATGCCTCGGACCAAGGGGTTCGCGATTGTGGACGACGACTTACGCGGACACGCGGAATGGCACACAATCAAGGAAATGGCGACGCCGGTCGCCCCGGGCGACTCCCTGCTCATCGAGTGGGACGAGGCTTACAGCTTCGGTCTGGCCGCGCCGGTTGAGATTCCGTATGCCAATCTGCCAGCGGGGTACTACCGTTTCCGCATCAACGAACTCTCGGTGAACGGGGTTCCGGGCGAAGCGGAAACTTCGCTGGCGATTGAAGTGCCGCTGGCGTTCTGGCGGACCCCGTGGTTTTGGGTCTCGATAGCGACCATGATTCTCGCGGGCGCGGTGGGCGGCTGGCGTTACCTGCTTTGGCATCGGATGCGGCTGCAAATGCTGCGCCTCGAACAACAGCGCGCTGTGGACCGCGAACGGCTGCGGATCGCCCAGGACATCCACGACGATCTGGGAGCGCGCGTCACGCAGATTTCCCTGTTGAGCGCGGTGGCCCAGCGCAAGCCGTCGTTGCCCGAGGACGCTCGCACGGATTTTGGCACCATCTCGCAAACGACGAGGGAACTGGTCTCCGCCCTGTACGAAACCGTCTGGGCCGTGAACCCGGAAAACGACAACCTCGATGCGCTGGCAACGTATCTCTGCCAGATGACCAACCAGCTTTGCTCGCAGGCCCGGTTGCGCTGCCGCTTGGAAGTGCCAGACACGCCACCCAGCATTCCGTTGAGCAGCCAGGTGCGGCACAACGTCATCATGGCGGTAAAGGAAGCGGTGCATAACATCATCAAGCACGCGCGCGCCACCGAGGTGCGCGTCCGCATCTCATTGGAGGCCTCCTCGCTGAGCGTCTGGATTCACGATGACGGGTGCGGCTTCGACCCGGCGACGACGACGCCGGGAAACGGGTTGGGTAACCTCAAGGGCCGGATGGAAAGCATCGGTGGAAGTTTCACCCTTGAAAGCCGCTTGGGCGCGGGCACCGCGGTTTCACTGCGACTGCCGGTTACCGAGGTTGCAGCCGGTTCGCTTTGAACTCCCCGGTTTCGGGGATGGCGGCGGGGGGGCATGACGGTCCATGGTGAAACCGGGCTTGGAACTCTATGCTCAAGAAAGTGGCCATTGTTGAAGACGACCGAGGTTTGCGGGAACAACTCGCCCAAATCCTGGGGGCGGCGCGAGACGTTCATTTTGTAGGCGCGTGCGCGTCCGGCGAAGAGGCCCTTGATCGGATTCACCTCCTGCGACCCGATGTGGTGCTCATGGACATCAAACTGCCGGGCATGTCGGGCATTGAATGCGTGGCGCATCTCAAGCGCGCCCTGCCTTCCCTCCAGATCATCATGCTCACGGTCTATGAAGACAGCGAGCGCATCTTCCGCGCGCTCAAAGCCGGCGCGGACGGCTACCTGGTGAAGTCGAGTCCGCCCGAGGTGTTGCTCGAGGCCATTGACGATGTGGGGCGCGGCGGTTCGCCGATCTCGAGTCACATTGCCCGGAAGGTTGTGCGCCATTTTCATCTCGTCGGTCCGTCACCGGAGCAATCCGAGAACCTTTCGCCGCGGGAACAGGAAGTCCTCAATCTGCTATCCTCCGGTTACCTCTACAAGGAGATCAGCGACCAGTTGGGCATTGGTCTTGAAACCGTGCGGACCTACGTCAAACACATCTGCGAGAAGATGCACGTCCGCAACCGCGTCGAGGCCGTCGCCAAACACGGAGGCAAAGCCGGCTGACCCGGCGCGCGGCATCTGGGGTTAGTTCGGCGGCAGCGCGAAACAGCGCTTCCTCGCGTTCTTGTGGCGATGGCATGGTTGAGCGGGGTTGAGGAACTCAGTCCTGCATGCGTATTCGCCGGATAAGAAGTATGAAGAATTCTTTTTGATATACTTTTGGCGACGATTCGCGCATGAGCAGGGCGAAACCTATGAATACCTCCGGATTCAAATTCTACTGTTCCCACTGCGATCAGCCGTTGAAATGCGAACCGCAATTCGCCGGCCGGCAGATTCAATGCCCGGCCTGCAATCACCTGATTCGCATTCCCAATCCGCCGGCGGGCACCGGGTTTACGCACGTTCAGCCGAAAGTCGGCCAGACGTGGGCCACACACGTGCCGAAGGGCAAGAAAGCTTGAAACCACCCGCGCGAGCGCTCCTTGGTCGTAACCATCCAGCAAGGCGAGAGTGGCGGCGACGCCCTCGTCGCCTCGTGACGTCTCAGGCAAGTCACGATTCCTTGCGCCGCTGAACGTGGCGCTACGGCTCGCAGCGCGAGCCGTTCTACCGCCATGGTGCGCGGCCACGGCCAGCCAGCTTCGGTGGAGGTGGTCGCGCCGCGACCACCCGGCCCGCGTCCAGCGGGCCGCTCAGGGAAGGTTCGAGATGTCTTAATGGGGATTCTACCGGCGCAGTTCCACCGTCAGCCAGGCCCGCGCGTAAGCCCACCATTGCTTGGCCGTGGGCACGGCAATGCCCAATGCGGCGGCGGCTTCCTCGAAGTTCATACCCACGAAGTAACGCAGCTTCACCAGTTCCGCTTTGCGCGGGTCCACCTGTTCGAGTTTCTCGAGCGCTTCATTGACGGCGAACAATTGATCGTCATCGGCAATCGGAGAAGGGATTTCTATTTCGTCCGGTCCAACGGTGCGACACCGCCGCCACGCTTGGCTGCTTGCCGTCGTCGGGCGCGTTCGATCAGGATGCGGCGCATGGCCTCGGCGGCGGCTGCAAGGAAGTGAGCGCGGTTCTCAAATTGCGGAGCGGCATCACCTCCCAGACGCAGCCACGCTTCATGAACCAGCGCGGTGGGTTGCAACGTCTGCCCGGCGGCCTCCCGGGCCATTTTCTGAGCAGCCAGGCGGCGCAGTTCCTCGTAAACGAGCGGCGACAGTTCTTCAGCAGCGCGAGGATCACCTTGCTGCGCACGGTCAAGAATCTGCGTCACGGCACTCATAGTGGAAACTTGATCAGGCTAAACCGGGCCGCCGGCGAATGCAGAAATCATCTCATGGGCTGGCTTGCGAATGCCTGTCGGGCAGCCCGTACGATGGTTTAGCGCACCTCATCTGTCTGGCGCTTGCCACTCCTCAATTGCTTCAATTCCGTGCTGGCTCGTGATCGAGCCGATCCTGGGATTGCCCGCTCCCATGTCAAAACTCCCACTGCCTGCCAGCTTCCTGCCCTCAAAGGACGGCGGACGAAGCACACGCATCGGAGATCAAGTTGGTGTTCCAGAACTTCATCGTCTGCCGGGACATTCTGAAATTGAGCAAGTCGAAGTGTGTCCATTCTCGAGAATTGCGATTCCCGCTTTGCGCGCCGCGCGGGAATGCGCCATATTCCCGCCCATGAAAGAATTGATGATTGGATTGTTGCTGCTCGGTCTGGCCTGCCCGGCGTTCGCCCAGAACAAGGCCGCCCTCGACAATCAGATTCGCAAACTGACTTCCAAGTTTGAGGCACTGCAGGCCAAGCCGGACAAAGCCATCCCGGCCGAGACCTTGCGCAAGGCCCAAGGCATCATCCTGTTGGATCGCACCAAGGCGGGTTTCATTTTTGCCTTTCAAGGCGGAGGCGGCGTGGCCCTGGTTCGTGAGCCAAAGTCCGGGAAGTGGGGACCGGGCGCTTTTGTGAGCGCCACCGAGGCGAGCCTCGGCTTTCAGATCGGCGGGCAACGGTCCTTCGTCGTGATCCTGCTCATGAACACCAACGCCACGCGCATGTTGACCGACTCGGACATCGAGTTTGGCGGCGAGGCCAGCGGCACGGCCGGCAGCTCCAGCGGCGGGGTTGAAGGCAAGGTTTCCACCACCGAGCGCGCCATCCTGGTGTATGACGACCGCAACGGGCTTTATGGCGGAGCCGCCATCAAGGGTGGTTCGCTCACGCCAGGCCAGGATCAGAACCAGACCTACTACGGCCAGTACGTCACCATGGAGGACATCCTCTTCAACAAGAAAGTAAAACAGACGGACACCGTTGCAGCCTTGGCGGAGAAGATCAATCAATACGCCAAGAAATAGCTCGTGAGGTTGCTGAATCGGCCAAAGTGGTCGGATCTGGCTGTGGTTTGAAACAAGAGTCGGGGTCATCCCCATCGCGTCGCGAGGTGGCGCTGCAAAAGGCTGCGACCGTTGGGCTGTGCTTCTCAGTTCCGCCGAATTGCCAGGCGTCGTGTCAACGTCCGGAACCTCAGGCAAGAATTTTCTTCCGCTCCGGATCGTAAGGCGGACGCAGATACGCTTTGGCCGCATAACGCCGGCCAGCAACATTGATCTCAAAGCGCCCTGACTGGATAAACTCAGGCGTCACTCCCGCCGCGTTGTTCACGTAACCCATCGCAATCGCACCGCCGATGGAGTGGCCGTAAGAGCCGGAGGTAGTGTAGCCCACCGGCTTACCGTCGCGATAGATCGGTTCGCTGCCCCAAAGGACTGGTTCGGGATCTTCGAGAACAAAAATCGTGAGCCTCCGCTTCACGCCCGCCTGCTTCTGCGTCCACAGAGCTTCGCGTCCAAGGAATGGCTTGTTCCAGTCAATGGCGAATCCAAGCCCCGCTTCCAAGGGCGTGTCGTCGGGCGAAAGCTCCGCACCCCATGCGCGATAGCCTTTTTCGAGTCGCAGCGAGTTGATGGCGTAATGGCCGGCGTTGCTGACGCCCAAATCCCGTCCAACCTCCATCAGCGTATCATGGACGAGCGTGGCCTGATCCATCGGCACGTGCAGTTCCCAGCCCAGTTCGCCGACGTAAGTGATGCGGACCGCGCGAACCGTCGCGTGGCCAACGCCAATGACTTTGGAACCGAGAAACGGGAATGCGGCGTTGGAAAGATCGGCTTCGGTTGCACGGCCGAGCAACGCGCGCGCGTTCGGTCCCATCACGCCGATGATGCTGAAGGCATTCGTCACGTCCACCAGCTCCGCGCGCTCGCCGGCGCGGAGGTTGCGCGTGATCCAATCGAAGTCGCGCACGGTCTGTGAACTGCCGGTGATGATGAAGTACTCGCGCTCGCCGGTGCGAATGACGGTCAAGTCGCTCTCGAACCCGCCGCGTTCGTTGAACAGGCCGGTGTAAACGGCCTTGCCGACGGGCACGTCCACGTTGTTGCCGCATAGCCGTTGCAGGACGCTGACCACGTCATCGCCCTTGAAGACGAATTTGGAAAAGCCGGTCTGATCGAACACGGCGACGTTCTCGCGCGCGGCGCGGTGTTCGGCGGCGTGATTGGCGAACCAGTTTTGGCGACCGAAGCTGTATTCGACGGCGGGCTTTTCGGCGAAAGGCAGCTCGTGATGCGTGATGCGTGATCCGTGAATGGAGTTGGACCGCGCGAACCAATTTGGTCGTTCCCAACCGTTCTTGACACCGAAGCACGCGCCGGCTGCCGCGAGACGCTCGTGCAACGGCGACTTGCGCAGGTTGCGTCCCGTTTCGAGTTCGCGATTCGGCCAGGCCATCTGGTAATGCAAGCCCAGCACCTCGGTCACCCGCTCGCGCAGGAACGCGCGGTTGTTCGCCCACGGACCGAAGCGGCGTATGTCCACCGACCACAAATCCATCGTGGGCCGGCCTTCGATCATCCATTCAGCCAGGTATTTCCCCGCGCCACCCGAACTGGCAATGCCGATGGAGTTGAAGCCCGTCATCACAAAAAGGTTCCGCATCTCCGGCGTCTCGCCCATGAGCCAGTTGTTGTCGGGCGTGAAGCTTTCCGGACCGTTGACAAATTTCTCGAAGCCGCATTTCTCCAGCGCCGGAATGCGCCAGCGTCCGGCGGCCAAAGGCTCTTGATACTTTTCCCAGTCGGGCTCAAGCAGCTTGAACGAAAAGTCGTCGGGAATTCGGTCCACGAGCCAGGGCTTGGTGAACTTTTGAAACGCGCCGAGCATGATGGCATTGCCCTCGCCGCGGAAGTAGATGCACAGGTCCGGGTCGCGCCCCAGCGGCAATTCATCGAACGCGCCGTCAATCGGCTCAGTCACGATGTAATGATGCTCGACGGGATACAGCGGCAGATGGACACCGCAACGCAGGCCCAGTTCGCGCGACCACATGCCGCCGGCCAGCACGACGAACTCGGCCTTGAGGCTGCCTTGATCCGTAGTCACACCGGCGACGCGTCCGGCCTGGTGTTCAATGCCCAACACCCGCACGCCTTCGATGATTGTCGCGCCGCGGCTCGCTGCGGCTTTGGCGAGCGCAACGGGAACTTCCTGGGGAATCACCTTGCCATCGTGCGGCAGCCACGCCGCGCCGAGCAAATCGTCCTTGCGAATGAGTGGCCAGCGTTGCTGCGCTTCCTCCGCGCTGACGATGTGCGCCTCGACGCCCATCAACTCGGCCATGGCGCAGGTGCGTTGGAGCTGAATCATCCGATCCTTCGATTTGCCGACGATGACGCTGCCGACCTGTTTCCAGCCGACCGAGTGGCCGGTTTCCTTTTCCAGGCCGGCGTAAAGTTCGGCGCTGGCCTGGTTGATTTTCGTCATGCTGTTGGTGGTGCGCAGCCGGCCCACCATGCCCGCGGCATGCCAGGTTGTGCCGCCGCCGAGCTTGTTTTGCTCCAGCAAAACGACGTCCTTCCAGCCCAGCTTGCTGAGGTGATAGGCGACGCTGGCGCCGGCGATGCCGCCGCCCACGATTACCACTTTGGTTTCGGAGGGAATTTGTTGAGTCATGCGGATCCTTGGTCGCGTCGTTTCTCCCTAATCCTGAACCGATCCCTGCGGGAGAGGCTTCGGGTGAGGGGAAGCCGCAGGTCCAGCTTCGCGCGCTTGCTCGCTGTTAGACGCATTTTGCGAAAAGATTGTCGCGAAGATTGTCCATTCAAACACCATAGTAAGTCTCATAAACTCGAGCGGCTTGAACGCGCGCTTCGTCCCATTTCCAACTCGACTCGGTGAAGCGATCAGGGCTGAGGCTTTCCACGTAGGCGGAAGGTCTCGGATCCAGCAGCGATTCAACGAGCAGTTTGCCGATGCCGCCGGAACCCGAAATGCCGTGGGCATTGCAGCCGCCGGCCATGACGAAGCCCGGCACGCGGGAACTCTCGCCGATGATGAAACGCCCATCCGGCGTAAACGTCGGCCAGCCCTTGCCCACAAACCTTTTCTCCGCGCCTTGCGCCGCCGGAAAGAATCCGTCGTAACTTTCCTCGAAGCTGTTCAACACCGGCCAGTCGGGTTTTATTTCGGGCGGAAACCCAGCCAGATCGTAAGCCCGTGGATCGGTGTGTAGTGACTTCGGTTCCCAGCCACCGAGCAGCAAGCCTCCATCGCGCACGCGCCCGTAAAGCGTCAGGTCGGGAATCCGGAAACAGGGCAGGTCCGGTGTGAGTCCCGCCATCGGCACGGTGATGTAATACTCGTGGCGCACGGGCACGATGGGCAGCTCCAGCCCCGCGAGTTTCGCGACGTGGTAGGCGTGCGCGCCGGCGGCGTTGATGAGGTAACGACATTCAATTGCGCCGTGATTGGTTCTCGCGCCGGCGACACGGCCGTTCTTCATGGTGATGTTTTCGACCAGGCTGGAAGTGGCGATCCGAACGCCCAGGTTGCGGCATTGATGGGCGTAAGCTTTTACCACGCAACTCGGCGTCATGTAACCGTCACTGGGACACCACAGAATGGCCGTAGCCCTTGCGAAATCCATGAGCGGCCAAAGGCGCTTTGCTTCCGTGCGATCAATGAGGACGGTCTCCAGTCCCGCGGCGTCCGCGGCCTGTTTGAGTTTTTGAAACTCGGCGGCCCGCTTGTGCGTCAGCGCGACGCGCAGCGAACCGACTTCGTGCCAGTCCGGTTTGACCCGGGGGTCCCTTTGCAATTCGCGAAAGGTCGCGACGGAGTGCATCGCCAGGCGGACCCGCTCGACCGAATCGCGCGGCTGGCCGCAGAGGCCGGCCCCCTGCGAGGTCGTGGCCTGGCCCAGATCCTCGGCGCGTTCGAGCAGGAGGATGTCGGTCTTGCCGGCCTTGGCCAGCGCGTAAGCCACGCCGCATCCGACCGCGCCGCCGCCAATGATCACGATTTCCGCGTTGGAGAGTTGAGCCATGTTGTTTCTCGGAGCACCAGGGAGATTCGCGCCAGCACGGCGTTCCAGCTCAAGCGACCATCGCACCGGCGGAACTTGTCTCGAACTTCAGCATCTTCAAATACCAGCGCACAAAACTGTCCACGTTGTATTCCTTGAAGGTCGAGTACGGCCCGGGCAGGTAGGCGCTGGAATTGACACCTTTTTGCTGACGCTCACAAATCTGCCAGTCCTGTTCCGAGGTGAGTTGCCAGAAGGGCATCAGCTTCGCCAGATCGTAGTCGCGCCCTTCGACGGCTTTCTCCTCCACGAGCCAATAAACGCGGATTGCCGTGCGTTGCGGACCGGCTGGCAGCAACCGGGTGCTGACGCCGTGATCGCAACTGGAATGATTCCAGAGATTCGGCAGCGTCCGTATGCGCAACGTGCCCACGTCGGCGTCCTGGTAATCGCCCATCAAGGGCGCAACCTGTTTGCCATCCATGGACTCGCTCACCCAACCCTCGACGAGCGGTGTGCGGTTGGCGGAGAACCAGATGTGGTTCTCCGCGTCGGGAAAGACCGTCATGCCCGTCTGCTTGTGCGTGGGGGCGAGATGGGCCTCGGCCCATTTTTGTTCACTGCGGGCGACGACGGTGTGGATGGCCTCGCGAATGCGTGGGGTGGTGTCATCGGCGTTGTAGTGATCGAAGTTGGCCTTGATGTATTGCGGGTGGTTGACGTTGCAATGGTAACATTCGCGGTTGTTTTCCCAGACGAGTTTCCAGTTGGCATTGACCAGGTAATCCACGGCCTTCGCCACTTTCGCGCGATGGAAGCCTTGCGGCTTGAGCAAAGGCGAGAGCGTTTCAAACGCCGGCTCGAAGGACGAGGGGGTTTGAGCCAGCGAAATGAAGATCAATCCGCCAACCTCGCGCGCGTGAATCCGGATCAACCCGAACTGCGCCTTGTCGAGATCGTCCGGCATGCCGCGACACCCCAGCAGCCGGCCATCCAGACCGTAGGTCCATTGATGATAGGGGCAGACCAGGCGCGTTGCGTGTCCCGCCGGCTCATGGCAGATCGTCGAGCCACGATGACGGCAGACGTTGTGCAGGGCGTGGATCTCACCGCGGTCACCACGCGCCACGATGATCGAATCCGTGTCCACCTCCAGCGTGAAAAAATCCCCGGCCTTGGGGATCTCGCATGCGTGCCCGGCAAACAGCCAGCCGGTGCGCCAGACCCGGGCGAGGTCGTGACGATAAATTTCCTCATCGGAATAAAACTCGCCCGGCAAGGACCAGCCAGGGCGGCAACGCGCGATGAGCGGTTCGATCAATGTTTGCATGGTCAAGGAATGGCGGGAGTCTAGTCGGCGAAACCGCGTTCGCAATGCCCTGTTTTGGGGGGAGTCTCCACGGTGCTAAAACCGCGCATTGCGACCATGAACCACTGCGTCCGACGCGAGAGCGTCCTGGGCTGCGGCAGCCCTCTGCCGCTTTGGAGGGTGGACGGGCGGGCGAGAGCGGCAGGGGACTGCCGCAGTTCAGAACCTGGCGGAGTCCAGAGCGGTTCATGGAAAGCAGCCACCTCCAACCTTGGACGCGCCTCGGGACCATGAACCGACGGTTGCCGGTAACGCCGGTTATCAAACCGGCCAACCGCGCGCCGACTGGAAAGTCGGCGTTGCAGGCCGGCGGTTCATGGGAAGTCAACGCTCTGGAATTCAGCGGGCCAAAGCGCAAACCGTGGTTGGGGAGTTTTCACTTCCGTGTCGGCTGAACCGCCACCACACGCAACCACAAGGCGGGATGGGCGATAAAGAAGAGGTTGGCGAGAGCCGTCGCGAATTCGACTTTCATTTGACGCGCATACGATTTGCCGCGCCGCGGGAAAAAGGTTAAACAAGAAGCACCATGTGTCTGGCCATTCCAGGTAAGATCGAAAGCATCCAGGGCGATGACCCGCTCACCCGCATGGGCAAGGTCAATTTTGGCGGTGTTCTCAAGGAAGCCTGCCTGGCCTACGTGCCCGAGGCGAAGGTGGGCGATTACGTGATCGTGCATGTGGGCTTTGCCCTCAGCCGGGTGGATGAGGCCGAGGCGCATAAAGTGTTCGAGTACCTCAAGCAAATGGAGGAGCTGGCCGAACTCAAGGAGGGCGGGCCGTGAAGTTCCTCGACGAATACCGCGATGCCGACCTGGCGCAACGAATCGCCAGGGAGATTCACCGGGCCACGACGCGACCCTGGAGCATCATGGAAGTCTGCGGCGGCCAGACGCACGCCATTGTGAAATTCGGCATTGATGAGTTGCTGCCGAAAAGCCTCACCCTCATCCACGGCCCGGGTTGTCCAGTGTGCGTGACGCCGCTGGAGATCATAGACAGGGCGCTGGAGATCGCCGCAAAGCCGGAGGTCATCTTCACGTCCTTCGGCGACATGCTGCGCGTGCCGGGCAGTACGACGGACTTGCTCAGTGTCAAGGCCCAGGGCGGGGACGTGCGGATTGTTTACTCGCCACTGGACGCGGTGAAGCTCGCGGAACAAAACCCGGCGAAGGAAGTGGTGTTCTTCGGTGTGGGATTTGAAACCACCGCGCCTGCCACGGCGATGGCGGTTTTTCAAGCGGCGCAAAAAGGGCTTCGGAATTTCTCCATGCTCATCTCGCATGTGCTCGTGCCGCCGGCCATCGAGGCGTTGATGTCGTCGCCCAATTGCCGCGTTCAAGCATTTCTCGCCGCGGGACACGTCTGCACGGTGATGGGTTACGAGGAGTATCCGCCGCTGGCTGCGAAGTATCGCGTGCCCATCGTCGTGACGGGGTTCGAGCCGCTGGACATTTTGCAGGGCGTGCTGTCATGCGTGCAGCAACTGGAATCGGGCCGCGCCGAGGTGGAAAATCAATATGCCCGCTCCGTGCGCCGGGAAGGCAATCGTCCGGCGCAGGAGTTGATCAAAGCGGTGTTCCAAGTCGTGCCGCGGAAGTGGCGCGGGGTGGGCGAGATTCCGCAAAGCGGTCTGGGATTGAGAGCGGCATACGCGACGTTCGATGCCGAGAAGCGGTTCGGGGTGGCGGAGCGGGCGGTGGAGGAGCCGGCGGAGTGCCTGAGCGGGCTGGTGTTGCAGGGCTTGAAGAAGCCGCACGAATGCCCGGCGTTCGGCACGCGCTGCACGCCGGAACATCCGCTGGGCGCGACGATGGTTTCGAGCGAGGGCGCGTGCGCGGCTTACTACCGGTATCGAAGGCAGCCGGCGGCAACGACCTAGATTAAATCCGAAACCCGAATAACGAAATCCGGACGCAGTGCGGATACAAAAATCCGAATTGTCGGCGGGCGCGGGAAAATTTCGGACTTCGGGCTTTGGATTTCTTTCGACATTCGGTTTTCGGCATTCGGATTTGCTAAAACAGGTTATGCACTTGAAGCGTGAATTAAGCCCAAGCTGTCCCCTGCCCCTCCAGCAATACCCGCACGTCCTGATGGCGCACGGGGGAGGCGGGAAATTGATGCACCAGTTGCTGGAGAACGTGTTCGGCCAGGCGTTCAGCAATCCGATCCTCGATGCGCGTCATGACGCGGCGCAGTTTGCAGTCCCGCCGGGCAGGCTGGCGATGACGACCGACTCCTACGTGGTGCGGCCCCTGTTCTTTCCCGGCGGCGACATCGGTTCGATGGCCGTTCACGGCACGGTGAACGACCTGGCCATGGCCGGCGCGCGTCCACTTTATCTGAGCAGCGGTTTCATCATCGAAGAGGGTCTGCCGATGGAAACCTTGTGGCGCGTGGTTTGTTCGATGCGCGACACCGCCCACCGCTGCGGCGTGCAGATCATCACCGGCGACACCAAGGTCGTGGACAAGGGCAAGGGCGATGGTCTGTTCCTCAACACCACCGGCATCGGCGTGGTTGAAGCTTCGTCAGCCATCGCGCCGCAAAACGTGCAGCCCGGCGACGTCGTGCTGGTGAGCGGCGACCTGGGCCGACATGGCATGGCCATCATGGCCGTGCGCGAGGGATTGCAGTTCGAGAGCGCGATCGAGAGCGATTCCGCCCCGGTTCACGAGATCGTGTTGGATTTGTTGGAATCCGGAATTGAAATTCACTGCCTGCGCGACCTCACGCGCGGCGGGCTGGCAAGTGCGCTCAATGAAATTGCCGAAGCGGCACGGGTCCGGATGCTCGTCGAGGAAAAGCTGATCCCCGTGCGCGAGGACGTTCACGCCGCCTGCGAGATGCTGGGTCTGGACGCGCTGCACGTGGCCAACGAGGGCCGCTTCGTGGCGTTCGTGGCCGACAGGGATGCGGCGCGGGCCGTGGACATCATGCGCCGGCATGAGGTGAGCGCCGGTGCGATCGCGGTGGGCCGGGTTACAGGGCAGCACGAGCCGCTGGTGGTGCTGAAGAGCCGGATTGGAGCGAGCCGGATTCTGGACATGCCCAGTGGCGAACAATTGCCGAGGATTTGCTGACGGCTCGGGCGGTCCGCCCCGAGTCGTCGTTTCACGATCCTCTCACGGCCGCCCGAGACTGGCCTTTTCCAGATGCACGGGGAAGGAGTTCACCTCCCATAGCGACACCAGGACCTGTCGGCTGCGGGGTGACGCTTCCCGGCGGGGCGGGAGGGCCGGAGCGCCGCTGGACGTTGTCTCCAGGCAGCGGCAAACCCACTGGCCCGCGTGCCAGTTCAGGCGCACGCCGCTCAATCCTGCTGGAGTTGCGAAGGTGGTTGAGCTGGTCCGGCCGGGTGTGCGGTTTCGTTTCATCGGGTGGTGGTGATTTGTTTCAAGCGGAGCCAGTCGGTGTTGGAAGCGCTCACGTGGGCGCCGCCCGGCGGCGTGCGGGTTTCGCGCAGCTTGAACAATTCGGCATGGCCATCGGCGAAATTCACACCCGCGCCGTGCTGGTGGCGCGTGGCGGGAAAGCTGGCAAAAGGACGGCTGTCGTCCATGGTGACGAGGAACCAGCCGTCATCAAGGCTGGCCTCGTGTTCATCCATCATCAGCCACAACGTGCCCGCGCCAGCGGCGGCGGTTTCGCTGTCACGCACAAACGTCCGGAAGCCCTTTCGAGAGAGGTTTTCCATGTGGCGGCTGCCGACCCAGGAGTTCATGGCGTAACTGCGAACATGCGGCGCGCCTTGCGTGTGGGCGGGGTCGGCCGGGCAACGATAAATCGCCGTCTGGCTGGCGTAAGGGAACAGCTTGCCGTGCTTCAGCAGGGCGAGATTCGTGGCCTCGGCGGCCAGCTTGAGGTTTCCCGTCACCCACGAATTTGTGCCGTGAGTGGCCGGCAAGTTCTCGACCAACCGGCCGTGGTGGTCGGCGGCGTAAAGGTGCCAACACACCGCCAGTTGTTTGAGATGGTTGAGGCAGGCGATTTGGTGGCCGCGGGTCTTGGCCTTGTCAAGGGCCGGCAGCATCAGAGCCGCAAGCAGCGTGATGATCGCAATCACCACCAGCACTTCAATCAGGGTGAAGGCGCCGCTTCGCGCCGCCGGACGCCCACCTGCGGCCCGCGCCACCTTTCGCCGATTTGGATTTTGACAATGCTGCTGCATGAAAACCGTCCAGCGGTGCCGCCTTCTTACGCCCGATTGGCCCATCTGGGAACTGTGCGTTTGGGAGCACACCCTGATTGCCGGGCGCGGCTTCGGGTTGCATCGCCACAGCCGGAGAGGGATAATCCGGGCGCGACCCGACGGGGCCGCGCCAAAGCAATGACGGCGAAAGGCTGGTTCCTGTTCCTTGGAGCAGCGTTGTGGACGCTGGCGCAACCGTGCCAGGCCCAACGCGCTTCGAGTTGGCGCGTCTATAAAATGGCCGATGGCCTCCCGGAACCGGCCTGTGTGTCCGTCACCACCGGGCCGCAGGGAAAAATTCTGGCCAAGCATCTTAACGTCCGCTCCGTGAGTGAGCTGGACGGATTCAACGTCAACGTGCTGCCCTCCCCAGACCTGGGGCCAAACCGGGTCCACGCCAGTCCCGCCGGCCAACTATGGGCCGTGACCCCCGAGGGCTTGCGGGAGTTGCGCGAGGGTGTCTGGATGACTCACCTGATACCGGAGATTGCCACAGTGCTCCGTGGGGGTCAGCCGCTGCGCCCGGTGCCGTTGTATCCCGTTCGACAGGGCGTCGTGCTGTTTCTGCTGCCCGACCGCCTGATGGAGTTCAACGCCGAACCTCCGGGCGGCGCACGCGTGAGCCTGGTGCGATCTGCCGATCAAACCGGGCTGGAAAAGTTCTCAGGCCTTGCGCCGGCGCGCGACGGTGGATTGTGGCTCGCCGGCACGCGAGGGCTGGCCAAGGTGACCGGGCCGGCGCGGAATCTCAGACCCGATACCGAGTGGCTTGATTTCGTGGCACCAGAAAATCTCGGTCTCCAGAGCTTTCAAGAACCTTGGGAGGATCCCGAGGGCGGCGTCACCACACTGGCGGAATCCTCGGACGGCCTGCAAAAATTCGTGGTGTTTTTCGACGGGCAGCGCTGGACGGCGTTGTCCGCCCGACAGGAGAACATTCAGCGCGCCTGGCGCGGGCCGGACGGTGGATTCTGGGCCGCGACGATCAATGCCCTGTTTCAATTCGATCCGGATACCGGGGCGATGGTCGAGAACCAGGAGATCTCCGCGCGGAACTACTTTGACGTGGCGGTCGAGCCGAGCGGCGCCTTCTGGCTGGCGACCTCCGACGGACTGTTTCGTTATTCGCCCCTGACGTGGCAGAGTCCCGCGCCGGTGCGCCGGCTCAACTTGTTGGTGCAAGACCTGAAGGAGGACGCGGAAGGACGGCTCTGGTTTGTGGCCGGCAGCAGCCTGCACGTCCTCGACCAAAACACCCATCGCGAGCATCCTTATCCGGCGACGACCGAGCGGGGATTTCCGGCGGCCCACAGCCTGTTCATGCTCAAGGACGGAAGCTTTGTCGTGGACCCGGGAGGCGGGCTGCTCCAGTTTCATCCCGCGAAAGGTCAGTTTTCACCCATTCTGCCGAAACCGCAGCGGCCCCTTCGTCCATTGGGTCTGATGCCGGACGGCAGCTTGTGCGTGTTGAACTCCGGGCAGGCATCCCAGCTTGAACCGCGGCTGGAGGTTTACGACGGGCGGCAGTCGCAGCCGTTTCCCTGGTCGCTGCCGGAAACGGTTTCGGTCACCAACTTGATCAGGTTGTTTGCCGCGCGGAATGGCGGTGTATGGTTGAGCGGTGAGGAGGGCATCGCCTGGTTCTTCGACCAGAAGTGGCGATCGTTTCCGACGGCGGACCGCTCCAATCCCGAGGAGGCTCATGCGTTTGCCGAATGGCCGGACGGGAGAATCTGGTGCGCCACACCGGACAAGGTCTGGGAATTCGACGGGCGGAACTGGCTGATCATCCGCAGCGGTTTTGATCAGATCAACGGCCTGGCGATCAGCCGGGATGGCAGCGTGTGGGTGGCATCCAACAGTGGACTGCATCGCTTTCATCAAGGCGCGTGGATCGAGCTGGGGTCGGAGGAAGGCCTGCCCAGCTCCAACGTGCGCCAGGTCCATGAGGATCGGCGGGGCCGTTTGTGGGCTGGAACGACTCTGGGCTTGAGCCTGTACCATCCCGAGGCCGATCCCGATCCGCCGCAGGCCATTTTGCTGGAGCGCGCCGAAAGCGAAAACCTCGTCCCCGAAGGCGGCACCATCGCCATCAGTTTCACCGGCCAGGACAAATGGAAACACACGCCGCGCCACCGGCTGCTGTTTTCGCACCGGCTGAATGAGCGCGACTGGTCGCCTTTTCAGGATGCGGGCGGGGTGTCCTTCACCGACCTCCCGGCGGGCAAACATTCCTTCCAAGTCCGCGCGATGGACCGCAACGGCAACGTGGACAGCGCGAGACCGGCACGCCTGGACTTCACGGTGACCCTCGCCTGGTACAAGGAAACGCGGTTGCTGCTCATCGCCTCCGCCGGCCTGGCGGTGGCCCTGTTTTTTGCGGGACTGGCGTTCAACCGCCACCGCCAGTTGCTCCGCAGTTACGCCGAGGTGGAAAGGAAAGTCACCGAGCGCACGGTGGAACTGGAGCGCGCCAGCCGCGAGTTGCTCCACAGCCAGAAGATGAACGCCCTGGGCACGCTGGCCGCCGGTCTGGCCCACGACTTCAACAACATCCTCTCCATCGTCAAAGGCTCGGCCCAGATCATCGAGGACAACCTCAACGACGCGGACAAAATCCGCACGCGCACGGACCGCATCAAGCTGGTCGCCGAGCAAGGCGCGGGCATCGTCAAGGCGCTGCTGGGGTTCAGTCGGGACTCCGCCCATCAACCCGCCGTGTGCGACCTCAATGCCGTGGTGGAGGATACGATCAAGCTGTTGGGCGACCGGTTTCTGCGCGAAGTGGACATTCACTTCGAGCCGGCGTCCGGCCTGCCGGAGGTGCGGGCGACGCGGGACTTCATCCAGCAAATCCTGCTCAACTTCATCTTCAACGCCGCGGAATCCATGCCCGCGCAAAAGCGCAAGCGGATCATCGTCGCCACGCGGCGATTGGACGAGTTGCCGGCGGGCGTCGTGCTCAAGCCGGTGGCTGCGCCGGCTTGTGTGGCGGTGTCCGTGCAGGATTTCGGGTCGGGGATTTCACCGGAACATCTACCGCGGATTTTCGAGCCGTTCTTTACAACGAAGGCTCTTTCCACCCGCCGCGGCACCGGCCTTGGACTTTCAATGGTCTATGAACTGGCAAAAAAACTGGAGGCGGGCCTCGCCGTGGAATCCGTGGTCAACCGGGGCACCACCATCACCTTGATTCTACCGGTGCAGGGTTTGCCCAAAGCTCCAGAAGCGGAATCCCATGCTCACCAGTTTTCTTGATCTTGCTCTTGCTCTGGAGCTGGAGGACACCATCACCTGGGCATCGGGATTGAGATCCAGGGCAAGTTCAGGATTAAGAGTCAGAGGGAAGGCAGGGCAGACAGCATGAACTCCAACGAAGCCACGATTCTGATCATCGAAGACGACGATCTCCAATACGAGATTTATGAGGAGGCGCTTTCCCGCTACAAACTGGTCCGGGTAAAGACCGGCAGCGAAGCGCTCGCCCAGATTCCCAGGTGCGCCCCCAACGTCCTGATCCTCGATCACGTGCTCGAGGAGGGCGAACTGGGACTGGATTTTTTACCCGAGTTCAAGGAGCTGCTGCCGTTCGTGCCCATCATCATCGTCTCCGGCGCGCTCGAGGTTCGTCAGCAACTCGAAGCGCTGCAAGGGCCGCGCCGCGCCCACTATTGCCTGCCCAAACCGGTGGACGTGCATGAGCTCCAACGCACCGTGGTTGCCGCGCTGAAGGAATGTGGCGAGGCCGAGGTCGTCCGCCAGTTCGAGGCCTTGGAACGCTCGCGCCGGGTGGACGTGCAGGAGCTGTTGAGCCGTTCGACGGATCGCCTCAGCCGGCAGAACCAGATTCTGGACCTCGTGGGCGAGTCCCTGGAACGACCAAACATCTCGGCGCTGGCCCGGCAGTTCAAAGTGGCCCGCCGCACCATCATCCGCGATCTCCAGGAATTGATCCGCCGCGGCCAGCTCAAACCCGAGGTTTATCCCGAATGGGAGAACCCGCCAGCCGACGACGATCGCTCGTGAGCGGCGCGCCGTTGAGGCCGACAGAGCATCAAGGCTCTCTCCAAAATCCACGTACACTCAGGGTGGCGGGATGGCCAGCCGCAGGAATTGCGGCGCGGCGGAGGCCGGCAGGCGCACTTGATAACGCCCGTCCACGATCTGCGGTTGCTGGGCGGTTGGGGTCCAAACCGCGCCCGGCCCCAGCGTGGGCGTCGCTTCGAGGATGCACCCCGCGCAATCCTGCGACCATTCCACCACCACCTGCGAGCCTTCCAACCGGATGCTCAAGGGAACGCCCAAACCGGGCGCGCTGAGGGCGCGGAAGAATTCGCGCGCCTGGGCCATGGGGCGCGGTGGCAGATCGGTGCGTATGCTGGCCGCGCTGATGAAGCTGTCGAAGACCCACGGCGCTGTGCCCGCCACTTCGACGTTGCGCTCCAGCGCATACTGGCCGGGGAATGCATACAGCGTCAGCGCAAGCTGGCGGTTGGTGCCGCGGCTTCCGTCCAGAATCGGCTCGCGTCCGACCACAAACACACGTCCCACCCCGGGATCGCCGGCCACACTCTGCGCGGTGTCGCTGCGCACACCGTCCAGGCTCCGGCCGCGCAGTTCGATCAAGTCCGAATGGACGTTCGAGAGCGCGGTGAAGCCCAACTGCCCCAGTGTGAGGCTGCCCTGCAACAGCGCGCCCGGTTGCTTGTTGAATTGCAGATTGAACCGGTTGCCACCCAGCGGCGTCAGGTTGGCCGAACCGACCTGGGCCGCGAGTCCCGACAGGTTGAGATTCGTCAGCCGGTTGCCACTGACTGCGAGCACCAACTCCAGTTCATTCAAGTCAACGCCGGATTGCAGCGTCAGGGCGACGCTGCCGGTGCCGTTGGACCAGATCGCCGTCGTGCCAACGCCCAGCGAGAAGTCCGGTTGGGTGTCCAGCACCACCAGCGCGAACGTCTGCGTGGCGCTCAACGGCGGCGGGCCGTCATCGGTAACGATGATGGAAATAAAGTTGGTGGTGCCGCCCTGCGTGTTGTCGGGCAACCAGGTGAAAACACCATTCGTGGGATTGATGCTGGCCCCGGCCGGCGCGTTGCCGAGACTAAACGTGAGTTTCTGCGGTGGCAGGTCGAGATCAAACGCCAGGTTCGTGAAGGTCACGAGCTGGCCCTCGGCCACCGTGCCATCCGAGATGGCGGCCAGCGTTGGCGGCGAGTTCGATTCCAGCACAATCACCTGGAAGGATTGCGACGCGCTCAACTGCGGGAATCCGTTGTCCCGTGCAATCACGGTGATGTGATTGGTGCCCGGTCCGTGCGGCTCGGCCGTGATCCAGGTCAACAAACCACTCTGGCTGTTCAAAACGGCGCCGGGCGGCGCCCCGGCCCCCAGCGAGTACGTGATCGCATCGCCGTCCGGGTCGGTTGCGGAAGCGTTCACGGTCAGGGTCTGGCCTTCAAAAATCACCCGATTCGTGAGGGTCGCGAGCACGGGCGGACGGTTGGCGACCGTCACCGTCGTTTGGGTGTCCGGCGCCGCCGGAGCGGCTTCGCGGTTGCCCGCCTGATCCATCGCCACGGTGTAGAATGCGTAGGTTTTGCCGACCTCGCCCTGGAACACGCCGCTGGTGGTCGGGGTGGCAGTCAGCCAACGAGTGAACGGGCCGCCGTCTTCGCTGAAGTAAACGTCGAAATTCGCGAGGCCGCTTCCACCGGGGTTGTCCTGGCCGCTCCAGCTCAACAAGAACACCGCCGGACTTTCGACCGGGAGGACATTGACCTGGCTTGATGGCGCAATCGTGTCGGCCGCGCCCACCGGGACATAAGTCAGCGTGTAGATCCCGGTGCTGTTGTGGTCGAGCAGGTGCAGGATGTTTTCGCGCGCAGGACGCCGCCCCTGGCCGAGGAACGTGCGGTCGGTCACCCATGTGTTGACGTCCACGCCGATGGGCACATTGTCCGAACGCGTGACCCCGGTAAGGCGGTACTGGCCGTCGCCGGGGTCCGGCACACGCAAATAAGCCCAGCCGCCGGGCAGCGCGGCGGTCAGTTGAACTTGGAGGTTGCCGGGCGAAAGCGTTCCGTTGATCACGGCGTTGGTGACCACCTCCACACGGTTGCTCGAGCCGTCGCTCAACCAGAGCGTGTCCGGCAGATCGCGCAGATCAGGCACGTTGTTGACCAGGAAATCCGGTTTGCCGTCCTCGAACGGCCCGCCCGCCTGCACCAGCCGGATCATTTCGTGAATCCGCACTTGATCAATCAGCGAGAGCTTGGGATTGCCCAGTCCGTCAATGTGCTCGAAGGTCGCGCTGTAATTGATGAACAATCCTTGCAACGTGGAGGTCAGCAACCACCGTCCGATGCCGATGCCGCCGGGCGGGATGGTGCCGAAGTTCACCGTGAGGGACGGGGTCAGATTCTGGCCGGCCACCTCCGTGGCGATGATTTTGAAGTCAATCAACAGGCCCTTCTCGTTTTCGACAATTTCCGGCTGGGCCGAGGTGATGCGGAAATTGCGCGCCTCGCCGGCGCCGTTGTTGCGCACCATCACCGCCAGGTTGAAGGGAATGCTCGGCTCGACGATGTCCGTGTGCGGATCGTCCGAGAACACGTCGCGCTGGTGGAAATAGTCCAGCGTGAGCCGCGCGGTGGGATGCACGGTGATCGGCACCGGGGCCAGCGGCACGGTGACCACGACGCCATTGAGCGAATAGCGCAGCGTGCCCGACACGAAGAACTGGGTCGGCTCCACCGGCGCGGCATCCACCGTCGGCACGATGGTCCAGCGCGCCGTGGCCTTGCCGCCGCCCGGCACCACGCCACCGCCGTCCACGTCGCTCAGGTTCGTCAGTTCCGGCGCGTGCAGTCCGAACAGATCGGTGGCATTCGCGCCGGTGCCGTCCGTCACCCGCACGGTGACCTGGATGTCCTCCAGGGCGTTGGGCGTGCCATTGTCAAACTCGAGCGTGGCGCGGAACGCTTCGCGGCTGAGCACGGCCTCCTGGCTCAGTTTGATCTTAACCCGGGCGCAGACGCCGCCTTCATCACCCTGTTCAGCTCGGAAACG
This sequence comes from Verrucomicrobiia bacterium, assembly GCA_011525685.1. Classification (GTDB taxonomy): domain Bacteria; phylum Verrucomicrobiota; class Verrucomicrobiia; order Limisphaerales; family JADLHS01; genus WYBW01. The sequence goes on from WYBW01000114.1 coordinate 26,352, forward strand.
GACCGTTTCGACCAGCGCGTTGATGGAGTCCGTGTATCCCCTGGCTTCCACCTGTTCCAGATGCTCTGCCGCGAGCAGCAGCTTTTCCTTCAAAGCAATCGTGTCAATGAAGTCCAGGTTCGCCCCGGGCGGCGCGTCCGCCGGGCGCAATATCCCGAGCGCCAGGTTGTCGAGTGTGCGATTCCAGCGCTCGATCAACCGGACAATTTCCGTGGAGGCCACGCCGGGAGGCTGGACACCGGTCAACAATTCAGCGCGCTCCTGGACGGTGATGGTCCGCCCGCCCGCCGATCCCGCCCCGGCGGTCGCGAGGAATCGCGCATACCATTCGCCGGTGTTGGGATTCGCCTGTGGATTGAGCCAGACCCCGTCAGGTGCGCCCGTGATGAGATTGAAGGCGTCGAGTTGGGCTCGCACGCCCGGCTTGTAAAGGTCTAGTATGTCGTCACTGCCACCCGCCGCGGCTACGTCGCCAAACGTGGGTGTAATGAAGCAACGCAGGATGGCATAAATGCAGGCCGGCACCGCGGCTGGCGGCACCAAACAACCCGCTGCGGCCACGCCGCAGTCAACCACATCAATTGCCTGCACGCCGTCTTCGGCCAGTCCTTTGCCGCAGCCGACGCCCCCAAAGAAACAACCCACCGGACCCGGGATGCAGCCCAGACCCGCCAATACCAGACATGTCGGGTCGCACCCGATCTTGGCGCCAATGGCCAGACTGCTGTAACCCGGGCTGACTCCGCCGCCGCCACCACCGCCGCCGCCACCGCCGCCACCGCCACCGCCACCGCCACCGCCACCACCGCCGCCGCCAATCGAAGGACCACCACCGCAATCGCCTTGCACGCCGCTGACGCCGATGGCTGAGCCGCCGCCGATCTTGAGGGGGCCGCACTCGAATTCGAAGGATAGGTCGCCTCCCATTCCGCACGGCACAGAGCCGCCCGCGGGGATGATGCCTTGGGCGGGCGCCCCGAAGGTGCCGATCCGCCGCAGTGTGATCGGAATGGTCAGCGACGATTTGGCTCCCAGCCGGCCGAGGTCTTCGATGAGCGGTTCGATGGAGTAGAACGGATGCGTTCCAAACCGCAACCGCGTGTTGTCCACCGCGATCAAGCCATGATTGCGGATGGTCATGTTCACTTGCTTGACCTGCCCGACCACCATCAAGTCGCGCACGTCAAGCACGGCCGGTTCAATCGTCACCACCGGCGCGGGCACGTTCGCCTCGAATTCGGTTTCGATCGTGATCCGGTAACGATCTTCGATTTCGATGCGCTCCACCGTCCAGGTGTAACGCACGGTCTGGTAGGAAAGAAACGCGAGCACTTCGTTGGTGATGCCCGGTTCGATGAAGACGGTGCCGCGATACGGCGTGTGCTGGTCGGCGTTCAACTCCAGGTTGTAGTAGCCCTCGGGCAGTTCCGGCAGGAGCAACATTCCCTGCGGCCCGGTCGCCCCGTTCGTGATCACGACTCCCGTCAGGGCGTCGCGCACGCTGACGGCGGCATTGGTGACCCGGGGCGCGCCTTCGGCGTAATAGGTGAACTCATCCACCGCGGTGATCAGCAGGCCGCCCTTGGACTCCGACAGAGCGCGGAAGGAAAACGGCACGCTCAAGCCCGTGCCCGGGGTGTTGAGCGCGAGGTTGCCGGAATGAATCGTCAGCGGCAGGTCCTCCGGTGGCGTGAGCTGCAGTGTGACGGTGTTGGTCTGGCCGGGAGCCAGCGGCGGCAATGGATTTGGCGAAGCCAGGCTCATCCACGAAACGGGCGGCAGCGAAACGGTCACCGGTCCGGTGTCCGCGCCGCCGGTGTTCACGACCTGGAACTCGACCAACCGCTGGAAGCCGCGTCTCATGCCGGTTTCCAACCGCGACGGAAAGGCCGCGAGTCGCGGCACCAGGGCATCCACGCGCACGGTAATCGGCACGTCCAGCACGGCGCCTTCCGCGCTGGTGACGCGCGCCTGGATGACGCCCTGCACGATCGAGGCGTCCGCCGCGGAGATGCCATAAGCGAGCTGCGTTTTTGCGCGACCCGGCAGCGAATTGGTCTGCAACGTCAACAACACCGTCACGTTCGCCGGTTTGTCCAGGACTTCAGCCGACAGGCCCGTGAGCGGCAGTTCGCTCAGGTTCTCGATCTCCACCGCGCCGCCCAGGCTGCTCTGTTCGCTGAGTCGCGCGAACGGCGCCGCCGGTTGCGCTTTCATCCCGAGCAAATTGAACGTGTCCTGCGTGGTCGGCGAGGCCGTGCCCGGATGGCTGGCGGCGATTTCATAAAAACCCGCCTCGTTGGGCAACGGTTGCCAGGTGGTGGCGAAATTGCCGAGCGAGTCGGTCAGGGCCGCGACCACGCGCGTGGTGTTCCGCACCCGGATGTGGATGTTTACCAGCACGAACGGGGCCGGCTGGCCGGTGCCGGGTCGGAAAGCCTGACCGGTCAGCGGCACGGGCGTTCCGGCGGGGGCGCTCTCCAAGGTCGTGGATACCGCGGCCTCATAGGCCGGCTGCACCTGAATGGGGGACGACGAAACATTGACGTTGTTGTTCTCCAAAATCTCCAGCACGCCGTTCAGCGCGTCGGTTTCCACGATCACCCAATAATCCCCGGACGCCTGCGGCATCGCCGCGGAGAAGCTTTGTCCAAACTGGCTGCCGGCGGGCAAGCTGGCGTTGAACGTGAACTGTCCGATCAACACGTCGTTGCCCACGAGCGAGTCCGACGAGAGATAAACCCGCTGCACGATGGCGTTGGACGGCGAGGGCGAAAGCCCCTGGTTGCGAATCTGGTAACCGATGTTGACGAACGATTCGGTTTCCGCCGTGGCCGGCGCCGTGATGCCGGCGACCACCAGGTCCGGCAGGTTCACGTCCGTAACGGTGATTTGCGCGGCGCCCGGGGTGAAGCCGGCGGCGCTGGCGCTCACGGTCACCGTCTGGTTGCCATCCGTTTCGACGTCGCTCACCGAGGCGAGTGTGAATTGCGCCGAGAGCGCGCCCGCCGGAATGGTGACGGTCGGCGGCACGGTGATTTCCGTGATGTCGGACGAAGCGAGATTCACGAGCAGGGCCACGTTGGTGCCGGTGTTGCGCGTCACCGTGCCGGTGGCGGCGGGATTCTGCCCCTCAGCCACCAGATGCTTGTCGAGGGTGAGCAACAGTGTCGGTCCGTCGTCATCCGTGACCGTCACCACGGCGGGAAGGCCCGACCCCAGGCGGATGCCGGTGCCGGTGGACTTGAACCAGGAGCGCAATTCCACGGTCTTTTCGCCATCCACCAGAGCATTGTCCACCGCGGACAGCGGAAAAGTGACGGAAGTTTCGCCGGCCGGGATGATGGCCAGCGACGGCACCCGCGCCGCGTTGGTGTTGCTGCTTTCCAAATCCACCTCCAGCGCGCGCGGTGAAACCGGATGGCGGGTGAGCGTGACCAGCGCGGCGAGCGGTCCGGCGTTCTCACTGACGGTGTCGGGAGCAACGTTCAGGGTCAGAACCGGCCAGTCGTTGTCCAGGACCGTCAGGGTGGCCGAGCCGGAGTGATAACCGTTCGCCGTGGCAGTGACCGTCACCACGAGCGGCGCTTCGACGAGCGTATCCTCCAAGGCCAGCACGGTGGCCGTGGCCGAATACTCTCCCGGAGGAATGGTCAGCGGCAGCGGTGGAATCAACTGGCTGGCGCTGGAACTGTTCAACGTGACCAACACGGCCTCATTCGTGCCGGCATCGCGCGAAACCGTCACCGTGGTGGTCAAGGCTTCGAGGAGTTCATTCGCTCCCAGCGTGACGCTCAACTGAGGCAAATCCACGTCCAGGACCGTCACGGTGGCGACGCCCGTTTCGAAACCGGGTGACAGCGCTCCAACATTCACCGTCTGAGGCCCGTCCACCACGCCATCCAGGAGCGCCAGAATATGGAACGAAGCCGAGGCCTGGCCCGCGGGGATGATGATTTGATTGGTGAACGAGAGTTCGGTGGGGTCGCCATTGGTCAGCGCCACCGTGAGCGGCGTCGCGCGGCTGCCGTTGCGTGTGACGGTGGCCACCAGCGGCTGGGAGGAACCTTCGTTGATTTGGTTGAAGGTCAGTTGCAGGGTCAGCACCGCGGGCACGAGCGTGGCTTCGCCGGCAACGCCGACATTGTTTGCTTCGTTGCCTTCGATGAAGTCATTGCGGCTGTCGGCCAGGACGGTGAACCACAAATTGCCGAGCACACTGGCGGGCGGAATCACCACCGATTGCGTGCGCGTCCACGCGCCGCCCGCCGCCAGCGAGTTCGTGTAAAGGAAGGTCGCCAGTTCCTGCGCGCCCGCGCCGGCGCTGTTCGTGGCCAGGAAGACGGTCTCGGACCACACGCCGTTCACGGCGGCGTTGCCTTCGTTGGCGGTGGTCCAGACCACCGGCAGGGATTGTCCGGGCAGCGCGTTGGGAGCCGCCAGCACGTTCGTCACCACGAAGTCCGGCAACGGCGGCAACGTGAGCGTGAGGGCCGCGGCGCCGAGGTTGTTGTTCTCGGCGGATTCCGCAATCGCGTTGCCCTGATCTGCCGCGACCACGATGAACTGGCCGCCGGGTGCCGATTGCGCCGTCAAGGGCAGTGTGACCGACGCGGTGTTGGTGTAGGCCTGCCCGGCGCCAACCGGAACAAAGGGCGAAGCCACGGTCGCCAGCAGCGTGGCGCCGGAAATCGAATTGTTGAACGAGGAAAGATAGACGCGATCGTTCCAGACAAACGGAGCCGGCGCGCCGCCGGCATTGGTGATGACAAATTCCACGTTGAATGTCTGGCCGAATTGCGCCGAGGCCGGCGCGCTGACCGCCGCCACGCGCAGGTCCGGCGCCGTGATGGTCGTCGGGGTGAGCGCATAACTGGAGTTGTTCGCTTCGTTGACCTCCACCACCTGACTCGAGCTGTCGAGTCGGATGCCGAGATGACGCACCCCCACGGCGTTCACGGGCACGATGAAGGTTTGCGTGACGACGAGCGAGCCTCCGGGCGGCAGACCTCCGGCGCCCGGGTTGAAACTCGCGCTGTGGATCGTGAAGGCACCGCTGCCGTTCGCGTCGTTGGCAACCAGAACGGCATTCTGCCACGGACCGTTGGCCGTCGCGCCGCCCAGGTTGGTGATGCCGAACGCCAGCGAGATGGATTGGCCCAGTTGCGCGGCGGCAGGGCCGAGGGGAACGCTCGCCACCAGGTCCGGCGCGGCTTGCTGGGTGAAAGTGGCCACGGTGGAAACCGCCACGTTCCCCACGGCGTCGGCCGAGCGAACACGGTAATGGTACGTCACACCCGGCGTCAGTCCGCTGAGGGTGACAGAATGGTTCGTGCGCAACCCGGCGACCGTGTTCGTGGTGCCCAGCGCGGCAGTGAGGCCGTGCTCCACCGCCGTGGTTGCCGGTTCGTCGGTCTGCCAGGTGATGCCGGCCTGGGTCAAGCCGGGCGTGGCCGTGACCTGGCTGAGAACCGGCGGGGTGGCGTCCACGACCAATTGCGCCGCGAGGCTGTTGGTGAGCCCGGCGCCGTTGGTGACGGTGACCGAGTACGCGCCGGCGTCGGACAATTGCACGTTGGCGATGACCAGCACATTCGACTGGGCGCCGTTGATGCGGCTGTCGTTGGCCAGCGGACTGCCGCCGCGCAACCACTGGTAAGCCAGCGGCGGCGAGCCGCCCGCGCTCACGCTGAAGCTGGCCGTGCTGCCGGGCGCATTCGTGCGGCTGGCCGGATGCGTGACGATGAACGGCGGATCGGTGGGCCGGCACAAGCCGGCGGCGCCCGCGATGTAAATGGCCGCCACTTCATTCGAGCCAAGGGCGCGGTTGAAAAACAACACTTCGTCCAGCAAGCCGCCGAACGTCGCGCAGTCGCCCGAGCCACCCAGCTTCAAAGCCGCCCCGTTGGCGGCGCCGAGCGTCACCCCGTTGGTTTCCACGACCAACTGGCCGTCAATGTAGAAGCGTCCGATGCCACCCTCGAGGGTTGCCGCCAGGTGCTTCCACGCATGGAGTGGCAACTGCACGCCCGTGCTGATGGCATTGGGCGGCAGCGCCCCGAAATGCAGGCCGCGGTCGGGGTCGTAGGCCAGTTGATACTGGAGTTCAGTCCCGCACCCGACGCGCTTGCCCAGCAGGTGCGCCGTGGTCGCGCCGCCGGTGCGATAAACCCACAAAGCCACTGACATGGTGGCGCCGCCAGAGTAGTTGATCCCCGCCGGGTTGTTCACCTCAAGGTAATCATCCGTTCCGTCAAGACTGAGAGCCTGTCCGGCCAGACCGGGAGCGTAGGCCGCGCCGTTTTGCAAAACCCCGCTGTGTCCGCCGGCGATATCCGAGGGCGTGCCCTCCGCCGGCCACCATGCCGCGATGCCCGAAGGCGGCGGCGTGCAAGCGCCCAACACGGTGACGCTGAAATTCGCGGCGGCATACTCCGGCTGCCAGGTGAAGCCGGCAGGCAATTCCAGTGGATCGAACGCCCCTGTCGAACCGGGGAAGGAGACGAGCGTGAATTTGTTGCCGACCGCCGGTGTGTAACCGCCCACGAGGTAAGCCCCCAGGGTGCCCGCCAGCGGAACGCTGCTGGCAAAATTGATCCGGCCGTAATCACTGAGACTGCGGATGGCCGCCCGCAGCACGCCACCCGTCAGGTTGTAAGTGCCGAAGAAACCAAGCGTGCCGAATCGGGCATCAACCAACCCCGAATTTTCCCACAGAATGCCCCACGCCCCGGCTACGCCCACCCGGGCGTTGCCCGTGCCGCCGCTCTTGCGAATCGTCCCCGTGTTGCGGAACACCGGGGTGTTGTAACCGTACAAGTCGAAGTCAGCCTGGAGGTCGAACAAGCCCGCGTTCTCCAAACGCCCACCGCTGCTGGCGAAGACCGATAGCGAACCGGCCGCCACCATTTCCACCGTGCCCACATTCGTCAGCGCCCCGTTCAGGGTCCTGCCGGAAGTGGTGGTGAGTCGCAACAAACCCTCGCTCTGCACCGTCACCGGTCCGGCGAAAGTTCCGCCCGACCAGGTCATGACGCCGCCTGCCGCAACCGTCAGCGGTCCTGACGCCGACGTGCAGTTCAACGTGCCGGTCACGACGTTGCTTCCGCCCAGGGTCGCGCCCGACAACGTCAGGTTGGTGATGGCGCCGCCGTTCTGGAAATCCGGCAACAGCATGACCGTGCCGCCGGTCAGTTCGAGGTTGGGTATCTGGTCCAGCAATTCGAGAGTTCCGCCCGTGAATCTCGCCATGCCGGCTCCACCGAACACCGGCTCCGGCCCTGCGGGGTCGGTCCAAGTGCCGCCAACCACCTCCACCCGCGTACCGGAAACCGTCGTATATTCACCCGTGAGGATTCCCGTGCCGAAGAACTGCAGAATCCCGCTGAGGGATTCGGCCCGGCCGAGGTTCTCCCACACAAATCCCCAGGCTGACGCCACACCCACTCGCGCGTTGCCGGTGCCCGCGCTCTTGCGCAGCGTGCCCGTGTTGCGAAACACCGGGGTGTTGTAACCGTACAAGTCGAAGTCAGCCTGGAGGTCGAACAAGCCCGCGTTCTCCAAACGCCCACCGCTGCTGGCGAAGACCGATAGCGAACCCGCCGCCACCATTTCCACCGTGCCCACATTCGTCAGCGCCCCGTTCAGGCTCCTGCCGGAAGTGGTGGTGAGTCGCAACAAACCCTCGCTCTGCACCGTCACCGGTCCGGCGAAAGTCCCGCCCGACCAGGTCACGACGCCGCCTGCCGCAACCGTCAGCGGTCCTGACACCGACGTGCAGTTCAACGTGCCGGTCACCACATTGCTTCCGCCGAGTGTCGCGCCCGACAACGTCAGGTTGGTGATGGCGCCGCCCGCTTGAAACGTCGGCAGGGGCAGCACCGTGCCGCCGGCAAGCTGCAGCCCGGGAATCTCGTTCAACAACTGCAGCGTGCCACCCGTCAAACGGCTGCTGCCCGCTCCGCTGACCACAGGCACATCGGCGGCCACCTGCGCAAATGTCCCCCCCACCAGTTCGACACGCGCCCCTGAGGCCGTCACCATCTGGCCCGCCAGACTGCCGCCGCCGAAGA
>WYBW01000115.1 GCA_011525685.1 Verrucomicrobiia bacterium
CCAGCGCATGCGGCTGGACACGCTTGCCTCAATGCAGCCGGCCATCGCGCTTTACGAATCGCTTGGATTCAAGCGCCTCGCGCCCTATTGCCACAATCCGATGGCCGACGCCGTGTTCATGGAGTTGAAGCTGGTTTCAAAAATGTCTCGGCAGGAACAGTCACCGAGGATTACGCTCCCGGCGATGCGCAACCTCGCCTCCACCCGGCTCGCCAGTGCCCGCACGCCCGTGCCACCGGGCTGGCGACGGGAGGTCGAGCGCATTCTCATCACGGAACGCATGCTCGCGCGGCGCGTCGGCGAATTGTCCGAGGGCATCGAACGCGACTTCCGCGGCCGGGAAATGGTCGTGGTTTCGCTGCTCAACGGGACGGTGATGTTTCTGGCGGACCTGATCCGCCACCTCTCGCTGCCCTTGCGCCTGGATTTCATCGGCGTGTCCAGCTACGGCGCGGGCACGGAATCCGGCGATTTGGTGTTCACGAAGGAGCTGCGCCTGGACGTGCGCGGCCGCGATGTGCTGTTGGTGGACGACATCCTGGACACGGGTCGAACCATGAGTCGCGTCCTGTCGAAGTTGCGTCCCCTCAAACCGCGCCGCCTCAAGACCTGCGTGCTGCTCGACAAACCGTCGCGCCGTGTCGAAGTCGTGAAGGCGGACTACGTCGGGTTTGTGATTCCGGACGTGTTCGTGGTGGGTTACGGACTGGATTTCGCCGAGCGTTATCGCAACCTGCCCTTCGTCGGCGTGCTGCATCGGCATTTGTACGAAGAGGCGCTGAAACGCGCCAAGGCAGCGGCGTCCGCCGGCGTTGAGGCACGCCGGCGCGCCCCGGACCCGGTGCGATTGGAAGTGTCGCCCAGTTGGGGTGGTGGCAGTGCTCGCGCCGCGAGCACTCCGCCCGCGCGGAGCGGGCGGAACGTCGCGGTGAAAGATGGCGCCGCCGCACGCGGCGCCAGGCCTCGCAGGGCGAGCCGTTCCACCCCACAGACTGCCACTCTCCATCGCACCGCCCCGGACCGGACTCATTGACTCATCATGCGCGTCAAGGTTCTCTTCCACTCCTATTTCAAAGACCTGACCGGTTGCGCGGAAACGACGGAAACGCTGGCCGAGGGGGTCACGCTCGGGGCGTTGCACGAGAAGCTCGCGGCGCAATTCCCCAAACTCGGCGCCATGAAGAAATCCACCCTGCTGGCGGTGGGCGTGGATTACCAGCCGAGGGAGCATGTCTTGAAAGACGGCGATGAAGTGTCGCTGTTCCCGCCGGTGCAGGGAGGATGAAGCAATCTATGATCTAAGATTCGCGATCTGCGATTTGCGCGCTTCCCGATCACGTCTCACGTCTCACGATCCATGATTCGCCAGCTCATCATCACTCACGACCCGATTGACGAAACGGCTTTGCTTGCCGACCGTAAAATGTCCGCCGGCATGGGCGCGGTGGTTTATTTCCTCGGCGTGGTGCGTGGTGAGGAGGATGGCCAAGCCATTACTGCCATTGAATACGAGGCGTTTCAGAAAATGGCGGAGCACCAGTTCAATCTGCTGTTCGAGGCCATGGCCAAACGCTGGCCGATTGAGTCGGTGCGCCTGGTTCACCGCATCGGCGTGGTGAAAGTCAACGAGCCGTCACTGTGGGTGGAAATCGTCGCGCCGCATCGCGGCGAGGCGTTCGCCGCGTGCCAGTGGTTGATTGACGAGATGAAACGCGTCGTGCCGATCTGGAAGCGGCCGGTGGCGAGCACAGCCGTCGGCTGACGGGCGCGAAACCTGAACGCTCGACTCCCACCGCCCGCCGGGCTACCGTTCGCGCCATGCATCTCAAGCTGATCGCCCTGCTGGGCTTGGTGACGTTCATCGGACTGGCTTGGGCGATTTCTTCGCAGCGCAGATTGTTTCCCTGGCGCACGGTGCTGTGGGGGCTTGGACTTCAGTTCGTCTTCGCCATCCTGATTCTCAAGACCGCGCCGGGCCGGATGATCTTCGATTTCACCGGGTCGGCGATTCGCAAGCTGGCGGATTTTGCCACGGAGGGCAACCGGTTCGTCTTTGGCCCGCTGGCCAACGGCGAGGTCCTGGGCGCGGCCTTTGGTCCTCAGAACGCGCTGGTGCTCGGCATTCTGATCATGGGCACGATCATCGTGGTGGCGATGCTCTCCTCCGTGTTCTACCACTGGGGCGTGCTGCAAAAAGTCGTTCACGCGATGGCGTGGGTGATGCGCAAGGCGATGCGCACCAGCGGCGCGGAAACCTTGTCCGCCGCCGGCAACGTGTTCATGGGCCAGACCGAAGCCCCGCTGCTCATCAAGCCCTACATCCCGCGCATGACGCGAAGCGAGTTGCTCTGCATGATGACGGGCGGCATGGCGACCATTGCCGGGGGCGTGGCGGCGGTCTATGCCACCTTCGGCGCGCAGGCGGGTCATCCGGAAGTCGCCGGCCATCTGCTGACCGCTTCGGTTCTCAACGCCCCGGCCGCGTTGCTCGTGTCAAAAATTCTGCTGCCGGAAACCGAGGTCAGCGAAACTGCTGGCGGCGAAGTGAAAGACCCGCCGCGCACCACGGTGAACAGCGTGGATGCCCTTTGTCGCGGCGCGGGCGACGGCATGATGCTTTCGATCAACGTCATCGCCATGTTGATTGCCTTCATCGCGCTGGTCGCGCTGGTGAATTTTCTGCTTACCTGGCCACAACAGCAGCTTGGCGTTGAAACGCCAGTGACGCTGCAGGTGATTCTCGGCTGGCTCAATGCGCCGTTCGCGTGGCTGATGGGTGTGCCGGCGCGGGATTGCGCGACCATCGGCGGTGTGCTGGGCGAGCGCATCGTGTTGAGCGAGTTCATCGGTTACACCTCGTTGAACAAGGTTTCGGTGGACATCCGGAGCTACACGATTGCGACTTATGCGCTGTGCGGCTTTGCCAACGTGGCCAGCATCGCGATTCAAGTCGGCGGCATCGGCTCGCTCGCACCCGAACGCCGCGGCGACATGGCCCGGCTGGGTGTGCGAGCCATGATTGGTGGATTGCTGGCGACATATCTGACGGCGACGATTGCGGGGATTCTCCTTTGAGGATGTGTGGCGGGAGATTTGAGATTCAATGCTCCCATGGCGGAAGCGGGTCAAGACATCGGCTCGAAAGGCTCATCCGGCTGGTTGTTGGTCTTCCTGTTTGCGGTTCCCTTGCTCTACGTGTTGAGCATCGGCCCGGCGGTGGCTTTGATCATCCGCGCGCAAGACCAGCGGATCGTGCGCGTCTTTGAGCGAATCTACGCGCCGGTGATCTGGCTGCACGATCACACCCTCCTGAAAGAACCGCTGGAGGCTTACGTGGAGTCGTGGGGGGATGAAGTGAAAGACGATAACTCACGGATTCCGCGGGAGGCCAAGGGATGCGAACCACCTGTCGCGCTTCGCCCCTCAAGCCGCGCAAAAAGCTTGCTTTTGGGTCGCGGTAACGCAACATCACCCTGCTTGTCCGTTCGCTGAGTGGTGACAGGTGAGCATTCGGGTGGCCAGAGTGCTACTGCAAAGACCGGAGGGTCGGGCTGCCAACCAACGGCCAAACAAGTCGGCGAACTGTCAGACGCTTATGAACAACGCAAACCAGAACCCATCACGAACATTCCCGCTGCACACCACCGAACCCCGGCCACTCCGCCCGAAACGGCAGGGCGCTTCAGATCGCGGTCCTGGGTGGAAATCATGGCTCGCCGGACTGACGACCGCCGGTTTGCTGCTGGCAGTCGCCCCGGTGCATGCTCAGACCTACCTGATTGACTTCGGCGGGCCGAACGCGACCACCCGCGGGCCGGCTCCGGATGATCCCGTGAATTACTGGAACAACGTGGACCAAAACCTTGGCGGGACCTCGAACGGCGTGCTGGCAGGCCTCGTGTCGTCGCTCAACGTGACCAGCTCCATCAACCTGGTGATGATCAGCCGGTTCAACGGCAACAATGAAAACGGTACTCAGTCTGCCACCGTTTATCCCGTGGACGCCACGCGCGATTCGCTGTACGGCAACACCGAAAGCTTCAACAACCTGACCAACATCTTTCCCAGTTTCAAACTGACCGGCTTGGATGCCGCCACCACCTACTCGTTCACCTTTTACGCCTCGCGCACCGGGGTGGGCGACAATCGCGAAACCGGTTACACGGTCACCGGCGGAAACTCCGGTTTCGGCGCCCTCGACCCGGCAAACAACATTGATGCCACCGTCACCGTGGCCGACATCACGCCTGACGGCGCGGGGGAAATCCGGATTGACCTGGCGCCGACCGCCAACAACAACAACGCAAATCACTTTACCTACCTGGGCGTCCTCCAGGTGGACGCCGTGCCGCCTCAAACACCGCTGGTATTCACCAAGCAGCCCGTCAGCCAGAAGGTCGTGCAGCTCAAACCGGTCACTTTCACCTGCGAAGTCAGCGGTTCGCCGCCCTACTTCGTCCAGTGGTACGAAAACGGCAGTGCCCTCCCGAACGCAAACACCTTCAGCTACACCATTCCTTCGGTGGAGCTGTTCATGGACGGTTTCCAGTACTCCGTGACGGTGAGCAATCTGGCCTTCGGAGTGGCCAGCACCAATGCCGTGCTCACGGTGTTGAACGACACCAACCCGCCCACGGTGCTCCGGGCCGCCAGCTACGACGGCAGCACGATTCAAATCACGTTTGACGAGGCCATGGACCCCGCCAGCGCCGGCCAATCGCTCAACTACGTGGTGAACAGCGGGGCGGTGGATACCTGGGCCGCGCTGCCTTCCGCGGATGGCTTGAGCGTGCTTTTGTACATCTCGGTGACGCTGACCGAACGGTTTACTGTGGTCATCAACAACGTGCAGGATGCCGCCGGCAATCCCATCGCCGCCAATACCACCATCTCGGGAGACGTGATCGGCATTGAGGATCAGGATGTCCTGATTGATTTCGGCGGCAACAACCAGACGCAATTCGGTCCCGCGCCGGACGATCCGCTGAACCATTGGAACAATGTCACCGGAGCCACCGGTTTGTCTGATACCGGCGAACTGTTCAATCTGGTTTCGGTTTACAACACGGCGTCGCCCATCGGCCTGGCGATGATCCGGCGCTTCAACGGCGTCAACGAAAACGGCACCCTCATTTCGACCGTGTTCCCGTCACAGGCCACGCGGGATTCGATGTTTGGCAATACCGAGTTCTTCGGCGCGGGCAGCAACTTCTTCCCCAGTTTCAAGCTCACCGGTTTGAATCATCTCCGACGATACAACCTCATGTTCTATGCCTCACGCACCAGCGTGGGCGACAATCGGGAGACCGGCTACACGGTGGAGGGTGCGAACACAGGCTTCACGGCGCTGAACGCCGCCAACAACATCAACAACACCGCAACGGTCGAGGGCATCTCCCCCACGGCATCGGGTGAGATCACCGTCAGCATTGCGCCCACGGCCAATAACAACAACGCCAATCACTTCACGTATCTGGGAGCAATGAAGTTGTCGCCCTACGCGCCTCCGTTGCAGTTCCAGCCCCCGGTGATAGCCAACGGAAAAATCCGGCTGGAATGGACGGGCGCGGGCATTTTGCAGCGCGCTACTTCGGCCACCGGCCCGTGGAGTGCCGTCGAACCGCTACCGACCTCTCCTTATGAGGAGGACCTCGTTCCGGGTGAAAGCCGGTTTTACCGGCTTCAGCGATAAGTGGCGCGGGAATTAGCGGGCTGGAACGAAACGTTCGCGGTTGTCGGGCGACCCGCAGCCATGAGTCCACAGAACAGCATGATGCTTTTCTTTTGCAGATGCAGGAGCCTGGGCCTGCGCCGTCCGGGGTTCAGTCGGCTACCGCTTCAATTCGTCGGGAATCGGCTCCTGCACCGATGGAGGCTGGGTGTCCTTTTGCTGCTCACGCCGTTCGCCCTCCACGCCCAACACCGCGTTCTGTTCATCGGCAACAGCTTCACCATCGGTGACGGCGGCGGTGGCGTGCCCGGCATCTTTGACCGCTTGGCCCAGGCGGGTGGCCATGCCAATCCCAACACCGTGATGCGGGCGGTGGGTGGGCAGGATTATCAGTTCCACAGCCAGGATGCCACCACGCTGGCCACGATCGCGTCGCAACCCTGGACGCATGTGGTGCTGCAAAACTACAGCACCGAACCCACGCACCTGGCCGGCGGCAGCGTGACCGATCACTACACCTACGGCACGGCCCTCTACGAAAAGGTGATCCAGAACAACCCGCTGACCCAGGTCATCCTGTTTGAGACATGGTCCCGCGCGGCGGCGCACCCGCTGATCACCGGGGTTTCGAGTCCCGGCAGTTTTGCGAGCACGGCCGAGTTTCAGACCGAACTGCGCACCAACTACCACGGCCTGGCCGATTTTCTAACCGCAACGCATCCAACCAACCTTCCCGTGATCGTCGCGCCGGTGGGGACGGCCTGGGAAAACGCGGGTGGACTTCGCGAAGTTTCAGATCCGCTGTTTGTTCCGCTGCACGGCAGCGACGATTACCACGGCAACAACAACGGTTATTACCTGGCCGCCTGCGTCTTCTACAGCGTGATTTACGGCGCGAGTCCGCACGGTCTCTCCACGAACGCGCTGATCACCAGTTTGAATCTCGGCTTCACCGTCTCGCCCACGATGCTGGAGGATTTTGCGTGGGCCACCGTGTCCGGTTCGAGCCAGATCGGATTGCAGTCGTTCCTGTTCGACTTCGGCTCCGGCGGCTCGCCCACCACCAACGGCCCGTCGCCGGGTGATCCACTGAACCACTGGAACAACGTCACCGAAGCGGTCGGCGCTTCCGCCTCGGGGCAACTCCCGAACCTTGTCACGACGGGCAACACACCCACGGACATCGGCCTGGTGATGTTGAGCCGGTTCAACGGAGCAAATCTGAACGGCACCACGACCTCGGCGCTCCTCCCGGCCAGCGCCACCAGTGATTCCCTGTTTGGCAACACGGAGTCGTTCAACAACCTCAGCAACATCTTTCCCAGCTTCAAGCTCACGAACTTGAACCCGCTGCGAACCTACAGCTTCACGTTCTACGCCTCGCGCCTGGGGGTCGCTGACAACCGCGAAACCCGCTACACCGTCACCGGCCAGAATTCGGGTCACGCGACGCTCGACGCCGTGAACAATACGGATGCGACGGTGATGACCCCGGCCATTACTCCCGACGCCGCCGGCGAAATCACCATCAGCCTGTCCCCCACGGCGAACAACAACAACAGCTTCCACTTCACCTATCTCGGCGCGATGCGCATGGATGCCGTACCGGAGCAGGAACCAATTGTGTTCACTCAACATCCCGTTGACCAGACGGTGATGGCGGGCTTGCCGGCCATGTTCACCGCCGCGGTGCAAGGCACGCCGCCTTATTTCATCCAGTGGTTTAGTAATGGTGTGGCGATCCCCAACGCGAACCAGTTCGCCCACACCATTCCGGCAGTGACCACAAACATGGACGGAGCGGTGTTTTCGGTCAGCGTGAGCAATCTTGCCTACTCGGCCACCAGCAGTAATGCCCTCCTGCACGTCACTCCGGCCACGCTGAATCCGGCGGCCAAGGCGTTGTTCTTCGATTTCGGCGGCCCGACCACCACCGGCTTTGGTCCGTCACCCAATGATCCCTTGAATTTCTGGAACAACGTCACCACCGCCGTCGGCAGTTCCTCGTCGGGTTGGCTGACCAACCTCGTCACCGCGGCCAATGCGCCCACCACGGTCGGCCTCGTCATGCTCAGCCGGTTCAACGGCGCGAACGAGAATGGCACCTTGAACCCCCTTTTCCTGCCGCCCAATGCCACGCGCGACTCGCTCTTCGGCAACACCGAAGCCTTCAGCGGTCTGGCCAACGTTTTCCCCAGCTTCAAGCTCACCGGGCTGGACTCCGCGGCGAAGTACAACCTCACCTTTTACGCCTCACGTCTGAGCGCGGGCGACAATCGCGAAACCGGTTACACGGTTCAAGGGGCCAATGGCGGCTTTGCCGCCCTCAATCCTGCGGACAACGTCACCAACTCGGCCATGGTCGTGGGCATCATGCCCACCGCCGCGCGGGAAATCACCGTCAGTATCGCCCCTACCGCGAACAACAACAACCAGTACCACTTCACCTACCTGGGTGTGTTGCGGGTGGATGCCGTGCTGCCGCCTTCGGAACTGAAGCCGCCGGTGTTTGCCGATGGACGGATTGCTTTGGACTGGACCGGCAACGGCAACCTGGAGTGGTCCATTTCGCTTTCCGGCCCTTGGACACCCATCACTCCGCCGCCGACTCCGCCTTACTCGGAGGAAATCCTGCCCGGACAGTCGCGGTATTTCCGACTCCTGGCCAATCCGTGATGCCTGCGGCAGCCACGACGGCAACCCTGCGTCCGGGTGTTCCCGATTCTTGCCTCACCCCGCGGTGACGCCTACGATGACTCCATGAAATTTGGCCGCCGTCCGGTAAGTGGCACTTGGCTGATGTTCCTTTCAGTTCTGCTGGCGCTTTGCTCTTCTTCCATGACTCTCGTTCCCGCCGCCGAGCCGGGCCCGGCACGTTCGCGCCTCGGCATCAACCTGGCCGGGCCGGTGGACTGGAACACCGAGCATCCATTCGTGGACGTGTTCCGCCTCTCGCGCCAGTGGATCAGCCAGCGCCAGGGTGAGAGCTGGGGTCGCGGTCCGGAGTTGAAGCGCGACGCGCACGGCTGGGTCACGGAACTGGAGGCGGATTGTTGGGCGGAGACTCCCATCCTCACCGGCGGTCATGCGCCCACCGGTGAATATGTGTGCCTTTACGACGGCGACGGAGAACTCGCTTTCAAGCACAACGCTCGCGTCGTGTCGCGCGCGCCGGGCCGCATCGTGGTGGAGATTGATGGGGCCAAGGGCGGCGTGCTTCTGCAACTGCGCCGGACCAACCCCACGAATCATGTGCGCAACCTCCGGGTGGTGATGCCGGGCTTCGAGCCGAACCACCGTGAGCAGACGTTTCATCCCGCGTTTCTCCGGCGGTGGAGTTCGTTCAACACGTTCCGCTTCATGGATTGGATGGAAACCAACGACTCGAAACAGCGCGATTGGCGCGACCGGCCAAAGCCGGAGGACGGCAACTGGACCGAGAAAGGCGTGCCGGTCGAGGTCATGGTGGACCTTTGCAACCGGCTCAAAGTGAATCCGTGGTTCTGCCTGCCGCATCTGGCCACGGACGATTACGTGCGGCAGTTTGCCCGGTTGGTGAAGGGGCGACTCGATCCGGCGCTGACCGTGTACGTCGAGTATTCCAACGAAATCTGGAACGGTATGTTCGCGCAGACGAAATACGCCGAGGCGGAAGGCCAGCGGCTCGGGTTCGGTGACAAACCGTGGGAAGCCGGCTGGCGGTTCAGCGCGTTCCGGTCGGTGCAAATCCACCGCCTTTGGGAGGAGGAGTTCGGTGGGCGGGAAAGATTGGTGCGTGTCATTGCCACGCAGGCCGCCGTGCCTTACATCTCGGAACAAAAACTCCAGTTTCAGGAGGCGTGGAAACACTTCGATGCGCTGGCGGTGGCGCCCTACTTCTCCATGAACGTCAGCCCGAAGGGCGGACGCAACACACCCGGCGCGGAGGAAGCCGCCCGGTGGTCGCTGGATCACCTGCTGGATTTCGTGCAGACCAACTCCCTGCCCGAAGCCGCCGATTGGATGCGCAAGCAAAAGGCCGTCGCGGATCGTTTCAAAGTCAGGTTGATCGCCTACGAAGCGGGACAACATCTGGTCGGCGTGGGCGGCGCCGAAAACAACGACGCCCTGACCGCACTGCTTCAAGCCGCCAATCGCCATCCGCGCATGAAAGACTTCTATACGCGTTATCTTGATGACTGGAAGGCGAACGGCGGTGACCTGTGCTGCCTGTTCTCCTCCATCGGCGGCTACAGCAAGTGGGGCAGTTGGGGACTGCTGGAGTTCGCGGACCAAACCAGCTCGCCCAAGTTTGAAGCGGTCCTGGAGTGGAACCGTCGCAATCCCCGAACACATTGAACGCTCCCATCCTCATCGAGGTCTGCGCCAATTCAGTTGAATCGGCGCTTGCGGCGCAGGCCGGCGGCGCGGCGCGCGTCGAGTTGTGCTCGGCGCTCCTCGAGGGCGGTCTGACGCCCAGCCCGGCGGCCATTGAACTGGCGCGGGAGCGGCTTCACCTCAAGCTTCACGTGCTCATTCGCCCGCGCGGCGGCGACTTTTGCTATGACGACACGGAATTCGCCGTGATGAAGCGCGACATCGCTTTCTGCCGGCACGCCGGAGCGGACGGAGTCGTGATTGGCATTTTGACTCCGGACGGCAGCGTGGACGTGGCACGGATGCGCGAACTGGTGGACGCGGCGCGTCCCATGGCGGTGACGTTTCATCGCGCCTTCGACATGGCGGCGGACGCCTTCCACGCGCTGGACGAGGTGATCGCGCTTGGCGTGGAACGGTTGCTAACTTCCGGCCAGCGCGGCAGCGCGATGGAAGGGCGCGACCTGATTGCTGAACTCGTCCGCCGCTCCACCGGCCGACTGAGCGTGATGCCCGGCGCCGGGATCAACGAGGGCAACATCCTGGAATTGATCGCCGCCACGGGCGCGCGCGAGTTTCATCTCTCGGGACAGAAGAAGGTGGCCAGCCGGATGGTTTATCGGAATCCGCACGTGTTCATGGGCGTGCCCGGTCTGCCGGAATACGAGACCGGCGTGACGGACGCACAGAAGATTCGGCACGTGGTGGACGCGGCAAACTCATCCCGCGGCGGTGCATCACAGAACCAGTCCCCAGCCGCAGCTCGGGAACTCGGAGAACGGCGCGGAAACCAAGGGCGCTGATTCAGGCGCCGGGCGAGAGTTGTTCCGCGGCCACCGGAGCGGCCTCCTGGGCCGGCGCCGGCGGCTGATAGGCCTCGATGCGGTCAATGCGGTGATGATGCCGCTGCCCATGCACTTCAAACTCGACGGATTCGCCCACCTTGCGCCCCAAGAGCGCCTGGCCGACCGGAGTCAAGTAGCTGATGATGCCCTTCTGCTCGTCGAAATCCCACGCGCCGAGAATCGTGAAGGTTTCGGTCTGGTTGGCCTCGAGGTCGGTGGCCTGGACGACGGTGCCGATGCCGACCACGTCGGTGCGCGGATTGGAAAAGTCCGTGCCCCGCGCGCGCACCAGTTGCCCTTCGAGTTCCTCCTTCTGGCGCATGAGGACCTTCTGCATTTCCTTGGCCGCCTTGAATTCGTGGTTCTCGCTCAAGTCGCCGTAGCTGCGCGCGATGGCGATTTCCTTCGAGTTGGCCGGAATCTTCTTTTGGACCAGTTCGGTGTATTCGGCCTTGCGGCGTTCGAGGCTTTCCCACGAGACGTGCAACACCGCGTCCTGCTTGGTGGCTTCCCCCGTCACCAAAGATTGCACCGCGGGGTGACTCTTGACGATGCGCGCCAGCAGTGAGCGCTTGTCCATGTCGTCGAACACCGAGGAAAGTTGGAGCGCGCGGGTGAGGTCCTTGATGACCTCGAGGTCCGCGGTGGCCGTGAGGTCGGAGAGCAGCGCCTGGTCGTCGAGGACGAACTCCCGCAGCCGGTTGGAGCGTTTTTCGTTGAACTGGTCGCGCTCCATGGCGGTGAGCATGGCGCGGAACACCTCCGGCCCGAGTATGTCCGCAAAGAGGTCGTTGCGGTCCCGGCCCAGCCAGAGCAGCAGTTCGCTGCTGGCGGTGTGCTGGCTGACGAGGCGGGCCAGCGCTTCCTTGAGCTGGTCGGCTTTCCCTTCCTGCATCAAGAGGCTGGCGAATTCGCGGCACAGGCGGGCCGAAACACTGTTGAGGGCGGTAAGGATGACCTCGTGCCAGTGCCCGGGATTGGCGGTCTTGAAGGAGTCCAACGCCCGGCGATGTTTGGCCGCCGGCAAGGTCTCCATCATGCTCGCGAAGCGGATGTCCTGTGACCAGAGTAGCGCGGCGCTCACCTCGCCCTCCGCGGGGGGCAGGCCGGCCATTTCGCGAATCTCATCGCGGATGAACACGCCTTCCAGCGCCACCGAGGGCTGGGTGCGTTGGTGTGAGACGATGTCCGGATTCAAAGCGGCAATGATCTCGGCGGCCGCAGCCTGCTTGTCCGAGAGGTCGTGCGCGTTTTTGAGGATCTCGGTGGCCACGGCGACGCGGGCTTTCAATCCTTTGGCCGCCCGGAATTCGCCCAGCAGCCGGTCCTGCATGGAAACCTCCTGCGCCTGGTAGATCACCGGCTCGGTCTTTTTCAACGGTACCTGAAAATGACCGTCCTTTTTCATCTCGCGCTTGGCGGTTTCCCACCACTTCTTCCAATCGTCGCGAATGACATCGGGCACGAGCACCTGTTGAATCTGGTCCACGGTGGCCTTGCCGCCATAGCTGTTGAGCACCACGCGGATGAGGTCCAGGTGTTGCAGCGCGGCCATCTGCCGCAAGCCTTCGAGGTCGGCGGCCTTGCGGGCGAGGATGTGCTCCTTGGGAATGGGCTTGAGCGATTCCGCGGCGAAGCCCAGGTCCATGGTGTGTCCGGGCTTGCTGGGAAAATCAATGGTGAACCGGGCAAACACGGTGTCCACGGTCTTGATCCGGCCGAACCCCCAACTGCGGTGCATGCAATAGCCGCTGGTGGTCAATTGGAGCAGCGGTTCGACGTGCCGGCCCTCGATCTTTCCCGCCACCGCCATCTTTTCGAATTCTTCTCTCATAAGGTTTCCATCGCCCTCACCGCTGCCCGCCTTCCTCGCCCTCATTCAATTCGCGGTGAGGAGGGTGCAGGGGGAGAGGGCCACTACGGACCAGTTCATCCTCGCATCCCGTTCGTAGAATGACATGATTAAACGCGGTGAGCGGGCAAAAACCAAGAGAAATTGCGGCGCGCGTCCTGCAGCAGCGCCAGACGGGCGAGGCGTTCACGGAAACCCTTCTGGAACGAGCGTTGGCGGGAGCAGATCTGTCGGCGGCTGACCGCGGACTGTGCCAGGAACTGGTCTATGGCGTGGTCCGCTGGCAGGCCACCCTGGACTGGCTCATCGCGCGCAAAACGCAGGGGCGCACCCAGAAAGCGGGTCTTCAGAATGTGTTGCGACTCGGTCTGTACCAGATCTTCTGGCTCGACCGCGTCCCGGACCATGCGGCCGTTCACGAATCCGTGGAACTGGCCCGGCGCAATGGCTTCGGCCCTCAAGCTGGTTTCGTGAACGCGGTCTTGCGCGCTTGCGTGCGTGAGGCGGAATCCATCAGAAAGTCCCTTGCCGAACTCCGGTCGGCGCAACCGGCGCTGGGCTGCTCCCACCCCGCGTGGCTGGTCGAGCGTTGGCAGGCGCGATGGGGCACGGAACAAACCCGGCGACTGTTGGAATGGAACAACACGCCGCCCAAAACGTTCGCCCGCGTCAACACGCTGAAGACCGACGCCGCCCAGCTCCTCGAACTCTGGCGGGATGAAGGCGTGGAGTACGACTTCTTTCCGCGCCCGTGGTACGGCGAGAACCTGGTATTTGAGTTGAAGTCCCACCCGCCGCTGGCCCGGTTGCCCAGTTTTCGGCAAGGTTTTTTTTACGTCCAGGACCCCAGCACGCTTTTGGCAGTCGGCGAACTGAATGCCCAGCCAGGGGAAGCGATTCTCGATCTGTGCGCCGCGCCCGGCGGCAAGACCACTTATCTCGCCCAGTTGGTAAAAAACGAAGCGCGCATCGTGGCCGCTGATGTTTCCAGCGACCGGTTGAAGTTGGTTCAGGAGAATTGTGCGAGGCTTGGCGTGACCTGCGTGTTTGCCCAACCCGAAATCCGAAATCCGAAATCCGAAATCCGACCGGGGCTCACGCCGCCCGGCCACGAGCAATTCGACCGCGTGCTGGTGGATGCTCCCTGTTCCAACACCGGGGTGATGCGCCGCCGCGTGGACCTGCGCTGGCGACTCCAGGCCGAGGAAATTGACCGCCTGCGGGCCACACAGCTTGCATTGCTCGGACAGGCGGCAAATCGGTTGAGAACGGGCGGCACGCTGGTTTACAGCACGTGCAGTCTTGAGACGGAGGAGAACGGGGAGGTGGTGCAAGGGTTTCTGCAAACGCACCGGGGTTTCACGCTGGAGCGGGAAAAGGCGTTGCGGCCGTTCGTCGAGGGAGTGGACGGGGCGTATGTCGCCGTCCTCCGCCGGAGCTAAAGCTTTCGGATTTCCTCCCACAGCGGCGCCAGGTCGTCATCCGCCAGTGCCATGCCCTTGATCGTCTCCTTGCCGCCGACTTTCATGGCCCGCTGAAACCACTGCCGCGCCTCGTCGAGTTTGCGCATCTGGCAGGCGTAACAGGACAGGTTGAACAACACGACCGGCTCGCGCGGATGCTTCTCCGCGGCAGGTCTCAAGGCTTCCCAGGCCTTTTCCAGACCACCCTCGGGCACGCGCCGCAGAGCATAGGCGTGGTGCAACCAGGAGGAGGCGCGCTCGGGCGCGTGCGACAGGAGTTTCCGCGCCACATCCAGTGCGGCCTCCCATTCCTGACGTTTCGCCAGAATTTCCCAGCGCACTTCGAGCACATCCGGATGCCGGTGGTGTTGGGGGGCAATTCTCTCCAGCTCCGCCTCCGCGTCGGCGCGGCAGCCCAAGGCCAGCCAGCCCATGGCGGCGTTGAGGTAGTGAAGGTCCGGCGGTTCGAGTCGTTGCATCGCAGTGAGACTAATTGGGCCGTGAATTTGTGAATGTCAATATCGCCCGCTGGCTTTTCAACATGGCTTGGCTATCATTCCATCATGAAAACGCTTTCACTTATTGCTCTCCTGGCTTGTCCGCTGGCAGTGCGGGCGGCCATCCACACCGAAACCGTCGAATACAAACACGGCGATGTCACCCTGGAAGGCCACCTCGTTTACGACGACGCCAACCGGACAACGCGTCCGGCGGTCTTGATTTCGCATCAATGGAAGGGCCTGTCCGATTACGAGAAGAAACGCGCGGAGATGCTGGCCAAGCTTGGCTACGTCGTTTTCGCGGTGGACATTTACGGCAAGGGCATCCGTCCCGAGGACGCGGGCTCGGCCAGCGCCGAAGCTGGCAAATACAAGAACAACCGGGCCTTGCTGCGCGCCCGCGTCAACGCCGGACTGGAGACGTTGCGCAAACAAAAGTTTGTGGACCCGAAACGCATCGCTGCCATCGGCTACTGCTTCGGCGGCACCACCGTCCTTGAACTGGCCCGCAGCGGCGCGGACCTCGCGGGGGTGGTCAGCTTTCACGGCGCTTTGGATTCTCCCAATCCGGCCGACGGCAGCAACATCAAGTGCAAAGTCCTGGCCTTGCACGGGGCCGACGACCCTTTCGTGCCGGACACGGAGGTGGCGGCGTTCGAGGCGGAGATGCGGGCCGGTGGCGTGGACTGGCAACTGATCAAGTACGGCGGCGCGGTTCACAGCTTCACGGACTGGAATGCCGACGGCAGCATGAAGGGCGCGAAATACGACAAGCTGGCCGACTACCGCTCCTGGGAGGACATGAAGCAGTTCTTTGCGGAGCTCTTTAAGTAAGAGAAGAAATGCCCAAAATACCCAAGCACCCAAGTTGGTTCTTTGTGGTACTTGAGGTACTTGGGTGTTTGGGTGCTTTGGACATTCACCATGCGCATCACCGGCGGACAAGTTGGCGGCAGAATTTTGAAAGTGCCGAAGGGGCTGGCCGTGCGGCCCACGCCAGACCTCGTCAAGCAGGCCGTGTTCAACAGCCTGGGCACGCGGGTCGTGGGCGCGCGGGTGCTTGAACTATTCGCCGGCACGGGCGCGTTGAGTTTGGAATGTCTGAGCCGAGGCGCGGTGTCGGCCATCTGTGTCGAGAAGTCCCAGAAGCACGCGGAGTTCATCCGGCGGAACGCGAGCGCGCCGGGATTGCCGCCGGACGCCCTTGAAGTACGCGTCCAGGATGTGTTCACGGTGCTGGCGCAACTGGTCGAGTCAGGCCGCCAGTTTGACCTGGTTCTGGCCGATCCACCTTACGGTGAAAAGAACGTGGGGCGTCGTTCGACATCATTCGCCCAGCGACTGTTGGACGACGCGTGTCTGCCGCAAACGCTCGCCCCCGGCGGACGGTTTGTGCTCGGCCACGCGCGGCGCGACACGTTGGAGATCCCCAAACCTTGGCGGGAGGTGAAAGTGCTCAAGCACGGGGACAGCCTCATGAGGTTCTTCGAGGTGAGTGACTTCAAGTAACTATTTCCCGCTCACATCCAGACACACCACCTCGCCCGCGGCATTGCGGCAGTAGATTTTTCCGTTGGCCAGGACCGGTGTCGTCCAGCATTTGCCGCCGATCACCTGGGCGCGTGAGATCGGTCTGAACGCCTCGGGTGTTGGCTCGACCACCAGCAATTCGCCCCGAGCCGTCAGCGCGATGAGTTTGCCGTCGGCGGCCATCAAGGACACGTAGCCGGTCTTCTCCGACCACTTCACCTTGCCCGTCTTCAGTTCCACGCATCGGAACGTCGCGTCGGGTTTGTAGCAGTCGTCATCCGCCCCATAGAGATGGTCGCCGATGAGCACCGCCGGGCTGAGGTGCGTGCGGAGGTTCTTGTTTTCCCAAACAACCTTGGGCGGCGTGCCGCTGATGTCCAGCAGCGCGCAACCATGCCCGTAACCCGAGCCGATGAACATGGTGTGGCCGGAGAGGATTGGATCCGCGGCGTTCACGTCATATTGAGTCTTCCAGGGATGTCGCCACACCTCGCTGCCATCCTTGAGCCGCACGGTGAAGATGTCCGCCTTGCCGGCCAGCGCCACGCAACGTTCGCCGCGCAGGTTGAATGTCACCGGCGTCGAGTAGCCGGCCTCCTCCGGTCCCGAAGACCAGATGACCTTGCCGGTGTTCTTGTCCAAAGCCGCGCCGGAGGTGCCGACGTTGAGCAAGGCCATGTTCCCTTCGATAAGCACCGAGCCGGCGGAGCCCCAGGTGGGCAGTTTGGCCTTCAACTCCTTGGCCACGTTCTGCGACCAGATCACCGTCCCCTTGGCGGCGTCGAGACAGAACAATTGCCCCTGCTTGCTCAAGCAGTAAACGCGGTCACCGTCCACGGTCGGCGTGGCGCTGGTGCCGCCTTCGTAATACTTGGGATCGAGCTTTTCGGGATAGGAATGTTTCCAGATTTCACGGCCCGTGTTGGCGTCGAAGCAAAAGATTGTATCGGTGTCGTCCTGGTTGCCGGTGGTATAGACCCGGCCTTTGCTGACGGAGAACGACGCGAAGCCAACGCCCACCTTCGCGGTCCACAGTCGCTTCGGCCCTTCCGCCGGCCATTTTGTGGTCCAGCCGGTTTCCTTCGAGATGCCGTTGCCGTCCGGCCCGCGCCACTGAGGCCAGTCGCCGGCGGCAGCAATGAACGACAACGAGACGGCCAACGTCACCAAGCAACACGCGGATAGTTTCATGACGCAGACTTAGCGCAGTGGAAAGGCGGAGTCAATCCAGTCGCAGCGCTCGAACCTCTCCCGGATTCCGACCGGCCGGAGACGAGTTGATCAAATGGTCAAAAACCCAAGCCGGACGTCGCATGAGGGATTGGACGTTTGGGTATTTGGGTGTTTGGACCTTGATCCGCTTCCGCGCTGCCTCCTTGAACTTCATTGCCAAGCCCCGCGCCAGGTCCTACGATTCCACCCGTCCCGGCGAAGTGGCTTCGCCCGTCGCAATGGCCGAATACAAAGTCAAATTCGAGGTCTTCGAAGGCCCGCTGGATTTGCTCCTTTATCTCATCAAAAAGGAGGAGGTGGACATCTACGAGGTCAACCTCACGAAACTCGCCACGCAATTCATCGAGTACATCGAGATGATGCGCGAGTTCGACCTGGAGATCGCCGGCGAGTTCCTCGTCATGGCCTCGACGCTCATGTACATCAAGAGCCGTGAGCTGCTGCCGGTGGACCAGCAGGTGCAAGTGGAAGGCGAGGAGGAAGGCGTGGACCCGCGCTGGGAACTCATCCGCCAGCTTGTCGAATACAAAAAGTTCAAGGACGCCGCCGCCCAGCTCCAGGTCCTCGAGGCGCGGCAGGAGGGAGTATTCCCCCGCGTACCGGCCAGACTCGAATTCGAGACCGACGCCCCGGCGCCCAAGCCGGACGTTTCCATCTTCGACCTCCTCAACGCCGTCAACGCTGTCCTGAAGCGGTTTGAAAAGCGCGACACCGCCCGCGACATTTTCGAGGACAAATGGACGGTCAGCGAAAAAATTGAAACCATCCTGCGCGTGCTGGGAGCGCGCGAAACCGTCCGCTTCTCGGAGTTGTTTGAGGACGCCACGAGCCGGTCGGAAGTCGTCTGCACCTTTCTTGCGCTGCTGGAGTTGATCCGCCTCAAGCAACTGGTCTGTTTGCAGCCCGCCGAGTTTGCGGAGATTGAAATCCGTCGAGCGGCGAACTTCAACAATTCAACGCCCGTCGCAGTGGCGGAACCGATCGCATCGGCTCAATCAGCCACCCCGGCCCCATAGCCATGTTGAACCCGACAGACCCTTTCCGTGAACCGACGACTCGCTGTAGCGCCGGTCATTCAACCGGCGAGCGGCGGGCCGACTGGAAAGTCGGCGTTACTGACGGGCGTTTCAGGATGAGGACTTTTGAATTCTTCGCAATCCATGGAACTTAAATTCATTTTGGAATCCCTTTTGTTCTCCGCGCAAAAGCCACTCAGCGCGAAAGAACTTCGCGACGTGCTCGCCTCGGCGGCCGAGCAGGAGGACGCGGACGCAACCGTCAAATCGCTAAAGAAGGCAAAGGAAAGCGAGTTGACGGCCGCGCTGGAACAACTGGCAGGCGATCACGCAACCGCCGGTCGTAGCTATCGCCTGGTTTGCGTGGCCGGCGCGTGGCAGTTCGTCACCCAACCCGAGTACGCTCCGTGGTTGCGCGCGCTCGTGGGCGTGAAGGCCCGGCCGCCGCGACTCTCCCAAGCCGCGCTGGAAACGCTGGCCATCATCGCCTATCGCCAGCCCCTCACGCGCGCCGAGATTGAACAGATTCGCGGGGTGAACGTGGACGGCACGATGCAAACTTTGACGGAACGCGGGTTGGTGGAACAGACCGGCAAGGCGGAAGTCCCCGGTCGTCCTTCGCTCTATGGGACCACGTCGCTGTTCCTCGAATACTTTGGCCTGGCGAAGCTTGAAGACCTTCCGGCGGCGGATGAACTGCGTCGGATCGTCGTGGAAAAACCGCCCGCGCCATTGACGGCAGACGCGGGACTGGCGACCACACCGCCGGAGCAATTGAAGGAGCGTGAAACAGCCACACCTGCAACGGAAGCGGCTGCGCCTGCCGAAGAATCCGCAAAGTGATTTCTGCGGCAGACGTGGAGGCCAGTCTCAAAGTGGCTGCTCCGAACCGGCGTTGCCTTCCTGGATCAGCTTCTACAAACCGGAATGAAGCCCCTCGCCGACTGCAAGCTCTACGCCTTCGTGGACACGGCCTATCTGCGTGGCCGCGCGCCCGAATTGGTGGCCCAGCAACTCTGCGAGGGTGGCGCGGATTTAATCCAGCTTCGCGCCAAGACCTCGACGCTTGATGAGGTTCGTCGGATGGCAGAGGTGATTCTGCCGATCACGCTCCGGGCTGGAGTCGGGTTGGTTATTAACGATCACTTGCTCATTGCGCGCGAGGTGGGTGCCGGGTTCTGTCATCTTGGCCAGGAGGATTTCTTCGATGCCGGACACATCCACGTTTCGGAAATCCGCGACACGAACTCCGCGATCCGAATCGGCCTGTCCACTCATGCGCCAGCACAAGCGGAACGCGCCCTGGCCGCCGGCGCTGATTACATTGCCATCGGACCGGTTTACGCCACGGGCACCAAACCGACAGCCAGGCCGGTCACACTTGAGTATGTCCGCTGGGCGGCCGCGAACGTGAACCTGCCCTGGTTCGCCATCGGCGGCATCAGCCTGGACAATCTCGACGAAGTGCTAAACGCCGGGGCGCGGCGGATTTGCGTCGTCTCGGCGATTCTGAACGCCGCCGATGTCGCCCAAGCCTGCGCGGAATTTCGCCGCAGGCTTCCATGAGACAACTGCGCGCGGAGATTTCGCGCGACCACTCGCCTTTGGGCCGCGGTGTGCCACTCGCAGGCTGCGTGTTCAACCTTGGGGAAAGACCGCTCCGTCCCACGACCGAGGCTGCTGTTGTCACCGGCCAATGTTCGACACCGCCTGAATTCTTGCCGACCTGCGCCTGGCCTTCACCCGTTGGGTGAAGGGCGAAAAGCCGGGGCGCGTGGCCCGGAGACCGCTTCGACGCCGATTTCGCAAGTCAACGAGGAGGTGGCGTGAGCGCCGCGCTCCAAAATCGGTAAGAATCCAGGCGACGCTGAAACGTCACCGGATTTCCACTTGTCAGCCCCGGAGCGCCTTCCTACATTGCCGCCGTTGAAAGCAAGCGTCGCATCTTTGAAATGATTGAATTGGTTCAGTTTCCGTGGAGTCCCTTTTGCATTGTCCAACGCCGCATCCTGGAGTTCGCCGGAGTTCGCTTCAAAATCATCAACATTCCCAACGGCGACCGTTCGCTGGTTTGGAAACTCACCAAGCAGCGTTACTACGGCGTGCCCATCATCAAGGATGGCAGGAGCGTGGTCTTTGAGGTGGGCGAAGAGTCACAGGTCATCGCCAAATACCTCGACGGCAAACTGAAGCTCGGGCTGTTCCCCGCGCGTCTCGAAGGCGTGCAATCCATTCTCTGGCGGTACATCGAAAGTGAAATCGAAGGAGCTTGCTTCCGGCTCACCGATATTCATTGGCGCGAAATCGTGCCTCAGTCCGACCAACTGCTTTTCCTGCGGCACAAGGAGCGGAAGTTCGGACGCGGCTGCCTGGACCAATGGCGCGCGCAGGAGGCGGATTTGCTGCGCCAGTTGGAACACGGCCTGCTCCCGTTCGAGGAGATGCTGATGCACCAGCCGTTCCTGTTGGACGAGCGTCCGAGGTTTGTGGACTTCGACCTGTTCGGCATGCTCGGGGATTTTCTCTACACCGGCCATTACCGGCTGCCGGCGGCGCACACCCAGCTTCAACGCTGGCATCGCCGCATGACGACCATCAAGCACACCGACGTTCACCCGTGAAGAATTACATACTCGATACCAACGTCCTCCTCCACGATCCC
The DNA here is from genome assembly GCA_011525685.1 of Verrucomicrobiia bacterium. Lineage (GTDB taxonomy): Bacteria > Verrucomicrobiota > Verrucomicrobiia > Limisphaerales > JADLHS01 > WYBW01. Next base: position 21,129 of record WYBW01000115.1, read on the forward strand.
CACTCGCTGCTCAGTTTCGAGGAGAACAATGTCCTGATCCCCATCGAGGTCATCGAGGAGATTGACCGGTTCAAGCGCGAGTCCACCGAGCTGGGCCAGAACGCCCGCGCGGTGTCCCGCATGTTGGACGGTTATCGGGGCGAAGGCAGCTTGAGTGCTGGCGTCAAGCTGCCCACCGGCGGCAAGCTCCGCATCCCCGTCCAGAAAAAGGGTCTCACGAACGGGAACGGCCACGGCCACGGAAAGAACGGCGCCAGCGTGGACAACAAGATCCTCGCCCTGGCCAAGGAAATTCAAAAGGCCCAGCCCCGGAACGAAACCATCCTGGTCAGCAAAGACATCAACCTGCGCATCAAGGCCGACGCGCTGGGACTCGAAGCCGAGGACTATGAAACCGACCGCGTCTTCATCAAGGACCTCTACACCGGCATGATCGAGTTGAGCGTCAGCCCGGAGAAGATGGCCAATTTCCGCGCCAACGGCGAACTCGAACTCAACGGCGGTCAGCACTACTTTCCCAACGAATACTGCACGCTCACCGACGAGACAAATCCCAAGAAGGCCGCGCTCACCAAGGTGGACTCCACGGGCACCAAACTCATCCCCATCATTGACTGCCGCGAAGGCGTGTGGGGCATCAAGCCGCGCAATCGCGAGCAGCACTTCGCCTTTGACGCGCTGCTCGACGATCGCGTCAAACTCGTCACGTTGATGGGCAAGGCCGGCACGGGCAAAACCTTGATGGCCATGGCCGCCGGCTTGAAGCGCACCGTGCTTGACCGCGAATTCCGCCGGCTGGTCGTCGCGCGACCGACCATTTCCATGGGCAAGGAACTGGGCTTTCTGCCCGGCTCTCTGGAGGAGAAACTCGCGCCGTGGATGCAGCCCATTCATGACGCGCTGGAGATGTTGAGCGACTTGAACATGGGCCACGACCATCGCCGCAGCACGGACCTGATGCGCTCCGGCAGCATCGTCGTCGAGGCGTTGAGTTACATCCGCGGACGCAGCATTGCCAATCAGTTCATGATCATTGATGAGGCGCAGAACCTTACTCCGCTGGAAGCCAAGACCATCATCACCCGCGTGGGCCACAGCACCAAGATCGTCTTCACCGGCGACCCTTACCAGATTGACAACCCATACGTGGACTCCTCGTCCAACGGTTTCAATTATGTCGTGAGCCGGTTCCGCGACCAATCCGTGGCCGCCCACATCGAACTGCAAAAAGGCGAGCGCTCCGAACTGGCGGAACTGGCGGCGAACATCCTCTGAATCGAAGGCGATGGCGGAAGTCTCCGCGGCGCTTGGCGCCCAGAGCGGCTTTCGCCGGCTGTCCCAATGATCGCATCCCGATGATCGCACTGGACGGCGGGCCGAAGGGCGGCGACATTGGCCGCCGCAAGCATCAAACGATATGAAAACGATCTCACGAAATTCCAATCAATGGTTTGCAGCCAAATGGCTCATCGCCGGGCTGGCCTTGTTCTGCTTGGGCAGCCTGCCCGCGCTCGCCTTGAGCAGCCCGGTCGGCGCGCTGCTTCGACAGACCACGGCCATGGGTTCATTGCCCGGCATCGCGGTGACCGACACGGTGGACAGCGCCAAGGAGGCGGTTCGCGATGCGGGCCGCGCCGCAGAAAAGACTTTCGAGAACCTCTGGCGGACCATTGATGGGCAACGTCTGAGGAACCGCACGCCCGATCAAATCGTCGCCTGGATCATCATGGGCGCGCTGGTGGGCGCCGTGGCCGGCATGGCCACCTCGCTCAAGACTTCCGGCCTCGGCAAGGTGGGCCGCTTTGTGCTGGGACTGGCCGGCGCGTTCATCGGTGGCGTGGTGGTGCAGATTGCCAGCATTGATTTCGGCTGGGGGCCGGTGCTCATCCGTTACGAAGACCTGTTGTTTGCACTGGTCGGCGCTTTGGTGCTCATTCTGATTGGCCGTTTTGTCCGCGCCCGCTTCTCGAAACGCTCCGGCTCGAGTTCCTGACACGCTGACGAGGCGCGGCACGCCGAATTCTCGGTAACGGCAGGTTCGCCCCCGAATCGAAGCTTGGCACGACCGGGGTTTGCTTTTACGGTGGCCGGGTGATCGGGTTTCTGCGATTCGTCGGCATGCTCAACGCGGCCGTCTGGCTGGGAGCGGCGCTCTTTTTCGCGGCGGGCGTCACGCCCGCCCTGGCCTCCCGCGACGCGCAGGCGCTGTTCCGCGAGCAGTATTTCGATTACCTCTCGGGAGCCGTGGGCCAGATCGTGGCCACGCGCTATTTTTACTGGCACATCGTCTGTGCCCTGATTGCCCTGTTGCATGTTCTGGCGGAATGGCTGTATCTCGGGCGGTCGGCGGGCCGGCGTTGGCTCACCCTCTTGGCCGGCCTGCTCGCACTGGGGCTGCTGGGCAACTCCTGGCTCGTGCCCAAGGTCGCCCAACTGCATCGCTCCCGGCACGCGGTCAATCTCAGCCCTACCCAGCGGGACGCCGCCGCCGCCGCCTGGCGGACGTGGCACCGGGTGCATCAGGGCTGGCAATTGCTGATTCTGGGCGGGGTGGCGGTTTATTTCTGGCGGGCGACCTCGCCCTCCGACCCGCTCCGGTTCGTCAGTCCGGGCAAATTCAGGAGTTGACAAACCGCCGGGAGTGACAACCTTGTGAGTAGTTTTTGGCATGGGCGCCATGAGCGTCTGACAGCGGGAACCTTATGATCTCAAATGAACGACCTTCGCCTTACGGACATCGTCCGTTTGGCGCTCCGAAACCTCCGGTCAACGAGGACACGCTCAAGTCGGACAAGGTTCAAATCGAGCGCAAGACGTTTGTCTTCACTCTGAAGGAAAACCCGCGCGGACGCTTTCTCCGCATCACCGAAGACGTCGGCGGCCGGCGCGACACCATCATCATCCCGGCACCGGGACTGGAAGATTTCCGCAAACTGCTCGACGAAATGGTCAAGGCCTCGGCAGAGATCCCGCCCAAACAGGACTGACGCGTTGGTCAACCAGTCACCCGCTTTCGCCTCACCTCTCGCGGTGTGATTCAGCGGCACTCCGGCTTGCTTGCGCCTCGCGACCGGATTCGTTCCAAGGCCCACTGCGCGTGCTCGGCGAGGAGTTCATCCGATTCCCCGGTGATTCTTTGCAAGCAGGGAAGCGCCCCGGCGTCTGCCACATTGCCCAGCGCGACGCAGGCGTTGCGGACCATTCCCCGCCTCTTGGCGCGCAACATGGGTGTGCCGGCAAAGCGGCGTCTGAATCCAGCTTCATCGAGCGTGAGCAACTCCAGCAAGTCCGGCGTGGCCAGATGTGGCTTGGCGTGGGGCTTCATCAACTGCCCCTCGCGGGCGAACCGGTTCCATGGACAGACCGCCAGGCAGTCGTCGCAGCCGAAGATGCGATGGCCAATGGCCGGACGCAGTGCGACGGGGATCGGCCCTTTCAACTCAATCGTGAGATAGGAGATGCACAGCCGGGCATCCAGTTGAAAGGGAGCGATGATGGCGCGCGTGGGGCAGGCCGTCATGCAGCGCGTGCAGGAGCCGCAGCGGTTCTTCTCGGGTTCGTCCGGCTGCAATTCCAGCGTCGTCAAGATTTCGGCCAGGAAAATCCAGTTGCCCAGCTTGCGGCTGACGACGTTGGTATGCTTGCCGATGAAGCCGGTCCCGGCGCGTTGGGCCAGGTCGCGTTCCAGAACCGGCCCGGTGTCCACATACCAGAGCGAGCGCGTGCCCCCGCCGCCGAGCTGGTCCACAAAGGCGGCCAGCGTCTGCAAACGCTCACCCAGCACATCGTGGTAGTCGGTGAAACGGGCGTAACGGGCGACGAGGCCGTGATGCGCCATGCGTGATGCTTCTTTTGTGAACCGCGGTTCGGTCGCCTGAGTGCCGCTTGATCCAACACGCAACCCGGAGCGAGGCTCCGCGTAGCTTGCCGCCAGAGAGATCACGCTTTTCGCTCCGGGCAGGACGAGTTGGGGATTGGTTCGCTTCGCGGCATTGCGTTCGAGGTAGGCCATGGTGCCATGCCGCCTGTTGGCCAACCAGTCTTGCAGGTGCGCACCACTCGCGGGGGGTTGCGCTGTGGTGAAACGGCAATCGTCGAAGCCGAGTTCGAGCGCGCGCTGCCGGACGGCGTCTTTCATCTTACAAAATGCGCTTCAACCACGGATGAAACACCAGTGGGTTCAGCACGGCAGAGCCGCAAGCCCGGAGAGTGTGCAAGGGCACGAAAGTGGACTGTGATTCTCCCTCTCCCAGCGGGAGAGGGCCGGGGTGAGGGAGAGCGTCCGGAATCTCTCGCCCATACAGCAGACGCCATGGCACCCAGTGAAGCTGGCGGTTCTCCCCCACCCTTGCTCCCTCTCCCGCCGGGAGAAGCGGAGCGGCGGCGAACGCGCGCTGAAATTCTTGCCGCTGTTGCGTGAAGTCGCGTCATCGGTGCGCGGAGGTGGCCAAGCGGTATTGGTGAATGACCTGGTGGGCGACTTCGCGAAGCGAGCGCATTTCCGTGTTCACCAGCACGTCGGCCTGGCGATAAAACGGCTCGCGCGCCTCCAGCAGCGCGCGCAGTTTGGCCAGCGCATCGGGGTCGTTGAGCAGCGGCCGATGGTTCTGGCCGCGGACGCGCTCCCAGATTTTTTCCGGCGACGCCCAGAGACACATCACCAAAGCATGAGTCTTGAGGCTGGCCAGGTTGGCCGGATTGACCGGCAATCCGCCGCCGGTCGCGATGACCGTGCGGGTGCGCAAGGCAAGTTCCTGAACCAGGGCACATTCCTTCTGGCGAAACGCGGCCTCCCCTTCCTGGGCAAAAATCTCGGTGATGGGTTTGCCGGCGCGCGACACCAGCACGTCGTCCGTGTCCAGGAACGTGAAGCGCAGTTGGTCGGCCACGAGCCGGCCGACGGACGACTTGCCCGTGCCCATGAAACCAATGAGGGCGAGGTTGGAGATTCTGCGCGTGGCGTCCATGCCTTTCCCTTAACGCAAATCGGAGGGCATCGCACGCGGATTTTGTGGGCTGGCCCTCCTTGTCTTGATCGTAATGTTCCTCCTGATCTGAATCTCAGTCCCACCTTCATCCGCTTGGCTGCGACGGTCGGGCAGGATGGGGGAGCAAGATCAGGACTGCGATTGAGATTGAGAGTCGCGGGAGATCACCATCCTGCCTGCCATCCGCCGGGCGCTTTACAGGCTTTCAACCGCTGCCTACTGTGTGGCGGTCAAATGCAGGCACAATTGAAGTCACGCAGCATAGCAGGGTCATGCCGGTGGAGTGCCGCGAAGCCATGAACTGGAAATGCCTGCGCCCTTTTCCCTGGCTGGACACCCGCGCGCGATTCGTGGCGCGCACTCCGCGGGGCGGAACCTTGCTGGACCTCGGTTCCTGGGACGGGGAGACGCTCGGGCACATCGCGGAGTTGCGGCCGGACTTGAAATTGTTTGCGGCCGACAAGGCCGGCGAACCGGAGAAATATCCTCCGGGCTGTGAGTTCCGCCGCGCCGATTTTGAAACCGACACGCTGCCCTGGCCGGACGGCTCGATGGACACCATCACCTGCATGCACCTGGTCGAGCATTTGAGAAACTTGGACCTGTTGCGGCGCGAAGTGGCGCGCCTGTTGAAACCGGGCGGCCAGGTTTATTTTGAAACGCCGCATCCCAAAACGCTCGCGTTGCCCAGTCTGGGAAAGTCAGCCATCCCGTTCACGATGAATTTTCACGACGATCCCACCCATGTGCGTCTGGTGACGCCCGGGGAATTGGCCGAGGTGTCCCAAAGAGGAGGACTCCGGATCGAGGCGACCGGCATCTCGCGGAACTGGTTGTTTGCCGTGTCCCATCTGGCGTATGCGTGGCGGCCGCCCAGCCGGAAAAAATATACGGCACGCATCCACTGGCTGGGCTGGTCGGCTTATGTCGTGGCGCGCAAACCCGGGTGAAACCGAAACTGCTCATCATTGAATTGTGGGGCGTGGGCGACCTGGTCGTCTCCACACCGTTTCTCCGCGCGGCGTGCGAAAAGTTCGAGGTGACGCTCGTGGCCAAACCGTACGCGCTGGATTTGCAACCGCGTTTCTGGCCCGATGTCCAGGTGCTGCCGTTCGTGGCGCCCTGGACGGCGTTCACCGGCAAGTACCACCTCTGGCGCTGGCCGTGGCTGGCACTGGGCCGCCTGGGCCGCCGGCTGATTGCGAGGCGATTCGACGTTGGCCTCTCCGCGCGGTGGGACCCGCGCGACCATTTTTTGTTGTTCATGGCGGGTGCGCGGCGGCGGCTGGGGTTTCCGCGTTTGGGCAGTCAGATTTTCCTGAACCAGGCGCTCGCCAAACCTCATCCCGACGCGCATCGCTACGAATACTGGCGCGCGGTCGCCGCCGGGCTGGGATTGAAGCTGCCGGTGCGCGAGGCGATCCCCCTGCCGCCGTCACGCGGAGGTCACATCCTGCTTCACACCGGGGCGGCGCAATCCGTCCGCGTGTGGCCGCTGGAACGCTTCCGGAATCTGGCGCGGCGCCTGCGCGAACGCGGCTTCGTGGTGCAGATCGCCTGTGACGCCGACCAGCAGGGTTGGTGGCTGGCGATGGGTGAGCTCAACGTGGCCGCGCCGAAAACCATCACCGAATTACTGGCGCTGACGGATCGCGCGGGGCTGTTCATCGGTAATGACTCGGGGCCCGGTCACCTGGCGGCGTTCGCGGGCACGCCAACGTTTTCGATTTTTGGACCGCAATTGCCCGAACGCTTTTCGCCGTTGCATCCAGCTTCCGAGTGGGTCGAAGGCTGGGAATGTCCACACCGGCCGTGCTCGGATTACTGCCAGTTTCCCCTGGCGCGGTGCCTGTGGGATTTGAGCGAGGAATCCGTCTGGGCGCGCGTGGAACAATTTGTGGCCCGCCATGCCGATGGTCTGACGGCCATTGAAGCGCCGACACCTGCGCCGGCCCGGGCGACGGTGCGCACCGTCCGTCCCCTGAAACTCCTTCAGGTGTTCAACCGTTACCTGATGCCGGGTGGCGAGGAAAACTCCGTGGCCCGCATCGCCGGTCACCTGGAACTGGCGGGCCACCAGGTCACCCGCTACTGGCGCGCCTCGGCGGAATGGACGGCGACGGGCTCGCCTTCAAAATTGCGGCAACTGTTTCTCACGTTGAATAATCCGGCCGCGCTGGAGCAACTGCGGGAGATTCATGAGAAGGTCAGGCCCGATGCCTGGATCTGCCACAACCTCGTGCCGGTGATTTCGTTCGGGGCCTACCGGCTCGCGCGGGAACTGGGTGTGCCGATCATCCACTGGCTGCACAATTATCGCCCGGTGAGTCCCAGCGGCGCGCTGCGGGCCGGCAATCGCACCCTCGAACCGAACGATCCCTTCCTGGTGTGGAAGGAAATCTGGTCCGGCTCGTGGCGTGGGCGTTTTCTCACGGCCTGGCTGGCGCTGGGTTACCGGCGCGTGAAACGGCGCGGCGATTTCGACGCCGTGAAAGCCTGGATCGCCGTCAGCGACGAAATGAAGCGCACGTTCGAGGCGGCGGGATTTCCCGGCGAACGGCTGCACGTGCTGCATCACTCGTGGGACATTCAACCGCCGGTGGCCGCGGGAACAGACGAAGGTTATTTCCTGTTCCTGGGCCGCATGATCGAAGACAAGGGCGTCAAGTTCCTCATCGAGTTGTGGCAGCGGCCAGAATTCAAGAACGTTCCGCTGGTGATGGCGGGTCAGGGACCGCTGGCCGACTTTTACCGCGACCGCACGCCGCCGAACATCCGTTGGATCGGGTTTGTGCGCGGTGCCGAAAAGCGAAAGCTGGTCGCAGGCTGCCGCGCGGTGTTGTTCCCGTGCCTGTGGACCGAACCGCTGAGCACCGTGGTTTATGAAGCTTACGAACAGGGCCGCCCCGTGCTCGCCAGCAACCTGGGTGGCTTGAAAGACTTGATCAGTGATGGCCAGACGGGCCGCCTGCTCAAACCCGGCGACACCGAGACCTGGAGCAATGTGCTGCAACAATTCATCCGCGACCCGGAGATGAGCCGCGCGATGGGCGAACGCGGCCTGCAGTGGCTCAACGAACACATTTCTCCGGCGGCGTGGAACCAGCAGTTCGACGAGATCATCCGCAAGACATTGAGGAGTTGAAGTGCATGCCGACGACGCGCAGCAGATGGCGTCGTTGAGGCGAGTCGCTCTGTCGTGCCAATGTTGCGGATCTCCCAGCAAAATGCTGGATGAGCATGTATGGCCTACGGCGGCCAACCACTCGCCGCAATGAAGGGTGAGTTTTTGCCAATTCTGGTGAAGCAGCCGGCTGGCGGAAGTGGTTGGGATGCGAACATGAACTCTTGTCAGTTCATTTCTCGTCCAACGGCTCTCGTCTGGGGGACCAATGACACGCCGGGCGGGCCGATCCCGAGGTGCGGTTTCGTGATGTATCCCGACCATCCGCTGGCGGCCAACCGGGTGGATTTCTACAACCCGATGAAAATTCGGTGGCAGTATTCCAGCACAAACAGGCTGAACTTCTTGGACGCGGGCACGAGCACCAATCAAGTGTATGTGACGCTCCGGGCACCGACCAATAGCGTGACGGTCTATCACACGGTGGCGCATCTGGCCTGCGCCAATTCGGGAGCAACGACGGAGAACCAAGCGGTGGCGAATACGTGGTCGTTCTTCACCGGCAGAAACGTGACGACTTGGGATGGAAGGGCACTGCACTACTATCAAGCGGGCATTCCGTGGGCCACCAATACCATTGACGGCCAGCAAAACACAGAGGTTTACCAACTGTTGCGCGATGGCAACGGTCAATGCGATTCTTGGCGTGGACTTTTGGAAGGGGCGTGGTCCGTCAACGGCATTGCGTCCACGCCGGCCTCGGCGACATCTACGACCAGTAGTGGATTCATAGTAAAGAACTGGGTATTTGGCACAGCGACACTGAGTAATGCGCCACCCTACGATTATTATTTGGAGTTAAATGAGCCCTATGCGAGCATGGTGCCTTCAACGTCGGGAGATGTTCAGAGCCAGACAGGTCTTGCAGGGCAGAATTCCCCGACCCCGGCGGAGAAAGTGTTTGGATCTCACTACTTTCAATTGTGGAATAATCTCTATTACGATCCATCCTACGGGGTCAACTACACAGATGCCGCTGATTTCCAGGCCAAAGCAATTGCGGGGTACGTGGTACTAACAGACACTCGCACCCCGGGCAAACCCGCAGTGGCCGTCAAGCCTGTCACCAGCACAACTGAAGTTCAGATTGTCCCATGAGCCTTCAACCCTAAGGACCTACCATGCGAATTCTCATCATGATATTCACGGCTGTTTTCGTAACGCTCCAAGGGGCTGTCGGCACATTATTAGCTCAAGACGCGCCATCGCCGGTCAGTTCATCCCATCATGTCGGCGAGGAATTCACTGCATTCGTGGGCCAGCCGACCAACAATGTTGTGACCGCTCGCGAGGTAAGCTGGAGTGGTACGCCTTGGCGAAAACTTGTCTTCTTTTCCAAGGACGCTCGCGAAGCTGTGGTCGCGAGTTCGACGAATCAGGTGTGCTTTTTCCGAGGTAAATTGTTTGCGGTCTATCGCGACATTCAGGCGTTCTGGATTGTGCCTTCGGAATCAATCAAGACCAACGAACTTACGAGTGTAGCCGCAGTCCGTCTGGCAGATCAGAGCATTCGCGCCGCTGGGTTCGGCGCTGGAGCGAAGCGAATTGATCTGGCCAAACACTTGGAAATAGAACGCGAGAGACGTTTGGCCCAGATGCTCATTCTCCGGACAGTAGAAATAAAGGCAGAGCGCGGTCATTTGGTAGTCGCTTTTGAATCCCACACTGGGATCTCCGGCAAGGCGACATTGAACGAGAGTTTAGAGCTCGTTGCTGCTGAGGTTAATGAGCCGCTACAGAAATGACCAAGCTTCGTGGAACGCAACGGGACGCTCTGGATCGAGGACTTGCCACTGGTGAGCGGCACGAACCTGGTGACGCTGGTCGCCGAGGATGCGGCAGGAAATTTGAGCAGCACGAACCTGAGCATCGTCAAAAGCACGGTGACGCTGACGATTACTTCCACGCCCGAGGGCGAGAGCTTGTATGAGCCGTTCGGCACGGTAGCCGGGACGGTGAGCGACGCCGCTTACGCGGTTTGGGTGAATGGGGTGGCGGCAACGGTGGATGAATACGGCTATTGGCAGGCGGAAAACGTGCCGGTGTTTGGACGGGGCACGGCGGTTTTCGACGTGGTGGCCAGGGCCACGAGTGGGGGCAGCCCGGCGGTGGGCGTCTCCGCGCAGCAGGAAAAGCCGGCACAGATCGTGGTGGTGAAGCACCAAGCCGAAAAGCGCCGCACCATCGAGGGGCCGGGCAGTCTTTTCCAGCAGTTCACGCGCACCAAGGAGTACACGGCCAGCCTGAGCCACGGCCCGGACGGCAACTGGGTTCACAGTTATTCTGGCAAGGCGACCGACCGGACCGAGTATCGCGGGGGCACCACCGGTTGGGATCAGAACGTGTATCACTGGACGGCGACCAACCGCGGCACGGTCCACACGAACAGTGCGGCCGAGTCGTGGTCGTCCACGAACATTCTGAATGACACGCACGGGGACATTACCGGCGTGCCGGACAAGGACGTGAGAGAATTGGGCGAAGTAGGCGGACCAGCTCCGCTATTCGTCCACCACTACTACGCGCGCGGGGTGCGGTATGAATGGAAGAACCTGGACGGGAGCAAGACCATAGCAACAGTCGAGGCGCCGCTGACTCAGATGAAGCTTTACACCGGGGGCAAGGCGGGCATCAAAAGGAGCAGTCTTATCCAAATCAACGCTTCGGCCGAGCGGTATGGCCGCCCTCCAAGTGGCCCCTGGCTGGACACGCCCACGACGAATGTGCCGTCCACCAAGATCCAAGTACTGGGGAAACAGCTTGGGAATGAAGGCAGGCTGTGGCTGGCTCTTTCGGACAACGAAGACAAGTACCTGAACTTGCAGGTGCCGGGCGTGAAACATTACGGCGCGTGGGCGGAGGCCAAGAGGTACAGTCCAATTATCAGATTCCGAGGCGCAGATGTGACAGAGAAGACAAGCATAGTTTGGACTGGAGAACAGATTGCGCTGGACTGCATGCTTAATGGGGAGTCACCACCGCCAGTAACTAATTACCAGTGGACGGTGACGGGTTCGCCATTGGCCAATTATCTGATAACCAACCTGTACTATACCGATTGGCGTACCAACCGTTACTCCCATAATCCAGATGCAATCGCGAGGGAATGTCCCGGCGATAGTTGAAAAGCGGTTGGTGGAGAGATTCATTACGCGGCTTTGACCATGGGGACAAGTTTTGTTTGGGGTTGGTTGAGAGCCACGATGAGCTCAGCGAGGTGTTCATGGCC
>WYBW01000116.1 GCA_011525685.1 Verrucomicrobiia bacterium
GCCGGGCGGGTGCAGAAAGAACGGGCCATGCGCCGCCGCGGGTTGCGCCGACTGATTGCCGACCTGCGGAGTCTGCGCCGCCGCGTGCGCGAGGGGCAGTTGAAACAACGCGAGTTGATCCAGCGCACCATCGGCCGCCTGCAAGAACACCATCCCCAGGCGTGGCGCTGGCTCCAGTGGGAGTTGACGGAAACCCAGGACGGCTTGCAGTTCACCTGGGACTGGGAACGGGAGAAGTTTCAAAAGAGTGCGCGGGCCGAAGGCGCGTATCTCTTGCGCGCCCACCTGCCTGCGCCGGAGCTTTGGCAGGCGGGCTGGACCGAGCGTGACCCGGCCAAACTGTGGCAGACCTACGTGCAACTGACCGAAGCCGAGGCCGCCTTCCGCACCCTCAAGAGCGAGGTCAAAGTGCGCCCGATCTGGCACTGGACCGAACCGCGCGTCGAGGCGCATGTATTGATGGCCTTCCTGGGCTACTGCCTGTGGGTCTGTTTGAAAAAGAAAGCCGAACGCAGCGCGCCGAGTCTGACGCCCTGGCAGATCCTGGATCAGTTGGGGCGGATCGCGCTGGTCGAAGTGGGGTTCGAGTTGCGGGACGGGCGGCGCATGTGCCTGCCCCGCATCACGCAGCCCGAACCGGCGCAAGCCGTGTTACTGGCCCAACTGAACTGGAGTTTGCCCCAACAACCTCCGCCACGCGTGTATGCCAAAGACCTGCCGCCGCCCGAGCCGGAGCTGCCCGGACCTTCGCCAGTCACCTGAGTTTGTGTGGCCGACTTGAAGCCCTGGCGCCGCGCAAGTGCCTGAAGTTCAGTTCCAGCATCGTCGCCCGTGCGAAAGTCGGGTTAATGAGCAGCGAACGAGTTTGAGCCGGGTTTGATCTGGATTCTAAGGGAGTTGTCTTCCCGATTCGCGGCTACTACACACTTCACTGCACATTTTCGCCTTTTTTCTGGCCTGCCTCCTATTGCCGTCGTTGTCCTCCAACGACTTGTTTAATTGGCTCCAGAGGTAGGACTCGAACCTACAACCACACGGTTAACAGCCGCGTGCTCTACCATTGAGCTACTCTGGAACCCAAACGGGCGCGCAATCTATCGGTCACGCTGGACACCGTCAATTTGATTTTGGTCGCGTAGCGAGCCCAATGGCGCAAGTCTGATTCAAGAATCTGCTGACGGCCACGAGTCTTCACCACGTCCCCGGCATCACATGTACATGTCTGCGCCCAAAGCTGGCGGCGCGCGGCTTTTTCGTTGACGCGGAATTGGCCAATGGAATAACAATCAGGGGACTTGGTTAAACTTTAACTCGGGAATAGTAACCATGAACTCGCTTCGAACCTTACTCGCAGGCTCAATACTGATGGGCATACTGGCACAAAGCGGCCTCGCTCAACTCATCACAGACTTCGAGAGCTTCACCACACCCACGGCCAATGGAACGGTGTTGTTTCGCGCTCCAACTTTTTCGGGCAGCACCAGCGGAAGACTCGACCCAACTCCGAATGAGTCCATCGTTGAGTCAATCGGGGTGCCGGCAGGCAATCCGAACGCAGGATTGAACACCTTCCGCGCGACATTCAGCTTTTTAGACACTGCGACGGTTCCCCTGTGGGTAAGGCTCACCACTTTTGGCGCCACGAGCCTGCCCAACCCGACAATTTCTCTGGCGCCGGGCGCGGGGTTGCAGTTCGACATTTACTCGGACACGGCCATGTACGTGGCCGTGTTGGTGCGTGAGACTGAAACGGATGCCGCCATAGGGGCCAATGGGGGATCAACCGGAGGGATAGAATTCGTGGGAGGGAATCCAAGTGCTGCCAGTGGAATCCGCGGTAAAACGGTCGCCGCAAACACTTGGACGACTTTGAATTTTGATTTCGGTAGCGAGTTGGTGACGGCGTTCGCCGGGGCAACGGCCAATGGTATCTTGGAACCTGGCGTGGACAACAAGGGAGTTCTCGAGGCGCTCGGTCTTGCTTTCGATGACGGAACAACTGGCAACATCAACATTTGGTTCGACAATCTTCAAGTCGTCGTTATTCCCGAACCCTCCACGGTTGCCTTGGGCTTGCTGGGCGGTTTGGCGTTGACCGTGCTGGTCCTCCGCCAGCGACGCAAATAGGCGGCCTCGATTTCCTCTCGGAGTTCCCAAGGCCGTCACTCTTGACGGCCTTTTTGCTTCGTGCAATCGGTGTGACCTCGCTTGGAAGACCGCGGGGAGATCAATCGAAGCCAACAAGAATTTGTGCCTTCCTTCGGGTGAGTGGATATTATCAGTGATGAAACGGCAAACGAGCTTCAATCGAAAGGGCACGGTGCGCGGCGCGTTCCGCATCGCGCGGCGCAACCGCGCGAGGGGTTTCACGTTGATTGAGTTGTTGGTGGTCATCGCCATCATCGCGATTCTCGCGGCCATGCTGCTGCCCGCGTTGTCCAAGGCCAAGGCGCGGGCGCAACGCATGTATTGCATGAGCAACCTGCGGCAACTGGCCTACGGATGGAAAATGTATGCCTCCGACAACCGGGAGAAACTCGCCGCCTCCTATCCCTACATCAACTACGCGCCGCCGCCGTCACCCGACTGGTATGCGTGGTGTTATGGGACGGCGGAATCGTCCGGCAGCGCGGGCATCTATGGGTACGCGGGATGGGACGCGCGGGGAATCCGCGAAGGCAAAATCTGGCCTTACGTCAATTCCCTGGGCGTTTACAAATGCCCGTCGGACAATCGCAGCGTGATGGTCAGCGGAACCAACGCGCCCATCGTGCGGAGCGTGGCCATGAATTCGTGGATGGCCGGCCGAAGCTATGGTGATCCACTGGGCAGTTGGAACCTGCAAAGTGGCGGCACGCCCATCGGCAGCCTCAAGTACCGCATCTTTCTGAAAGAGACGGAGATTCTCCGGCCCGCGGCCACCTGGGTGCTGCTGGACGAAGATCCAAAGAGCATCAACGACGCGATGATGCTCATGGACATGGAAACCGGCGGCGGGCTGGTGGATTTGCCGTCGCGCCTGCATGAGTTCGGATACGGCATCAACTTCGCCGACGGGCACGCGGAGATTTACCGGTTCCTCGACAAAGGCTGGGCGAAAGCCTGGTCACCCGGCGCCGTGCCGGCACCCATTCACGGTCGTGACTGGCAGCAACTCCGGGACGTGACGACGCAACTGCGCTGAACCGGCCCTCAGTCCAAACTGGTCGCAGGCTCAACCACGGCCCACAGGCCATCCTCGCTGGCTCAAGCTGGACTGGCATCAGGCATGTCCGCGCCGCTGCCGCGCGGTGCGAAACACGCGCAACTGGCCGTGGGAATAGCGGCCCGCGAGCGATTCCACCGCGCCGCTCAGATTCCCGTAGCCGAACCGCTCGAAAGCCCCGGCGATTTCCTGCTGCGCCGTCGCATCCAGGAGCCGGTCGAGGTCAATGGCCTCCCCGGCGCGTATTGCCTCGTCCAGATGTCCCCAGATGGTGCTGTCCTTGAGTCCCCGCAGCCGCGCAATCTCGGACACGGTCTTGCCCGCACGGAAGAAGTGAAGCGTCTCATGCACGGTGTCCGTGAGCCGGGAACGCACTGGTGCGGCCGGTTGTTCGTCTGGCACCGCCGCGAATACCTGCCGCGGATTGGTTTGCAGATGCATGGCGGTTTCCCGCATGAACAGAGCGCCAAACTCGCGCAGCTTTTTCTCGCCCACTCCGCTGATGCGCGAGAAATCGCCATCGGTCTGTGGATAGAATCTCGCCATCTGCCGCAGGGCCACGTCGGAGAAAACGATGTAGGGCGGAACGGCGCGTTCATCGGCCAGTTGCTTGCGAAGCTGGCGCAGCTTTTCAAACAGCGCCTCGTCGCACTCAATCTCGCCGATGCGATGTTTGTCCGGTCCCGGAGCGGCGACGGGTTTGGTGAGCGTGATCCTCTGGCGCGACTTGAGCGCGGCGCGCCCGGCGTCCGTCAGTTCCAGGATGCTGAATTTATCGGCGTTCTGGTGGAGCAAACCCAGACGCACCAGTTCGCGCCCGATGGCGGCCCATTCGGCGCGGTCGTGCTCGCCGCCGATGTTGTAGGTGGAAAGGGTCTGGTGGCCGAACTTGCGGATGCGTTCCGTCTCCGCTCCGCACAACACTTCCACGACGTGCTGAATGCCGACGCCGAAGCCGCTCTTCTCCCGGATGCGATAAACACAGGAGAGGAATTTCTGGGCGGCGAGTGTTCCATCCCAGGTCTGGCGCGGCGCGAGGCAATTGTCACAGCCGCCGCAGTTGCCGTTGGTCCTCGGAGCCGATTTGAGGAAACTGCGGCCAGCATCCTCGTCTTGTTCTCCCACACCCTCACCCTCTCCCCAAGGAGGGGGAACCGCCATGGTTGCTTTGTTTTCTTCGGCTGCGTCACCCGGCAATCTGCGTCGTCGGTTATCGCCGGAGTCGGAGGATGATTCTCCCTCTCCCGGAGGGAGAGGGTCGGGGTGAGGGTGAGCCGAGGAAATAAGTTGATGACCCAAATTTGCATTCGAGCCAGGGAACTCTTCACCGAAGTAATTCAAGAGAAACGCCCGGCGGCACGTTGCCACCTCGGCGTAGTGAATCATTTGCTCCAGTTGCGCGCGGGCGATTTCGCGTTCCTGCGGACTTGGTTTCTCGTCAATGAACCGCAACTGCTTCACGCGGTCGCCAGGGCTGAACAGCAGCAGACATTCGCTGGGCAACCCGTCCCGACCCGCGCGACCGGTTTCCTGATAGTAACCTTCGATGTTTTTCGGCAGGTCGTAGTGAATGACGAAGCGCACGTTCGGCTTGTTGATGCCCATGCCGAAAGCGATGGTCGCGCACACCACGGGCACTTCGTCGCGCAGGAAGGCTTCCTGATTTTTCGTGCGGTCGGCAGCGTCCAGGCCCGCGTGATACGGGGCGGCGGGCACTCCATCCTGGTTGAGCTTCCGCGCAAGCTCCTCGGCGGTCTTGCGGGCCTGACAATAAACTATGCCACTCTCCCGCGGTCGGGCGCGGATGAAGTCCAACACCTGGCCATACGCGCCGGTCTTGCCGGAGACGCGGTAAGTCAGATTGGGACGGTTGAAGCTGGCCACGTAGCAGGAGGGCGAACGCAGATGGAGCTGTTGAACGATGTCACCGCGCACGCGCTCCGTGGCCGTGGCGGTAAGCGCCATCATCGGGACATCCGGGAACAACCCGCGCAGCGTCGAGAGTTGGCGATACTCAGGGCGGAAGTCGTGCCCCCACTCGCTGATGCAATGCGCCTCATCAATGGCGAACAGGTTCACCCGCCAGCGTTTCAAGTCCTCGATGAAGCCGGGCAGCATCAGCCGCTCGGGCGCGACATAGAGCAGCCGGAATTCCCCGTTGTGCAGGCCCTGCACCCGCGGACGCGATTCGCCGGCGGCCAGCGAGGAATTGAGAAACGTCGCGGCAACACCCACCGCCTGCAGCGCGTCCACCTGGTCCTTCATCAGCGCGATCAACGGCGACACCACAACTGTGAGGCCGGCGCGGGCGAGCGCGGGAAGTTGGAAGCAAAGGGACTTCCCGCCGCCCGTCGGCAGCACCGCGAACACGTCCTTGTTCGCGAGCGTGTCGCGGATGATTTTCTCCTGCAACGGGCGATAGGAGCTGAAGCCGAAGTACTTCTTCAACAACTCAAGCAGTTGGTCCGGGCTGTGGCTCACCGGCTGAGTATGCGAAGCCGGCACGGCTCTTGAAAAGGCAAAGAGTCAGAGCGGTTGGAAGCAGCGGTCAGGCCTCCCCGCCCGGCGGAACAAGCCTCGAGCAGACTTGAGAGCACCGGACCTTACGGAGACTACGAAGCCATTTGCAATTGATCCGGGCGGGAGGGATGCGGCCCTCCACGCCAACCAAGCATGGTTGGCGCCACGGGGCGGGGGCCAGTCCGGCGGGTGGTTTCGGAAACGCTTGTCATTTCCGCGGCAAAGTTGTTCTCTAGGGCATGGATATGGACGCGACTCTTTCCCCGGTCAGGCGCGCGGCTCCGCGCATACTTTCTTACCTTCTCGCCACTGTGGTTTGGCTGGGCGGCACGAGGCTTTTCGCCGAAGACCTCAAGCCGATTTTCGACGGCAAGACGCTGGAGGGCTGGGTGCAACGCGGCGGCCAGGCGGACTTCAAAGTCGTGGATGGTTGCATTGTGGGCACGACCGTCGTCGGCACACCCAACAGTTTCCTCTGCACCACCCGGGAGTATGGCGATTTCATCCTGGAACTGGAGCTCAAGGCGGATGCGCGGTTGAATTCCGGCATCCAGATTCGCAGCCAGCATTTCAACCAGCCCACGCAATATGGGCACGGCACGCAGACGCTCAAGATTCCGGCCGGCCGGGTGCATGGTTACCAGGTGGAGGTCGAGGACAAACCGGCGCGTCGTTGGGCGGGCGGTCTCTATGAGGAAGGCCGGCGCGGCTGGTTGCAAGGTCTCGAAGGCAACGAGGCCGCGCGCCAGGCGTTCAAGTTCGGCGAATGGAACAAGTATCGCATCGTCTGCATCGGCGACTCGATCAAGACCTGGGTCAACGGCGTGCCGGCGGCGGATTTCGTGGATTCCGAAACGCTGAAAGGATTTATTGCCTTGCAGGTTCACAGTCACAAGGAGGGCGGTTTGGAAGTGCGTTGGCGGAACATCCGGCTGCAGGACCTGGGCGAGCACGAATGGCAGCCGCTCTGGAACGGGCGCGATTTCGAAGGTGCCCACATCATCGGCAGGGGCAGTTGGAAGGTCGTGGATGGAATGATTCGCGCCACGAACGTGAAGGAGGAAAAGGAGTTCGGGCATCTGGTAACGGACGACGTTTTCTCCGACTTCACGGTGCGGCTCAAATACAAGGCGGTGAAGGGGAACAGCGGACTGTATTTCCGCATCGAAGAAAAGGGCTTCAGCGGGGTCTCCGGTTTTCAGGCGGAGATTGACGCCGAGCGGGATGCGGGCGGACTTTACGAAACGAATGGCCGCGCCTGGGTCAAGCAACCGGCCCCCGAGGACGTGAAGAAATGGTTCCGGCCGCAGGACTGGAACTCCATGACGGTCACCGCGCGCGGTCGGCGAATCGTGGTCAGCGTGAACGGCATGCAGACGGCTGAATTAAAGGACGACCCGGGCCGTCTGGAAGGACACCTGGCGTTGCAGGTCCACGGCAGCCAGGATTGCGAGTTGTATTTCAAAGACATCGAGATCCTGACCAAGGTTGAGTGAAACGCGATGCGTAATGCGCAAGATGCAAGGCGTGAGACTTGAACCGGTAAGGCCGAATGACCGAGACTGATTGCAGATTTTGAATTGAACCTGTCCTGATTGGATTTAAGCTCATGCCCATGCACCCAAAGAACTCGCTCACCTTCACCATCGCGGCGGCACTGACCTGTTGCGGTTTCGCTGCCGTCGCGCAAGACTCCAAAAGCGGCGTGCGACTCACTGAACTGGCGGATCGCGTCCGCGTGGAAATCAACGGCCAGCTTTTCACCGAGTACGTTTTCAAGGATGTGCCGCGCCCGTTTTGCTATCCGTTGCTCGGGCCGGCGGGTCTGCCCATGACGCGCAACTTTCCGATGAAGGAAGTTCCCGGTGAGGACCGTGACCACAAGCATCATCGTTCGCTCTGGTTCACCCACGGCGCGGTCAACGGTGTGGATTTCTGGTCGGAAGCCCGGGACTTCGGCAAGATCGTCCACGACGGATTCGCCGAGGTCAGTTCCGGCAAGGACATGGGGGTGATTCGTTCCCGGAACAAATGGGTTGCGGCCGACGGCAAGGTCGTATGCACGGACGAACTGACGTTGCGCGTTTACAACCGGCCGGCCAACGAACGGTTGTTCGACTACGACATCACCATCCACGCCTCGAACGGTGAACTGACATTTGGCGACACGAAGGAAGGTTCGATGGCCATCCGGCTTAACGAAACGATGCGGCTCAAGCCCAACAAGGACAACGCGGGCAAACCCACGGGCCGCATCGTCAACAGCGATGGCGTGCGCGACGGCGCGACGTGGGGCAAGCGCGCCGCGTGGTGCGATTACCATGGACCGGTCGAGGGAAAAACTGTTGGCGTAGCCATTTTTGACCACCCGCAAAACCCGCGTCACCCGACCTGGTGGCACGTGCGCGACTACGGTCTGTTTGCCGCCAACCCTTTTGGGCGGCACGATTTCGAGAGCCTGCCCGACAAGACCGCCGGCAACCTCGTCGTGCCCGCTGGAAAAAGTGTCAGCTTCCGCTACCGCTTCTACATCCACGAAGGCGACGAGAAACAGGGCAAGGTCGCCGAGCGTTACGCTGAATACACCAAGAACACGGCAAAATGAAAACTCCCATGAACAAACTCAATCGTCGTTCCTTCCTGAAACAAACCGCGCTGGCGGGCGCCTCCCTCAGCCTCTGGCCGGCCATTGCCAAAGCCCAAGGCAGCGCCAATGGCGATATTCGCGTGGCCGTCGTCGGCTTTGGCGGCCGCGGTGGAAATCACATCAGTGGATTTCGCGCGTTGAAAGGCGTGCGGGTGGTGGCGCTCTGCGATGCCGACAAGGACATATTGGACAAGGGCGTCCAACGCATGAAGGACGCGGGCCAGGCGGTCGAGGGCTGTCAGGACATGCGCCAGTTGATGGAGAACAAGGACATTGACGTCATCAGCTTCGCCACACCGAACCATTGGCATGCACTCGGGACGATTTGGGCCGTTCAGGCGGGCAAGGACGTTTATGTGGAGAAGCCGCTCTCGCACAATGTGTGGGAAGGGCGGAAAGTGGTCGAGGCGGCGCGGAAGTATGGTCGGATGGTGCAGACCGGGTCGCAGTGCCGTTCCAGCCGCGGACTGATCGAAGCCATCGCCTGGCTGCAAGCCGGGAATCTCGGCAAAATCCTCCGCGCCCGCGGGCTGTGTTACAAGCGCCGCGCCAGCATCGGCAAGGCGGACAAGCCGCTGGAGATCCCGCCAGTGATTGATTACGACCTCTGGTGCGGTCCCGCGCCCAAGGAGCCGCTGATGCGCAAACGATTGCATTACGACTGGCACTGGGTCTGGCCCACCGGCAACGGCGACCTTGGCAACCAGGGGGTGCATCAGGTGGACATCGCCCGCTGGGTGCTGGGCGAAAAGGAACTCGCGCCGGTGGCGTTCAGCATCGGTGGCCGGCTCGGCTACGAAGACGACGGCACCACGCCGAACACGCAGATCGTGTATCAGGGCTACGCGAAGGCACCGCTGCTGTTTGAGGTGCGCGGCCTGCCCGCCAGCAGCCAGAGCGAGCGAATGGACAATTACCGCGGCGCGGGCGTGGGCGTGGTGATTGATTGCGAGGGTGGTTCCGTGGTGATTCCGAGTTACACGAAAGCCATCGTGTTTGACAAGGACGGCAAGGAGATGCGGCAATTCGACGGCGGCGGCGACCACTACGAGAACTTCATCAAGGCCGTCCGCAGCCGCAAACACACCGACCTGACCGCCGATGCCGAGGACGGTCACATCTCGGCCGCGCTCTGTCACACGGCGAATGTCTCCTATTGCCTCGGCAAGAAGCTGTCGCCCGAAGAAATCCGCGCCGCCGTGCGGGACAACAAGGACATGGCCGAGGCGCTCGGACGGATGGAGGAACACTTGGCGGCCAACAATGTGGACTTGAAGAAGACGCCCGCCACGCTCGGCGAGGTGTTGAAGATCAATGGCAAGACCGAACGTTGCACGAGCAATCGGAAGGTGAACGACTGGTTCACGCGCGATTACCGCAAGCCGTTCGTGGTGCCGGAGAAAGTGTAATTTGCCCATTCCCTGGCGGTGTGATCAGTGGCGGGTGCTGGCTCAAGGTTTGCGCGTGCCGGCTCGCATGTTGACGGGGTGCAATCCTTCGTCTTGCATTGATCGTCAAAGTCCTCCCTTGCGTTTGCGGGCAGGCAGTTACCCCTGCACGCAACCTTGGCTTGAATCCCGGCGGGAGGCATTGCATGCTTCCCTTGATCAGCACTCCCGGTGGCCTTTGCCGCAACCCGGCTGCAAACCGCTTTCGTGGATTAAAGCGTCGGGCAGGGTGGCTGGACACGGGACTCAGCAGTATCGTTGTTTGGACCAGCAAGTATGGAAGCTGTACCATCTGAAGTGCGCGGTTCTTCCGCTTTCCGCACGACGCATTGGACTGTCGTCCTGAATGCCGCCCAGCCCGGCACCGAGCGGACGCGGGAGGCGTTCGCTCAAATCTACCTGGATTATTGGTATCCCCTTTACGCCTACGTCCGCCGCCGGGGTCATTCACCGCCGGACGCAGAGGACGTCACGCAAGATTTTTTCCTGCACCTGATCGAGAAGCAGTCGCTGGAAGGCCTGGAACGTGAGGGAGGTCGCTTCCGCTCCTTCCTCCTCCGATCACTCGACAATTTGCTGGCGACCGAATGGAATCGTGCCCGCACTCAAAAGCGTGGCGACGGCGTCCCGTTGCTCTCCCTGAACGTGACGGATGACGAGGCCAGGTTTCTCGCGGAGACTTCGGTGACCGAAACGCCCGAAACCCTGTTTGAACGGCAATGGGTTTTCACCCTCTTGGCCAAGGTTCTGGAACACTTGCGGGCGGAGTGCGAGGCCAGCGGAAAAGGGGGATTATTTGAAGCGCTTCGTCCCCACCTTCAAGGTGACCGCGCGGGCTTGCCCTACGCCGAAATCGCCGCCCGGCATGGTATCAGCGAGGGCGCCGTGAAGGTGGCGGCGCACCGCCTTCGGCAGCGTTATGGAGAATTGTTGTGCGAGGAAATTGGCCGAACGGTTGGCAACGGCGAAGACGTGGCTGGGGAGTTGCGCTACCTCATCGCGGTTACGGCTCGCTGACCCGAGCGGTGCGTGGCAATTCGTGTAACCTCCGGCGAATTCCGCTGTGTGAAATAGACAATCATGTCGCAACAGGTCTGCCCAGAATGCGGCCAACCGCTGCCCGCCGGGGCGCCAGCGGGCATGTGCCCGAATTGCCTGCTCAAGCTGGGCCTGGCGGCCAACCCCGCCCAAGCACCGACCGACGAACTGCCGCCTCCTTCGAGCGAACAACCCGCTACACGAATTGGCCGTTACCGCTTACTTGAGAAGATTGGGGAGGGGGGCTTCGGCACCGTCTGGCTGGCGGAGCAGCAAGAGCCCCTGCGGCGCAAAGTCGCGCTCAAGATCATCAAGCTCGGGATGGACACGCGTGAGGTCGTCGCCCGGTTCGAGGCCGAGCGCCAGGCGTTGGCGTTGATGGATCATCCGACATCGCCCGCGTCTTCGACGGCGGCGCGACGAAAAGCGGCGGCCCTACTTCGTGATGGAACTCGTGAAAGGCGTCCACATCACGGATTACTGCGACGCCAATCGTTTGAGCACGGAGGATCGGTTGCGCCTTTTCATCCAAGTCTGCCGGGCGGTGCAGCACGCACACCAAAAGGGCGTCATTCATCGCGACCTCAAACCCTCCAACGTGCTCGTCACCGAGCAGGAAGGTCGCGCCGCGCCCAAGGTGATTGATTTCGGCATCGCCAAGGCCACGGAGCAGGAACTCACCGAGAAAACATTTTTCACGCGCTTCAACCAGTTGATGGGCACCCCAGCCTACATGAGTCCCGAGCAGGCCGGCTTGGGCAGCCTCGACGTTGACACGCGGAGCGACATCTACTCGCTCGGCGTGCTGCTCTACGACCTGACCAGCACTTACTTCGAGTGCGATGTGCCGGCCGACGAACGCGACCCGCGTCGTTTCGGTTACAGCCGCGACAAACGCAGCGACTGTGTGCAAGTCATCATCGCGCTGGTCGTCACGCCCGAGGGCCTGCCGCTGGCCTACGAAATGTTACCCGGCAACACCGCCGATAAAACCACGCTGCGAGACATGCGGTTCCTCGCTGTTTTCAGTGGAATGGAATTGAGAGAATACAGGTGAATGATCTGAAGTCTCGGCAACGGTCTCCCTCTCCCAGCGGGAGAGGGAAAAAGGGTGAGGGAGAGTCTTCGCATCCA
>WYBW01000117.1 GCA_011525685.1 Verrucomicrobiia bacterium
ATTTAAAACCTGAGTTGGAGTTGTTTCGTCAACGTTTTGGAAAAAGCAAATCGCGCGATGGCTGTTCCCTCTCCCTCAGGTTGAGGGTTTGGGTGAGGGTGAAAGCAACCTTCTCTCCGTCGCCGTCTCTCACAAACTCTCTCTCACCCCGGCAGTCTCCCGCTGGGAGAGGGAGAATCATTCACGGATGATACTGAAAACCAGAGTTGGAGTTGGTTCGGCAACCGTTTGGCAAAAGCAAATCGCGCGATGGCTGTTCCCTCTCCCTCGAGGGGCCGGTCACGGTGAGGGCGAATCGCCACCCACGCCAGCGAAGCCGGTCCTCCAAAGCAGGATTGCGGCGAAAGTCTGGCTGGGTTAATCCATGAAGACTGATATGCGACTTCACCTCATTTCGGCGGCGACCGTAGGCAGCCTGTGCCTGGCCGCGTGGACTCGCGCCGCGTCCCCCACGGCGACGGATGTCTGCGTTTACGGCGGCACCTCCGCCGGGGTGGCCTCCGCGGTGCAGGCCGCCCGCATGGGCAAGTCAGTCGTCATCGTCGGACCGGACAAACATCTGGGCGGGCTGTCCAGTGGCGGACTCGGGTTCACCGACACGGGCAACAAGGCCGTGATCGGCGGTCTGGCGCGCGAGTTTTATCATCGCGTCTGGAAACACTACGACCAGCCGGAGGCGTGGCGCTGGCAGCGGCGCGAGGAGTACGGCAACCGCGGCCAGGGCACGCCCGCCATTGACAAGGAACAGCGGACGATGTGGATCTTCGAGCCGCATGTGGCCGAGGGCATCTTCGAGGATTGGATCCGCGAGCATCAAATCCCGGTTCATCGCGACGAGTGGCTTGATCGCGCCAACGGAGTGAAGCAGGACGGCGGGCGCATCATTTCCATCACCATGCTCAGTGGCCGGAGGTACGTGGCGAAAATGTTCATTGACGCCACCTATGAGGGCGACCTCATGGCGGCGGCGGGCGTGTCCTATCACGTCGGGCGGGAATCGCAAGCCACCCACCACGAGCAATGGAACGGCGTGCAAACCGGCGTGCTGCATCATCGCCATCATTTCGGCGCGGTGAAGGAACCCATCAGCCCGTATGTGGTGCCGGGCGACCCGGCCAGCGGCGTGTTGCCGCGCATCAGCACCAACCACCCCGGAGAGTACGGCCAGGGCGACACCAAGGTTCAGGCCTACTGTTTCCGTCTCTGTCTGACGGATCACCCCGACAATCGCGTGCCATTCACGAAGCCCGCCGGTTACGACCCCGGTCAGTATGAACTGCTCGTGCGCATCTTCGCGGCGGGTTGGCGTGAAACTTTCGACAAGTTCGATCCCGTGCCCAACCGCAAGACTGACGTGAACAATCACGGCCCGATGAGCTTCGACAACATCGGTTACAACTACGATTACCCGGAAGCCTCCTACGAGCGCCGCCGCGAAATCATCCGGGAACACGAAACCTACCAGAAGGGCTGGCTTTATTTCATCGCCAACGACCCGCGCGTGCCCAGGGACGTGCAGGATCGGATGCGCCGCTGGGGTTATGCCCGCGATGAGTTTCGGGACAGCGGCCACTGGCCGCACCAGCTTTACGTGCGGGAAGCCCGTCGCATGATCGGCGAATACGTCATGACCGAAAACGAACTGCTCAAAAAGCGTCCCACGCCGCACCCGGTTGGGATGGGGTCTTATGGAATAGACTCCCACAACGTCCAACGCTACATCACCCCGGAAGGCTACGTGCAAAACGAGGGCGACATCGGCGTGTCCACCCAGGGGCCGTATCAGATCGCTTACGGCTCGCTGGTGCCGAAACGGGCGCAATGTCAGAACCTGCTGGTCCCGGTCTGCGTTTCCAGTTCCCACATCGCCTTCGGTTCCATCCGCATGGAGCCGGTGTTCATGATCCTGGGCCAATCCGCCGCCACGGCCGCGGCGATGGCGATGGACGCGGACCTCGCCGTGCAGGATGTGCCGTATTCCAAGCTGCGGGAACGGTTGCTGAAGGATGGACAGATCCTGGAATACAGCGATGCCCCGCCCGCCCGCCGGGCGACCAACGTAAACCCGCGCAATCTGCCGGGCGTGGTGGTGGACGACGCGGAAGCCCGGCTCACGGGGCAATGGACCGAAAGCACGGCCATCTCACCGTTTGTCGGCTCGGGCTATCGGCACGAAGGCAACGGCGCCGAGGGCAAAGCCGCCGCCCGATTCGAGGCAAGGCTGCCACGCGCCGGCCGCTACGAAGTCCGGCTCGCCTATTCGCCGCAGGCCAATCGCGCGTCAAACGTGCCCGTGGCCGTTTCCCATCGGGACGGTGAGCAAACCGTTTTCGTGAACCAAAAACTCAAGCCGCCGATTGAAGACCTTTTCGTTTCGCTCGGAACGTTCGAGTTCGCCGCGGATCAAACAGCGGTGGTGGTGGTTTCCAACCAGGGCGCCGACGGCCACGTCATCATTGACGCGGTGCAGTGGTTGGCAAAGTGAGTGGAGGTCAGCCCGGCGCGCTCGGGAATGGCTCCCTGCTCCAGGCGGACCTGCTCCCGGTGCGCGAACCGCAAGCGCGTCACGCCGGTTTTCCAACCGGCGCGCGTCGGCTTCGGTCGCGGTGGTCGCGCTGCGACCACCCGGCCCGCGTCCAGCGTGCCGCTCGGGAGATGGCTCGTGCTGTCTCTCTCAACCGGCGATTCATTGCACCGTTGAGCGCGACGCCAGTTGTCGCCCCGCGGGATAATCTCGCCGAGACATCCAAGGTAAAGACACTCCCATCCCACGGGACGAGCAGTGCGAGACGTTCCACCACCCGTTATTCGCGACCACAGCCCGCCCGGCAGGTTCTCTCCAGCCGCTTCCCAACCGATGCCAACTCACGCACCGCGAAAATCCGCCGCTGACAAGCAGCCGGCCTTCGGTTAAATACGGGCCGTGAAATTGCCAACCCTCGTCCTCGCCATGCTGCTGTGCAGTCTGGCCGTCCCGATTCTTCGCGCGGAAGAAACCACCCACCACGTCGAGTGCCTCAAGAGCAGCGCGTTCTTTGCCCCGCCGGATTCTCCGGACCATCGCCAGTACGCGCCCGACCGCCTCATCCAGGTGGTGAACCTCGCCATTGATGTGACGCCGGATTTCAGCCGCCGCGTGGTCGCGGCCAAGACCACGATCAGGTTCAAGCCGATTGCCATGCCGCTCGCGGAGTTGTGGCTCGATGCAGTTCGTCTGCGCGTCAGTTCGGTGACTTCCAGCGAGACGATGCTCGAACATCAGACCACGGACCAGAACGTGATTGTCACTTTTGCCGAGCCGGTGCCGGCGGACCGCGAGGTCTGGGTGACCGTCGAATACACCGCCGAGCCGACCCAGGGACTATACTTCCGCACACCCGAGATGGGTTACAAACCGGGCGACACGCATCTGTTCACCCAGGGCGAATCCATCGAGGCGCGGCACTGGTATCCGTGCCCGGACGCGCCAAACCAGAAGTTCACCTCGGAAATCACCTGCCGCGTGCCCGAAGGCATGACCGTGATCTCGAATGGACGCAAGCTTTCCGAAACGAAAGACCCCGCCACCGGCCTCCTGGTGGTCACCTGGCGGCAGGACAAGCCGCACGCCAATTACCTCATTTCGCTCTGCGCCGGGTACTTCAAAAAGATCGAGGACCGTTACCGCGACATTCCGCTGGCGTTTTACACGCCCGCCTCGGACATCAACGAAGCCATGACGTCGTTCCGGGACACGAAGGACATGATGGCGTACTTCGAGGAGGAGATCGGCGTGCCTTATCCGTGGGAAAAATACGATCAGGTGGTGGTGAACGACTTTGTCGCGGGCGGCATGGAAAACACCAGCGCGACGACCTTGACGGACAACACCCTGTTCACCGACGCCACGGAGAATCTCCGGTCCAGCCAGGGACTCGTGGCGCACGAACTGGCGCATCAGTGGTTCGGCGACCTGGTGACGTGCAAAGATTGGAGCCACCTCTGGTTGAACGAGGGCTTCGCAACGTATTACGCGCATCTCTACGACGGATACAAGAACGGCCGTGATTCGATGCTCTACGGGCTTTACCGGGACGGGCGCGGCATCGTCAACCGGACCACCGACACCCGGCCCATCGTCGAGCGGAAGTTTGACGACCCCATGGAAATGTTCGGCTACCATGCTTACCAGAAAGGCGGTTGGGTGCTGCACATGCTGCGCTCGCAACTGGGCGAGGACCTTTACCGTCGCTGCATCAAGACGTGGCTGGAACGTCACGCCTACGGTTCGGTGGTGACTGAGGACCTCAACCGCGTGGTCGAGGAGCTTTCCGGCCGCTCGTTTGACCAGTTCTTCGATCAATGGGTTTATCGCGGCGGCACGCCTGACCTCGACATCAGTTACGCCTGGGATGCGCGTTCCAAACTGGCGCGGATTTCCGTACGCCAGGTCCAGAAGATCGCCGACGATGTGGGGCTGTTCAGCTTCCCGCTCACGGTGCGGTTCAAGACCAAGTCGGAAACCACCGACAAAACCATCACCGTCAAACAGAAGGCCGAGGACTTTTATTTCGCCTTGGACGAAGCGCCAACCGGGGTGCGGGTTGACCCGGATTACACATTGCTGGCGCGCGTGAAGTTCGATCCGCCCTCGGCCATGCTGGAGGCGCAACTGGAGGACTCGCGCGACATGATGGGACGGCTGCTCGCGGTGGAAGCCCTCGCCAAACGGCGCGACAAGGATTCCGTGGCCAAACTCAAGAAAGCGCTGAACAACGATCCATTTTACGGCGTGCGCGTCGAGGCGGCGAAGGCCCTGCGCTCGATTTACAACGACGACGCTTTGGAAGCCTTGCTGGCCTCGACCACCCAGCCGGACGCGCGGGTGCGGCGGGAAGTGGTGGCCGGCCTCGGCGCGTTCTACCACGAGAAAGCTTTCACCGCCAAAAGCGCGAAGCTGAAGTCCGAAAAGAACCCTGACATCCAGGCCGAAGCCCTCGAAGGCCTGGGCGCCTACCCCCAAGCGGAGGTGCGCGAAGTCCTGCTGCAATTCTTGAATTCGACTTCATACCGCAACTCCTTGGCCGTGGCCGCCGTGCGCGCCATGCGGACCGCGAATGACCCCGCTTACATCGAGCCGCTGCACCAGAACCTCCGGGAACGCGGAGCGGACTACACCAGCCGGGGATTCGCCACCGCCCTCGATGCGCTGGCCCTGCTCGCCCGCAATCGTCAGGAGCATCTGGACACCGTGCGCGAGTTCCTCGTGGGCCATCTGAACGATGCGCGCCGCCCGGTCCGCATCGGGGCGCTGACGTCGCTGGGCACCCTGGAAGACCAGCGCGCGGTGCCGGTGTTGACGAAATTCAACCAGTCCTTCACCGGGAGTCCCGAACAACGGGCCGCCACCAATGCGCTCCGCCGCATCATCACCTCCCAACGCACCGTGGAGGGGTTGGGCGAACTGCGCGCCACGGTCCTGGAACTGCAGAAGGAAAACACCCAACTGCGGCAGGACTTCAAAACTTTGGAAAGGAAGCTCGAAGCCTTGACGCCCAAACCGGAGCCACCCAGGAAACGCGCGCCTGCGGTCAAGTCCCCGCGGGCGGCCGGGCCTTAGCCGGAACGATGCGGTTCAAACCGGGGAGCATACGCCTCCGGTGTGTGGTTTGCGGCGTCGCGCCGCAAACTCCGTCCCGCCATCATCACGCCCCAAACCGTGCGGGGAATATGGAGTCACGAAGCCGCCCGCGCGACGCTGGCGGCGGCACGCGGGACGCCCGCGCTCCCCAAAACCAACTGCACGGCTCCGGCTATAACAGTCTTGGGATTCAACCAAGCGCCCACCGGCCGTAGCCGCGCCTGCGGCTTGGACAGGCTGGGCCAAGACCGTCCCACCGGCTGATCAACCCCTCGCTTGATCCTGGTCGGAGGTGTGAATCTCCTCAGCCTGGGCTTTTCGGATTTCAAAGACGTTTACCAGAAGCACCAGCAAAGCCTGCTCCTCAATCGTGAGCGCTCTCGATTCCCATCCGGGTTCCGAGAAGCCATTCAAGGAGACTTCTTCCGTCCACAACAGTCCGCCAACTCGTGAAGGTAACGCCGGTTTTCCAACCGGCGCGGAGACGACTGGAAAGTTGTTGTTAAGCTGGGTCAGCCCGTCCGGGAATTCTACAATGGCCGGGACTGACACCTTTCCGGGACTGACACCTTTCCCTTTCCGCTGACGGATGCGAATCGCGAAACTCTGCGCATTCGTGTCGGATGTGCGTGGGGTGGCCGTTCTTCTCGAACCAAGTGCCGGTCAGCCGGGCTACGGAGTCGCAGATGTTGGTGAGATTGCCCACCGGGTCGCGAGGGTAACGCCGGTTTTCCAACCGGCCCGCGCCGACTGGAAAGTCGGCGTTACGGGGGTAAGCCGGCCAGAAGATTCTATGATGGCGACACTGACACATTTTCGACCGTAGCACCAAAACAAAGCCCCCCCTTCATGCCACCGACGCGAGTTGCCAACATCAAGACCCGCTCAACTCCCCCTCTTGCAAGCTATCGCTGCACTGAAACCCAGGGCTGTGAGCAAAAGACCGACATGAAGCCACCATTCCTGCAGAAGCGCTTCCATCAGAGCGGGCCTGAACGCAGCGGCCACGATGCCCCACCAAAAACCAATTACAAGCATTAGAATTGAATTTGCGCGCTCCCTTGAATGTGGTTGTTGGACTTTCGTGCGATGCCGCAGCAACACAAGCACTAGTCCAACAACGTTTAGAAGGATCAAAACAATGAGAATGACGAGCCGCATTGTCATAGAGCACAGATGAAGGCACAGCCTGCCGCAGTGCCAAGCGTCCAACCGGCTCCCGCAGTCGCTCCAATCGCCGGCGAACCGGTTACGAAGACGCTGGTGGCCACACAACCGGCCTGAGGAAGCATCCAAGGGTGCATCAGGCGCATGCACCAATCCATACACGTCCGGAAGGCAGGAAACCCCATGTGCTCGGGAGCTTGTGGTGGGGATGGAGGAGGTGGCGGCCCAAACGTCGGTAGGTGCCCTGGAGGAGGCACAACCGGCCAACCCCACGACACGTTTCCAAGCGGGTCCACGAGCTTGATCGGGTTGTTCTGGACGAAGGTGTAAGGACTTTTCTCCTCGTCCAGATTAAATAGTTTCTGGCGATGCCTAAGGAGGTTGAACCCAAGCTCATTGATAGGGTCTCTGTTTGGCCACCGTTGCAGAGTGGGCGCGTACCAGCGGTAGCCGTAGTAATAGAGGCCGGGTGTGGCCAGCCATTCCTTCGACGAAAACCGATACACGTTCGCACCAGCCAGACTGCCGCTCTGGCTCACCAGATTCCCATAGGCGTC
>WYBW01000118.1 GCA_011525685.1 Verrucomicrobiia bacterium
CGCGGATTTCCAATCCGCAAACGCGGCGAATTCCTGGCCTGCCACGCCGTGCCTGGGCCCGCCGACTGGAAGTCGGCGATACCGCAGGTTGGGAAACCTGCGCTCCGCCAGGAATGCCTGCCTGCAACAAACTGAGATGCGCCCTTTGCCCGGAGAATGTCCAGGTGATGCGACAAGTCAACGTTGCCCAAATGCATAGAGCTTGCCCTCCGTGCGGACCAGGATGGTGTTTTCGGCAAAGGCGGGCGTGGCCATGATGGAGTCGCGCAGATCGTTTCGGGCGAGAACTTCCGGCGCGGTTGCTCCCGGCTTGAACACGATGACCGTTCCGCTTTGGGAGGCGATGTAGATTCGGCCCGCCGCCGCCACGGGTGTGGCGGCGTATTGTCCTCCGACACCGAGCCGTTCCTGATAACGTACCGTGCCGTCCTTGGCCGTAACACAGGTGAGCAATCCGCCATCGCGCACCATGTAAATCGCGCCTTGAAAATAGAGTGGCGAGGGAATCTCCGCGATGCCGCGGCGCATTTCCCAGGCGATGTTCTGCCTGGCGTCCTCCTTGCCGCCGGGGCGGATGGCCATGAGCACCGGTTTGGTGAAGGTTTCAAATCGCGCCATGCTGACTTTCATTTCCTCCTCGCTTAAGGCGTCGTCCTTATCCGTGTCGGCATTCTTGTACATGGCTTTGAACGGCGCTGGGAACGCATACCCGGGATGGTCTTTCGGCAGGTCCGACCGAAGGACGAGCTGGTAGTCATCGGGGATTTCATCGAACTGGAGTTTGCCATCGCCGTTGCGATCCATCTTGAGCAAATCACGCCAGGCATTCGGATCAGTCTTCTCGTTACCCCGTCCGCCCAGCGCCGCCGAACTCGCAAACAACATGCCGTCGCCAGCCACCGGTGAGTTGACCGTCTCCTGCGGGAAACCATCCACCCACCAACGCGGAGCACCCGTCTGCGGATCGTACGCCATGAGGCGGCTGATACCCAACGCCACCAGGTCGTCCTCCCCGTCGTGCGACCAGATCAAGGGGGTGGACCAGCCGGCGGAGAAGCGCGTCCGCTCCTGCGTCCAGAGCGGTTCGCCCGTCTTGCGGTTTAAAGCCAGCAACCGGGAATCGCCGCCGTCGGTGTCAATCAGTTGAATCAGCGCGTCCTTGTGCAGAATGGGCGAAGCCGCCATGCCATACTTGTTCTTCGGCGTGGGGATCGGTTTGCGCCAGGCCTCCCGGCCATCGTGTCCATAGGCAATCAGGCCGAAGGAACCGAAATAAGCATAAACGCGCTCCCCATCGGCGGCGGGCGTGGCGGTGACCGGGCTGCTGGTTTTGTGATGCGCTTCGAGTTTCTCGACGGCGACTTCCTTGCGCCAGAGTTCCTTTCCGTTGGAACGATCAATGGCAAGCGTGATCAGATTGTTCCCGTCCACTCCGGTGAGAAACACCCGATTTCCCCAGACGCACGGCGAGGAATAGCCCGCCGGCGTGGCGGACTTCCAAAGGACATTCTGGTCCGGCCCGAATTGGATCGGAGGCTCGGCGCTGGTGGAAATCCCCAAGCCGTTCGGCCCTCGGAACTGCGGCCAGTGTGGTTGAGCGCACGCCGCCGCACCATGCAACAGTGTCAGAGCGACCACGGGCCAGGTTTGTAACAAGAATCGAACATTCATGATCTGGGTGGATGGGGCCTTGTTTGGGGACTTGGCAGGACGCCGTCCCCAGGATTTCTCCTGGAGCAATGCGCCGCAGTCTGGGTCATGGCGCGACGCTGCCCGGACGAAGGCAGCGTGTCAATGGGAGTTTTGACATGCGTTTTGACATGATGGCAGGAAGTGGCTTGCCAGTCGGGGCGGGAAGGCGAATGATGCCTGCCGTTATGCGGATGATACTGCGGCTTGCTTTTTTCGCCATTGTGCTGGCCGGCGTGACGGCGGCGGCCGGCGAAGTTCTCTTCGAGGACCACTTTCAGGGCCGGCTCAAACCCGGCTGGTCCTGGGTGCGGGAGCAGCGTGAAGCCTGGCGTCTCTCGGAACACGGTCTGGAAGTGCGGGTCCAGCCGGGCAATCTGTGGGGCAAATCCAACGACGCCAAGAACGTGCTGGTCCGCCCTGCGCCGCAAGTGGCGCCGGAAGGCATCGCCATCAGTGTCACCGTCGAAAACCGTCCCACCGCCCAATATGAACAGGTGAACCTTTCGTGGTATTACGACGACAGTCACATGGTGAAACTGGGTCAGGAACTCGTGGATGGAAAACTTTGCATCGTCATGGGCCGCGAGGAGAACGACCGGACGCGCACCATCAAGATCCTGCCGCTGGAGGCCTTCAAGGTTCAACTTCGGTTTCTGGTGAAGGGCAATTCCCTTCGCGGTCAGTTCCGCCCCGCGGACTCGGAGTCCTGGCAGGACGTGGGCGAATGCGACCTGCCCGCGCCGCCAGCCGGCCAACCCAAGATCAGCCTTCAATTCTACCAAGGGCCGGCTGAGATCGAACGCTGGGCGCGCGTCAGTGACTTTCGGATTGAACGCTGGTAGCCAACCCGGACTTTCTAATCCGTCAACGCATTGCGGGAGGACTTGAAATCCAAAAGCAGGGCTGTCCTGCTGCGATCAAAGCGGGCTTGGCCTGTGCAATCACAAGTGGAAAGGCACGGTCAGCCACGCACTTTCATTGGTGTCGGCTGACTAAAGCGCCCAGCCCGGGCGATACGGCTGGTGGACGAAGGCGTTGGCGAGCTCGTGGTTGGTGAATCGCATGGCTTTCGCGTCCCATTGCAGGGTCACGCCGGGGAAACGGATCGCGATGGCACCCAGCAAGGCGGCTTCGGTGAGCGGGCCTCCGTAGCCGAAATGCGAGCCGGCCTGGCGGCCTGAGCGAATCGCCTCCAACCAGTCGGCCGCGTGATTCTTCACCCGCGGAATGGTCCGGGGCGGCGCGTTGTTTCCGGTGTGCGCGTCCATCAAATCGTCCGGGAGCAACCGGCAGCCCCCCGCGCCGTGCGAGCCGTGAACGATCATGCCCTTCTCGCCAAACAGAATCGCTCCCGTGCCCGGCACCTGGTCGTCCCCCGAGAATCCTGCCGGGCGGGGGATGCGCGTGGTGCCGTCGTGCCACACGAGCTTGACCGGCCCGCGCGAGCCTTTGGCGGGAAACTCGTACGTGATCCGCGTGCCCGGCGGATAGGTCAGCCCGTGCTTGACCGGATCGTAATTGGTGACCTCAGCCTGCACACTGGTCGGCGCGCCGAGGTCCAACGCCCAAAACGAAGGATCTATGACGTGGCAGAACCAGTCCCCGACCGTCCCGGTGCCAAACGGCAGCCAGCCGCGCCAGGTCCAATGTGTCGTGAACGGCCGGTAAGGCAGGAACGGCACCGGGCCGAGCCAGAGGTCGTAGTCCAGCGAGGCCGGCACGGTGTAAGGCTGGTTCAACTTGTCCAGATTGTGCAGTTGACAATAGACCTCGGGGAACGCGTTGCAGGCGGCATGCACCGTATGCACGTTGCCGATGGCGCCGGCCCAGACCCACTCGCACAGCCGCCGGATGGCTTCATCCGAGTGCCCCTGATTGCCGAGTTGGGTCACCACTTTGGCACGGTCGGCAGCGGCCATCAGTGCGCGGACTTCATGAAACGAGTGGGCCAGGGGCTTCTCGCAGTAAACGTGCTTGCCCCGTCGCATCGCCTCCGCCGCGATCACCGCGTGGGAATGGTCGGGCGTGCCGATGACCACCGCGTCAATCTCGCGGCCCATCTGATCGAACAGGACGCGGTAATCGGTGAATCGTCGCGCCTTGGCGTATTGCTCAAACTTCTTGGCCGCCCGGTCACTGTCCACGTCACAGAGCGCCACGATGTTGGCGCCCTCGCCGGCTACTGCGTCAATGTCCGCGCCGCCCTGGCCGCCGATGCCGATGCCGGCGACATTGATCTTGTTGCTGGCGGCGGGGCCGGGAGTTGGATCGGCAAGCGCCCGATGGGCTAACGGAAGGGCAGCGGCGCCGAGGGCGGCACGTTGGAGGAATAGTCTGCGATTCATGGTGTATGGAGTTTGTGGTTTGCGAGATGGTGATTGCTGGAGTTGACTCGGCACGAAACCCAGGTTGCTGGCCTGGTCATAGCGGGCGAATCCAGATATTGCGGTAACGGACGGGATTGCCGTGGTCTTGGAGGAAGATTGGGCCGCGTTCGGCCAAGCCTTGCAACGGCGCGGCGGTGGTGGGCGTTTCCGGCACCGGAACGTGGTCTTGAATCAACACACCGTTGTGCAACACCGTCAGCGAACCGGGCTGCACCTTCCCATCGGCCAGCCGCCTGGGCGCGCGGAAGATGATGTCGAAGGTTTGCCATTCACCGGGTGGACGGCTGGCGTTGACCAATGGCGCGCTCACTCCATAAAGCGCTCCGGCCTGCCCGAGCGGAGGGGTCTGGTTCCGCCAGGAATCGAGCACCTGCACCTCGTAGCGGCCCATCAAATAGACGCCGCTGTTGCCGCGTCCCTGACTCTCCCCGGAAACCGCGGCCGGGGTGGCCCACTCGACGCGCAGTTGGCAGTCGCCGAATTCCCGCTTGCTGAAGAGACCGCCGCCGGGTGCGACCTCCATGAAGCCCTGGCCCAGCTTCCAATGCGGCGACGCGCCGTTTTCGCGCCTCCATTCCGAGAGGCTCTCGCCATCAAAAAGGACGATGGCGTCGGAGGGCGGCCCGCCGACCGGTCCGGGATTCACCGTGGGCGGTTCAGCGAGCACGGAGACCAGAGGCAGGCTGGCCAGCAGCACAAGCAGGCCCACAACAAGGACGGGCCTCCGTTGGAAGCGAGGACCACAACGCAGGGAAAGGATGGGTGATTTCATGGTGGAATGAAGCGTGGGTTCAATAGCCGAAGGTTTCCCGCAGACAGGCGCGGCTGATTCCCAAGTTCTCGCGCAAGGGCCGGGTGGGGGTGAGAACCCGCTCGTGTGCCAGTTCGATCATCGCATCGCCGTGGACATTCATTTCGCGCAACGCCGCCGCGGTCGCCACAAAGTCCCTGTCACTTTCGACAAGGGCTTCAGACCAGAGTCCGTTGGGATACTGGACGCGCAGGTGCGGGAACACGATGCGCGACGGAAATGCGACGCGGTTTGAGGAGGCGAAGCCTTTCATTTCGCGGCGCTCCGACTAACGGCGCCGGCCATCCTGTGACCGTTGGTACATCAAGTCAAGATGGGTTCGACAGAAGGGTTCGATCAGGGCGCATCTCATTTTCTTGCAGGGGGCCTCGGGCCGATGCTGTAGCGCAGACATCCAGTCTGCCGGATCGCCGATTTCCAATCCGCAACCGTGGCGAATTCCTGGCCTGCCACGCCGTGCCTGGGCCCGCCGACTGGAAGTCGGCGATACCGCAGGTTGGGAAACCTGCGCTACGCCAGGAATGCCTGCCTGCAATAAACTGAGATGCGCCCGTTCGATCAACTGGTGGGCGGGATTCAGGGCGCAGACAGACTCTTGAAGCAGCACCGGGGGCTGGACTGGCGTGAACCCGGGCTTGCATCCTCCCCTGCATCGTGTTTGCTGGCGGCATGAAACAGTTCCTGACCTTGGTCCTGGTTGCCATGGTGCCGGCGGCGATTTCGGCTCGCGAGTATCTGGTTTACTTCGGCACTTACACGGGTGCGAAGAGCAAAGGCATCTACGTCTCGCGCTTTGACGCCGCCACCGGCGGGTTGAGCGAACCGATGCTGGCCGCGGAAACCCGCAATCCCAGTTTTCTCGCGGTGCATCCCAATCGGCGTTTCCTCTACGCCGTGGGTGAACTGAATGAGTTCCAAGGTCAACGCGCGGGCGCGGTGAGCGCGTTCTTGCTCGAGGCAAGAACCGGCAAGCTCACGCTGCTGAATCAGCAGTCCTCCGGCGGCCAGGGGCCGTGCCACGTCGCGCTGGATTCCAAGGGCCGCTGCGTGTTGGTGGCCAACTACGGCTCGGGCACGGTGGCCTCGCTGCCGGTGTCGAAGGACGGCCGACTGGCCGAAGCCGCGTCCACTGTGCAACACACGGGATCAAGCGTGAATCCGCAACGGCAGACCGGTCCGCATGCCCATCACATTGTCGCGGATGCCGGCGACCGGTTCGTGCTGGCCTGTGACCTGGGGCTGGACAAGGTGCTGCTTTACCGGCTGGACGCCCGATCAGCCCGGCTGTGGCCCCATGATCCGCCGTTTGCCTCCGTCGCGCCCGGGGCCGGACCACGTCATCTGGTGTTTGCCCCCAACGGCCGGTTTGTTTACGTCATCAACGAATTGAACTCGACTCTTACGGCCTTTGCCTACAACGCGCGCCGGGGAGAGATGACCGAGGTGCAGACGGTTTCAACGCTGCCGGCCGGTTTCTCGGGCAACAACTCCTGCGCGGAAGTCGAAATGCATCCTTCGGGGAAGTTTGTCTATGGCTCGAACCGCGGTCACGACAGCCTCGCGGTTTTTGGCGTGGACCAGAAAACCGGCAAGCTAAGTTTGGTGGAGCATCAACCCACTCGCGGCCGGACGCCGCGGCATTTCGCGATTGATCCGACGGGGCGCTGGTTGCTGGCGGAAAACCAAGGCTCGGACAGCGTCGTGGTGTTCGAGATTGACCGGAAGACCGGCAGACTGCGGGCGACAGGGCAGTCGGTGACCGTGGGTTCGCCGGTGTGCGCGGTGTTCGTGCCGGCCCGCAAGCCGTAGGCTTGCCGCGGCTATTCCTCTTTCTTCTTCTTGAACAAATCCGTCACGCCTTTGGTGGCCTTGGTGGCGGCGTCGGTCGCAGCCTTGCCCGCTTCGCCCACCGCGTCGGTGAGGCCTTTGGTCATCTCCTTCACCTTGTCGCTGGTGGCTACTTTGATGGCGGAGTTGAGGACCGCGCGCAAGACCTGCTTTGTCAACTCGGCGGTGGTAATGCCATCCTCGCCCTGACCGAGATTGGTCAGATGCACATCCGGCAGCGGCACGGTCACGGTCTTGCCTCCCATGCCCGTGAGACTGACCTTGACCTTGGCGCCGGTGACCAGGAAGTCGTCCACCTGAATCTTCTTGGCGGGCTTGCCGTCCTTGGCCGCGGCGGGATCCTCTTTGGCCTCGCCGCCGGCGAACGCCTCGACGTTGTCCAGAATCTTGCTCAGATTGTTGCCGGTCAGACCGCCTTCAAACGTCACCTCCGCCGCGTCCACGCGAACGGATTTCACCACGATTTTGTCGGAGAGCAGCGAGCCGGGACTGACGGACAGGCTGGCGTGACCCACGTTGATGGCCTCGGGCGTCTTGTAACCTTCCGGATTGCCGACCACGAGCCCCTTGACACTGCCCGAACCGGAGAGGATGGACAAACTCACGCCATCCAGTTTGACGGCCACCTGGGTGATCTTCGGGGCGACGGTTTCAACGCCTTTCTTGATCGCGCCGTCGAGAAACAGGGTGAGGGCGAAGATGACGACAATGATGAGGACAACCGCGACGATGGCTCCACGAATCAACAGTTTCTTCATGGGGCAAGCTTTACCACCAGGACGGCCTCGAAGGCGAGAGGTTTTTGGAGGATTTCGTGGAGCGGCGGCCATCGCGCCAGCTCAACGACCGAGCACCTTTTTGACCAGTTCGGCGAGCTGCCTGGCCGGGTAGGGCTTGGCCAGGAAGGAATCGGGTTTGACGCTCGAGTTGCGATAGATGGTTTCGTCCACCGTCCCGCTCACCAAAATGATTTTCTGGTCCGGGTTGATCCGGCGGCACTCGCGGATGAGGTCCATGCCGTTCATCATGTGCATGGCGTAATCGGTGATGATCAGGGCCGGCTGGGGATTGGCGAGGGAATAGGCCCGCACGGCCGTGGCGGGGTCGCGGAAGGTGCGCACGCGGTAACCCAGCGGTTCGAGCACCAGCGCCACCAGTTCCAGGAGCATGGGTTCGTCGTCCACGGCGAACACCAGCGGTTTGGCCATGTCGGCGGGCGGGTCGCCGTTTGTTTGCGGCTGGCTCATCTTATCCTCGTTATCCACTTATCACCGCTTCCCCGCGCTGGCAAGCGGACTTTGCCCGGAATAACCATTCTCAATCTTTGGGCCACTGAGCCTGCCTCGGAAATTGAGAGGAGATTCGATGATTCGATCATCACCCTCCCACCGTCAGGCTCTCCGAGGGCTTGCGCCACCACCGCCCTTTTGGAATCGTCACCGCATGAATATTCCAGTCCGCGCTCCTCTTTCGAGGGCGATTCTGCTTATCTTTGCGCTTGTGCAAACCAGCCTTTCGCAAGACCGACCATCGCCGGAGATTCGCCCCGAGTGGCGCACCCAGCAGGTCGTGGATCGCGCGGTGCGGCAAACCCTGGAACAGTTCGCGGCGCGAAAACTGGAAGCCGGCCAACTGGCGGTCACGTTGGTGAACCTGCGCGATCCGGACAAGCCCGTTCAGGGCAGTCACCGCGGCGGGGAACAGATTTATCCGGCCAGCGTGGTGAAACTGTTCTACCTCGTGGCGGCGCATCGCTGGATGGAGGACGGCCAGCTCGCGGACACGGAGGAGTTGCGACGGGCCATGCGGGACATGATCGTGGATTCCTACAATGAGGCCACCGGCTATGTCGTGGACCTGCTCACCGAAACCACCAGCGGTCCGGAACTCTCATCCACCGAGTTGGAGGTGTGGTATGAGAAGCGGAACGCGGTCAATCGTTACTTTGCCTTGCTCGGGTTTCAAAACATCAACGTCAACCGCAAGCCCTGGTGCGAGGGACCTTACGGCCGCGAGAGACAGTCCGTAAACCTGCACAAACCGAACCATCGCAACTGGCTGACCACCGACGCCACGGCGCGGTTGCTCACGGAAATCGTGACGGGCCGTTCGGTGACGCCCGACCGCAGCCGGCAAATGATGGACTTGCTCAAACGCGACCCCTTCAATCCCAAAGCCGAAACGCGATCGCGCGAATACACCGGCAAAGCATTGCCCGAAGGCGCGAAGCTATGGTCAAAAGCCGGTTGGACCAGCGAAACGCGCCATGACGCGGCGTATGTGGAACTGCCCGATGGCCACCGCTTCGTGCTGGTGGTGTTCACGGTCAACCATGCGAACGAGCGCGAGATAATCCCCGCCTTGGCCCGGGCTGTGATCGCGGACCTGCCGGTGCCGAAGTAAATCTGCAGTTGCTCCTCCATGCCCGGTTGTGGAACGGACTTCCGGCCCGAGTGCCTGCGGTCCTCGACACTCGCTTTCGTGATCCAAATCGTGGAGAAGGCATCTTCCCTGGCTGTGCGTAGCACGCAACCAAGCCTGCCCGGCACGCTCAGGCTGGTTGGGTTGGAAGTCTGTTCTGCTACTCACCCGAGGCCTCAGGAGTTCAATGCGCGAACTCTGGCTCGGGGAATTCTGTTTCCCGATCCGTGGAACGCCCTGCGGTCTCCGTCTCTCCGCGCACGGCGGCCACTAACCACACCCAATCCAGCATCGCCGCCCGACCTACACCTGTTGGGTCATGGGTTCTTTGAACTGCGCCCGCCAACCGTGGCACTTGAACTCTTGCCGTCCAGCGAGTTCACAAATTGTTGCATCGCCTCCTCCTGTTGCTCGATGGACTCGACAAGTTTGAACTGGGTGCGGCAGCGGTCGAGGTTGTGGTCGGGACGGTGGATGCGAAAGTAGGTGTCGCCGCTGAGAAAGTCCGTGAGGAAGCGAATGCCAATCTCAAACGTGATCAGTTTGCCGGAGAAGGCCAGCAACGACTTCTCCGTCCTGGTCAGAAACGAACCGGCCGTCGAAAGATAGCCGTCCGCGAGCTTCTTGAAGATGGGCATGTGCATCTTCACCTTTGACAGGTCCTTTTCATCTTCCAGCGTGGGGCTCGTGGTGGTGCGCACCATGTCGCCGAAATCGTATAACGCGCAGCCAGGCATCACGGTGTCGAGGTCCACCACGCATTTGGCCTCGCCCGTCAGCGTGTCGAGCATCACGTTGTTAAACTTGGTGTCGTTGTGTGTGATGCGCTCCGGGATTTTGCCTTTCGCCATGGCGTTGAGGATCACGTCCACAAGACTCTCGTGCTGGAGTGCGAAGCTGATTTCCCGCTTTGCGTCCTTGGCCCGGTTGTAGCGGTCCTTTTGGATGGCTTGTTGCAGGGCGGAAAAGCGCCTTCGGGTGTGGTGAAAGTTGGGAATCGTTTCCGTGAGCCGCCCGCCGGGCAGGTCCACAAGCAGGCTTTGGAATTCGCCGAAGGCGCGGCCCGCCTGGAAAGCCTGCTCCGACGATTGCACCGACTCGAAAGTTTGCACGCCCTCCACGAACACGAACGTGCGCCAGTATTCGCCTTCGCGACTGCGATAGAAGGACTGACCGCTGCG
The DNA here is from genome assembly GCA_011525685.1 of Verrucomicrobiia bacterium. Classification (GTDB taxonomy): domain Bacteria; phylum Verrucomicrobiota; class Verrucomicrobiia; order Limisphaerales; family JADLHS01; genus WYBW01. The sequence continues at coordinate 10,341 of WYBW01000118.1, forward strand.
CGTGGGTATGACGATGAGCGAACGGCGCGTGATGTCCCGGGCGGCCATCGCTTCGAGCTTGCGGCGGATGTGCGTGGTGACGCGCATGACGTTCTTCATCACCGCAGGCGGGTTCTTGAACACGTTCTTGTTGATCTTCTGGTGAATGTAGCGCACTCGCATGCCGCCCTGATCGTAGGTGGCCGAATAGGTTTCGTTGATGTGCCCGATCTTGAAGGTCTCGGCGTGCAGAATCTCACCGTAGATTTGAAACTGCTTCGAGATTTCCTGGAGTTGTTGTTCCTGATAAGCCATACGCGGATTGTGTTGCAGCCGCAGTGTGAGCGGCGCTTCGCGCAGTGGCAACGCGAAAGGCAGCAGTCGGGGAACGCAGTTTGCCGGGCTTCCCTCATCCGGGACTGGTTTTCCGCCCTCCAACGGTGTATGGAACAAGGCACGCACACGACCTTATGCCGTCAACGCGACGAATCATTGTTCTGGGGATCATGGCGAGCTTCTCGCTCGGTCTGGCGCTGGCGCAATATCGTGAGCGCGGCGGGCGCGGATTTTGGGGTGACGATTCCGCCGGACCGTTGATCCGCACGGAAGGTGGCGTGCTGGTGAACGAAGACACCGTGCGCACCGCGCGCGAAACCACCACGCACAGCACGGACACACCGAACTGGACCAACGAACCGGGTTTCGAGAAGGACGTGTTCACCTTCACTCGCATCATTTTCAAGTCCAGCCCCGGCCGGCCCGGACGCTTCGGTTGGATCAACGATTATCCCGACAGCGATTTGAATCTCTCCTACCGCCTCCAGCAGTTGACTTCGTTGAAAGTGGACCCGGATGGCCGTGTATTGAAGCTGACCGATCCCGCCCTGTTCAGCGCGCCGATGATTCACATGGCCAAACCCGGCCGCATGATCTTGCGTGATGAGGAAGTTGCCGCCTTGCGCCGGTACCTGCTCGCCGGCGGGACGCTCATGGCCGACGATTTCTGGGGCGCGCGCGAGTGGGACAATTTTGAGGCGCAGATGAAGCAGGTGCTGCCGGAACGCACCTGGGTCGAATTGCCGATGGAGCATGCGCTGTTTCACTGCGTCTTCGATCTCAACGTGCCGAAGAACAAACTGCAGGTACCCTACATCCGCGCCGGCTTGAGCAGTCTCGATCCGAGCAGCCCGAACTTCGGCAACTCAGCGCAGTTCGCCGGCGAGGACATGAAGGAAATGCACGTGCGCGCGTGGCTGGACGACCGGCAGCGCATCATGATCATCACCACACACAACACGAACAACGGCGACGGCTGGGAACGCGAAGCCGAGGACGAAGGTTATTTCCGCGAATACTCCGAGAACCGCGCCTATCCGCTCGCCATCAACATCATCTTCTACGTGATGACGCATTGACCACGGCCAAGCGCAAGCACGCACGCCCTCGGATAGAGGAATTGGCTGACCCTTTGGCGGTCAATGCCGTCCCAGTTTGCCGTCAACCAATCGCCAGAGACTCAGGGGATTGGCTTCCTTCAATTCATCCGGCAGCGCGGCGTCGGGGAAATTCTGGAAGCACACTGCCCGCGTGAAGCGAGTAATGGCGCGCGTGCCCACCGAAGTCGAGCGCCCGTCGGAGGTGGCTGGATACGGACCGCCGTGGTTCATCGCGTGACACACTTCCACGCCGGTAGGGAAACCGTTGCAAAGCAAACGGCCGACCTTGCCTTCGAGCAACGCCACGAGGTCGCGATTTGCGGTCAATTCACCCGGAGTGGCGTGAATCGTCGCGGTGAGCTGGCCTTCCAGTCTTGCCGCCGCGGCGAGCATCTGGTCGCGCGACGAACATTCCACCACCAGCGTGGACGGACCGAAGACTTCGTCCATCAACTGGTGATTGCCGAGGAACGTTTCCGCGTCGGTCACGAAGAGCGCCGCATCCGCCTGCGCGTTGCCCGCACCGGGGTCGGCGCCAGCGCCGGCGGCACGCCTTACGCCGCTGGCGGCCGCGAACTCCTCCACACCCGCGCGATACGAAGCGCACAAATCCGCCGTGAGCATCGTGCCCGGTGGTGTGGCAGCCATGAGCGCTTCGAGCCTGGTCAGAAACCTGGTCGCTGCCTCGCTCTTCTCGACAAAGACGAGACCGGGATTCGTGCAAAACTGTCCAACCCCCAACGTCACCGAGCCATGCAAACCGGTGGCGAGGGCTTCCGCGTTCTGCTGCAACGCGCCCGGCAGCAGGAACACCGGATTGATGCTGCCCATTTCCGCATAGACGGGAATCGGTTCGGGCCGGGCCGCCGCCGCATCCATGAGCGCGCGTCCGCCCGCGCGTGAACCGGTGAAGCCGACCGCCTTCACGAGCGGATGTTTCACCAGCGCGACGCCCACTTCCCGCCCCGCGCCGTAGAGCAGCGAGAAAGCTCCCTCCGGCGCGCCGCAATCTCTTACCGCTTGCTGCACGCACAGGCCAACCAGTTCCGAAGTGCCTGGGTGCCCCTGGTGCGGCTTCACGATCACCGGGCAACCCGCCGCCAGCGCGGACGCCGTGTCGCCGCCAGCGACCGAGAACGCGAGCGGGAAATTGCTGGAGCTGAACACCACCACCGGCCCGAGCGGCGCGAGCATCGAGCGCACGTCCGGTTTCGGCAGCGGCTTGCGATTCGGATCGGCGTGATCAATCCGCGCGTCCAGCCACCAGCCTTCTTCGATCAGCGTGGCGAACAGCCGCAACTGCCCGCACGTTCGCGCCGTCTCGCCCTGCAACCGCGCCAGCGGCAGAGCCGTTTCCAAATTGGCGCGTTCCTGAATCACCGGCGCGTTCGCTTCGATCAACTCGGCAATGCGCCGCAGCAATCCGGCGCGGCGTTTGCCCGGCCATTGCTTGATTTCAGAAAACGCCTTCGCGGCGAGGTGTGCCGCAGCTTCGACATCCGCCGCCGTTGCCCAGAAGTAATCCGGTCCGAGCGCGGCGCCGGTGGCGGGATTGATGGCCGGTGTGGGTTTGCCGGCCGCTTTCGCGCGAGATGAGCCGATGATGGAGAGTCCTTCAAGTTTCATTGGGTATAACCAGAGTTTCACGGCTGCACGTGACGCGTCGGAATTTACTCCGATTGCCGCCGTGGTTTCCCTCTCCCCTCAACGGGGAGAGGGCCGGGGTGAGGGGTGAGAATACGAGGAGACGCTTGAACTGCAACAAATCCTTCGATAAACCCACGAGCGATGAATCATTCCCTCGCTCGCGCTTTGCGGAAGAAGTCCACTTGGGCCGAGAAAAAGCTGTGGGCGCTTCTCCGCGACCGGCGCTTCTCCGCCTACAAGTTCCGACGGCAGCACAAGCTCGGGAAGCATTGTCTCGATTTCTACTGTGCCGAGGCCCGTTACAACCTTGAACTCGATGGCGGGCAACATGGCTTTCCCGAGCAAAAGGCACAGGACATGGAGCGCGATGATTATTTGAAATCACGCAACATTCAAACACGGCGATTCTGGAATTCACAACTGAAAGACGTGCGCTTCGTGCGCGAAACGATCTGGGCGGATTTGCAGGCCCGAGCCGCGCATCCAGGGAATGTTTCTCCCGCAAAGCGGGTGAGACTGCGGACGCGCGCCAAGAAGGCGGAGGATTCAGGACCTTTTCACCCCTCACCCCGGCCCTCTCCCCGTTGAGGGGAGAGGGAGGAGCTTCGTCCGTTGCTGGTTGAACGACCTCGCGCGCTTGTCGGTTAGATATTCTCGTCTTCACCGAAGTTTAGACTTTCGGGCGTGTCTTCAGCGCCCGCCTTATCGTCTCCAGCGCCGCCTTGCGTTCCGCGCCGGCCATCACGCAGCGTGGAGCGCGGACTAGTTCGCTGCCCATGCCGGTTTCCTGTTGGACCAGCTTGATCAATTGCACGAACTTCGGAACGGTGTCCATTCGCAGCAACGGCAGAAACCAGCGGTAAAGTTCGTCCGCCTTCTTCGTCTCGCCGCGCATCGCGTAGTTGTAGAGCGCGACCGACTCGCGCGGGAACGCGTTCACCAATCCGGCAATCCAGCCCACCGCTCCGGCGCGCACGCCTTCGACGATCAAATCATCCACGCCCACGAAGAGCGCGAGGCGGTCGCCGCAGATCGCCTTGAGCGCCGTCAGGCGCCGCACGTCCGCGCTGGATTCCTTGACCGCGTGCAAGTTTGGGTGCGCCGCCGCGAGTTCCTGGATTTGTTCCGGCAGGAAATCCGTTTTGTAGGAAACCGGATTGTTGTAGAGCATGCATGAGAGCTTCGTCGCGCGGAGGACCGGCTGGACGTGCGATTTCATTTCGCGCCAGTCGCTGGAATACACGTAGGGCGGCAATACCATCAGGCCCGCGCAACCGGCGTCCGCCGCCGCGCGCGCCAAATCCACCGCCTCCAGCGTGCTCAACGACGCGATGCCCGCCACGACCGGCGCTTTGCCATCGAGCGACTTCACGATGGTCTTGAGGATCGCGACTTTCTCGTCGAAGCGCAGCGTGGCGCTCTCGCCGAGCGAGCCGAGGGCGACGATGCCGGTGCAACCGTGATCCACCAGCCAGCGCGCGTGCCTGGCGACGAACGCGTGATCCACGCTCAGGTCGGGTTTGAAGGCGGTGGTCATCGCGGGGATGACCCCGCGCCATTTCATGATTGGTTGTTTCATGGGGCGTTTGCTTTGGAATCAACTGTAGCGATCCGGTGAAAGCATGGCGATGTCCCAAGCGGGCTTCTCCCCGGAAAGAATCTCGGCGATCAGCCTGCCCGTCACCGGGCCGAGACTCAACCCCATCATGCCGTGGCCGGTGGCGAGGGAGAGGTTGGTGAACTTCGCGGTGCGACCGATGTATGGCAGTCCGTCCGGCGAACACGGGCGCAAGCCGTGCCACGGCTGGATGCCGTCGAAATCCGCGGGTGTGAAATCCGGAAAGTAGCGACAGAACGAATCAATGATGCCGCGCACGCGCACCGGATTGATGTCCTCGTTCAGTCCGGCAATCTCCATCGTGCCGCCCACGCGCAGAGCACCGTCCATCGGCGTGACCGCCACGCGCGCCTCGGTGCAGATGGAACAAATCCGCGGAAGCTGCCGCGGGTTTGGCAACGTGAGGCTGTAGCCTTTGCCGGCTTGCATGGGGATGCGCAGTGCCAGTTTTTGGGCGAATTCGGCCGACCACGAACCGCAGCACACCACGTACTCATCGGCTTCAATCGTCCGGTTGCCAGAAAGCCCCAGCGTGCCAACGCGGTTGCCCTCGTGCCTGGTGTTGAGAACTTCGCACTCCCAAATGAACTTTGCGCCGAGCTGCTCAGCCTGCGCTTGCAGCGCAGCCATGAAGCGTTCGGTCGGCAGGTGACAATCCAGCGGGAAATGCACCGCGCCGGCGATGTCCAATCGCGCGCCGGGATCGAGGGCGGCAGCTTGCTTTGCGTCGAGGACCTCCGCCGGGATGCCCAGCGCGCGGGCCTGTTCGGCCATCCTGGCTTCCTCGCGCAGAGCATGCTCCGATTTGCAAAGCATGAGCAGGCCCTTCTTGACGAACCCAAAATCCGGCACCGGCCAGGCGGCGAATTCCTCAAAACACACCCGGCTGGCGAGACTCAGGTCGCGGAGCAACGGCGCCGCGCGCCGAACGTGATCCGCGGTGGCGGCCCGCCAGAACTTATGTCCCCAGTCGAGCAAGTCCGCGTCCAGCCGCGGCTTGATGTAAAGAGGGGAGGCTGGATTCCACATCCACTTGAGACCGAGGGCGACCATGCCCGGCGCGGCCAGGGGGACGAAGTGGCTGGGCACGATCATGCCCGCGTTGCCGAAGGAGCAGCCGTCGTGCTTGGCGGGTTTACGTTCAATGACCGTGACGGCAAACCCGCGGCGCGCACAGTAGTACGCCGTGCAAAGCCCGATGACGCCGGCGCCGATGATGACGACACGATTGGTCATGCTCTGCGTAGGACAGGCGTCGCGCCTGTCTCAAACTTCGATGACAACCATTGTTTCCAAGCGCCTGATGCCGACTGAAAGAATGGCGCTGCCAAGGAGAAATTAAGGATGCAGACAGGCACGACGCCTGTCCCACGCAGAGACGAGTTCGCATTCATCGGCGAATCCCCCAGCAAAATGGATCCCTGTCATCCAGCAACAAAGTCGCTTCCGAGTTCACAAAGGCTGAGCCAGTGATGATGGGGGAGACCTTGCCAGCAGCGCGATCGAGCCAGCGGTATTGGCCGGTGAATGTGCTGCCGATGAGGCTTTCCTGAACCCAGGTGTCGCCTTCAGCCAGTTTGCCGTCGGCGGCGAGGCACGCGAGTTTGGCGCTGGTGCCGGTGCCGCAGGGTGAGCGGTCGTAAGCTTTGCCCGGGCACTGAACAAAGTTGCGCGAGTGCGCGCCCGGGGCGGTTGGCGGGCCGAACAACTCAACGTGATCAACGTCGGGAAAGCCCTGCGCGTTCACCGCCTGGCGCACCCGCCAGCAATACTCCGTGAGTGTGTCCACGTTAGCCAACGAGAGATCGTTTCCGTGCTGCTCTACAAGATAAAACCAGTTGCCACCCCACGCCACGTCGCCCGTCACCTTGCCGATGCCGGGAACGTCCACGGTGACATCCTTTTTCGCCCGCCAGCTCGGCACATTCACCACGGAAACCCCGCCGTTCGGATGCAGCGTGGCGGTGACCACGCCTACAGGCGTTTCAATGCGATGCTCGCCGGGTTGGATTCTGCCCAAGCGCGCGAGGGTAATGGCCAGACCGATTGAGCCGTGCCCGCACATGCCGAGGCAGCCGACGTTATTGAAAAAAATAACACCGCACGCGCAGGACTTATCCTCGGGTTCAACCAGCAACGCGCCGACCATTACATCCGAGCCGCGTGGTTCGTTGACGATGGCGGAACGGAATCGGTCAAAATCGCGCGCGAAGCGCTCCCGTCTTGCACTCAACGGCCCATGGCCCAGGTCAGGCCCGCCCGCCACGACGACCCGCGTCGGTTCGCCAGCCGTGTGCGAGTCAATGACTGAGATACGCTGCACGCCTCCATGATGGAGATTTGCAGCTCAGGGACAAGCCCTGGTGCGCGAGGTGCAAACAGGCGATTCTCAGTTTTGCAGGCCCGCCGGTTTGCCGATAGGGTAGGGACAAGGGATTGACCTTGCCCCTCCCTCCGAACCGGACGGGCGGATTTCCCGCATCCGGCTCTCCAGTCAGTGGGTTCGTAAACCTACGATTGTACGCGTCCACTCGTGTTCCGCTGCCAAGGACAGCAGCCCACGGCGGGCAAACCAGGCGTTCGGCCAGCGTTGTTGCGCCGCTCCCTTCCCATACCCTCGGCCATCTTGGCGCCATTGCAGCAGACTCCGCAGTCGCCGTCTCACGTAGCCGTCCACCGTCGCAAACGTGTTCGCTTTGCTGTGCTGGAAATACCCATACCAGCCCC
>WYBW01000119.1 GCA_011525685.1 Verrucomicrobiia bacterium
CCCGATCACTCATGCGCCGTCATCTTCCACCCGGTCTGGAATCGTAGCAAGTGGCAACAGCACAAAGACTTCGCCGCTGATTACGGAAGTCCTATCCGTCGTATTACGGAAGGTCGGAAGCGAACGGCCGGTGCGTGCCGCACAACCGGGCGAAATGATCAAGCATAGCCTGCTACCCCCAAGCGGACGGTGGCGGCATTGCCGAGAACTGCTGCAGCCTCACCGTGAGCCAGGCGGGGTGTTGCTCGGTCGCTTCTGGGCGCACCGGCTCGAGGCCGGCTCGCTGGACCAGGGCGACTACCGAGGTGAACTGAAAGCCAGGTGAGATACTCAGCAAGGCAGACCCGCCGGATGGGGAATCTCAGAGACAAAGCGAAGAAGTTCGCGAGTTGCTGCCTGCGATCGCCCGAAATCACAACCGCCGACTCGGAGTCAGCGTGCCGCGCAGTGGGGCTCAAAAACAGGCACGTATTCGGAGGTTGGCGCTGCCCTTAGGCGCTCCGATTCCCCGCCATTGCTTTGTGGGCAAGAATTCGCCGCCGCACACGCAAGCACCAGACAGAGCAGAACCGAGCCGCAGACCCAGACAGTGAGAATGATTGCTACCACCATGCGAGGCGATGGAGCACACTGTGTGCCCTTAAGTTGGTCACACGGATGGCCATCCACGGCTGCCATTCAGCCGGAGGCAAACAGGTGAAGGGCAACACCTGTTGCCGACCCCAGGAATTTATCCGCACTTGGTTTCTCCCGAACGGACGAAGCAGGATCCAGCCACAGGACAAGATGTGTGATGTCCGGGCACATCGCTCAATCGCGGCAAGCTCCCTTCACCATCGCACGTCGGCGCCCCAGGTCGAAACAGCCTGCCTTGTTACAGGACATGGATTGGCCAAGTCTGAATTCCCCTGTTCACGAGGTCGGAGCTTCACCCAAACAAACTCGTCCGCCGGCTCAAGACTTGGTCGTCTTACCAAGGACGGTCTTTACCCACGCCTGATTGTCCAGGTACCATCGGACAGTTTCCCGGATGCCCTTTTCGAAGGTGTGGGCGGGCGACCAGCCCAGTTCCCGCTGGATTTTGGAGGCGTCAATCGCATAACGCCGGTCATGCCCCGGGCGGTCCTTCACAAACGTGATCAGTTGCCGCGTCCGCCCGCCCAGTTGCGGGGCCAGTTCATCCACCAGATCGCAAATCAGTTCGACGATGTGGAGATTGGCCCACTCGTTGTGTCCCCCAATGTTGTACGTCTCGCCGGTCTTGCCGCGTGTGAGCACCACCCAGAGAGCCTCGGCGTGGTCGCGCACGTAAAGCCAGTCCCGCACGTTCAGGCCGTCGCCGTAAACCGGGACCGGCTTCCGCGCCAGGCAACTTTGAATCACCACCGGAATCAACTTCTCCGGAAACTGAAACGGCCCGTAATTGTTCGAGCAATTGGTGATGACCACCGGCAGGCCATACGTGTGATGATAGGCCCGGACCAGAAAGTCGCTCGAGGCCTTGCTGGCCGAGTAGGGCGAGTTCGGCGCATAGGGCGTGGTCTCCGTGAAAAAGCCCGTCGGTCCAAGCGAACCGTAAACTTCATCGGTCGAAACGTGATGAAACCGCCGTTCGCCCGCGCGACCTTCCCAAAAGCCGCGACAGGCTTCCAACAGGTTGAACGTCCCGACGATGTTCGTGCTGATGAAATCGCCCGGGCCGGTGATCGAACGATCCACGTGCGACTCCGCCGCGAGATGCATGACGTGTGTGATGCCGTGCTGTTCAACGACGCGCAGGACCGACGCCTTGTCGCGCAAGTCCACCTGCTCGAACGCGTACTTGGGATGGCCACGAACGGCCTCCAGGTTGGCCAGGTGGCCGGCATAGGTCAGGCAGTCGAGGTTGACCAGGCGTTCCACTTCCGGGCGGTCAACGACGTGCTGGATCAAATTCGAGCCGATGAAGCCGGCACCGCCGGTGATGAGCAGTTTCATGATTTGTCGAGAACCAGCCGCAGGCCCGCCTCCCAATCCGGAAGTTCGAGACCAAACACTTTCTTCAGCTTGCCGCAGTCCAACACTGAGTATGCCGGTCGCCTGGCTGGCGTCGGGTATTCGGCCGTTGTGATTGCCGCAACCTCGCGACACTTCCGCTCGGCCTCGGGCATGAGGCCAACGATGCGCGCCGCAAACTCGTGCCAGGTGGCTGAACCCGCCGCGGCCAGGTGATACGTCCCGCTGAACGCGCCAGCGTCCGCCGCCAACAGGACTTGCCGCAAAGCCAGCGCCGTGGCCTCCGCAATCAGCCGCGACGGGGTGGGACACCCGAATTGATCCGCCACCACGCGCAACGTCTCCCGTTCGCGCGCCAACCGCTGCATCGTCAGCAGGAAATTCTGGCCGCGCGCGCCATAAACCCAACAGAGACGAAAAATGAGGTGATGGCCACCCACGGCACGAACCGCCTCATCCCCGGCCAGTTTGGTCCGGCCATAAACCCCGAGCGGGTTGGGCGCATCCGCCTCCACGTAAGGCGTGGTCTTGGCGCCGTCAAAGATGTAGTCCGTCGAAAAGTGAATCAGCCAGGCGCCAGTTTGATTGGCCGCCTCGGCCAGAACTCCTGGCGCCAGCGCGTTGATCAGTTGCGCTTTCTCCGGCTCGGTTTCTGCCTTGTCCACGGCGGTGTAAGCGGCGGCGTTGATCACCACGGTCGGTTTGTTTTCCAACACCAGTTGGCGCGCCGCCGCGGCATCGCTCAAATCAATCTCCGGATAATCCACCGCCAGCACCGGACCAAGCGGCGCCAGGGTACGCCGCAACTCCCAGCCCACCTGGCCGTTCTTGCCAATCAGAAGTATCCGCGGTTGATCCATGGCCTTGAACCGATTCACGGGAACAGCCGGTCCGCCGGCAACTCGCGGAGTCGCAACCCACGTTGGTCCTTCTCCGACAACACCGGGCTGCTGACCGGCCAGCGCACCCCCACGTCCGGATCGTCCCAACGCAACGTCCATTCATCCTTCGGCGAGTAAAACTCCGTGCATTTGTAGGCAAAGAGCGCCGACTCGCTCAACACGGCGAAACCGTGCGCGAAACCGGGTGGCACGTAAAACTGCAGCCGGTTCGCCGCGGAGAGATTCACGCCATGCCAGCGGCCAAACGTGGGCGAACTTCGCCGCAAATCCACCGCCACATCGAACACTTCGCCCTCGATCACCGACACGAGCTTGCCTTGCGCGTTCGGGTTCTGAAAGTGCAGGCCGCGCAGGGTGCCGCGCCGCGACAGCGAAAGATTGTCCTGCACGAAGCGCCCGTCCAATCCAGCTTCGCGGTAACGCTGCTCATTCCAAGTCTCCAGGAAAAAGCCCCGCTCATCGCCGAACACTTTCGGCTCGATGATCAACAAACCTTCAATCTCGACCCGAGTAACCTTCATGCCAGCCGCCGCGCCTCGGCGATGACCTCCCTCTCCAGATACTCGCGGTACTCGCACCTGGGCATTTGGGCCACCCGTTCCGTCAGTTGTGGCAACTGGAGAAAACCACTGTGAAACGCGGCCTCCTCCGGGCAGCCGATCTTGATCCCGGCGCGCTTCTCGATGGTCTGCACATAAGCGCTGGCCTCGTGCAGGCTGCTGCTGGTGCCGGCGTCCAGCCACGCGAAGCCGCGACTCAACCGCACCACCCGCAGGTTGCCGCGCCGCAAATAAGCCACGTTCAAATCGGAGATTTCCAATTCACCGCGCGCCGAGGGTTTGAGCGCCTTCGTGGTTGCCACCACGGAGTTGTCGTAAATATAAAGCCCCGGCACGGCGTAGTTGCTGCGCGGTTGCTTCGGTTTTTCTTCAATGGAAACCGCCTGCCCGCTGGCATCGAACTCCACCACGCCATAACGTTCCGGGTCATTGACGTGATACCCGAAAATCGTGGCCCCCTCTCTGAAGTCGGCAAACGCCCGCGCAAACACGTCGCCGCCATAAAAAATATTATCGCCCAGAATCAACGTCACGTTGTCCCGACCGATGAACGATTCGGCGATGAGGAAAGCCTGCGCAATGCCCTCCGGCTTGGGTTGCTCACGGTACTCGATGCTCAATCCGAACCGGCTGCCGTCGCCGAGCAACTGTTGGAAACGCGGCAAGTCCTGGGGCGTGGAGATCAGGCACAAATCCCGGATGCCTCCCTCGATGAGCGTGGTGAGCGGGTAATAGACCATCGGCTTGTCGTACACCGGCTGGAGCTGTTTGCTGGCCACCAGCGTCAGTGGATAAAGCCGCGAGCCGGCCCCGCCAGCCAGGATGATGCCTTTCATTCTGCTCATGTTCGAAGTCCCGCGCACTTAAACCCGCCACACTTCGCGGCGCAAGTCCTTTGCGCCTTGCCTCGGCCCGGGCCAATCTCCCGTTTCAGCCTCGTCGAACTCCAAACCTAAATCAACTCGAGCAGGTCTGCCTCCACTTTAACGGCTGCCGCCTGGTTGATGAAATCCAGTCGCAGCAAGACGGTGTTCATCCCATAACGCTGCTCCACCAGACCCTCGATGCCTTGCAGCGGCCCGGACCGGATCTTCACCCTCATCCCCTCGCCGATCGTGGGCGCCAACCGCACGTCCAGATTGGCCTCGAGCGCCAGCAGAATATCCTTCAACTGCTGGTAAAACGTTTCCTGATCGAAGACCTCCAGCAGATTGGCCACGTGATCGTTCTGGCGAACGGCATCCTTTTGACCCGGTTCAAGCTGCAGGAACACGTAACCTGGAAACAGCGGTTTCTGGAAGACAACCGTCTTGCCACGATACTTGTGAGCCGAGCTGTAACATGGCAGGGTGACGGCAAAGCCCTGGCGCTGACAGTACTCCACCAGTTTTTTTTCCCGCCGCGGTTTGGTGTGGGCGACGAACCAAAGCACTTCTGACACGCGCGCTAGTTTCCGGACCAAGACTCAGAAGTCAATCCGAAGGCGCAACGCCACGAGCCAAATTGACCGCCAAAGAGCCTGGACTTCCCCGCACTGCAAACCCGCCCGGCAGGCCGTCCTGCCGACCAGTGCCAACGCTTACGCGAGTGATTCGCACTCGAACTCCAATGACAGAAAAGGCGGCGCCGCGGCGCCGCCTTGAAAAAAACTAACCGCTTAGGCCCCGGCCACCATGGGCGGAGTCTTGAGCAGGTCGTGCTGGTTCGGCAGGGGTGGCCGCAGCGTCCGGAACTCACCCCACTTCATCTTGCCGGCGTCGGTATAGAGCAACTCCGGACCGTAGGCGAATTTCGAGTTGAGAATGTCATTCCACTCGACAGCGGCTCCGCTGTAAGCGGCCTCACGGCCCATGATGGCGGTGAGGGTGCTGTCCGTGACCTGTTTGGCTTCGTTCAGCTCGGTGCCTTTGACGATGGCGTTGATGAGGTTCACGTGTTCCTGGGTGTAGGCGTCCACGTTGTCACCGCGAAAGCGCCAGCGTTCGCCGCCCACGGGCGAGATGGTCCCGCTCGGGTTGGAAGTGCCCTTGGCTCCGACCACAGCCTCACTCACAGAAGACCAATCCCGCTTGATCTGGCCGCAGTAACTGTGCATCCGCACCCCGTTGGCGTATTCGAACTCGACGGCGAAGTTGTCCCAGATTTCGCCGGGTTGATCACCCAGCATCTGACGCGCGCCCATGCCCCAGGCCTTGACCGGGTGCTGGTTGTTCATGACCCAGTTGCAGACGTCAATGTTGTGAACGTGCTGCTCGCAAATGTGGTCGCCGCAAAGCCAGATGTAGTGATACCAGTTGTGAACCTGGCGTTCGAGGTCGGAGTTGCCTTTCAAGCCGCGGTGCCAGATGGGCCCGCCATTGACCCAGTAGGCCCGGAGGGCGGTCACTTCACCGATCGCGCCATCCTGGATGCGCTTGATCGTTTCGCGATAGGCCGGTGCATGACGGCGCTGGGTGCCGGCGGCCACCTTGAGGCCCTTTTGCTTGGAGGATTCGGCGGCCGCGTACATGATCCGTGCACCCGGTCCATCCACCGCCACGGGTTTTTCGGTAAACACGTGTTTGCCGGATTCAATGCAGGCCTTGAAGTGCGCCGGACGGAATCCCGGCGGCGCGGCCAGGATGGCATAGTTGACGCCCGGCACGGCGAGGGCCTTGAGGTAGCCATCGAAGCCGCTGAAGCACTTGTCGGCCGGCACGCCGAACTGGCGTTGGGCGCGGTTGGCCTGTTCGGGGAAAATGTCCGCCACCGCCAAAATCTTGCCTTCCACGCCGGCTTGTTTGGCGGCGTCGAGGAAGTTCTTGCCGGCGCCGCTGCCGCGACCGCCGAAGCCAATGACCACGGCGTTGATGGTCTGCGCAGCCTGGCCGCGCAGGACGGCGGGGAAGTTGACCGCCGCGGCCGCGGAGGCCGCCACGAGTGAGGAGCTTTTGATGAATTGCCGGCGTGAGACCGCCGCCGATGAGTTGGATGATTCAGTTTGCATAAGTGCTTTCTTCGAGGTTGGTGCGGTTTGTTTTCAGCAGTCGAATCTCATTCGCCTTTTCAGGCCTTTACCCTGGATCGAGAATCCCGACTTCACGGTCGGCAGCTTAATCCTTTTCCACGCCGCTCGTCCAGTACTTCAACAGGTCTTCCGGCGGCGGCACTTGCAGGGGCCGGACAATCCGGAAGCCCACAATTTGCGCGTCCGTCAGATACCAGATGCTCTTGGGCAGTTGCGGGTCCTGCATCTTCCAGGAGCGATCCGAGGCGCGCCGGGCCGCGCTGCGCAAGGCGGGCGGGTCGTCATCCCACGAACCGCCGCGCACCACGTGCGGATAGGGCTTGGTGGCCTTGTTCCACGGGTCCACCACGAGTCCCTGGCTGGCGCCTTTCTTGTAAAAGTCCGGATCCAGTTGGTCCAGCACCCACTCGGCGACGTTGCCGTGCATGTCGTGAAGTCCCCACGGATTGGGCTTCTTCCGGCCGACCTCCTGGTATTTCGAGTTGCTGTTGTCAAAGAACCAGCCGTATTCCACCAGCTTGTCCGGGTCGTCGCCGTAAGAGTAGGCGCTGGTTGTGCCGGCCCGGCAGGCGTATTCCCATTCGGCCTCGGTGGGCAGACGGTAGAAATGGCCGGTCTTGGCGCTGAGCCAGTGACAGAATTTGTTCGCTCCATGCTGGGTCATGGCGATGGCCGGAAAACCAATTCCGCCGCTGCGGGCCGACTTGCCCATCCCGAAGCTCATGTCCACGTAAGGCTTGGAGGGCCGGGTGACAGCATCGGAAAGCTGGTTCACGTCCTCCGGTGTCGGATTGGTTTCGCGCAGCTTTTTCTCATCGTCCGGGTACATGTACAAAAGGAACTGATCCCAGGTCACTTCATACTTGCCCATCCAGAACGGGGAGACCTTCACCTTGTGCTGCGGCCCTTCGTCGGGCTTGCGATCCTTCTCGGTTTCCGGGCTGCCCATGACGAACTCTCCGCCGGGGATGGGGACCATCTCATACTTCACGGCGGTGCCCGGAATGGTGTTGGTGTAGGGCTTCATCTCGGCCGCCGTCTTGGCGGTCAGTTGCGCCACGATGCGCTTATGGATGGCCGGAACGGTGGTGTCGTCGCGATCCGCCAGGGATGCCAGGGTGCCGAACGCCATCAGTTCATAACGATCGGCACTGGCCACGTAAATCTGGTATTGCGACACCGAGCGCGGACGGTCGTTTGTGATGACGGAAAACAAGAGGACCGCATCTGGCAGCACCAGTCCCGCGTTCAGGAAGTGGTTGGTCAGCCCGGGCAGTTTTTGCACCGACACCGGCGGACTCACACAGTCAAAGTCCATGACTTCCGCCGGTTCATCATCGCCGAACACCGCCAGCAGGCGGCTCTTGGTTTCGCCCTCCATCACCACCAGTTGCCGCACGGGTCGGCCCACCTCGATGGTCCGGCCGGCGCTCGCCTCGATCCTTCCTCCAGCCTCGGTCAGCGTGTGGACCGTCAAAGTCGGCTCGCCATACTTGTAGAGGACGACCTCCTTCAGCGGTTGGCCGCGAAAATGGCCCAGGACATAATCGGCATTCCGCGGCAGGCCGGGGATGGACAGCGTCGTCACCGGCTGGCCGCTGGCCAGCGACCCAAAGAGCAGGCGCTGGCCATCATCGTCCGTCACCACGCCCGCGGCCAACTCCGGCCCACCCCGCTTGAGCGTGACCCGGTTGACGCGCGCGCCCGAACCGCCCACCGGCAATTCGGCCGTCTGGGTGAACGTCCGCCCGTCGTTGCGGAACAGCGTGACCCGGTTCGGTGTCGGGTCGCTGTTGTAAATGCTGGAGACGAACAAATCATGCAACGGCGTGTTGCCCGGACCACCGAGGTCAATGGCCACCACCGCGTTGGGCCCCAGCGCCACGCTGGGAATCACGACGGGGTCGGTCGCCAGCGCCGGATTGGCGGCATGGACCACCGTGATGACATTGGCGTCCGCGGAGGCCAGAGCGAGCGAATCGTGCTTCAAATCCGCCAGCTTGCCGACCGACACCCCCGCCACGTCCTTGGCGCCGCTCGAGCGCCAGTCCACCCAGTCGAACCGTCCGGGCTCCAACTGATAACCCAGCCGCACCCGGCCGGTATAACGATCCACAATCACCACGTCCGGCTTGCCGTCGCCGTTGAAATCGCCCGTGGAAAGAAATTCCTGTTCCGTTTCATAAACAAACGCCCCGGCGGAATGACCCAACCCCAAGACACCGCCCAGCAAAAGCGTCAAGGCCACGGACCTGGGCCATGACTGCCGTTTTCGAGTGGTTTGCGTGGAATACTCCGCGTCCCGTTCAACCCTGACTGTCTCCGAAGCATGCATGATCATCGTCTCATAGACGGCGGTGTTCCGCCGCGTCATCAAATTACCTGCCGATTCAGCCGCCCAAAGTCCAGCACATTTCCCATCAGGATCAAGCCGTGCGGGTAACGCCGGTTTTCCAACCGGCCCGGCGCTGACTGGAAAGTCGGCGTTACGGTGAGTCGGCTCGTCCGGGAATTCTACAATGGCCACGTCTGACCACACCCGGACGCGGGAAAGCCGGCTCACCAGCCGCTTGGCTCACTGGGCGGCTGGCAAGCCGCCCCTCCGACAAACTGACGGACTTGCAGA
>WYBW01000120.1 GCA_011525685.1 Verrucomicrobiia bacterium
CGAAGGAAGGTAGCGCAGACTTCCAGTCTGCTGGATCGCGGGTTTCCAACCCGCAGACCGTTCGTACGGCGGCAACCCCCTGCCGACTGGAAGTCGGCGATACAGCAGGTTGGAAACCTGCGCTACGAGCCGAGGGCGGGCGATGCGGCCGGACGGAGTGTGAAATATGCGGGTTAAACCGCAAAAAATGGCACGCAAGCGCCGCTGCTTGACAACTCTTGGCGCGGCGATCCCTGAGAGCAGGCGGACAACAGGTCTGGTCATGGCGTGTATGTTTCCGCGTTCACCGGCCAGCCGCAAGGAGCAAGAGCGGGGTTCCTGGTCTGCCAACGGCAGCCCAATCGTTCTGTGCCCTGTGGATTTGAGTTCATTGCGGCTTCGCTATGAACGGTCCGGTGCATCAGTCTGAGAGGCTCGCCACCGCCCCGCCACGGTGAGCGTGGTCGGCTCGGCGGGGATGCCGCGCTCGTTGCGCCGGAGCTGGCTGTCGAGCATCTGCGCGGCGGCCGCGCCCACAGCGGCGAAGTCCTGACAGACGCCCGGCACCGCGAGCCGGAAGGTGTTTGCCGCCAGATGAATGAAGCGCGGCTTCGGGCCGCAGGCCGGCGCGGCGTCTTCCAGCCAGGCGAACACGTCGTCGGTCAATGCCAGCACGGCGTCGGGTTTCACCGCGCGCAGCCAGCGGCGAAAGGCGCGTTCCTCCCAGGTGTCTCGGTAGATGGGCGGCTCGGCTGCGCCAGGCATCAGCGCGAACCAGTTGCCACAAAAGGCGCCGGCCCAGCGGAATCCCTGACGGCTCTCACCAACCAGCGGCACGGCAAGTGCCGGGCGGCGGCAGCCCAGCCGCAGCGTCTGCTCCAGCGCCAGCTTCACAAGTTGATGAATCTCGTTGCCCACGCGGTGGAGCGCCGGCGCGCCGACCATGTTGCCCGCGACCACCCAGCTAAACTCGGCCCACGGCAGGGCCAGTGCGTGATCGGCCCGCACGTTGAGCAGGAAGATGCCGCGCACGTTGCGCGCCCGCCAGCGACGGACAAATGCTGCTTCGTCGCGGGCGGCCGGCAACCAGCGCTCGGCCTCGGCGTGATAGCCCAAGCGCGCGGTCTCGGCGAGGAAGCCAGTCACGATGGCCTGCTCGGCCTGCGCGAGATTGCCGGCGCTCTCCTCCGCGTACAAGCAGGCCAGATTGACCAGGGACCGTGGCCGGCGTTGGCGCAACTGGCTCATGAGTGCTCCGATCATCGGATTGGGACGGTAGCCCAATTCCTCGGCGGCGCGATGCACGGCATCGCAAGTGGCGGCCGGAAGCGCCGGATGATGGCGCAGCGCGCGCGACACCGTGGCCACAGACAGGCCCAAATGCCGCGCCAGATCAGCCATCGTGACCGTGGCAGGACGTTTCATGCAACGGTTTGCATGAACCATGCGTTGCGTCGGGTCAAGCTTTGCCCGTGAATGGAGTCATGCGCCGATTGCTTTCTTTGGCTCCGTGGATGCCCGTAGCTGCGTTCGCCGCCGGGCTGACCAGCACCGACATCAACACGCCCGCGCCCGGCACGACGCGGGAGTTGATCCCCTTCCGCACCTATGACCTTTCCGGCTTCGGCACGCAGTTCGGCACCCATGAGGCGGAGTGCAAGGGGCGCTTCGCCTGGTGCGAGATCACTGGCGACTTCGACGTGTGGTGCCGCGTGGCGATGGTGAGCAACCGCGTCGGCCACTGTGCTGCCGCCGGGATCATGGCCCGCGCCGGCACCGATCCGCGCGCGCCTTTCGTCAAAATCGTGGCCCATTCGTTCAACCGGGTCTGGAAGGAATACGATCCTTACGCCATGGGCGCGCGCTATGAGGAGGGAGGAAAGCTCACCAAAGACGAGAGCTGGGTGGGCGGCTACATGTATTGCATTCCCACCAACAAGGTGAACGCTGACATCCCGTTTCCCCACTGTTGGGTGCGATTGGTGCGCCGCGGCAATGAGTTCACCGGCTACTTCGCCCAGACAGTCGGCGTGCCCACGGAAGCGGATTGGCGAAGACACCCCTTTACTTTTGTGCTGGGCAATGGCCCGCCCGGCCCGACGATTCGTGACACGTGGGGCGTGTATCCCCAAACGATGCTCGTGGGCGTGTGCCTCGAGCCCAACGTCGAGGGCGACCCCCTCCGCGAGGCCTTCGCCAGCTTCCGCGAAATCCACGGCCTCGAACCGCGCCCGGTTGCCGCCGACGAATCCTCTGGCCCGCAGTGAGTCAAGTCGCCTCCCGCAAATTGCCAAGTCACTGACTGAATCCCGAAACTGAGTCATGCAAAACATCCGATCACTCTTGAGAACCGCCATGCCGAGCCTGGACCTCGCCCGCCAGTTCGACTCGCTCCTGCGCCTGTCCGCGGCCAGCCGACGCGCCGCCACCGCCTTGGCTGCGTTGGCCTGTCTCGCCGCCGAGGCAAAACCGGCACTGGAGAGCGTGGACTTCAACCTGCCCGGGCCGGGCACCACGACGGAAGTCACCCCTTGGAAAGCCTATGACCTCACGGCCTCGGGCCGACAGTTCGGCGTTCACCAAAACCGGGACGAAGGCCGTTTCGCCTACGTCGTCCTCGAGGGGGACTTCGATGTCCGGTGCCGGATCGAAGTGGTCAGCAACGACGCCGGAAACCTCGCCACCGCAGGCTTGATGGCGCGCAAGAGTCTCAAGGATGATTCGGAGTTCATCCATGTAGCCGCCAATGCCCACACCCCGAAATTCATCGGCACCCAGTTCGGTTACGACAACTACATCTTCTGCGTGCGCGGTGTGCCGGGCGGCAACCTGCACCAGCCGGGCACTTTCATGTATGCCTGCGCACGGAATGTGAACCGCAAAGAGGATCGCATCATTCCTTTCCCCAACTGCTGGCTGCGCCTGAAGCGCACGGGCAATGAATTCCGCGCCTGGTTTGCCGAAACCTCCGGTGTGCCCACCGACAGTGACTGGGTTGCCCATGAATTCAGGAACGCGGAAGGCGCCTGGCAGGAGCAAAAACCGCCGGTCATCCGTGACGAAGAAGGTGTGTTTCCCAAGCGGCTTTACGTGGGCTTGGCAGTGGACGCAAACGCGGAAGAGAGCGAAAAACTGGAGACGGTCGCCCGCGCGCGCTTCCGAGACATCCATGGACTTGCTCCGATCGCCCCTGCGGCGATGCCCGCTGCCAGTGTCGAGGTCGGGCGCGTAGCCGAGGTGAGTTTGACTGCTGCCAAGCTGCACGCCGATCCGTTCAACACGGTCACACTCGACGTTGTGTTCACCGATCCCCAAGGGCGCACCTTCCGCGTGCCGGCTTTCTGGGCCGGCGGCGACGTCTGGCGAGTGCGTTACAGTTCGCGCCTACCCGGCCGTCATAAGTATCGCAGTAAGTGTAGTGACACGGCCGACTCCGGCCTGCACGGCAAATCGGGCGAGGTGGAAATCCTGCCCTACACGGGCGACAACCCGCTTTACCGCCACGGCCCGCTCCGCGTGACCGAAGACCGCCGTCGCTTCGCCCACGCCGACGGCACGCCGTTCTTCTGGCTGGGCGATACCTGGTGGATGGGGCTGACGAAGCGCCTCCGCTGGCTCGACGAGTTTGCCGAACTCACCCGGGACCGGCGCGAGAAGGGCTTCAACGTCGTGCAACTCACCGCCGGGCTCTATGGCGACCTCGACCAAAACTTCGACGAGCGCGCCGAGGGTGACGGCGGCTTCCCGTGGACGCAGGACTTCGCCCGCATCCGGCCGGAGTACTTCGACGCGGCCGACGCGCGGGTCTTTTACCTGGTCGAGCAAGGCATCGTGCCGTGCGTGGTAGGGGCGTGGGGTTACTGGCTGACGTGGCTGGGTGAGGACAAGATGAAACAACACTGGCGTTACCTGATCGCGCGTTGGGGCGCGCTGCCGGTGGTCTGGTGCGCCGCTGGCGAGACGACCATGCCGTGGTATCTCTCGACCAATCCAGGCCCCGAAACCGAGGCCTTGCTCCGCGGCTGGACGCGGGTGGTGCGTCACATCCGCGAAACAGATCCCTTCAAACGCCTGGTCACCACGCACCCACCGAACTATCGGCACTCCCAGCAGGAGGTCGAAGACCCGGCGCTGGTGGACTTCAACCTCCAGCAGAGCGGCCACGGTACGCCGCCGCCGGGCCAGGCCGCCATCGCGCTCGACGGCTGGAACCGCCTGCCGACCATGCCCGCGCTCAGCGGCGAAGCGCGCTACGAGAAACTCACGCTCAAGCCCGAGTGGGTGCCCGACGGCGCGGACCTGCCGGTCGTGCGCGGTCTCAAGGAACTGGGCACACGCGAAGCGCGGCAGGCTTTCTGGGCGCACACGCTGAACAGCGGCTGTGCCGGTCACACCTACGGCGCCAGCGGCATCTTTCAGATCAATCGCCCCGATTGGAAATTTGGCCAGGCCTTTTCGGGGCTGGACTGGGGCCAGCTCCCGTGGCGCGACGCCATGCACCTGCCGGGCTCACGGCAGATCGGACTGGGCGCGGCGCTGTTACGCTCGCTGCCGTGGCATCACATGATTCCAGCGACCAATGGCTTCGTCGGCGCGACCGCCGCCGCTATCACGCCAGGCGCCAAACACGCCCTCGCTTTAACTCACTCCGGCCAGGCGATCACCGTGACTCTCGATCGCTTTCCGGGCGCAGTGAACGCGCGCTGGTTCGATCCCACCACTGGCGACACCCGCCCCGCCTCCGCTGCGCCGCTGAGTCCGCGCGGCGAACACATCTTCACCCCGCCCGGCCAGAACGCCGCCGGCGACGCGGACTGGGTGTTGGTGCTTGAAGCGTCGTAACCGGTGAGACAGGCTGCCTGTTGTGCAAGTCATGAGGCTGTTTCGAGCATGCATTGTCCTGCCCGGCCTTCTGGTCGCACGAATGGCAGATTCTGAACCCGAGTTTCGTGAAGGCAGTCGTACCGATCCCGCCATCAATCCGATCCACCAACGCTACGAGTGGCCCAACGACCCGCCCGCCGACGCGCCGGTCGATCGGTCACGGGATATCCGGCGCATTGTTTTTAGCGGTCGCTACGCCAATTACACCGGTGCCGACACCTGGTATTTCCAGGGCGCGCCCGACGGTCACCAGTATTCCTGCTGGACGGATGGCGAGCTCGACGGCTTTCGTTGCAACTCGAACATCCGCGCCCAAGCTACGGCTCAAGCCAAGATCATCGGCCACGACCCGCTCAATCTCAGGATTGTCAACCTCGGTCGTCTGACCTCGGGCGCCAACTACTACCCTTGCGTGAGCCTCATTGCCGACGGCGTGTTTTACCTCGGCGTCTATTCCGCCTTCGGTGACGCCGGGCATTACTTCAAGGGTTTCCGCTGGTCGCGTGACTGGGATCATTTCACCGACCGCCTGGACGCGGGATGGAAGGACCCGTGGTGGACCGATGCCACCGCCGCCGAAGGGAACTTTTTCGGCGAGCAGGGCCAGGCGAAGTTCCGCGTGCCGCACACCGTCAACTTCACGGCGACCAACTCGGTCGGGCCGGACGGCTACGTCTATCTCAGCGCCCACGGGTTCGCTGGTGGCAACGGCCGCAACGACTGGGATAAGGGGGATGCGATCTACCTCTGCCGCGTGCGGCCCGGGCCCGAGAACGTCGCGCGGGCCGCTGCGTACGAGTTCTTCGCCGGCCGCGCGGCCGACGGTTCGGATCGTTGGACGAAACGCGTGGCGGAGAGCCAGCCGGTCTTGAGCTGGCCCAACCACCTCGGCAGCGAAAGCATCGCGTGGGTGCCCGGCTTGAAGAAGTTCATCCTCATCACCTGCCGTTTGAAGGAGAATGAGACCAATCTGCCTTACAACGTGACGATTTTCTGGGAGGCCGACCGCGTCACCGGCCCGTATCGTCTGGTGCATTACCTGCGTGACTGGGGGCCGCAGGCGTATTTCCCGAACCTGCCAGCAGCGTTCATCGCGCCCGATGGCCGCTCGGCCTGGCTGTGCGTCTCCTGCAACTACTCGGTGCCCGAATACACGCCGCACCAGTGCCGCTATGCGGCTTCGTTGCACGAGGTCCATTTCGATGTCGCTGGCCGCGAATTGCCGCCCGATCCCTCACCCGGTCGCAACATTGCCCCGGAAGCGAAAGTCACCGCCTCCACCGTCGAGCCGGGGACGCGCCCGGAAGGCGCGGTGGACGGCCGCGTCTCTCCGGACCCCGCCCACCGCTGGACCTGCCAGGAAGGGCCGGGCAGTTTCTTGCGCCTCGAGTGGGACACGCCGCGCACCATCCACAAGGTCCGTATCTGGGATGATCCCTCGACCGAGTCGTGGTTGCAGGAGGGCTACCTGACGTTCGACGGCGGCAGCATGGTCTGGATGCACGCGCCACCGTCGAATCGAGGCGCGACCCCGGCGGAACTCAACTTTCCACCGCGCGCTACGAAGTGGCTGCGGTTCACGATCACCAAAGGTGTCGCGCCGCTGTGCATCAGCACCAAGACCGAACCTGGCCCGTTGCTGGGCGTGGCGGAGATTGAAGTTTATCAACCTGACTAACGCGCTTCGCCAAGCAAGGCATGCCTTGCCGACTCAAACCAAACCTGCCTGAAACCATGAACATCCGATTCATTCCCAGCCTGCGGTGGTTCGGTTCGCGCGGGCCGATGCCCGGTCTCGGCACAGTCCTGCTACTCTGCCTCGCGGGCCTGCCGTTGAAAGCCGGGTCCTCCAGCCGGCATGTCATTACTGAGTTCGGCGCGAAAGGCGATGGGCGCACCCTCAACACCGCGGCCATTAACCGAGCGATCCAAGCGTGCCACGACACGGGCGGCGGGGTGGTGGTAGTGCCCCCCGGCACCTTCATCGCCGGCACGCTCCGGCTGCTCAGCCACGTGGAACTGCATCTCGAAGCCGGCGCAACTCTGAAAGGCAGCACCAACCTCGGCGACTATCAACTCGACGGCGTGCGTCGCGGCCTGATTTTTGCCAGGGAAGCGACCGACCTGGCGCTCACCGGCATGGGAACGATTGATGGCAACTCGGACGCTTTTTTTGACCCGACCCGGATGCACGTCCTGCGCAACCCGGGCTTTGACCGCCGTTTCACGCGGCAGGGCGAGGCTTACCTTCCGCCCGACACGTTGTTCCCCGCCGGCCCCATCTACTACGAACAACGCCCGGGCACGCTCGTCCAGATGTTCCGTTGCGAGCGCGTCGTCGTGGATAGCCTCCGTTTCCTCAACCCGCCCGAGTGGACCTTCCGCTTCGGCGACTGCGACGATGTGCTCGTTCACGGCGTCACCATCCGCGCCAATCTCAAAGTGCCCAACTCGGACGGCATCCACCTGACCACCTCCCGCAATGTGCGGATTTCAGACTGCAACCTCTCGTGCGGGGACGACACGATCGCGATCACGGGGTTTGGAGATGAGACCGGCCCGTCGCCGGAAGACCCGCACGGCATGGAGCAGCGGTTCATTTCCTCCGCCATTTTCAGCAAGATGCTCACCAGCGCGAAGTCGCTCGAAGGCGTGGACCGCGACCAACTCCGCACCGCCATCGCGCGCGGCCTGAAAAATCAGGACGGCCACGCGCGCAGCGAAATCAGCGCCATCTACCGCCGCCTCAGCTATGACGAACTCGAGCCGCTCCTGCCTGCCGTCCTCGAAGCCATCGAGAAGCCCGCGCCCAGCGGCGAGATGTTCGCCGACGGCGTGCGGCTGAATGGCTTGAAAGTGCTGGCTGCGCATCACGTCGAGGAAGGCATGCAGGCCTGCGCCGATTACCTCCGCACCCAGAATCCGTGGGCGAGCGAGAACCGCACGCCGGAGATTTTGGAAGTCCTCCGCCCGTATGGCGCGCAAGCCCAGCGCATCCTCCCGCATCTGCGCGAGACCGCCGCGATGTTCGACCAGGGCGAAAAGAACTTCCCCCAACCCCTCAGCGCGCGAAAAGCGAAGGCCGTGCGGGAAGCGATTGAGAGAATCGAAGCCGCGCAGGAGCGGCCCGACTTAAAGCGGTTGAAGTAGCAAGAAGAACCCCCGCGATGCCTTTGCACTTCTTTCTGTCCCCAGCCTTCATTCCTTCTGTGCCAGCCACGAAACTCATCACCCTCCTGCTGACCGGTCTCGCCCTCTCCCCAATTCCTGCGCACGCGGCGGAGAAACCGAACATCCTCATCCTGCTCGCGGATGACCTGGGCTATGGGGATCCCGGTTGCTACAACCCGAAATCGAAAATCGCGACGCCCCATATTGACCGATTGGCCCGGGAAGGGATGCGATTCACCGATGCTCATGCGCCAGGCCCGCTGTGTCATCCCTCGCGTTACGGGCTGCTCACGGGAAGGTATCCGTTTCGCACCGACATCACGCGGTGGCCCCAGCAGCCGTTGATTGAGGAAGGGCAGATGACCATCGCGTCCCTGCTCAAGTCGCAAGGGTATCGCACCGCGATGGTGGGCAAGTGGCATCTCGGTTTTCGAGAGGATGGCTACGATAAGCCGTTGCCCGGCGGGCCGGTGGCGTGTGGATTTGAAACGTATTTCGGCTTTCGCGCCTCCACAGACATCCCGCCCTACTTCTACATTCGCGGCGACCGCGCCGTGGCACCGCCGACGGGTCACATCGAGGAACACCACTCACCGGGCTGGGCGTCGAACCAAGGGGAATTCTGGCGAGGCGGCGGCATCGCGCCCGGCCTGGCGCTCAAGGATGTGCTGCCCCGATTGACCGACGAGGCCCTTCACGTCATCCACTCACAAGTCAGGGCCAATCAGGACGGACGAAAGCCGTTCCTGCTCTACTTCGCTCCCACTGCGCCGCATACCCCGTGGTTGCCTTCGCCGGAATTCGTGGGCAAGAGCGGTGCCGGCATGTACGGCGACTTCACCATGATGGTGGATGCGGAGATCGGACGCATTCTCGCCGCGTTGGACCAGAGCGGATTGGCGAAGGACACGCTCGTCATTTTCGCGTCGGACAACGGTCCCACCTGGTATGAAGCCGATGTGGCAAAGTTCGGGCACGCCTCTGCCGGCGGATGGCGGGGCATGAAGTCGGACGCCTGGGAAGGCGGACACCGCATGCCGTTCATCGTGCGTTGGCCGGGTCGGGTCAAGGCCGGAACGGTGAGCGAACAGACCATTTGCTTCACAGACCTGCTCGCAACGTTCGCGGAGATTTGCGGGGCAAAACTCCCAGACGAGGCCGGGCCGGACAGCTTCAGTTTCCTGCCGGTGCTGGAGGGTGTGCAACCCGCCGACAAGCCGATTCGCCCGCCCATCGTCATGCACGCCGGAAGTGCCGCGTCCATGATGATGATTCGATCCGGCGATTGGAAATTGATCAACGGACTCGGCTCCGGCGGCTTCACCAAACCCAGTTCGATCAAGCCCAAGCCCGGCGAGCCGGCGGTGCAGCTTTACAACCTCCGCGCGGATCCCGCAGAGACGACGAACCTTGCCACCCAGCACCCGGACAAAGTCAAAGAACTCCTGGCCGCCCTGCAGGCGACCGTGGACCGCGGGAGGAGCCGGTGAATCAGCCAGTTCCTCGCTGGCAGCTCGACTTCGAAAAAGATCTAGGAGCCAAAGCAAGCTCGACCCAATCACCATCTACAACATGAAACACACACGACACATTCTCCTCACTGCCCTCCTGCTGACGCCGCTCGGCGTGCTGCTTGCCGCGCCAGGCGCCGCTGTTGCTGCCGAGGGTGGCAAAAGCCCAGAGGCACTACGCGAGCGTCCGCTCCAGTCGGCTCAGCCTCGGCAAGTTGTCGGCGCAATGCATGTCATCGTCAACCAACCCGCCCCCGGCCGCGCCTTTGGCTGGCCCGCCAATGGCGGCCTCTGGAGTTGGGGGAACGAAATCCTCGTCATGTATCTCGACTGCCCCTACCAAGACCACCCCGGCTTTTCGAATCACGACTCCGACCAGGAACATCCCAGCGCCCGGTGGATGACCTCGCGCAGCACCGACGGCGGGGTGACTTGGACCGAACATCGCCCGGCCTTTACCGACCCCCGCGCGAACCGCAAGATGCTGAAGCCGCAGACCCTCACCGCGCCGCTGGACTTCCGCGCTCCGGACACCCTCGTCAATTTTCACTGGGACGGTCTCCAGCCCGGGGCGCGAACCTACTTCTATTACTCCGAAGATCGCGGCCGTACGTGGCGGGGGCCTTTCGACAACATCCCACTGTTCGACTTCAAGGCGATGACGGGGCGAACGGATTACGAAGTCACTGGCCGCCACCGTCTGACGGCCTACATGTCCTGCACCGAGGCGTCGGACGCTGCGTGCGTGCGCGAGTCCAGCTACGCGATTACGACCGAGGACGGCGGTGTCACGTGGATGAAGGGGCCACGCATCAGCCGCGAACTGCCGCCCTGCGGGAAAGGCCACAAGATCGAATATGGCGCCATGCCTTCCACGGTTCGGGCGGATACCAGCACTATGGTGTGTGCGTTTCGCAGCGGCTACACGCCGGCCAAGGGCCGCCGCACCGGCTGGATCGACATCACCCGCAGCACGGACAACGGCCAAACCTGGCGGGTGGTGAACGAACGCCTGATGGAAATGCCCACGCTGAACAGCAGTCCGCCGGCGTTGAGCCGATTGCCTTCCGGCCGGCTGGTGTGCTCCTGGGGATGGCGCCTGCCGGATGACGGCAGCGGCCCCACGGCGATCCAGGCCCGCACCAGTGACGACAACGGCACCACGTGGGGCGACACCCTCACGCTGCGCCGCGACGGGTTTGATTACGACATTGGCTACTGCCGGCAGGCGGTGCGCCCGGACAGCAAGGTCGTCACGGTCTATTACTACCGGACGAAAGCCGACGGCCAAAGCCCAACCTACATCGCCGCCACGATCTGGGATGCAGGCGCGATCGTTGAACCAACCCACAAAGGCGACTCATCAAAATGAAAATCCTCCGCAAGAACGCGCGTGCTTCCCGGCCCATGCTCGACGCAGTCCTCCTGCTCTGCCTCGCGGGCCTGCCGTTGAAAGCCGAGTCCTCCAGCCGGCATGTCATTACTGAGTTCGGCGCGAAAGGCGATGGGCGCACCCTCAACACCGCCGCCATCAACCGAGCCATCCGGGCGTGCCACGACGCAGGCGGCGGGATGGTGTGGGTGCCCGACGGCGCGGACCTGCCCCGCGTCCGCAGTCTGACCGAACTGGGCACCCGCGAGGCGCGGCAGGCGTTCTGGGCACATGAGCTCAACAGCGGCTGCGCTGGCCACACCTACGGCGCCAGCGGCATCTTTCAGATCAATCGCCCCGACTGGAAATTTGGCCAGGCCTTCTCGGGGCTGGACTGGGGTCAGCTCCCTTGGCGCGACGCCATGCACCTGCCGGGCTCACGG
This sequence comes from Verrucomicrobiia bacterium, assembly GCA_011525685.1. Taxonomy (GTDB): domain Bacteria; phylum Verrucomicrobiota; class Verrucomicrobiia; order Limisphaerales; family JADLHS01; genus WYBW01. The sequence goes on from WYBW01000120.1 coordinate 11,361, forward strand.
CAGATCGGACTGGGCGCGGCGCTGTTACGCTCGCTGCCGTGGCATGAAATGGCGCCGGCCACCAACGGCTTCAAAGGCTCGACTGCCGCCGCCATCACGCCGGACGCCGAACATGCCATGGCGTTCACTCACTCCGGCAAGGCCATCACCGTGACTCTCGACCGCTTCCCGGGTGTGGTGAGCGCACGCTGGTTCGATCCCACGACTGGCGACACCCGCGCCGCCTCGGCCGCGCCGCTGAGTCCGCGCGGCGAACACACTTTCACCCCGCCCGGAAAAAACGCGGCCGGCGACGCGGACTGGGTGCTGGTGATCCAGGCTGAATGAGATGACCGCCGGAAGGGGAAAGCTTCGCAGCCCCGGGTCCAATGGTCTGGGGCTAACTTGAACTTCAAATCCATCCCCATGGGGACAGCTCCAAATTGCCGAATGCTGGCTATCGCCAGCGCGTTGCTGCTGGTGAATACCGAAGCCTGGGCCGACTGGCCGGCGTATTCCACCTCTTGGATCGGCAACGATCTGCCCTACAGCGACGGCCTGTACGCCCACGGCAGCAGTTCCCAGGATCGTCGCGAACAGGGTTCGTTCCCTCAGGCGGTGCAGGGTTTGGCGGTGCGTGCTGACGGCCTCTGCGCGGTCAGTAGCCGTTGGGGCGAGGTCGGCATCATCGGCGGGCTGGCCCGAGGCGGCGACTGGATCGCCACCTTCAACACCTGGGGCGCGCGCGGCGACGGCAGCGGCGCGGCGGTGGCGCTCGGCAGCCGTTTTGCCTACGTCGCCTGGCACCAGAGCGATTACGACGGTTGGCGTGGCCGGACCAACGGCAATGGACTGCCGATCGTGCCGCCGACGGGCCGTCACTATTTCGGCGTGCGGCGTTTCTCGCTGAATGGCCAGGTCGCCCCGTGGATCGGCGTCAACGGCGGCGGGTTTGACAGCGCCTTCCTCGTAATCGCCGAAACCGAGAAACGGGACGCCGAGAACGATTCCGCCGCTCACCCGGTGCGCGGGCTTACGGTTGACGGTCAGGACCGCCTGCACATTGCCGACGCCGAAGGCAAACGCATCCTCACCGTGGATGGCCTGAGCATGGCAGTTGCCGGCGAACGCAAGCTGGACTTCGCGCCGGAGTTTCTCGCTTGCGACAGTCGCGGCGGGCTGTGGATTGCCGAAGCTTCAGGACGGCACCTCTTCACCCCTGCCGGCCAGCGGGTGGTGCTGCCGGACGGGGCGAGGGCCGCCGGCATGAGCTGGAATCCGGCGCGCGGTGAGTTATTCGTCGCCCTTGGCGCGCCCCACCATCAAGTGCTGCGGTTGCGTGCGGACGGTACGGTAGCCGGACGACTTGGTCGCTCATTGTTTGACGGTCCGGTGCGCGGCGCCGAGGGGCCCATGCGCTTTGCCCACCTCACTGGAGTGGGGGCCGACGCCGCCGGGCGCCTCTACACCACCGAGGAAATCCACGGGGCGCGCTTGCGCTGCCACGATGGTACCGGCCGCGAGCGTTGGGCCTTGCGCGGCCTGGAGTTTTGTGACCTCGCCGCGCCCGATCCCGCCGATGACCACGAGGTCTATACCCGGGACACGCACTACCGTCTCGACTACTCCAAGCCGGCCGGCCAGCAGTGGAGCGTCGTTGGGAACACGCTCGATGCCGAGCGCTATCCGGACGACAGCCGGCGTTGGCTGACCTTTGGCGACACCGTCCGCGTCGGCCCGCAACTGCTCCGCACCAGCCACGGTATGGGGCCGCCCGGCGGTTTCGGCATTGCCCGGCACCGCCCGGACCAGGGCGAGTTGTTCGTGCCGGTGGCTCATTTCGAGTTGGACGACCGCAAACCGAAGACGCTGTGGACCGATCTGGACGGCGACGGCCAGCGCGGCAGGGACGAGACTGCGCCCTTGCCCATCGGCTTCAGCGTCTGGGCGGCGCGGCTCGACAGTCAGGGCACCGTGTGGCTTTGCGGCCCCGGCGGCGCTGCCCGCATCCCCGTCACCCGCTGGGACGAACGCGGCGTGCCCCGCTTTGCCGCGCCTGAGACTGTGCCTTTTCCCGAGCCGTTCACTTTCGTTAACCGGCTGGAGTACGTTGCCGAGTGGGATGTCATGGTGGTCAACGGTTTCACCGCTGAACATCCCCGCCCGCCGCACGGGGCGCGCAACACCTGGGGCAATCACAAGAATCTTGGCCCGGTGATCGCCCGCTACGACGATTGGTCCAAGCCCTCCCGCCGTCTGCGCTGGCAGTTCGTCACGGCCTCTTACGCCACAGACTGGAACAGCGAGTACACCCACAGCCTTGCTGTGGCCGGCGAGCATCTTTTCACCTGCGGCAACGGCATGGGCCAAGCCAGTCCGTGGATTCGCGCCTACGACCTCGCCACCGGCCGCGAGGACACCGACGACGACCGCCGCATCCTGCCCTTTGGCCGCAAGGACTACGGGATCATCTTCGACGCCACCTACAGCATCGCCGCCCATCGCCGTTCCGATGGCGAGTACCTGATCTTTGCGGAGGAGAACGGCCACGCCAAACAGTTCCTTTACCGCTGGCGACCGGGCCGCACCGCGCCACCCGCGCCGCGCGGCTTTGATGTCCGCACCGCCGCCAACGGGCGCAGCGTGCGGCTGTCGTGGAAAGAGGCTCCCGGCGCGGCCAGCTACCAAATCGAGCGCGGTTTGCTCGGCCCGGACGGTTGGGGTCCGTGGACGGTGGTTGTCGCCCGCAACACCGCGACTGGCTGGGACGACGTTGGGGTGCCGCCCGGCAGCAGCGCCCGCTACCGTCTCCGGGCACGGGCCGCCGACGGCTCCCTCGGCAGCGAGAGCGTCGAACGCTACGCGCGCACCCTGGCTTGGGAGGGGGAGCATCTCGCCGCCGCCGGCCTGTTGGGCGTGCCGCCAGGCGCGTCGGTGACAGCTTGGCGTGGCCACTGGTTATCGGGGCCTGGACCGCTCTCCGATAATCCTCCCAACGACGAGGCGTTGCGCTTCAAGCCCAATGCCGCCGGAGACACTCTGACCATCACGCTGCCCAACATTCCGGCCGGCCAGTGGCGCGTGCTGGCGCAGTTCGCGTGCGCCAAGGGCCTCGGCCGCTGCCGGCTGGCCGTGGAGGGGCAAGACGCCAGCGTTATCACAGAGGACCTCGGCGTCGTGGTGGACGGTCCATACGCCAGCCATCTCAACGCTCGCCCGCTGCGGGAACTGCCGGTTGTGACGCTGCGTGCGGCGGCCCCGCTGGTCCTGCGCTTGACCGCGCTCGATGCCCGGCCGGTGGTGCTCGACAGCGTGCGCCTGGAGCCAGCCCTATAAACGCCACGTTCGCCCGGGCCCAGCGCCTTGCCGCCGCAGCCATCGCACTCAACGGCAAGCACGCGTCGATCTTCACTCGCTCCGGTAAGGCATCACCAATATGCTCGACTGCTTCGCCGGCGCGGTGAGCATCCGCCGGTTCGATCCAATGACCAACGACAACTAAGCTGCGTTCGGGTGTGCTGCTGAGTCCGCGCGGCGAACACATCTTCACCCCGCCCGGCAACAACGCCGCCGGCGACGCGGACTGGCTGTTGGTGCTGAACGCGAAAGGCAAATAACACTCAGCCCACGACAGGGCATCCGCGGCGGCTCGGAGCGGATCGCGACCTTTCACACGCCGGGAACCGTGGCCAATGATGTTACTTGCCCGCGCAGCGTACCGGGCTGGTTGCTGGTGGTGGTTCGTGAGAAGTCCGGTTGGACCGGCGGCTGAACGGCGCGCGTCTTCGGCGTCTTCGCACCCGCCGGCAGTCCGCGGCGGCTTGCCACGCCATCCGGACATTGATACTAAACGCCATGCGAACGTCCGCATTTCTGGTCCCTGCAACGGCCCGGGGCCGCCGCCGCTTTCTGAAACAACTCGCCGGACTGGCCGCCACCGGACTGGCTGTGCGCGGCACCGGCACCTTGTGGGGCGCACCGGCGCAGGCTTCCCCCAAGCCGCGGCGAATCATCGTGGACGCCGACACGGCGAATGAAATTGACGACGCGTTCGCACTGACCCGCGCGCTGCTGGAGCCGGGCTTCCACGTTGAGGGCATTACGTCCGCCCAATGGCACACGCAAGAAGAGTCTCCGCGCGACACCGTCGGGCTGAGCCAGCAGTTGAACGAGGAACTGCTGCGCGTGATGAACCGCGCGGACGTGCCGCACCCCATCGGGTCGAACTTCCCGCTGGTCAGATCGGTTAAGCCCCAGCCTTCGCCGGCCGCGCAGCACATCATCCGCAAGGCTCTTGAGACGCCCGACGGGGAAAAGCTCATCGTGGCGATCCTCGGCCCCTGCACCAACCTCGCCTCGGCCGTGCTCCTCGAGCCGGCGATCATTCCCAAGGTCTCGTGCCACTTCATCGGCCTGCGCCACGACCCCAAGCAGCGCCTCTGGAGCCGCGACGAGTTCAACACCAACAACGACCCCAACGCGCTGGACACGCTGCTCAATACGCCCGGGCTGGAGTTCCATCTCATGACCGCCTCCGCGTCGCAGAGCCTGGTCTTCGAAAAGGCCGACGTGGACCGGCGCCTGAAGGGCCGGGGCGGCGTGGCGGATTTTCTCGTGCGCCTCTGGGACAACTACGACCGCGCGTGGCAGCGGCGGGTCGCGCCAACCAAGGCGACGTGGGTGATGTGGGACATCGCGTTGATTGCGGCCATCGCCCGGCCGGAACTGGCCAAGGCCGTCACCCTCGACGCGCCGCCGGGCAACCTCAAACGCCCCATCTCGGTCTGGGTGGAGATTGATGCGAATCGGATGCGCGAGGATTTCTGGCAATGCCTCGAACACTGGCTGGCCGGGAAAAAATGAAACGCCCGCACCCCGGACATCCCTCGCTTGAGACCGGCGTCCGCAGGATTTCCTCTTCTCTCCCGGACAGGATTCAGCCCGCGACCACCGTTACGGCACGACCTGAGCGTGATTGGACAGTGACTCACAGGCCGAAATCACTGCGCCGGCGTGCGGCGTTTGTTCCTCGTGACTGGGGAGGTTGCCTGCTGACAGCCTGCATCGTTGGAATGGTTGGATTTCAGGCCGTCGCAGAGGCCGACGTCGTCCACGCCGACCGGGTCGCGACCGTGACGAACATTCCGGGCTGCGTGGCGTTCTGGGATTTCGTGAAACACGAGCCGGGTGGGCAGCGGCGGTTCACCGCCCACGTGCCGCCGGGCACGACCAATGACTTCCCACTCGATGCGGGTAACTACGTCCGCGACTACTGGGGCGAGGGACGCGAAGCCACCTACGCCGACTTCCCGCTGCTGGGTCGCGGGCCATTCGGCAACGCCATCCGGATCATGAAAGAGACCGATCCGACCTTTCGCCCCTTCCTGTTTGTGCCGCGGGCCCGGCTGCACGACTCGCCCCTGGACATCAAAGGACCGGGCAAATCCGTGAGCGTGGTGGTCTGGGCCATTCGAGAGAGCGGCAACCATGCACTGGCGGGCATCTGGCACGAGGGCACTGACCTGAAGCAGGCTTCCACCGCGAACATCCGCCGGGTCGAGCGCGGCCAGCGGCAATACGCACTCTTTGCCGGGCTGAACGTCGAGGGGAGCGCTTGCGGCCACGTCTCTGAAAACGGCTCCGGGTCATTCCTGAATCGCTATGCCCTGCACAAGTGCAACTCCGCCGGCGTGTCGCCCGCGGTGCCTGCGGATTCACCTGAATCGGTGCTCGACGCCTCCTGGCAGTGTTTCGCCATGACCTTCGACAACGAGAAGAACGAACTCACGGGCTGGCTCGATGGCGTGGCTGGCGACCGCTGGCTGGAGAACCCGAAGAGCGACCGGCTGATCTCTTCCGCCCACCGAGCCTACATGCAGGACCACTACGCCCGCACGCCGGAGCGCGAATCTGCCGAAGACCCAACCTTCCCGAAGGACCAGTATTTTAACCCGCCCGAGGACACGCCGGTCGCCACGACCCTGGTTGCCGAAACCGCCGAGGGGCGCACCGAACTGCGCGCGTATCGCCATACCAAAGTGCGGGTTGTTCTGCGCAAAGACGCCGACGGCATCCTCACCGAAGCCAGCCGCGACCTGGTGGCTTTGCGGCTGAACCCGTGGTGGTTTCCACACGACATTTATACACCCTCGGACGGCGGCAGCGGCGGCCCTTTCACCATTGGCCGCGTGATTCACAGTTCGCGCGGCGTGGGCTTCACCGGCTGGATTGGCGGCGTGGCGGTGTTCAACCGCGCCCTGACCGCTGAGGAGCTTCAGCGTCTGGCAGCCCTTCGCCGCCAATCGCCCCTCCCGCCTCCCTGAAAACTCCGATCGGCCTGAAGATTCCTAACCTCTGCTCGCAGCGGCGCGAACTGGCCGGCGACCTCGACGCTGGACGTCGCGTGGCGAGGGTGACCAATCCCGTTGGCCGGTGCGTCACCGCCTTCCCTCACTCCGGCGAATCCATCCCCATCGGGTTGAACCTTTTCGCCGGCGCTGTGGGCACCCGCTGGTTTCTTACGGCGACGAGCCAGGCCATTGCCGTGCTGGGTTTACCCTTTGTCCCGCGCGGTCAACTCCCCCTCATCCTTCCCGGCAACAACGCCGCCGGCGACGCGGACTGGGTGCTGGTGATCGAGAATGCAACGCCCTCCGCATCCGCCCCGCAAGGCGCGCGCCGTTAACCGGGACGGTTTGATGTGAGCAAAAGGGTGGGTCGAGCTTTGGGGCGTGACGCCGCAAAGCGCACACCGGAGGCGTGTGCTCCCCGGGATTCAGCATCACTGTGCTGGCTTCGAGGAGGGAACCCGGCCCGCTTCGCGTGCTTTGAGCTTTGACGCTTCCGGAGTCTCATGCCAGCCTCAGCGCATGAGAATTGATCCACTGAAAACGTTGTTGGTAGGCAAGCATTCAACCTGCGCGTGGCTGTCGCTGCTGACGGCCGCGGCGTTGCTGGGCGGCGGCTGCCAGACCCGGCAAGGCCAGGAAGCCGGGGCGGAACCGGCCTGGCGTCCGTTGCCGTTGATCACCAATGGAAAAGTGGACCCCCGCTGGGTGTTTCTGGGTTACGGCGAGTTTGTCGTGGACGACGGCGCCTTGCGAACGGATTGCGACCCGCGTGGTCTCGGGTTGTTGGTTTACCAGCGCGAACGGTTTGGCAACTGCCAGATTCGCCTGGTGTTCAAGACGAAGGATGCGCGGTCGAACTCGGGCGTTTATGTTCGCATCGCCGACGGGATTCTGGACCAGGTCAATCGTCCAGGCGCGGCCTTTGTGCGCGACGCGGCCGGCAACCCCTCCGACGAGTCCATGCGGCAGATGCAGGCGTCGGCGGAACGGGAGGAAGGCCCGTGGTTCGCCGTGCATCGCGGTTATGAGGTTCAGATTGCCGGCCTGGGCGACACGCCGCACGGCACCGGCTCAATCTACTCTCTGTCGCCGGCAACGGCGGTTTCCCGGAAGAATGCAGGTGAGTGGCGGACTTTGATCATCACCTTGGAGGGCGAAAAGATTTTCGTGGACCTCGATGGACAACGCATGACGAACTTCGATCCCACCAGCCCCAACCTGCCGCCGCGCAAGCAGTGGCACGAACCGAAGCGGGAGCCGAAGCGGCCCGTGGCCGGTTATCTCGGTCTGCAAACTCATGACCCCGGCGACGTGGTCTGGTACAAGGAAGTGAGCGTGCGGCCCCTGCCGAAATCGGCTTCGAAGTAATCGTTCGCGGCGTCAACGTCGCTTGGTTTCGAGGCTGTGGAGTTTCGAGTCCGCAAAGCTTCGCCATTTGGATTCGATGCTTTCCACGGACGGCACGCCGCGATGTACCCAAAGGCCGTAGCGCAGGCGCAAAGGTGGCCCGGCCTTGATTTCGCGCGGCCCGTCAAAGGTGAGCGAAGCGCCCATCCAACCATCGTCGCGCACGTGAAACACGGTCGGGTGGTTCGGATTCGCCGGATGGTCCATGAGGGTCAAACCCTCATTCACGCCCGTCGCCACCGGGCCTGAATAATCCAACCACCGCGCGGGTTTCCAATGGGTGCCGGGCTCGTTGACGCCGCCGGCCGAGTTGCGGCTCATCCCGCCACCGTCATGCACTCCCATCGTCTTGGCCACGCGGACGCCAATAAGACCAAACGGTGTCTTGCCCAGGGTGACCGAGTTGCTCCCGGCCGCGCTGAGTTCCAAGTCCAACAACAACCACCATTCGCCCTCGGATAGCAGCCGGATGGCGGTGCGGCGGCGTTCCGTCAGGAGCACCGCGCCCTCGGCGTTTCGCCACTCGTTGACGGTGAGCGCACCCGCTTCCTCCGCGCCATCTTCCAGTTGCTCGACCCGCAAGTGAACGATGCGACCTTGGCCGCGATCATCCCAAAAACTGAGTCCGTTGGCGTCGTGGTGCGAAATCCAGACGGAGTTGTGATGACTGTGGGTCACGGGATCGTGCGGATGGCCCATCCGCGTGAGCGATTGTCCCGCCGGACCGAGCACCGGGAATACGAACGGGCGCAAGTCGGCCGGATCAAAGTGCAGCCGGGTCAGTTCGATGCCATCGCGCTGGAGGGAAATCTGATGATGCGGCAGCGGGATGGCCTGAGCCCGTGGCACGGGCTTGGCACTGGGCAACTCAACGTCCGCGCCCAGGAGCACGAAACCAACCGGACACGACGCCAGCAGGCCGACTGTCCTTTGGAACGAGGTCGTGAACATGCCCGAGCATGAACTCCAAGCTGCGCCATTCGCAAAACAAATGATGCGGCCACGGTTGGGGGGCGCCTCTAAGTCTTCTTCTTGCAAGCACGCTCGTCTGCCGGAGAGGCGGCTTGCCGGCCGCCAACTGGGCCGGGCGGCCGGTGAACCCGCCACTCCATCGTCCAGGGCTGCCGCGCGCAGGCAGGCCAAGTTACAACGGAGCGCGATGCGCCCCGGGTGGGTTGGGTCCGCCGCTTCGCTTGCGCCGGGGGCGGGACTTGGGTAAAAGCTGGACATCGGCCCGCCGGGCCACACGGCAATGGACTCGCCCACTAAGACGCTGGTGCTAACTCCTTGGGAGGGGCAGACGCTGAAACATTACCGGATCGAAGGGTTGATCGGTCAGGGCGGCATGGGGGTGGTGTACCGCGCCCAGGATCTCAAACTTCAGCGGCCCGTGGCCATCAAGGTCCTGCCTCCGGAACTCACCGGCGATGCGGAGCGGCGCAAACGGTTTCTCCTGGAAGCCCGCACGGCCGCTCGCATCACTCATCCGGCCATCGCCCAGGTGTACGACGTGGACGAGCAGGATCGGACCATTTTCATCGCGATGGAATTCGTGGAGGGTAAGACGATTCACGACCTCATCCACAGCCGCCAACTCGATCTATTGGGCGCGGTGGACATCGCGATCCAGGTATGCACCGGACTGGCCAAGGCGCATGAATCGGGCATCGTTCATCGCGACATCAAACCGGGCAATGTGATCCAGACGCGCGATGGCCACGTCAAGATTCTCGACTTCGGCCTGGCCAAGCTGCTGGCCCCCGAGGCCGGCAGCAGCACTACCGCCAGCGGATTCCCAAATGTCTCCACGCTCTCCCAAACACAGGTCGGCATCATCAAGGGCACGCCCGCTTACATGAGCCCCGAGCAGATCAAAGGGGAGAGCATTGACGCGCGCAGCGACCTTTTTTCGCTGGGGGTGATGCTGTTTGAAATGGCCACCGGCGAGGTTCCGTTTCAACGAAAGACGCCCACCGAGATGATGCACGCCATCGCGTTCAGCCGGCCGCAACCCATGCACACGCTCCGCTCGGACCTGCCGGGAGACTTCCAACGGATCGTGGCCCGGTGTCTTGAGAAATCACCCGCCAACCGTTATCCCGATGCCCGCACCCTGATCGAGGAGTTGCGAGCCCTGCGGCGCAAGATGGAATCCGGCCAGGCCCTGCCACTGTCTTTCAAGGACCAGATTCAAGGAGCGGTTGGCCGGTTGCGAGAGCGATTGGGCGACCTCACGCCCTCGGGGTACGCCTGGCTGGCCGGCAGCGCCCTGGCACTGGCGGTTGCCTTGTATCTGTTCACCACCAACGTGGGGCTTGGCTCGCTGATCCCGCTGGGCATCTTCGGCTTGTTGCTTTATCGCCACATCCGCCATCAGCCGCGCCGGTTGATCGAAGGCTTTGTGCGCAAGGTTTCCCGACTGCCTGAAGTGCGGTTCATCGCGGTCCAGGACCGGCGGCTCACGGTGGCCGTGGATCGCGCGCCGGGTCAGTTATACGGTCGAATCAATCAACATCTCGGCAACTGCAATCGGCGGTTGTTTTTCGGCGAGCCGTTGACCGTGGTGATTCGCGACGATTTGACGAAGGACGAAACCCGGCAGTGGCTGACCGGGCCGGGAGTGCATTACGTCCGGAGCAACGCCGACGAAACCGCGTGACGCGCCATCCATCCCATCGCGGCCCCGCCTCCAAGGACCAGCGCCTGTTTGGCCCGCGGCAATTGCCGGCCCTGCGCGCCGCAACCCACGACCTGTGCTGGCTGCTCGATCACGGTTACGCCTCGCACTCGGCGACTGAACTGGTCGGCAACCGCTACAATCTGACCAGCCGCCAGCGCATGGCCGTCAGCCGTTGCGCCTGCACGGCGGCGGCTGTTCAACTCCGTCAGCAACGGGAACTGCCCCCCGCAGCGCTTCATGACCGGGAAATCTGGCTCGACGGCTACAATGTATTGACCGTGCTGGAGAGCGCGTTGGCCGGTGGCATGGTCCTGCTGGGACGCGACGGTTGCTGCCGGGACATCGCCGGGATTCATCGCCGCTATCGCAAGGTGGAAGAAACCGTTCCCGTGCTGCGGCTGATCGGCCAGACCACGACCGATTGGGGCGTGACGTGTTGCCGGTGGTGGCTCGACCAACCCGTGTCGAACAGCGGGCGGCTGAGGTCACTCATCCTGGAAACCGCGGCCGCCGCGGGTTGGAACACGACGGTGGACCTCGTCTTCAATCCCGACCGCGCGCTTTGGGAAAGCGATCAGGTCATCGCCACCTCGGATGGCGTGGTGCTGGATCGCTGCCGAAATTGGGTGAACCTGACGCGGCACATCATCCACCAACATATCCCGCAAGCGCGGGTGATTATTCTCCAACCCCCCGCGACTTGATTGCACAGGCGACTTGGAAGGCGGCTTGACTCCACGGGGAGATCAGAACGCGCAGCCGGCAACGATCACCTGGGATGGGCGGCCTGCTCATAATGTTTGCGCAGCGCGTCCTCGCCAAAGTCGTTTTCAAAATCGCGCCAGACCGTGTGAATGTGGTTGGCATTGTTCTGCGTGTTGTCGTACTCGAGAAGAAATGTCGGTCCCTGGATGCGATAGTAGTGTCCTTGTCCCGGCTCCAAACTGCCCGCCCAGGCAAAGGAAATGTTCTGCCAGCCGGCGGCTTCAATCCTGCGGCGATCCGCCTCGGCCACTTCGGCGCGATGACGGTGGACATATTCCTGGATAAGGCGCTTGAGCAACTCGCGTTGCTCGGGATTCAACTGCGTCGCCGGCAGGCCGGCCGGCACGAGCGGCTTCACCTTGCGCTCGGCGCCGGTGATGATGTCGCGCGGAGCCTCGGTGGCGATGAAGCCCAGCTTGCGCTGGTCCGCATCCAGCGACTTCGCCAGTTGCCGTCCGAGATCCTCCTCCACCGACAGCAGGCGGAGTCCTTGGCGCGGCCCACGGCGGACCTCCGCCGGATTCACCCCGAGGAAGGAGGGCGTGGAAGCCAGCACCGTGTCGCCGCGCACCACGAAGTTCATGGAAAGATGATGCCCTTCGATCCGCCAGCCCCATACGTCCTTGCCGGGAGTACCGAACACGCTGAGGTAATACAGGTCGGCGTCGCGGTGCGGGGCGTTGTTTTCAAGTTCATGAAGGACCTGTTCCAGGCTCATCAGCGTGGCGACCTTGAAAACGCCGCGCTGACTCAGAACGCTGCCCAGGAGGGCATGGGCCAGGTGCCTTTGCGCCGGGGACATTTCCTTGAACGGCAGCCCCTTGCGTTCCTTGGGCACAAAGTGCCAGTTCACCCGCTCCTCGCTCTTCAAATCGAAAACGGTTTTGGCCTTCTGCTCCGGAGTCAGCGCCGCCAGGAAATTGCCCGCCGCAGCGGTCAGCTCCGCCCCGGGCGACTGCGCAAGGGCGGGCCTGAGACCCAAGGCCACCATGGCCAGCAAGAATAGTGTGATCGCAAAGCTGCGGGATGATTTCATGCGCGGAAGTCAACCGAACCGCGTCGCAAAAGCAAATAGAAAAAGCGACGCGGGCCATGTCTCTTGGAGTGGTCGCTCACGTTGTTTACAAGCGTCCTCTTGTCCGCGGGTCCAATACCCGGACGAAAAAAAGTTTCGCGTTCATCCGTCGGTTTGCTAGTTTTCGGCCCGTGAGTTCGCAGCCGCTCACGGAGAAACAGCTTCGGAGCATGGCGCGCGAGCTTCACCGGGATAAACTCAAACAACCAATGGCAAACCAACAGCCCTGACGTATGCGCACTTCAACTCATCGGATCATCGTTCCTGCCTCGCTTCTGCTGCTCGGCGCGCTGGGAGGCGCGTGCCCGGTTCAAGCCGGAGAGGCCGCCGCCGTCACGCCACCGCCGCCGCCCAAGTGGAAAAGCAGCGCGGCCGCCGGCATCACCCTCACCAGTGGCAACAGTGATACCCTGCTGTTGAACGCCAACTTCAACACCGAGAAGAAATGGGACCAGAACGAGTTGGGCTTTGGCGTGGACGGCACTTACGGCGAGCAAGATGGTGACAAAAACGTGGAGGTCCTGCGCGGCTTTGGGCAGTACAATCGCCTGTTCACTGAACGATTCTATGGCTTGTTCCGCGCGGACGCCGTGCATGACGCGGTGGCGGACGTGGAGTATCGCGTCACCGTAAGCGCCGGCCTCGGTTACTACTTCATCAAGAACGAGAAGACATTTCTGCGGGGCGAATTCGGCCCGGGCGTCGTCTTTGAAAAGCAGGGCGGGGAAACCAGCACTTACATGACGCTCCGCGCGGGGGAGCGCTTCGAACATCAACTGAGCAAGACCGCCAAGCTCTGGCAATCGGTGGAGATTCTGCCCGAAGTGGGTGACTGGAACAACTATGTCATCAACGCCGAACTCGGCGTGGATGTCTCCATCAATACCAGGTGGAGTTTGCGGACTTTTGTCCAAGACACCTACGACAACGAGCCGGCACCCGGCCGCAAGCGCAACGACGTCAAACTCGTCGCGGGCGTCGCCTATAAGTTCTGACCCACCCTGGGCCGAGGTCATCAGCAGACAATTCGCCGCTCCGGTTTAAGGGTCGGCGATCAGGTTGGCATTTTGTCCCCGCGGCATGGCCTTCAGGTCGCTTCAACGTGCGGGCGGACTTGCGCAAAGCGATTGGCCCTTGAACTTGCGGAAGCTGAAGCGGCTGGACGGAGCGCGGTGCGCTGCCTTGCTTCCGGGCAGTGCCAACAGGCAACCCGCACGCTTTGTCGGAGGCGGGATTGCGATTTGCATCGGCGATGCTGAAGACAAGCTCCTGAATCTCCACGCGCAATCCCCGCGCCGGCCAGGTTGCCAGACATGGCGGTTCACGACCCGCGCCGCAACCGGCTCTTCAACGGAGAGCGACTTTTCGGCCCTTATCCCATCGTAATCCCGGGAGGGGAGGCACGTTGAAATGCGATGCATTCCACCACTTCCACCGTCTTCGATACCTTCCGGTGGCCGCAGTTTGAGCTGGGGAACGCAACCGTCCCGGGTGCCGAATCCGGCGTCACGCCGGATTCTTCGTCCTCACAAAATTCTTCCCCGAAAAAATCAGAGGAACGAGGTTTTCGGCGCGACGCCGAAAACCGCAGGCGAGACGCCCGCGCTCCCCAGAATGTGATTGCGCAGATTGACGCCGCGACGGCGCTTCGCGCTGGAGCAGGCGTCCAACCGCAGATGCGCACGGGTCTGGACGGGTGTCGCCGGCCCTCCGCCGTCTCTCACACTCATTTCCTTCCGCATTGCCGCCCGCCCGCTGTTCCGATAAAAAACCGCCATGCCAAATCGGGAAAAACTCGCCGAATTCACCGCCTGGTGCGCGGAGCACGTCACCGGCGACGAAAAAGGTCAGGCGCAAATCTTCTTGGATCGGCTCTTTCAAGCGTTCGGCCAGCCCGGCTCCCTCGATGTTGGCGGGCAACCCGAGTTCCGCGTCCGCAAAGCCGATGAAGACGGCGGCGGCACGTCGTTCGCCGACCTCGTCTGGAAACCCGTCGTGCTCATCGAAATGAAGAAGCGCGGCGAGAATCTCCAGAAGCATTACCGCCAGGCGTTCGATTACTGGACGCGCCTCGTGCCCAATCGTCCGCGCTACGTCGTGCTCTGCAACTTCGACGAGTTCCGCGTCTATGATTTCGACACCGACCTCGACACGCCCAAGGACACCGTCGCGACGAAGGATTTGCCCGAGCGCTGGGGGCCGCTCGCCTTTCTTTCACCCGGCAATCCCAAGCCAAACTTTGAGAACGACCGCGTTGCCGTCACCACACAGGCCGCCGACAAACTCGCCGAGTGTTTCCGCACCCTTATCAAACGCGGCGAATCGCGCGAGATGGCGCAGAAGTTCATCCTGCAAATGCTCGTGGCGCTCTTTGCCGAGGACATTGATCTGCTGCCCAAATACTTCGTCACGAACCTGCTGAACGAATGTAAAACCCCCGCCGACGGATTCGACATCATCGGCGGCCTGTTCGAAGCGATGAACAGCAAAGCGCCCAAGACCGGCGGGCGGTTCAAAGGCGTTCCCTACTTCAACGGCGGGTTGTTCGCCCAACCCGCCCGCATTGAAATCAACGACCTCGAACTGGCTTTGCTGAAAAAAGCCGCCGAACAAAACTGGTCCAAGGTCCAACCGGAAATCTTCGGCACACTTTTCCAGCACTCGATGGACGACGAGGAACGCCACGCCTACGGCGCGCACTTCACGCACCCGTCCGACATCATGAAGATCGTCAAGCCGACGATCACCGACCCGTGGCAGGAGCAGATTGAGAGCGCCAAAACCTTCAAGCGCCTCCGCGAACTGCGCGACCGGATGCACACCTTTCGCGTGCTCGATCCCGCGTGCGGCTCGGGCAACTTCCTCTACATCGCCTACCGCGAATTGAAACGGCTGGAGGCACGCATCTACGAACGCATTGACACGGAATTCCCCAGGCACGCCAGCGAAGGCGAGGGCCAGATGCGCTTCAGCTACCTGAGCGCGCAAAATTTCTACGGCCTCGACATCCTGCCCTTCGCCATCGAGATCGCGAAAGTGACGATGATGATTGCGCGCAAGCTGGCGATTGACGAACTGCACATCAGCGAACCACCGCTCCCGCTCGACAATCTCGATAACAACTTCATCGCCGCTGACGCGCTGCTCACGCCCGAAGGTCTGCCCGCGCAATGGCCCAAAGCCGATGTCATCATCGGCAATCCGCCGTTCCTCGGCTCACGCTACTTCGCGAAGGAACACGGTTATGAATACGTGCGCAAAGTTCACGCCGTATTCCCGGATGTCCCGAAGATGGCAGACTTCTGTGTGTATTGGTTTCGCAAAGCCGCTGACCATTTGCCCGCTTGCACCGCTGCTGATCCCGTTGCTGGCCGCGCCGGACTTGTCGGCACGCAGAACATCCGCAATAACGAATCGCGTGAAGGTGGACTCGATTACGTCGCAAAGACCGGCGCAATTGTAGAAGCCGTGGAAAACCAGCCGTGGTCGGGCGAAGCCAACGTCAGCGTTTCCATCGCCAACTGGATGAAAACGGAGGACGCCGCGCTCCTTCCCAAGACGCGCAAGCTCTGGTTCAAAGTCCAGCCGGATGCGGGAGCAAAGAAGCTCCGCAAACGCGGAAGCGGTTCAGCGACCAAGGAATACGAACTCAACTTCCGCAACTGTGAAGTCATTAACTCGGCGTTGTCGGATGAAACCGATGTCGGGACGGCAAACGTGCTTGGCATCAATGCAGAGCCGAAGCGGGTCTTCCAAGGACAGAATCCCGTTCACGACGGATTCAAACTTGAGCCAAGCGACGCCGCAAAGCTGCTGAAGGATCATCCAGATCATCGAGAAGTGATTTTCCCCTATCTGGTCGGGATGGACTTGGTCACGGGTGGCGCGCCGGGTATTTGGATCATCGACTTCGGGCAGCGAGATATGCTGGAGGCAATGAGATATTCAGCCGCTTTCGAGATTCTGAAGGAGAAAGTGATGTCGGATGTGCTGGCCAAGGCTGAGGCAGAGAAGGCTGCGACGGGCAAGGAAACTACTCGTTGGACTCGGATGGCCGAACGCTGGTGGCAGTTCCGTGATTGGATGCCCGGCACGATGGCAGTGGTCAATGCGAGCCATCGCTACATCGTCTGTCCGCGTGTTACCAAGCGACCGACGTTTGAGTTTGTTTCACGCGACGTGCATCCAGACGGCTCGCTTGCGGTCTTCGGTTTCGATGACGACTACAGCTTCGGCATCCTGCAATCGAACGCTCACTGGCAATGGTTTGTTGCCAAATGCTCCAAATTGACTGAGCGCTTTCGCTATACCTCCGACACCGTCTTCGACACGTTCCCGTGGCCGCAGTTTGAGCTTGGTAGCAGCCGACGTGAGTCGGCTCAAACTTCTTCCCCGAAAGATCAGAGCGGACTCACGTCCGCTGCTACGATTGCGAAGATTGATGCCGTGGCCGCCACCGCGCGGGAGGTGCGCCGCGTGCGCGCCGAGGCGTTGCGGAATTTGAAAGGCGGCCTGCGCGCCCTCTATCGCACCCTCGAATTGCCCGGTGCGAATCCGCTGAAGGACGCCCACGCCGCGCTGGACGCCGCCGTCCTCGCCGCCTACGGCTTCAGCGCCCAAAAGGATTTGCTCGCCCAACTCCTCGCCCTGAACCAGCAAGTCGCCGCGAAGATTGAAAAGGGCGAACCCGTCACCGCCCCCGGCGTGCCGAAGAATTATCCCGACGCGAAGAAACTGGTGACGGAGGATTGTATCAAACCGACCGGGCTTTGAGTCATGCCACAATTCGAGCGATACATCGGCATTGATTACTCCGGAGCGGAAACGCCTACTTCTAGTTTGAAGGCGTTGCAGGTGTATGCGGCGGATTGGGTCATGCCGCCCAAGGAAGTCCCACCACCCACGAGTCCACGCAAGCACTGGACACGGCGAGGCGTTGCCGAGTGGTTGGTGTCGGAATTGTCCGGGCAGAAGCCGACCCTGGTTGGAATAGACCACGGGTTTTCATTTCCGATCCGATATTTCGAAAAGCACCGCCTGCCGCCCGACTGGCCCAAGTTTCTGGATGATTTCCAAAACCACTGGCCGACGGACGGAGCAAATACCTACGTATGTTTTGCGCGGGATGGCAGTTGCGGCCAGGCGGCGAAAAGGCAAGGTGATCCGGCGTGGCTACGATTGACGGAGCAATGGACCGCCACGGCCAAGTCGGTGTTTCGGTTTGATGTGCAAGGACAGGTGGCAACCTCCACACATGCCGGTTTGCCGTGGCTGCGGTTCATCCGCGAGCAATGCGGCAAGCAGGTGCATTTTTGGCCGTTCGATGGATGGGAAATTCCAACGGGGCGTTCGGTGGTGGCGGAGGTTTATCCGTCGCTTTGGATGCGACGGTTTCCCGCAGAAGATCGCAATGGAGATCAGCAGGCGGCGTACGCAGTGGCGGCATGGTTGCGGCGCGCGGATACGGATGGATCGCTGGCGAGATATTTAAACCCGTCGCTTGAACCGCAGGAGCGGACACTGGCACAAGTTGAGGGTTGGATTCTGGGTGTGACATGAAGAAGGCGTGTAAACCAAAGCCCAGCGCCGCTAGGCGCGACATCGTTGTAGAATCCGCCGCCCAAAAACGTCGAGGCTCCGTAGGAGCGACGTCCTCGGAATATGCCGCTCCTGACGGAGCTAAATCCAAATCCACGACCGCAAACTACAAAGATGCCGCCCCTGACGGGGCTGCGCCGCAAACCGCCGCGTTGTCCCGCGACGCCATCGCGAAGATTGCCGCCGTGGCCGCCGCCGCGCGGGAGGGGCGTGCTGAGCGCGCCGAGGCGTTGCGGAATTTGAAAGGTGGCCTGCGCGCCCTCTATGGCACCCTCGAATGGACTCACTCGCGCCCGCTCGCCCGGCCCTCTCGGGCTTTTCGCCTTCGCAAAACTCCTTTCGCCGTTTCCCAAACGGCTCAAGTGCCCGGCGCAAATCCGTTGAAAGACGCCCACGCCGCGCTGGACGCCGCCGTCCTCGCCGCCTACGGCTTCAGCGTCAAAAAGGACTTGCTCGTCCAACTCCTCGCCCCAAACCAGCAAGTCGCAGCAAAGATCGCGCAAGGCTAGCCGGTCACCGCCCCCGGCGTGCCGAAGAATTATCCCGACGCGAAGAAACTGGTGACGGAGGATTGTATCCGTCCAGTGGAGGCTAGCGCATGAAACGCACCCGGAGCGCGGTGTTCACGCCGCTTCACCGTCCGCACGTCGGGAGGTGTCGGATTATTTTGTCGCGCTCTTGTTTTCGCCCGTCTAAGCGGCCTGAAGGCCGCGCTCCTGAATCCCAACGGGATTCCAGCCTTCAGCCCAAGGTTGCGAGGCACGAACTACCCTGGGTCAGGTGTTTTATTCTTCCACAACCCCAACGGGGTTGCATCACCTTCGCCATGGAACGATGCAACCCCGTTGGGGTTGGTGCTGATTTTGATTCGTGTTCCCAGGGTAGTCGTTCCTGGCCAGTCCGGCTCGGACCTCCCGCCCTGGGCTGGATGACATTGCCCCGTTGGGGCAATCAGGCTGCCCCGCGCGCACCCTGCGTCACCGCGCCCGGCGTTCCGAAGAATTATCCCGACCCAAAGAAACTGGTGACAGAGGATTACATCAGGCCAGCGAAAGGCAATGCGTGAGCACTCGCAGACAAAACGAAAACAAATTCGGCGCTTGGGACGAGTTGGCAGGTGGCGGGCGACGTTACCGGCTCGATGTGCAAGGCAAGCTCGGTTGGAGTGCGCGTTACCTCAAGGAGGTGGACGTGAACGAAACCACGGTGCGATTTTGGCAGGAGATATACGATGACACCGGCAAGCTGGTGGAAACGCACGAATAATACCCGGTGGATAAAGGTCATCAGAAAGTGTAGGATGCCGGCATGACGATCACAAAGCAGACTGTCGCGGACAAGATCGCCGCATATCTCCATCACGAGATATCGTTGGCCCAGTTGGTGGATTGGTCGGAGCGGGCGATCATGGACGGGGAGCTTGCTGAACACGATGCCGGGACATTGTCCTCGGTCATCGGTCGTCTGGGCGTGGCTGACGTCCGGGCCTTTGGTCTGACTTGGGAGGATTGTGAGGATTTGTTGCGTCAGCTTGGTTTTGCGCCGCGCGTGGAAGTTATCGCAGCCTGAACTCGCCGTGCTCGCCCCGTGGAGTGGCACCGGCAGTGGGAACTCGGTTGGCCGGGCGGACTACTCCACGGGGCGAGCCGCCTACGGTTTCAGCGCCAAAAAGCATTTGCTCGCTCATCTTCTGGCACTCAAACCAAGCCGTCGCCGCGAAGATTGAAAACCGCTTACCCGACACCGCCCCGAGGTGCCGAAGAATTACCCCGACGCGAGGAAGTTGCTGACGGAGGATTGTATCCACCGTGCCGAACTCTGAATTGAAAAATGGGCCGGCCAGGAAAGATCAAACATCCCATCGGACTGGAGGTGGCCCCGCGCATGGTCTTCAGCAAGAAGCGGCCGGAGGACCGCATGAGGATCTTCCGCCAATGGCGGCGGTGGTGGCGCGGGACTTTGGCGGCTGCGTGATCAGCAAACAGAACCTCTGCGAATGGCGGGCCGGCGGTTCTGTGGAGTGGCAGGCGCGGCAGGAAACCCTGGCCCAGGCCCGCGAGCTGACCGCCGATGCCGCGCAACTGTCCGCGGCCACGAAGGGGAAATTGACGGACCATCTGGCCACGGTGCTGGCCGCCCACGACGCCTCCGCACTCGCAGGCTGGGACGGGGAATTGAGCGAGACGCTTCGCCGCCAGTTGCGCGCGTTGCGCGGGCTGTGCCAGGACATCGTGGAGTTGCGCCGGGGCGATCACGGCGGCGCGCGGCTGCAGATGGAGCGCGAGCGGCTGGAGCGGGAGCGGAGAAAGACCGAGGAGGAAACGGTGGCGCAATTCGAGCGCTGGGCGGAGACCACCCAGGTGCGGGACTGGATCTGCCAGACGTGGGTCAGCCCGCAAGAGCGGCGGCGGCGATTGCGCGAGATTTTTGGCCTGCCGCCAGAACCGGCACCGGACAAAGACACCCGCTCGCCCGGGTCAAACCCAGTCAAACCCAGTCATAGTGATTCCGATTTAGCCAAACCAGATGAACTCCCTGACCCAACTTAAACGCAACCAACCCGGAAGCCGGTCCTCCGGCTTCCCGGGGAGTCCGGTGGCGGCGGTCAGCAGACCGCCGCCAGTTGCACGATCGCGGCGCTCTTCCGAGTCGCCGCTACGCAGTCTTACCGCCGCGCCTTCGGGAGCGCGTTGCGGCCCGCGTAAACGGCGTTCTTGCCGAGGATTTGTTCGATACGGAGGAGTTGATTGTACTTCGCGAGGCGATCCGAGCGACTCAGCGAACCGGTCTTGATCTGACCGCAGTTGGTCGCCACGGCGATGTCGGCGATGGTCGCGTCCTCGGTTTCGCCGGAGCGATGGCTGAGGACGGCGGTGTAGCCGTTGGTCTGCGCGAGTTCGACGGCATCCAGCGTCTCGGTGAGCGAACCAATCTGGTTCACCTTCACGAGAATCGAGTTGGCTGTGCCGGTATCAATGCCCTGCTGGAGGAACTTCACGTTGGTCACGAACAGATCGTCGCCGACGAGTTGCACTTTGTCTCCGAGCCTGTCGGTGAGTTTCTTCCAGGTGGCCCAGTCGCTTTCGCCGCAGCCGTCCTCGATGCTGACGATGGGATACTTGGCTACGAGCCTGGCCCACAAGCTGACCAGTTCATCGCCGGTGAGTTTTTCACCGGTGCTCTTCTTCAAGGTGTAGGTGCTGTTTCCGGAATAGAACTCGGAAGCGGCCGGGTCGAGGGCGATGTAAATGTCCTTGCCGGGTTTGTAGCCCGCGTTCTTGATGGCGAGCATGATGCAGTCGAGCGCTTCCTCCGCGCTCTTGAGTTTCGGGGCGAAGCCGCCCTCGTCGCCCACGGCGGTGCTCAGACCCTTCTGCTTGAGCACGCTCTTGAGGGCATGGAAGGTCTCAGTGATGGCGCGCAGGCCCTCGCTGAAGGTAGGCAGGCCGTGCGGCTGGATCATGAATTCCTGGAAATCAATCGGAGCATCCGAGTGCGCGCCGCCGTTGATGACGTTGGCCATCGGGACGGGCAGCACCTTGGCGTTCGGCCCGCCGATGTATTTGAAGAGCGGCTGGCCGAGGCACTTTGCGGCGGCCTTCGCATTCGCGAGCGACACGGCGAGGATGGCGTTCGCGCCGAGCTTGGCCTTGGTTTCCGTGCCGTCGAGCTTGAGCATGGTGGCGTCCACGGTGAGTTGATCCAGCGCATCCACGCCGCGCAGGGCCTTGGCGATTTTGGTGTTCACGTTGGCCACCGCCTTCTGCACGCCTTTGCCGAGGAAGCGCTTCTTGTCGCCATCGCGGAGTTCAACCGCTTCGTGTTCGCCGGTGCTGGCCCCGGACGGCACGGCGGCGCGGCCGGTGGTGCCGGAGTTCAAAGTCACGTCCACCTCGACGGTGGGATTGCCGCGCGAGTCGAGAATTTCGCGCGCCTGGATGTCATGGATCTTGGTCATAATTCAATTTCAGTTTCGAGAATTTCAATGCCCCGATGGCGGGTGCAGGATAGAAAGCAGCACGCTGGAGTCAAGGAAACGGAAGCCTAAGACCGACTACCGAAGGGCCGGTCGCAGTCAGCCAGAAACACAAACCGCTTGGTGAGAATTCGAGATCCGAAGTCCGAGGGCCGAAGGAATCGCGAAATGCGAAGCCCGACTGGCTTGCTGGTCCAAGCCTGCCCTCGCCGTTCGAATTGCGGGCTTCTTTCGGATTTCGGTTGTTCGGATGTTGGACCTCGGCCCAAATCAACGGCTTCCTTTCGACGCTGGCGCGGCTCTGCCGGAGTTCGTGCCAGCGCAAGGTAGTGCGCAAGATTTTGCTTGAATGTTTTTTCAGACAGTCCTAAAAGCGTTTCAACAAATCACTATGAGAGTCGCCTTGGATCATTGGGTCGGCTCCGCACTCCCCGTGCGGGATCAAATCTCCAGGGACTACGTAAACGCCCAGCGATCCAAGTCGCGTGCTTCATTGTGAGTGGTTTTCTATCCAAACCTTAATTGGCGAATACCAAACCCAAAACAGCAACCCAACCCAAACCATGAAACTCAACCCGTATCTGGCGGCCGCGTCAGCCTGCCTCTTGCTGGGAAGCTTGACTTCCCTCGCGCAACCCGCGTTCCCTCCGCCACCCGGAGGATGGACGTACATCTACAACGGCAACCAGTTGATTGTCGGTGACCCGGGCACGGGCTGGACCTCGCTGGACGGCACCTGGACGCACGACAACGGCTCCGATGAATGGGATGGCTCGACCATCGGCGGCGAATTCTCCACTGGCGGCTTTGGCATCGGCAATGGTCCCGGCGGCACCATTCTCGGCACGCAGGGCGGGGCCGATTATCTTCGCATCCAAGTGACTGGCGATCCGCGGGATTACGGCTATCCCGATCCCTCGAACCGCAAGATCTATTTTGGCCACAACATCGGGTCGGACATTGATCCGATCAAAGCCCAAACCATCATGCGGGACGGCGTTACGCTCACTTTCCGGGCGCGCATCCCTACGCTGGCCAAGGCCGGGCCGCCGCTGGATCCCCTACATCGCGATGGCCAGCAGGCCAGTGGGGTGCAGCCTTATCCAGACAGCGGCGACGGTTACGTGACCAGTGACGGCGGCAAGGGCAATTTTGTGGTCCGCGAAGGCGGCAATGGTCTCGATGTGCCCGCAGCCGCCATCGCGTTCTCGCTCACCCAGACCAACGACACCACCGGCGGCAATCCCGCGACCGGCCAGGCCGGTTTCGCCGGTCTGACCTTCAACGAGTTCAACGGCAATCAACCCAGTGCCAGCGTCAACTTCGGTCAAGGCAGCCGGACCAACCTGGTCCCCTTCGATCCGACGGAGTGGCATGAGCTGTACATCGTGCTTCGTGACGATCCGGCGGACATCGGCACGCATGAGGCGTTCATTTTCCTGGATGGCAACGTGGTGCCGTATGTATTCAAGATCACCGGCGGGACGGGCTCCGACCTGCCCGATTCCTTCCTCGCCATGGGCGGCTCCGCCACACCGCAAAACTTCGCGCTCGACGTGGATTGGTTTGGCTACAAGGACGAGGCGGTCTTTCCGCCCGGCGCCCTGCTTCCACCGTCAATCTTCGGCTTCGTGCCGGCGAACCGCGCGGCCTTCCACCCGGCCGCCAGCGGCCTGAGCTTCTCGGCCTCGGCCCTGATGCCCACCAACACGCTGCCCGCCTCGGGGTTCAAAGTGATATTGAATGGCCAGGATGTGAGCAGCCAGTTGTTGCTTACGGGCAACAACAACTCGCAGAGCCGGACCGCGACCTTCAACGGCTTACAGCCCAACTCGGTTTACTCCGCCATCTACATCGTCACGGACTCGGGGGGACTCAGCACCACCAATGACGTTTCCTTCGATACGTTTGTCGAGGCCACGACGGTGGTGGTCGAGGCCGAGGATTACAATTACGGCGGCGGCGAATTCTTCGACAACCCGCCGCCCGGCCTCTACGCCGGCACCGGAGGCCTCCAGGGCATTGATTTCCATGACAGCACCTTGAACAGCTTCGGCACCTACCGCTTTGACGAGGTGGACACGGCGACCACCGCCGACGTCGCGCGCTCCAAGTTTACCAGCGTTGGCGCTACGGACTATCAGATTGGCGGCATCATTGCCGGTGAATGGCTGAACTATACGCGCACGCTCTCCAGCCCGGCCTATCAGTTGTGGGTGCGCGCCGCAACGACTGCAGCTCAACCACTCCGCGTGGACCGGGTGACTGGAGATCGCACCCAGCCCAACCAAACCCTACAGTTCGTGGGGACGTTGGATATCCCTCGCACCGGCACGCTGAATCTGTTCGATTACTTCCAGCTCAAGGACATTCAAGGCCGACCCATCTCCATTCCAGCGGGAGCGGTCACCACCCTGCGGTTGACCGCCCCGGCCGCCAATGGCGACCTGACACTCAATTATTTGATCTTGGTGCCCGCCACGGCCACAACGGACTCGCTAACCTCGGTTTCGCCTCTGCCCGGGGCGGTGGCGGTGAGAGCCGACGCGCCAATTGAGGCGACCCTATACGACGGGAGCACTCCAATCAGCGCGGCCTCGGTCAAGCTGCTGGTCGGCGGAAACGAAGTCGCTGCCACGGTCACCAAAGCGGGAAGTGTCACTTCCGTCAAATACACGCCTCCCGCGATCTGGTCGCCAGCCACCACCGTCACCCTCAGCCTCATCTACAATGACGGAGCAGATCGAACCAACAACTGGTCGTTCACCACCGCGAACTACCCGGTGCTCACGCCCAACATGAAGGTCACGGATGCGACCACGCGTGGCTTCGTATGGCGGGTGCATCAAAATGAGGCCAATCAGGATGCGAATATGCAAAAGGTGCTCAATGCGCTTTCGGGCGCGCTGGGGTTGCCGAACCTTGCCGACCCCAATTCCCAAGGTCCGGCTTCCGCACCGGGCACCCCGGCCACTCCCGGCAACGGGATGATGACCTTCAACATTCCTACCGTGATCAATGTGGGCCAGGATACCTTTGGCAACTTCGGCAGCTTCATCCCGGACGAACAGATGCCGGGCATCCCCGGACTGAACTTCAGCACCGATGGCATCGCTGTCGAGATCACCACGTTCATCACCCTGCCCAGCGGCCTCATTACCATGGGCGTGAACAGCGATGACGGCTTCCGCACGTTGGCCGGCTTCTTGAACCACACACCGCTCATCTTGGATCAGTTCGATGGCGGGCGGTCCTCCACCGACTCCATCTTCCAGTTCGCGGCCCAGGAAGCCGGGGTTTATGCCTTCCGAACGCTCTATGTCGAAGGCGGCGGCAACGCCAACTTGGAATGGTTCATCGTCAAGCCCGACGGCACGCGCGTGCTGGTCAACGACACGGACAACGGCGGTCCGGCCTCGTTCCAGCAGGGCACCATCCCCACGCCTCCAGTGGACGTGACGGTCAAGGCCAGCCTTAACGCCGGCGGCCAGGTGGTCATCGAATGGAGCGCGGGCACGCTCGAGTCCGCCACCGAAGTGGGCGGCGCGTATTCGACCGTCACCGGAGCGACCAGCCCGTACACGGTGAACCCCGCCGACGCTCCTCGGCGATACTTCCGGGTCCGCGTCCAGTAACTTAAGCACCCATACCCAACCCATCCCGCCGAGCCGCGCTCACCGCGAGGCCCGGCGGCTTTTTGTCCGGTGGTTTGTTTGCTTGGATTTCCGGGCGGATTCGTGTTTCATCTCCCGCCGCATGTCCATGGACGATACCAATTCACTGATCGAACAACGCAAAGCCAAGCTCGCGGCCCTGCGCTCGAAGGGCATTGATCCGTTCCGGAACAAATTCACCCCCACGGAAACCTGCCAGCAGGCGCGGGCCAACTACCTCGAGGGCCGGGAAGTCGCTCTCGCCGGGCGCATCACCGCGCATCGCGAGATGGGCAAGAGCCAGTTCATTGACATTCGCGACCAGAGCGGGCGGATGCAGGTCTATGCGCAAAAGAATGTCCTTGGCGAGGAGCAATGGAACATCTTCACTCATCTTGACCTGGGAGACTTCATCGGCGTTCGCGGAACACTGTTCATCACCAAGACCGGCGAGATTTCCGTGAAGCTGGGTAGTGGGACAGGCGTCTCGCCTGTCCAGACTAGCTCTTCACCAGCCCCCCAACCCAAGACAGGCGGGATGCCCATCCCACTAGCCCCCTTCACCATCCTCGCCAAGGCGCTGCGTCCGCCGCCGGCCAAATGGCACGGGCTGGAGGACACCGAGATTCGCTATCGCCAGCGCTACCTGGACCTCATCGGCAATCCCGAGGTAAGGGAACTTTTCCTCAAGCGCAGCGCCATCGTGCATGAAATCCGCCAGTTCTTTCACGGCCGCGGCTACGTGGAAGTCGAGACGCCGGTGATGCAGGCGATTCCCGGCGGCGCGGCGGCCCAACCGTTCAAGACCTGGCACAACGCGCTGGGCTGCGAGTTTTACCTGCGCATCGCATTGGAGTTGTATCACAAGCGGCTGCTGGTGGGCGGGATTGACCGACTGTTCGAGATTGGCAAGAACTTCCGCAACGAAGGCCTCTCGCGGCGGCATAATCCCGAGTTCACCATGCTCGAGGCGTATCAGGCGTTCGGCGATTACGAGACGATGATGGAGACGGTCGAGTCGCTTATCAAACACGTCGCGCAAAAGGTCCTTGGCACACTGGTCATTGACATCAAGGACGCCGAAGGCAAGGTCGCCAAGACCATTGATCTCACCAAATGGAAGCGCGCCAAATACAAGGACCTCGTCCGCGCCGTCGCCGGCCAAGATTGGTTCGACGTCACTCCGGCGGAACGCCGTCGCCGGGCGATGGAGGACCTGAAACTCGCGGGCGACATCGCCACCGGCTACGAAGATTTTGAAGTCACCGGCGCCGTGTTCGAGAAACTCGTGGAGCCGACGCTCATCCAGCCCACCTTCGTCACGCATCTGCCGAAACAACTCGTGCCGCTGGCCAAGCTCTCGCCCGACGATCCCTCCACCGTCGAAGTCTTCGAGTGCTGCATCAACGGCCAGGAAATCGCGCCCGGCTACACCGAACAGAACGATCCCATCGCCCAGCGCGAAGTGCTGGAGCATCAGGCCGGCGGGGAACAGCAAAAGCTCGATGAAGATTTCCTGGTCGCCCTCGAACACGGCATGCCCCCGGCGGGCGGCATCGGCATCGGGATTGACCGCCTGTGCATGATGCTCCTCGGCCAGGAAAGCATCCGCGACGTGATCCTGTTCCCGCAGTTGAAGCCGAAGTGATCATCCCCGATCGAACAACCCTGTCGAATTGACAGTGGCGAGGCGGGAAGGATCGCGGGGAGGTTGGCTTTGACAGGATGAACGCGAGTCGTTAGGCTTTGCTTGTGCCTGTTGCGGCCGATCAACTTGTCACTGTCAGCGAATTCCGCAGGTTGCCGGAAGGACCGCCGTATTATCAGCTCATCCACGGAAGATTGCTCGTGTCACCTTCGCCCAACCGTTACCACCAGGACATCTGCCAGAACTTGCTCGTGATGCTGCGCAACCATCTGGACAAGCATCCGGTAGGCGTGGTTTATCACTCCCCTTCGGACGTCTATCTGACCAGTTACGACGCGTATCAGCCCGACCTTTATTTCGTCTCGAACGCCAACGCGGGCATTCTGACGCCGCAAGGCGCGGCGGGCGCGCCGGACTTGGTGGTGGAAATTCTGTCGGCGGGCACGGAACATTACGACCGCGAACTCAAGCGCAAGGTCTATGCGCAGGCCGGCGTGAAGGAACTGTGGCTGATTGACCCGGATGCCAAGGAAGTTCAGGTCCATCGATTGAATCCCAAGTCCAGAAAGTCCGTGATCGCTTACGGACCTCGATCCAGATTTCGTTCGGCGTTGTTGCCCGACCTGGTGATTCGGACGGACAAGGTGTTCCAAGCATCACGTTTGGGCTGAGGCCGCGTGGACCGCCGGCCTCCTCGCTGAACGTTGCCACAGCCAAACCACTCCAGGCGCGCAGCCTTGCGCCGAGACCAACCCTTTCGCCGGTGGAGAGTTTACCGGCCACCGTTGAATACTGTAGCTCACGATGAACCGAAGCGCGTCATTACGCAGCCACCACCCCGGCTTTGGTGGGAGCGGGATGCTGGCAGCATGGCTGGTGCTCTGTTCAACGGCAATCGGAGCGGAAGCAAATCGGGTTGCAGCGCTTCCACTGTCAGTCAGCGCCGCTTCAGGTCCAACCTGGAAGCGGCATGTGATTGATGATTCGTCCCGGGGCGCTGATGGGGTGAAGCTCGGTGATCTCAACGGAGATGGCTTGCCGGACATCGTCACCGGGTGGGAAGAAGGCGGCGAAGTGCGAGTCTATCTCAATCCCGGCCCGCATCAGGCGCAACAGCGCTGGCCGCGCGTCACCGTTGGCGAGGTTGGAAGCCCGGAAGATGCCATATTTGCCGACCTCGACGGCGATGGCCGATTGGACGTGGTCAGTTGCACGGAGGGCAGCACCCGAACGGTTTACTGGCATCGCCATCGTGGTGACATGCCGAACTTCCTAATGCCTGAGCAGTGGAGCACCGCGGCCTTTCCGGCGACGAGCAACGCGCAGCAGTGGATGCAAGCCGTCGCGCTGGACCTGGACGGCCAGCATGGCCTTGATGTGGTGCTGGCTTCCAAAGGTGAAAACGCAAGCATCGGCTGGCTGCGATCGCCCGGGCGGGCGGATGATCCTGGTGCGTGGACCTACCACTCGTTGCGCAAGGCGGGCTGGATCATGTCGCTCATCGCGCAAGACCTGGATGGTGACGGCGACCTGGACGTGCTGTTCAGCGACCGCAGAGGCGAACGCAGCGGCGTGTTCTGGCTGGAGAATCCCGGCGCGGGCGACAATCGCCATCACGCTCCGTGGCACGAGCACGCCATCGGCGGACTTGGCCGCGAAGCGATGTTCGCCGACCTCGGAGACGTGAACCGGGATGGCCTCACGGACGTGGCGGTAGCGGTGAAGCCCCGCGACATCGTTGTCTGCCTTCGCAAGCCGGACGGTGGTTGGAGCGAACACGTTTTGACTTTGGACGGCACCGGCATTGGCAATGCAAAGGCGGTCAAGATCGCCGATGTCAACCGCGACGGCTGGCCGGACTTGTTGTTCACTTGCGAAGGGGCGACTGGCGAGCGCGAGGGCATCATCTGGCTGGAACGCCAACCGCACGGCCCGTGGTTGCAACGTCCGCTCGGGGGGCCGGCGGGAGTGAAATTCGACTTGATGCAGACGCTCGATCTGGATGGCGACGGTGATCTGGATGTCATCACTTGCGAGGAGAGCGACGGACTGGGCGTGATTTGGTACGAGAACCCAACGCCGCGCCCGTGACCAACCGGTTCACAGCAGTCACGATTGGGCGGGCATCCGGATCGCAGGTTGATTGGCGGGTTAACTGAGTTCCCACCCAGGGCGGTAACTGCCCTTGAGGAATTTCTCGGCCTCCGGCGCGTTCGTGGCTTTCATCGCCTTGGCATCCCACTGGATGATCTTCTGCGTCCGCATCGCAACCAGACCGAGCAAACCCACTTCCGTGAGGACCGCGCCGTAATCGAAATTCGCGCTGGCGGGCGGACCGCCTTTGCAGGCGTCCAGCCAGTCGCGATGATGTCCCTTGGACCGAGGCAGCTTTTGGGGCGGACGTTCATAGGCTTCGTCGCGCGAACCAGGCAGCAGCGTGGGCCGGCCTCCCCATCCGGCGCAAGTCAGCAGCCCCTTGTCGCCGACAAACAAAATACCGTTGCCGCCGGCGCCCAACCGGTCCTCAGGCTCCAGCCCTTCCGGTCGCGCCGGCATCAGCCCGCCTTCGTACCAGGTGAACTTCACTGGCGGCATGTTTCCCCGCGCGCCGAAGCGATACGTGTAAAGGCCGCCGGGCGGAGCAATCTGCGGGTCCACTCCCCCGACCGCGTGCGCCTCAATCGTCAGGGGTTCGCGTAAGTCCAGCGCCCACAGTGCGGGATCGAAGTTGTGGCAGAAAAAGTCGCCGATGGGCGCCGTGCCAAAATCCCAGAAGTCGCGCCAGGTGACTGGATTGTAGGCGGCGCTGTAAGGCCGGGTGGCACGCGGGCCGAGCCACAAGTCCCAGTTCATTCCCTTGGGCACCTCCGACGTGGGCGGCGTGCCGCTGGTGAGCTGCTTGTTCCAACGCGAGGCGCTGGTCCAGGCGTGGACCTCGCGCACGTCACCAATCGCCCCGGACCAGATGATTTCGCAGGTCGTGCGAATGTCGTTGCCCGAGTGTCCTTGGTTGCCCAACTGGGTGGCGACTCCGGTTTCGCGGGCCACGCGGGCCACCAACCGCGCCTCGGCGACATTGTGGGTGAGCGGCTTTTCGCAATAAACGTGTTTGCCCTGCCGCATCGCGGCCAGGCAGACATACGCATGAAGATGATCCGGTGTGGCGCAGAGCACGGCGTCAATGGCTTTTTCCTTTTCCAGCATGACCCGGAAATCCTCGTAGTCGTTGACCTTGAAATTGGGCGTCTTGGCCGCGTAATGCTCCTGCGCCGATTTCTTGACCAAGAGGCGACCGGCTTCATACCGGTAATAAAACGCGCGCAGGTCCTGATATTCGGCGGGATCGGCCACGGCAATGATTTGCGCGTCGGCTTGGGCGGTCAGGGCCCGCAAGTTGGTCATGCCTTGGCCACCGCAACCGATGATGGCCACGTTGACCTTCTCACTGGGAGGCACAAACTTCGCACCGCCCAAAACGTGGCGGGGGACGATGGTGAAAGCGGCCACGGCCGCGGTCGAGCGGGCCAGAAACTGGCGGCGGGTGCAGGCGGCGTTGCGTTTGGCGAGTGCGGGAGTCTTCTTTGTCTTCATACAACACTTGGTCTTGCTTTGATTTCCGTGGGACTGCGGCCAGCCTGCCGGACCGGCGACCAGCCTCAACGCGATTATGCCCCGGCCTTGGCCCGGCTCAAGGGTTATTCCGCGGCGACACCCCACTCGCCTTGACTTTCCTCGATCCCACCCTGCCGAGAATGGCTTGGTTTGTTCCAACCACCGAGGCCGGCGGCCAGCGCGCGGCGAGGCTGGGTTCGGATGGAGCACATCGCAAACGAGCAGGCACTCGAAAGCTTGTCTCCGCAGACTCGCCTTTTTCGATCCGGCAGAGTAGAACTCGGCGCAGTGAAATTTCCGTTGCCGCTTCCCCAACCCAGCACGCCCAGCCCCACCATGCATTCATCACTCCATTTCCTGCTTCGACTGTTTCTCGCCTTTGCCGTCATCGAAACGGCTTGGTCCCAAGGAACGTCGAACCCCGAATACCGGTTGGAGAAGGACATTCCGTACCGCGAAGGGGACGCCCTGACTGATTACATGAAGGAGCGTTGCCGGTTGGATGTGTACCGACCGCTTGACCTCAAGGGATTCCCCACGGTGGTGTGGTTTCACGGCGGCGGGCTTACCAGCGGCAGCCGCTCGATTCCAAGCGGGCTGCAAGGGAAAGGGTTTGCCGTGGTCGCGGCCGGCTATCGCCTCAGTCCCCGGGTGAAGTCGCCGGCTTACATCGAAGACGCGGCGGCGGCGGTTGCCTGGACTTTCCGGCACATCGGCCAATACGGAGGTGACACCAACCGCATCTTCGTCAGCGGCCACTCGGCGGGAGGCTACCTTGCCAGCATGGTCGGTCTCGACAAACGGTGGCTGGCCGCGGAGGGCATTGATGCCAATCTCATCGCCGGGCTGGTGTCTTACAGCGGACACGCCATCACGCACTTCACGATTCGGGCCGAACGCAACATTCCTGAGAAGCAACCCCTCGTGGACGATCTTGCGCCTTTGTTCCATGTTCGCAAAGACGCGCCACCTTTGCTTTTGATCACCGGAGACCGGGAACTGGAGTTGCTCGGGCGTTACGAGGAATCCGCCTACCTGTGGCGCATGATGAAGGAAGTTGGACACCCCGGCACCAGGCTGCACGAACTCGAAGGCTTCGATCACGGGCAAATGGCCGAACCTGCCCATGCCCTGCTGGTCGGTTTCGTCCGAACGGTTTCCGCAAAGCCGTGAGCGGGGAACAACAGCTATTCGCCGCGTCGGCTTCAACCCGATCTGGTCCTGCCTGCGGGCTGGGTTGAAATCCATAACAGTCTTAACAACGCGAACCGCGTGAGGCATGATGCGGCCCATGCAAAACCTTACCTCCCTCCGACTTTGCCGCGGAGTCCTCGCGCTGCTGGCCGGCCTGCAGGTGTGGGAGGTGGCTTTTGCGGCTGAACAAAGGCCAACTTCGGCGGGCCGTCCCGTGCTGCGGGTCGTCTATTTCATCCCGACCGACCGCGAGCCGATTCCGGACCGCGTCGAGCGCCTGGATCGCGTCTTGACCGAGGTGCAACGGTTTTATCGCGAGGGCATGGAGCAGAATGGTTACGGCCCAATGACCTTTGAACTGGACCGCGAGCCGGATGGCCGGTTGCGACTCCTCGAGGTGCGCGCCAAAGAACCGATGCAAGCCTACGGACGCGACGCCAGCGGCAAGGTCCGCGACGAGGTGAAGGCCGCCCTGGCAAAACAGTCTGTGGACCTCGACCGCGAGACGGTGATCATTGTTCAATTGCTGCTCGACTGGAAAGATGGCCGGGCCATCGAAATCGGGCCGTATGTCGGCGGAGGGGACGCGCATAGCGGAACGGCCTGGGTCTATGACAATGCCAGGCTGGATCCCCGGCTGCTGGCCTCCACGGCGCCGGGCGGTTACTACCATCGGCCTTGTTCGCTGGGGCAGTTCAACACGCACTACATTGGCGGAGTCGCGCACGAGCTGGGGCACGCCCTGGGCCTGCCGCACGAGCGCGAACGGCCCGAAGAACAAACCCGCCGCGGCACCTCGCTGATGGGCGCGGGCAATCACACTTACGGCCAGGAGTTGCGTGGCGAAGGACGGGGAACTTTTCTCACGGCGGCCGCGGCACTGCCGCTTTCCGTGCATCCCCTGTTCACGGGCCAACGGTTTCCCCGCGCCGAACTGCTGTGCCAGGTCGCACAAATGGACACCGAAACCGGGCCAAACCGTCTCCTGCTTGCGGGGCGGTTGGCAAGCAGTTCGAATATTGTGGGACTGGTGGCCTACAATGATCCGCAGGCCTTCGAGGCCGATTACGACGCCTCGGGTTGGGCCAGCCGCGTTGACCTGGACGGCCGCTTCCGGCTGATGGTCGAGGACCTGTCCCCGGGCCTTTACGATCTGCGGCTGCGAGCGATTGGCTCAAGCGGCGACACGAAGTATTTCCATTTCAGCTACGAAGTGGACTCAGCGGGCCGTCCATTGGTCGAGCCGCTCCTCGAAGGTCCCTGGATTCAGCGCGCCCACGACGCGTTCCGCGCCCGAGACAACCAACGGATGGCAACTGTCGCCGCCGCGGCAAAGGAATTTCGGCCTGACGCAACCGTGCTGCATCGCAAGCTCGCGCACTATGCAAAACTGGCCTCAGCCACACCTGCGCGACTGTTGCGTGATGTGCCAACCGACGTGAAACGCCTGTCACTCGCCGAGGTGGAATGGGAATCGGCCAGGACAGGCTGGGGACCGCCGCTACGGAATCAGGTTTCACCCAATGGCGACGCCAGCGGCTTGCTGGAAGCAGGAGGCAAGTTCTTTGAGTCGGGGCTTTATGCCCACGCGCCGGCCCGCCACGTCTTCCGGATGGACAAAGGGTGGAAAACGCTCAAGACCGGCTACGGTTTGCAGGATCGGCACAACGGCTCGGTGGTGTTTGTCATCAAGGGCGACGGCAAGGAACTTTTCCGATCCGCCAGGATCAACGACCACCGACTCCGGGAGCAGATTGTCACTCTCGAAGGGGTCACGCTGTTGGAACTGATCGTCGAGGACGCCGGCGATGGCGCAAACAGTGATTGGGGAGTCTGGCTTGATCCGCAACTGGAGCGGTGAGCCACCGAATCCAGCAGCCTCGCTCAGGCCGGTGTTGCGGACTGGCTGCCGACTCGGGCAGTCGCGCCGCGTTCACGGCTTCGCGCTGTGCTTGAGACTGGCGTTGAGCGAGTCGCGGTTCTCGTAAACCTTCTCGAACGCGTTGGCGATGTCGTCCATGTCCGCCCGAGTGCCGAGGAAGATGCTTTGCTCCAACCACACCGATTGCTCGCGGCAAATCAGCTCACTGTTCGGGCAGTGAACTTTGCGGTAATTCAATTCCTTGGAAATCTCCGGCAGGTACGGCCCGAACGCTTTGTGGCGAAACATCGGCTGTTGGTGGAGCGGCCAGCCGTAGCCCGCGGCACAGGGAATTCCCTCGGCTTGCAACGCCTTCAACAGCGCCGCGCGCGCCGCGCCGAATTCCCAGGGAACAATCCGCAGCATGAACAGATGATAACTGTGCCGCGTGCAGTCCCGGGGCCGCTGTTGCGGGTAAACGCCCGGGAGCTTGGAAATCCGGGCCGCGAGATATTGTCCGTTGCGGTCGCGCGTTCGGGTTTGTTGCTCCAGCCGGTCAAGCTGCGCGTTGAGCACGGCGCCCTGGAATTCGCCCAGGCGATAGTTGCCCGAGAGGACGTGGTGCTCGTACCAGACGCCGGTGGGAATGCGGCCGCAGTTGTGGATGGAACGACACGCCGCCGCCAGTTTGTCATCGTTGGTGGTGATGATGCCGCCCTCGCCGGAGGTGAGGTTCTTGCTCGACTGGAAGGAAAATGACGCGACGTGCCCGAGCGAGCCGGCGGGCCGGTTGCGATGGCTCGCGCCATGCGCGTGGGCCGCGTCTTCGATCACCAGCAGCCTGTGCTTCTTCGCGATCGCCATGAGGGCGCGCATGTCCGCCGGCTGGCCGGCGAAATGCACGGGGATGATCGCCCGCGTACGCGGCGTGATGGCGGCTTGCACCGCCTTCGGGTCGAGATTGAACGTGTTGAGATCAATGTCCGCAAAGACCGGAATCATGTTGGCTTCGATCACCGCTGAAGCCGTGGAGAAGAAGGTGTAAGGCGGAACGATGACTTCCGCATGGGCCGGCAGGCCGGCCGCCATCAGCGCGATGCGGAGCGAAACCGTGCCGTTCACGACGGCGATGCCGTGATTGCAGCCGTGCATGGTGGCGAAGCGCTGCTCAAATTCGGCCACTTCCAGACCATTCAACCGTCCCCACTTGCCGCTGCGCAAGGTGCGCAGCAGACGTTTCTCCTCGGGTTTGCCAAAGACCGGCCAGGCGGTAAATGGCCGCGTGCGAATGGGGGTTCCTCCCAACAAAGCCAGTTGCTGTAACATGGTTCAAGTTTTGATTCGGCTGCGGTCGTTGATGATCGTCGCCAGCGTTACAGAGGCGAGGACGGAAACGCAAGCGCGCAGAGTCCGGAGCGCCCCGGCTGGTTCGCAACTTCCAGCAGGGTTTCAGTTTTGGTGCGGAACCGCAGCCGGGTCTCGCCTGCGCCAAGTGGATGGCATACCCCGGCGTCAGGACGTGGCTGCGGCCATGGAAACCGCCATCGCACGGCGCAGGGCCTCGATGCTCAGGGGTTTGCCGAGCAGGGCGTCGGCAGGTTTGCCCTGGTTTACGAGCTTCTCGAGATAGGCGGTGACCATAACCACGGGTTGCTTCGGCGCGAGGTTCTTGATCTGTTGCGCCAGTTCCTCGCCGAGCATGTCCGGCATGAGGTAGTCCATAATGACCAGATCAAATCGCTCGCCCGTGAACAAGTGCAGGGCTTCATGCCCGCTGCACGCTTCCGTCACCGTGTGCCGATCAATGCTCAGGAAGAGCTTGATGGACTCACGGACTGCCGGATCGTCATCCACGAGCAGAATGTGTTTCCCCTTGGCGATGCTTGCTGTGTCCATGGCGAGTGAAAATAGAAGCATTTCCGAGGCCGCAGCTCACGCCCATCAGGCCGTGCTACCAGTCAAGTAGCCTATGTGCCAAGTTCTTGAATCTGAGCAGTCGCCGCAGCTCTCCTCCGGCAGAATCCGGCGTGTGCCGGGGAACTTCCAGCTTCACCTGGGAATGTAGTCTCAAGTTGGTGCAACCATGTTTAAGAGTGGACGCTCCAGACGGTCTCTTGGCCGGATCCATGCAGTTGGTTTTGGGGAGCGTACGCGTCCCGCGTGCCGCCGCCAGCGTCGCGCCGGCGGCTTCGTGACTTCATATTCCCCGCACCGTTTGGTGCGTGATAAGGCTGAACGAAGTTTGCGGCGCGACGCCGCAAACCACACGCCGGAGGCGTATACTCCCCGGTTTGAACCGCATCGTTCCGGCTTGGCCGGCCGAATGAACCTCACACCAGCCAGAGAAGAGTGGAGGTCTTGTAAGTCACAGTTCACTCGGACGTTCATTTCGGGCGGCAGGAGGCCGCCTTCAATGGCAGCCAGGGATGGTTGCCACCACACTCCTTGATCAGCGATCCGCGCGCACTCCGTTCGAGGCGCAAGATTGACCTTGTGCGGGACAAGTTCCATTCTCGCACGCGTGTCCGCACCCCACATCCCAACTTGCCAGGAAAGGAGACTGCGATGACTTCATTGATTCGCGCGGTGGCGATCTGTTGGTTGTTCGTCCTCGCAACTCCGGCGTTTGCGCAGACGCCGGATCGTCCATTCGAGCCGTCCGGGCATTACCTGAGAGAGTGGTTGTTATGCGGCCCATTTCCCGCCCTGACGGAGACTGAGCAGGACATTGAGGCCATCCGCCTGCCGGGAATGTATGCGGACTTCCTTCACGCATTCGGAGGCGAGGCCAACGCAAGGCCTGAGGTTGGACAAGTGATTTTCTTTGCGGGTGGGTCATGTGAATGGGTGCGCCACGCGTCGCCGGGTGAAGTCATTGATCTCGACGCGGCCATCAGCAGGACGGACCGCGTGGTGGGTTACGCCTACCGCGTGATCGAGTCGCCGAAACAAGAGGCCTGCATCCTTGCGGTGGGCAGCAACGATGGCGTCCGCGTTTGGCTCAACGGCGAGCTTGTCCTGGACAGCCCCGGCCCGCGCGGCCTGCAGATGGATCACAACCTCGTGCCGGTGGCGTTGCGCGAGGGACGCAATCACCTGCTCCTGAAGATAGAGGAACGGGGAAACCGTTGGGCGTTCGCCTGCCGATTGCTGCCCCTCAGCCAGGAGCTCATGGCCGAGCGACTGCGGCTCTTCGAGGTCGTCTCGCGCCAAGATGGCCAGCCGGTCATCCGGGCGCGTCATTCGCAAGGGTTGTTGGCCGCGGTGTTGCAGTCCGCGAGGTTCGAGGTCGCTTCCGCGGCGTCGCCGGAGCGGGTGCTGTGGACTTCCGAGTGGAACCACCGCGAGGAGCTTCCCATCGGTGTGGATACGGAACGGTTCTCTCAACATGAATTGCGAATCAACGCGGCGCTGGTCGGAGGAGCGACGCAAAAGCTGACCCTGCCTTTCACCGCTGGCCGACGCGTGGAACACGTCCTTTTTGAGAAGGGCCGGAGTGATTATCGCATCATCGTGGGCGCTGACGCTTCCGAATCCGAGAAATGGGCGGCAAGCGAGTTACAGCATTGGCTCAAGGAGGTCGGCGGCACTACGCTGGACATTCAAGCGGATGATGGCCGGCCCACATTTGACAAGGCGATAGTCATCGGCTGGAATCGCCACTCGGAGAACCAGTTCGGTCCGGACGTCCGGCCGCCCAAAGCCGACGATGAATCATTCACCTACCGGAGCATCGGCCCGACCGTCTTCATCTGGGGTGGAAACCAGCGCGGCACGATGTACGGCGTAATGTCCTTCCTCGAACGGGAGATGGGCGTGCGCTTCTACACGTCGAGGGTGACGGTGACGCCGCAGAAGGCACGTTACGCCTTCACCTGGCTCAATCACTCCGAAAAGCCCGGCGTCCGCGTCCGCAATGACTTCTACTACGAAGCTTTCGAGCCGATCTGGGCCGCGCGCAATCGCGTCAACGGTGCCATGGGGTTCCGCCAACAACCCGGCGGGCTGGAGTGCTATTGGTCGGTGCATACCTTCTACCCGCTGATGCCGCCGGGGGAGTTCTTCAAGGACCATCCGGAATACTACAGCTTGCTGGACGGGAAACGCACTGCCGACCACGCACAACTCTGCCTCGCGAACCCCGACGTGCTCCGCATCATCACCGAACGCATCAGGCGGAAGATGCGCGAACTCCCCGAGTACCTGATCTACGACGTATCCCAAAACGACTGGAGCAATCCCTGCCAATGCTCCGGCTGCCAGGCCATTGTGGACCGTGAAGGCAGTCAGTCCGGCCCGGTCATTCAATTCGTGAATCAGGTCGCGGACAGCGTCAAGGGGGAGTTCCCCGACAAGTTCATTGGCACCCTTGCCTACAGCTACACGCGCAAGCCGCCCCGCACCCTCAAGCCGCGCGAAAACGTCGTTGTCCGTTTTTGCAGCATCGAATGTTGTTTTGCGCATGACTTCACATCCTGTCCGGAGAACACGTCTTTCGTCGAAGACATGAAGGGCTGGGCGGCCATTGCTCCGCATATTTACATCTGGGATTACGTCGTGAACTTCAGCCATTACGTGATGCCCTATCCAAACTTCCGGGTGCTGCAACCGAACATCCAGTTCTTCCGCGATCACAAAGCCATCGGCATCATGGAACAGGCCGCCTACCAGAGCCGCGGCGGCGAATTCGCCGAACTCCGGGCTTACCTTATCGCGAAGTTGTTGTGGAATCCCGAGGCCGAGGTCGAGCCGATCATCGCCGACTTCATGCACGGTTACTATGGCCGTGCCGGCCAATTTGTGCGGGAGTATTTCGACCTGCTTCACGGCCGCCTGACTCCGACGACGCACATCCACCTTGGGTTGCAACACGACGACAAGCTGTTCTCGGACGACTTTGTCCGACAAGCTGAAGTCCTGTTCGACCAGGCCGAAGCCGTCGCCGACACGGAAGCGATCCGGCAACGCGTCGAGATGGCCCGCCTGCCGATCCTGTATCTCAAGTGCAAACGAAGTCCCGTGATCGCCAAACAGGACGGCACCTACGCCCGCTTTTGCCAGATCGTCGAGCGGGAGGGCGTCACGCATTACGCGGAGGCCGGCGAACCGCACAAGCGGGCTTTCCATGCCGCGGTGGAAGCGGCGAAGTGAGCAGACGCCAGAACAGGAAGGGTGCGTCAGTTTGTCTGTTCCCGCGACACGATGCGGACGGTGCGGTCTAGTTTCACCCGCGGATCGCCGAACCCATGAAACACCCGCACCTGTTTCGATCGCGTCAGCGAGCGGCCATCCAGGCTGCGCAACGTGAACAAGGGCGCGGCTTCGTAATTGAGGCCGTTCCAACTCAGGGCATGGAAGGCGGCGAAGACCGGTGACTCCACCACGAATCCGTTGGGAGGCAACAGCACCTCTCCAAATGACTTCGAGCGATGGCGATAAGCCGTCGAGCCGAGGTTCACGACCACTTCCGTGGCGTTTGCGCCCTGACCGAACACCGAGCGGCGCACGCGGCGATCGGCGGTGAGAAACTGGTATTCGCTCATCGGCACGCGCGAGGTCAGCTCATTGAGTGGCGACAGGATTTCGTGGGTATTCTTCACGAATCGGTCCAGGGGATGCATGCCCTCGGCCCAACCGCCGTCGGCACGGGTAAAAACACCGCTGTCGCCCGCACTTGCTGGCGCATCCAGTGAGAGAGTCTCGAATCCGATCTTCCCTTCGTTCACCACCAGTTTGCCGGCGAAGACCGTGCGCTCGCTGTCCTGACGCACTCCGAGCAGAGCGCGTTGACCACCCGCCGGCTGAAACAGACCGAGCCGGACATGGAATGTACCGCTCAAACCTTCCGGCACCCTGACCGTGAATGGCCCGTGGCGCGTTTCGCCCGGCAACCACTTTGAGGTTGGTTCGGGCGGCGCGTAATCATTTTGGAATTTGATGTTGCCGGAAGCATCGCAGAAGTGAACGAACACGCGCCAGTCTTCCGCGGGCGACTTTTCCACCTTCCAGTTGTAACTGATCCTAAACTCACGCGGGCCGGTCTGTTGAAAGGTGGCGACAGAGGGTCTCAAGGCCAGCGGCGCGTTCTCGCCTGCGTGCTCCCTCCAGTAGAGGCCCGGCGGAATGTTGTGGTAATGCAACGGTCTTCCGAGACTGACGTGATGCAGCACATACTCCGCGGCTTGGGCGGGGTCGTAGCCGTATTTGCCGTAGAGCTGGAGGCACTCGCGATAGACCAGCTCGAAGAGCGGCACAGGGGTTGCCCCCAGTTGCTTGAGCAAGTCTTTGTTGTGATAATAGGTGCCGCTCACACCGGTGAGACCCTCGAAGAAATCGGCTTGAGGCACGGCCCATTCCCGTCCACATTCGCTGCCGAAACTACCGAACACGTCACGGGCGTAATCGCTCAATGCCTGCTTCCACCGCAGATCGTCGGCGCGGGTCATTGGGTGGTTGGGGTCGAAGCACTCGTAAAGTCCGGCCGCGTAGGTGGTGTCAATGAAGTAGGAGTCGGCACCCGAGAGCCGCTTCACCGCGATCAGATTCTGCGGACGTTGCGCCAGTTCGAGGGCCTTTTGCGCGCAGGTGATGTAGGCCACGCCGCCGGCCCAGTGACCGCCCTTGGTCAGGCTGCCGTCCGGGTTCTTGTTGATGTAATCCTCGCTCCAGGATGGCGCATCCCGGTAAATGTCCTGATAATTGTCGTGGAGGCTCAGAACATAACCCAATTCGCGGATGCGCTGACAGGCCTTGCTGAAGGCGGAATCGCCTCCGCACTCCGGCGCCGTGGGCAGGATGTCCGGATGCTGGTTGTCGTAACCGCGGTGAATCCAGCCGCCCAGGATGAACAGAACCTTGTCCAGCTTCAGATCGTGCTTGAGATGCTCGGCCACTTGCGCCGCCTGGTCGAAAGTCCAGTTGACCTTGACCGATTTCTCAACCGAGCTGTCTTCGTTCATGCTGCGCGAAAGCATGCTCCAGAGCTTGTAATTGGACGCACCGAAATACTTCGCGCGATTTGGATGGCCCTTGAGCTTCTCGTCCCACGTCACCAGCAAGCCCTTCTCGCGGGCGACCTCGCGATAAGCCTTCGCGATGTCCACGTAACCGCCCTTGCCCAGCAAATGAACCTGAAAGCTCTTCGCCGACTGGCGGAGTCCCAGCGAAACCGACAACACCTGCTGCGCGTTGGGAGAGGCGATGTTCGTCACGGAACTACGGACCTCGGCCGCCACGTAGGGGTCAGTCCAAGTGGCAAGCGCCGCCGCACCCCGCTTGACCACTCCCAGCATCGTCATGTGGCAACCCTCGTAACTGTAGGTGTCGAAGCGATGGTTGAAGTTGAGGCCGCTGTCCGCCGGGATCAACAATCCCTCGCGCACGGGAACAACCACATATCCCTGCTCCGCTTCCGTGGTCCACAGCGCGTCCTCCAGCAAGCGAACGCTTTCGACGGCCAGCAGTGGATCAGCCTCCAAGGCAAAGTCCAGCGCGCGGCCTCCCGGGAGTGGGCGCACGGTGACGCGCAATTTCAATTCCCGCCGGTCCACCAGGGGCGCAAACACAGCCACCAGACCGGCTCTCGTCCTTTCGACCTGACACCGCTCGAGATTCACGCGCCGACGACGGCCGTTTTCAATCAAGGTCACCTCCCCGAACCGAGGCGCATACGGATTCGACTGCCAGATCACTCCCGCCTCCTTGTCCGTGAGTTCGTAGCTCCCGGTGTCCGGAAACAGTGCAAAGCGAAGCTTGCGGGTCTCGATGGATTGTGAAGGTTCGGCATGGGCGGAAGCGGCGATTAGCAGAACGACCATCACCAGTGAAACGCACCCGTGCCGAAGAACCCAAGGGCTTGTCTTGTTCATGAAACCTCGCGCATCGGCATCATGACGCAGTCGTCGCAGCTTTGCCAACTGCAAATCAGAACTGTGGAGAGTTGACTCGTGTTTAATCCCATGAGCTCGGTGAGTTGGCGCGTGACGGCAAGGAGCCAACCTCTACCTCACCTGGTCAAGGATGGGGAGACAGTTGACCGGCGCGCCCGCAACCGCCACGGATTGCGACGGCGCGGGCCACCGGCCGCAAACCATCGCTCAACCGGTGGGAGTTGGGCGAGTGGCAATTCCTGCCTGCGTCTCGATCGCCGGGCGCGCAGCGGCAGCTTGAGCTGAGTGGCCTTTGAACTCACGTTTACCATGCCGTAAGTTCGCTCGAATTTTGAAAGTGTGCCACTCCTGCCAGCGAAGTTGTTTTGTTGAACAAGTTCGCCGCCGAACCTCTTCGTCTGTCACTGCCAACAAATCACAGCACGACTTCCCATTGGAGTGCCGCTGCCGGGGAAACCCTCGAGGCAGTTCGCGGGCGCTGGCGAAGCTTGCCGTTTCCAGGCTCAACCCTTGAGCCGTTTCCCCATGTAAATACATCCGTCCTTGCCCTCGCCCACGCGGAGCAGGTCCTTGAAACCGAGCTTGAGATAAAATCCGTACGCCGCCGTATTCATCATGCTCACCCCCAGATGCGCGCCGGGTGAACCATCTTGACGGAGTTTGTCCATGACCATTTCCATCATGCGCCGGCCAAAGCCACGTCCCTGCGCCCGTTCCAACAGATCAATGTGCAGATGTGATGGATATTCCGCGTAAGGCTCGGGCATGGTGTAATCGGGATGGTGGTACCACGAATACACCATTTGCACGCGCGTCCATTGGCCGGGATCACCCTGCGGCATGGGAAATTGTGCGCACAGCTTGGGCCGCCACTCCTTTTCATAACGATCGTAGAACCTCTTCGAGTCCAAAGCTCCAAAGGCATAACCGCAGATGCCTTCCATGTCCTCGAGGATCAAGGCGTAATCCGGCTCAAAAACCAGATACGGACCGACGAAAATCCGGCCCAATGCGTCCGGATCCTCGCGGTAAAACGGCTCGCCGTCTTTACCGAAGTCGCCGGTCTTGAGGCAGACGTGGTAGGCGCCGGCTTGATCTTCCGGCCGGGCGGGGCGGATGGTGAAATCGTTCATGTGGTTGAATCGGAATGTTTACCGGCTCGATCGCGATCCCGGCTCGGTGTGAGGGTGCCGTCCGGCTGCAAGACGAGCAATCGCTGCAACCGCGCCACCAACCCGCCGCGATACGTGCCGGGCAGATGGAAGTCCGAGCCGAACGCAGAATCCTTTTGCCCACCCTTGGACTTGAACTCAACGTATTTCTCAAGCAGGTCCAGCTCTTCGCGCAGTTCCCACACCCGGCGGCTCAACGCGTAGAAGAGGGGGCGATGCTGAAGCTCGGTCATCCGCGCGCAGAACTCGCGCAGCCTCGCCGCGCGTTCCCGGAAAGCGGCGGTCAAACTGGAATCCACTGTTTCATTGCCACCGATAATCAGTCGCCTGGCCATTTGAAACAGCGCCTCGGCTTCCGGGCCTTCCTCGTAAGGCAGGTAGTAACTGTCACCGAACAAGACCAAATCCTCCAGCGTGACCGGCTGGCCGACCGTGGCGAAACGCGGCAGCCATTCCCGCATGGCTGAAAGGTGGGACTGTCTGGCATCCCAGGTCGCTTCGCAGCGCACAAACTCGGCCAGCGTGCGGAGCGGGACGTAGTTCAATGCGAACTCGCAGTTCGGGTTGCTCAACAAACCAGCCACCTCGCCGCGCAGTTCCAGTGGGCGACCCGCATAAGGGCCGCAGTAGAATCGCCGCCCATCGTAATCATTGGCGTGGAGGTTGTCCCAGATGAGCGGCTTGCGGCGGAGCAGCTTTCGCAGATCACGGACGTGTTCGACCGGAATCTCGCGCGAAATGATTTCCGGCCCGGTCCAGAACACGTCAATCTCCGGCAAGAGTTCGCGGCCCACGGTGGCCAGGTAACCTTCCCCGCCATACTTGCGTTCCGCCATGCGTCCGCAATAAGGCGTGGGACAGAAGAGAAAGCGCGCCCGCGGACTACGCTCGCGCACCCACTTGAACAGTGTGTTGGTGACATGACACTGCGCCGAAGCAAACGAATCCCAGCGCTTCAAATCCTCGTCCGCC
The DNA here is from genome assembly GCA_011525685.1 of Verrucomicrobiia bacterium. Classification (GTDB taxonomy): domain Bacteria; phylum Verrucomicrobiota; class Verrucomicrobiia; order Limisphaerales; family JADLHS01; genus WYBW01. The sequence continues at coordinate 55,192 of WYBW01000120.1, forward strand.
ATCCGATCGGGAATGTCGTCGAACAGCAGGGCAAAATTCTGGCAACCCATGGCGAGCATCTGCTGCAGCCGCTTCTTGAGATGCTCCAGTTCAGCCTCATGGCTGTAACGGATGTCCAATCCCGGACTCAGCGCGTAGATGAATCGAAGGTCGCGCAACCGGCAGGTGCGGATCAATTCGGCGAGCGGTTCTGCTTCAGCGGTTGAATACAATTCGCGCCAGATGGCACGATGCTTCAGGTCGTCCTTCGGTGCGTAAAGATAGGTGTTCAATCCCCATGCGGCCATCTGCTCGAACAACTCGAATCGCTCGGCCTGAGACCAGGGCGGGCCGTAGAATCCTTCGATTACACCGGTCAGGAAATCCGTTGTTGCTTGGGTTGACATCAGCGTTCGGTTTAACGGATGCAGGCTAAACGGCAACGCGAAGCGATGGCAAGGATGCGCATCGCCGGCTGGTAGCGCCGGCCACCTCACAAGGCCGGGCTGGACGCCGGAGGGGCGGCTGGCCAGCCGCCTTTCCAGCGTACCCGCGCATTCGCGAAAAGACTCAGTCGCGGCGGGCCTCGCCCCAGACCAGTCAATCCGATTGACCCAGCCGGTGCGGCCCGGCAGTCTCCGAACCGAGATGTGCCACCCAGAATCAAAAACGCCGTGATGAGTTCACTCAAGGAATTCATCGCCGGCCTCGGCATCGTGGATGTTCACGAACATCACTTGCCGGAAGTCTTCTCGAACCGCGAAGTCAACCTGCTTCAGTTGTTCCAGCAGAGTTATGCGGGCTGGACCCGGGCGCGTCCCTATCCCCTGCCCTCCGAAACCCGTGACAGCGATCCCATGCTGGCTGCCGCCGGCCCGACGACGTGGGAGGCCCTAGTGCCTTATCTGGAGCACTGCGGATCAAACTGTTTCGTGCGCAACCTGGTCCGCGGCATCACTGAGTTGCACGGCGACGGCAAGGACATCACACGCGAGAACTGGGAGGCTCTCGAGGCCGCCGTCCGCGAACGGCATCGGCAAGCGGACTGGTGCGCGTCCGTGCTGCGCAACGCAGGCATCGAGCGGGTCATCACCGACCCTTACAGCGACCCCTTGCTAAACGCACACGAGGCTTTCGGCAAGCACTACAACTCCGTCCTTCGCATCAACGCGTTGGCCTGCGGCTGGCATCCTGATTCCCGCGATCACAATGGAAATAGCGCGCACAGCCTGCTCGCGAGACTCGGGCTGGAGGCGGCTTCCTTCCACGATTACCTCGCAGCCCTGGAAAAGCTCGTGGAGGATCTGACCTCACGTCATCAGGTCGCTCTCAAGAACGCGTTGGCTTATGACCGAGACGTCGCCTTTGATGAACCGGACGAAAAGACGGCGCGTCAAGCCTGGGGCAAATGGTCACCTTCTGTCGCCGAGCGGAAGGCGTTTGGTGATTTCATCGTGGACCACCTTTGTCGGCTTGCTGGTGAACGCGACATTCCCGTGCAGATGCATCTGGGCACGGCGATTATTCGCGGTTCGCATCCGCTGAAGGCAGCCAGCCTGGTCGAACGCCATCCACGCACGCGGTTTTTGTTGATGCACCTGGCCTATCCGTGGAGTCGTGACCTGCTGGGCATGGCCTTCGTCTATCGCAACATCTGGCTCGACCTTACCTGGTCGCTGCTGCTTAGCCCGTCGCATTTCAAACTGGCCCTGCACGAAGCCATCGAAATCCTGCCGGACGAATCGCGCCTGATGATCGGCGGCGACAACTGGCACGTCGAGGAAACTTACGCCACGATGAAACTCGCGCGGCAGTTGATTGGCGAGGTGCTGGAGGAAAAGGTCGAGAGTGGCTATTTCCGCGAAGCCGACGCCCGCCGGCTGGCGGCAAGGATTTTCAAGGAAAACGCACTTCGGTTTTTCAAGCTGACATGATCACATCGGCGACAATTCCATCCGGCCCGGGCGGGCGCTTCAGGAAGTCGGCGGCAAGCCTGGCCATGCTCGCCGCCACATCAACGCTGATCGGAGCCGCGCCCATCCGTAGCATCACCATTGACGGCAACTTTGCAGACTGGTCCAGTGTGCCTTCCCACTTCGACCCGGTGGCCGGCCCGGGCGTGTTGCACGACGGCATCCCGGATACGCACGACACGAATCATTCCAATTCCAACGACGTTCCCGCCTACGTCAACCATCCGGACATTGATCTGGTCGAGTTCAAGTTTGCGCATGATGCGTCAAACCTTTACGCCTACTTCCGGGCGACGGGTGTGATTGGCCGCACGGCGAACACCTCCACACAGCGCGGGCGCTACTATGTGATCGTGACCCTTGACGTGGACAACAACGACGACACCGGTTACCCGCTCCACGAAGGCGGCTATTATCCCACCAGCACGGGTTACGACATGAACATGGAAGTGGAGTATTACACGAACACCTTCAACACGGGGCACTACCTCAATCATGGCGCACGCAACCAGGCGGAGTTGAACGCGGCGATTCGGGATCAGACAAATGGCATCGTTCGCGTTCTGCCCGGCTCGTACGACTATTACTCGCAATGGGTCTGGTTTGAGTCGCCGAGCGCCGGCAACCACCGCCTGCCGCCGCCCGATTCCGACGCGAGCATCACCTTCGTCGCGGATCGCGGACCGGTTTATCAGGGCAACATCCGCATCGCACGTTCGCCGGACGGTCATGAGGCGGAAATCATCGCGCCGTTTCGCGGCTTCATGCGCGATCCGGCGGGCCAGCCCATCATGGCGCTGGGCAAGACGATTGATCTTTCATTCTCGCTGGAAGCCAGCGGCGAACTTGCCCCCGGCAACTCATGGGCCTCGGACACCGGCGATCCCATCGTGGGCTATTACCTCAGCCCTTACACCGAGCCGGAGTTGCAGATTGCACCCTCCACTCAGGACGGTCAGGTTGTCCTCTCGTGGGCCGGCGGCGCAGAAGGCATGGTCCTCAAGCAGTCATCAAGCCTGACGAATCCTAACTGGCAACCGGTGTCCGGATCTGACACGACGAACAGAGTTTTCCTGCCCATTGGGTCCGGCAATGCCTTCTTCCGTTTGGAGGAACCGTGAGAAGCCTTCCCCTGCTGTTTGCCACGGCCACCATCGCAATGCTCTTGGCGCCGCAGACATTCGCAGCTTCCGAAGTCCAAACAACCAATCCTGCAGCCATTGAACCCTGGCGCACGATCACGCTTGATCCCGATTACAGCGGCGCGTGGGTGGTGGCCGGCGATTTGGACGGCGACGGTGCGGTGGACATCGTCAGCACGCGAAACGTGGACAACAACGACATCCATTACACCAGCGCCGTCGTCGCGCAAAAGCTTGATGGCAGCGTGCTGTGGCGCTGGGGTGATCCCCAGATCGGCCGTAAGAAACTGCACCACGACGTGGCATGCCAGATTTACGATTGGGACGGCGACGGAAAAAATGAGGTGGTGCTTTGCGGCGACCGATTCCTGTTTGAACTGGATGGCGCGACTGGTCGCGAGAAGCGCCGGCTGCCATTGCCCAAGGACTCAGGCGACTGCCTCGTCTTCGTGAACCTGTCCGGCAATTCGCGGCCGACCGATGTGCTGGTCAAAACCCGCTACACGCAAATCTGGGCGTTCAGCCGCGACTGGAAGCAACTCTGGACGGTCGAGAATCCCGGTGGGTATCGCACGGCGCATCAACCCGTGGCCGTGGACCTGGATGGTGATGGGCGCGATGAAATCATGGCTGGCTACGCCATGCTGAATGCCGATGGTTCGACTCGCTGGGTGTTCAAGTCGCAGAAGATCGAACAAGGCCGCGGCCACTGCGATGCCTTCCGCCTCGTGAGGGCGGCGAAGCGACCCGAGGATTCCCGTTTCGTGATCACGATGTGCGGCGCGAACGGCATCGCCCTTTTGGACGGAAATGGGAAACCGATCTGGGAAGTTGGCGGCGAACATTTTGAATCGGTGGACGTGGGTCGGATCATTCCCGGCCTGGAGGGACTTCAAATGGCGGTGGACCTTGATCATCGTCCGTGGGGCGACGGCCTGGTCTGGGTTTTCGACGAGCAAGGACAAGTTCGAACAAAGCTCAAGACCGACTATGCGCGCCATCACGCGCTGCTGGATTGGACCGGCGATGGCGTGGACGAAATCGTGATCGCCCAGTCACGTTCTCTTTATGACGGCCACGGCAGCGTGGTAGCGACGCTCGCGATGGAGGCGAAGGATGACGTTGACGGTGAGGAGCGGCTCGCGCTAACGGGCGACTTCACCGGGGACGGCGTCCCCGACGTGCTGCTGACCACGCGCGCCATGACGCAGGTTCACATTTTCAAGAACGAGCATGGCAAAAGACCAAACCCACCGGCGCCGCTGGGATCGGGCGTGAATTTCACTCTCTACTGAGCACCCGTCGAACAAACCAAAACTGAAAGGAACACGAACATGGGTAAAGTATTCATCGGATTGAATGCAGAATTCTCCCGCAGCTCGGACAAGCCGTTCGAGTGGGCGGTCAAAGCCGCGGCTGACATGGGCTACAAGTTCTTTGAGCCAATGGTCCACTTCGGGCGCGAACTGATGAGCGAGGCGGGCTATTTCCACACTGTCTCAATGTTCGACGATCCCTGGCGCATCAAGGAGGCCTGCGACAAGGCCGGGCTGAAAATCTCTGGCCTGCAATCCCACGGCCCACTCGGCCGGCCCGATGTGCATGGCGAATATATCAAGCTCGCCATCCGCGTCGCCGCCGAAATCGGCGTGCCGGTTATCAACACCGACGAAGGAATCAAGGCCAGATGGACGACCGAGGAAGAGGACTTCGTGCTGATCAAGTACACGCTTCAGGAAGCAGCGTTCATTGCCGAGCGGCGCGGGGTGAAGATCGGCATCGAACCCCACGCCCAATACTCGCGCCATCCTGACGGCTTGGATCGCATCTACAACCTGGTGAAGTCATCGGCCATCGGCATCAACTTTGATACCGGCAACGCCTACCTCTGTGGGCATGATGTCTATGCCTGGCTGGATCGTGTGGCCTCGCGCCTTGTGCATTTGCACGCCAAGGACATTTCCGTGGCTCATTCGGAAGCTGAGCGCGGCAAGGTCACCGGCACTCCGGTGGGCTGTGCGTGTGGCGAGGGCGTGCTGGACTGGGCGCGGATCATCAGGACCGTGAAGGAGAAATGCCCGCGCGACATCGTGTTCTCCGTCGAGTGCGGCACGCCGACGCAAGCTGCCAAGAGCCTCGAACATCTTTCGAAGCTGGTTTGAAACCACGGTGAACGAGGCTTTTCAAGAATCGCGGGAACTGTAGGCCAAGGAAACCGGCCTACAGCTTCCAACCCTTACGGTAGCTCCGCCGGATGAACTGGTCCGCCTCGGGGGCGTTTGTCGCCTTCAGCTTCTTGGCGTCCCACAACAATTTCTTGCCGACGCGGTAGGCGACGTTGCCCAGGTGATTCGCTTCGGTCAACCAGCCGGAATACTCGAAGTTGGCGCTGCAAGTTTTGCCGCTGCGACAGGCCGCCAACCATTCTTCGTGATGACCGGACACGCGTGGGATCGTGGCGGCGGGGCGTTGGAAGCCAGCGAAATCTTCTTCCGGCAGCAACACGTGTTTGCCGTAGTCGGCGAGGATCATGCCTTTGCCGCCGATGAACAGGCAACCGCTGCCCCACTGTGGAATTTCGCCGCGCTTCCAGACTTCTGGTTTGCTCTCGCCTTGATGCCACGTGAGTTTTACCGGCGGCAGATCACCACGCTTCGCGAATTCGTACGTCGCGTTCATGGTGGCCGGGGCAATTTCCGGATGCGGTGGCGGCCCGCCCGCCTCGATCGTGACCGGGGCTTGAAGCTTGAGCGCCCAGAAGGGCAGATCGTTCCAATGACTGCCCAGGTCGCTCATCGTGCCGCTGCCAAAGTCCCACCAACGATACCATTTCGGGCCGGGAAAATAGACGTTGTTGAATGGTCGCGCCGGTGCTGGACCCAGCCAGAGATCCCAATCCAAGCCTTCGGGCACGGGGTCGGTCTCTTTTGGCCGTTCCGTCACGAAAACGATGTCATTGTGTTTCTTCGCGTCGGCTTCGCTCTGCAATCCCCACGCGCGCCCTACCCACACATGCGCCTCGTGAACCGGCCCGATGATGCCGCTCTGCACGAGTTCCACCACCTGCCGGTAATTCTCCGTAGCGTGAATCTGGATGCCCATCTGCGTCGCGACCCCGGCCTTGGCGGCCGCCTCGCGAATCTTGCGCGCCTCCCAGATGTTGTGCGTGAGCGGTTTCTCGCAATAAACGTGCTTGCCGAGTTCGAGCGCCGGCATCGTGGCGAAGGCGTGCGTGTGTTCGCAGGTGCTGACGACCACGGCGTCGAACTCCCGGGCATGATCAAAGACTCTGCGAAGGTCGGCAAACTTGCGGGCGTGCGGGAATCGGGCCGCCGCGCGGTCCAGATTCTTCCCATTGACATCGCAGAGCGCGACGATGTTCTCCGATGAAACGGAATTCAAGTTGCCGCCACCACGTCCACCCGCGCCGATGATGGCGATGTTGAGTTTGTCATTGAGATTCTGTCCGCGCAGAAAAGCGGGCGCCACTCCGGCGGCGCAGGCGGCGGCAAGCAACTGGCGGCTGAACTGTCGGCGAGTGAGGCGATTGAGTTTCATGGCTGGTAAGGTTTGTTCCGGTCTGGGCAGCGTGAGGGTTTGCCGGCTCTGGCTCAAGCGACAATTTGGCATAATCGAACGCAGGGCGACGGGATGACTCTGGCGCGCGTATTTCCGCCTTGGGCAACTTCTCATGGGGCGAGCCGAAGGCCACCTTCGCTTTGAATTCGCTTCACCCGCGAGCGGGTTGAAACTCCGCCAGGGCACGGTTCATCTCCGGCTCAACGTCCTTACCCTCGAAAAACCAAAGTCGGCCACGCAGGCGGACCGTTTGGCCGGGCGCGCAATCCGGGAAGACGGGATCGGCATGGATGCACGGCACCAATGGTTGTCCCCAAGCACGACCGCCCCGTTCCCATGCCGTGATGATCCAGCGATCACCGCTGTCGGAGTGAACCGCCACAGCCGGTGCGCGAAAAACTTTATTGGTGGTTGTCTGCCGGTTGAAGCCGGGCGCGCCTTTCAGATGGCCGCAGATCTGGGTTCGCAACCCGGTCAGGGCTTCCTCCGAGCCGTTGCGCAGCCACAGGTCCATTTCCACGCTGCCGACTTGAGGCTGGATCGAAGCGCCGAAAGCGACTTTGTTCGGCAACACGCGCTCGAATCGCAGGCTGCCGTCCTCAAGCCGGTTCCAATCAATGTTGTCGAGGTGCAGATTTTGTTCGTCCCAGATGGTCGGGATGTGCGTGTGTGCCAGGTAAAGCAAACCGCGCTGGAAAAAAATCGCCTCGGGCAGATCCACCACCACGTAGCTCGTCGGCTCCCACGGGAGGAACACGCTGGCCTTCATGCCGCGCTGGAAATCAATGTTGCCGTCCGTGAAGCCGAGCCGCACTTCGCGTCCGCCCGGATAAGGCAGCACCCGGACTTTGCCGTCCGCCGGTTTGCCGGGCACGGCCTCTGGACTGACGTTGAGTTCAGCGGCTTTGCTGCGAACCTCCTCCACGCTCCAGCCACAAACTTTTGCCGCTTCCTCATACGAGTAGCGGTGATGAACCAGCATGTTCTCCAGCCAGAACCCGAGGTCACGTCTCGTCGCCTCCACTTCCGCCGGCAGCGCCAGCCGTTCCGGTGGGCGTGGTGGCTGGCGCGCCTTCAGCAATGGGTCGTCCGGGAGGTGCTGCCAGTCCACGTACGGCTCAAGGTCGCGCACGGCGATGCCGCGGAAATTGTTTTCCTTCAAGTAGGCCATGTATTCGCGAAACCGTTCGGGTGGCGTGTGAACCCAGGGATGCGCCACGTCCGGCACGCCGTGAAACTGCAGCACGACAATCTGACCGTTCGCCGCGCGGGCCAGGACGTTGGTGAAATGTTCGAGCGTCCAGATCGGATACGCGTCGCCCGTGGTGGGGATCAGCAGCGGATGATGGCGTTTGGGATCGTAGGTCGCGCCGATGTCCAAGGTGGCGTAGCGGGCCTCCGGCTGCTCACCGCGCCTTGCAAACTTGTAACCCAATTCCTTCAACCGCTGGACGGCCTCCGGGCCGAAAGTATTGCCACAGTATGCAAAGCTGGTCGGGCGCGGCACTCTGGCCTTGGTCTGCGCCAGTTCGCGGTCCACCAGAGCCAATTCTCCCGCCAAGCGCGCGGCGTTCTTCGGTTGGGAGAAGTCCGAATGAGTCCAACTGTGATTGCCGATCTCGAAACCCATCTGATGAATCTCGCCAATCTCCTCCCAGGTCATGAAATTCGTGCGATCGTCCATCCATTTGTGGGTGACGAAGAACGTCGCGCTGAAGCCGAGTTCCTTCAGCAAGGGCGCGACAAAGGTTCGGTGCGACTTGACCGCGTCGTCAAACGTGAGCACGACGAGCTTGTCCGGCACCGGCTGCGGAGCGCACAAGGCGGCTCCGTTGCACATCACCAGCGTTGCGGCGACCGAGCAGATGGCTTTTGCGCGAAGCTTGGGATTCACGCTGGGACGCTAACTGAACCGAGCCAGCATTGGCAAATGCGTTCGAGGGCGCGTCTCAGTGTATTGCAGGCAGGCATTCCTGGCCTAGCGCCGGTTTCCCCACCTGCGGCATCGCCGACTTCCAGTCGGCTGGCCCAGGCACGGCGTGGCAGGCCAGGAGTTCGCCGCCTTTGCGCATTGGAAATCCGCGATCCGGCAGACTGGAAGTCCGCGCTACAGCATCCCCTCGGCGCCCCCCTGCAAGAAAATGGGATGCGCGCTCCGTTCGATTTCTGCGGACAACATGCTTGCTTCGTGGTCGGGGTTCCTTTAGAGAGCTTCCGTCTGGGTCAACCGGGTTAAAATGTTATGACTACTTCAAATCGCTTCACACGCCGTCAGTTTCTCAAATCCAGTGCCGTCGCCGCCGTGGCCGCGCCGACCATTCTCCCGTCGTCCGTCTGGGCCGCCGAGACGAAACCGAACGAGCGCATCACGCTCGGGTTCATCGGCATGGGCACACAGAACCGCGGGTTGCTGGGAGGATTCCTTGGCAGCAAGGAGACCCAGGTCGTTGCCGTGTGCGACGTGGACACCACCCGCCGCGAACACGCGAAGAAGACCGTCGAGGAGCGCTACGCGAAGCAAGCGGCTTCGGGTTCCTTCAAAGGTTGCGATGCTTATAGGGATTTTCGCGAACTGGTCGCGCGCCAGGACCTCGACGGGGTGGTGATCGCCACGCCAGACCATTGGCACGCCATCCAGGTGATCGCCGCGGCGGACGCGGGCAAGGACATCTACTGCGAAAAGCCGCTTTCACTGACCATTCGCGAAGCGCGCGAAATGGTCAAGGCGGTGCGCCGCAATCAGCGGATTCTCCAGACCGGCAGCATGCAACGCTCGTCCCAGGAGTTTCGCAAAGCCTGCGAACTGGTGCGCAATGGACGCATTGGCAAGGTCAAGACCGTGATTGTCGGTGTCGGCGCCCCAAGCAAATGGTGCGACCTGCCGGAAGAAAGCATGGAGCCGGGATTGGATTGGGACGCCTGGCTCGGGCCGGCACCGCTGCGGCCCTATAACTCGGTCCTCAGCCCACGGGGAGTCCACACCCATTTTCCGAACTGGCGGAACTACCGCGAATACTCCGGGGGCATGATGACCGACTGGGGCGCGCATCATTTCGACATCGCCCAATGGGGACTGGGCATGGACGACAGCGGGCCGGTGGAAATCATCCCGCCCGAAAATCCGAACGCGAAAACCGGTGTGCGTTTTCTTTACGCCAATGGTGTCGAGATGATTCACGACAGCAGCCGGGGCGGTGCGACCTTCATCGGCACGGACGGAAAAATCTTTGTGGACCGCGGCAAGTTCCAGGCCGAACCGGAGTCCATCGGCCAGGAGCCGCTGGGCGAGGGCGCCATTCGCCTCTACGCGAGCAACAACCATCTGCAGGACTGGCTCAACTGCGTGCGCAGCCGCAAGCTGCCGATCTGCGACGTGGAAATCGGTTGCCGGTCGGTGACGGTGTGCCATCTGGGCAACCTCGCTTACTGGAACCATCGCCGGTTGAAATGGGATCCAAAGCAGGAGCGGTTCATCGGTGACGAGGAAGCCAATTCGTGGCTGGACCGCGAACGCCGGAAACCTTGGAAAGTCTGACCGATTTTGGTTTCGGTGCCGTTGTCTTTCGGGGACTCCCCTGCCCGGCTGGGTCGCCGCTTTGGCAAGAGCGTCTGGTTTAACGGATTGCGGGCCGCGTCTGCCCCAGAATGGTCGGACGCCCCATCGCCTTACTTCTCGATCACGAATTCGTCGCGCACCTTGCCGTCGAGGTCATGCGCGCGATAAACCAGCTTGTTGCCGTGGATGTGGATGTCCAGCACCTGGTAGGTGGGAACCTTGGTGAAACCGACTTCGGTGTAGTCGTGCTTCGACTGGTCGTAGAACTTCGTGCCTGAAACCGAGATGATGTAAATCGTACCATCCTTCGGGTCCTGCACGCGTTGTTGTCCGCGCATGGGATAGGTGCGCAGATAGGCGTGGTCATGCCCCTGGAGCGCGAGGTCCACGTGATACTTGTCGAAGATCGGCGTCCAGGCGTTGCGCAACGCCAAGTTGTCGCGATTGCCGCTGGAGGAATAGGCAGGATGGTGATAGCTCACGAACTTCCAGGTGGCCCGCGTGTTGGCGAGTTGTTGTTCCAACCAGCGCGTCTGTTTGGCGGGATCCACATTGGAATCGAGGATGATGAACTTGGCGTTGCTGTACTCGAAGGCGTAAGCGCGCTCGGGCGTGAGACCGCGCGGGCCGTTGCGCGGCAGGGCGAATTGTTCGAGATAAAGCCGCGGCTCGCCGCCCTGACATTCATGGTTGCCAATGGCGGGCACCAACTGGCGGCGATCAAAAACGTTCTTTGAATTCTCAAAGAAGCTGTCCCAGTCCCACCGCTCCGCGCCGCGATTGACCAGGTCGCCGGCCATCAGGTAAAACGCGGCATCCGGCCGCGCGGCAAACGCGTTGCGCAGGAGGATGCCCCATTGATCAAGCCCGTTTTGCGCGTCGCCCATGTAAACAAACGAAAAGGGCACCGCCCCCTCGGGCGCGGTGGTGAACTCTACGGGCGCCGTCCAGCCTCCCGCCGAACCGTCCCCGACCGAATAAACGTAAGTGGTGCCCGGCTTCAACCGGGTAAGCACCGCCGTATGCCGGTGAATCAAAGGATCGTTGACCAGCGTGGGCGTTGAGAGCGTGCTGGTGGTCGCGCGCTGGAGTCGGGCAGTTGAGTCCTGAAGGACCGTCCCGGCCGACTTCGGTTGGTATCGGATTACGCCGCGCTTGACGGTGCGGGAAGTCCGCCACTGGATGGCCTGGGTCGTGCGCGGGTCGTCGCTCCACGTGAGCACGACGTGCTCCGGCCGATCCCGCGCCGGGTGCTGTGTTTTGCTGAACACGCTGACCAGTTGCGCGTCCTCCTCGCTGCCAACCTCGGTCCGGATCAACAATTGTCCCTCGAGTTCGGGCGGAACACTGGCCAGCCGGATGTCGCGATCAATATACGGCTCGACTCCCGCCACGAACGGCGCCACGCGAAGATGTCCCGGATAAAGCTGGCTGACCCTGACGGTCTTGCCCGACTGCTGCGGACGCAACAACACCAGGTAATGTGTTCCGCGTCCCGAGAGATTGTGAACGCCCAGGCCGATCTCGCCCGCGGGAAACGATTTTTCCCATGCATCGAACTCCCGGCTGGAAAGCTGCGTCTTGAAACCCGTGGGGCGGAACTCCCGCCAGCGAAGCCAGAATGGCTCGTCCCCCAGGCTCGCGTCCCGGATGATGGTGATGACCACCGGCACGTTCACGCGGAAGCGGATGTGGCCGGTCCCGAGCACCTCGCGCTCCGGTGGCGTCAGAAAAGCTTCCACCTTGGGCACGGTCAAGGCCACCAGTTCATCCGCCGACAGCGTGCGCCGCATGCGTTCCATGATCCCGGCCACCGTGTCATGCACGGAAGCGTGGGCACCTTCATGGGCATGCGCCGGCAGGATCGCCAGAAGAAGGACCACGAACCCACCGACCCGTACTGCAGTCCAACGTCGGAGGCGGTCGGGCACACGGCCACAATTGAGATCAAACAGGATGTTCACAGCCCGGGAGCTTACAGCCAGGTTAACTCGTCTGCACAGAAAAAAGCCCCCGACAGAAAAAAACCTCGGCGCATCACGGCAACGCGGCAACCGGCGAGGCACGCTGACTGTTGACCCATTACCATCCGCCACGGAAGCGGCACTCCGGGCAGATCGGCCCCTCCATCAAAAAGAGGAGGTCAACCTTGAAGGTCCGGCACACCGTCAACTCCCGCCTGCACCACCTGACGGCCATCGGCATGGAAACCGTCGTGAAATGTGACTTTACCTTGGGGCGTATGTCCATCGAGCAACAGAGCGAGAAAAACTTCTTGAGGCACTCCCTCGTGGACAAGTCCCGGAATGGGCTGGAAGCCTAACCTCCGATAGTAATCCGGATGCCCCACCAGACAGCAACCTTGAGCCTTCAGGGCTTTCAAACGTGAAAGCCCCTCCTGAATCAGGGCCTTGCCAATGCCCTGCCGCTGGTAACTGGGCAATACCGACACTGGTCCAAGCCCATACCAGTTCGCGGACCCGTCGGAGATCGTCACCGGAGAAAACGCGATGTGGCCCACCACGCGCCCATCCACTTCGGCGACCAGCGACACAGTCAGGGCTTTTGCAGCACGCAGCGCTTCAATGATAAATTGCTCGGTGTGACTGCTGATGGCCAGGGTATTGAACGCCGCGACAGTGACCTCAGTTATCACGCTGAGATCAGCACTGGTTTCGTCCCGGATGAAAATTGAAGGACTCATGGTTGTCTGGTTTCCACATCTGAAATATCAAGTCTATCATCTGCCGCCAACCACCGCGCACAGGCAGGGGGACACTTTTCCTCGCGACCTCGACTTACTTGGATGCACCGCCTACGGGCGACTGCGCTGGCGGCGCAGACCGCGCGCTGCGATTGTCCACCAAGGTTTACCTGTCGCACAGGCGGGCGGGCAAATCGTAAGCTCGATGAAAATGGTGCCCCGGCCAGGACTCGAACCTGGGACCAATTGATTAAGAGTCAACTGCTCTACCAACTGAGCTACCGAGGCAACCAGTAGGACGAAAGCATCGTAAGCCGGCGCCCGGTTGTCAATCTCCGGCTGAGTCATGGCGAAGTCCATTCCGGCTTGCCGGGCCAAGCCCGCTGGTCTAGCCTTGCCGCGTTATGGACAGCACTTCATCCGAGCCAGCGGGCACTCCGCCAACACCGCCGCCGCCAGTCACGACGCCACCAGTCATACAGTTGCGGCCGCCGCCCGGTCCGCCGCGTAAGAGCCGCGGCTGGATGATTTTTGCCCTGATCCTGCTGGTGTTGCTGGGCCTCAGTGTGCTGATGAACCTCGGGCAACTGTTCGAAAGCATGGTGCGTTTTCAACCCACGCACACGCGCGCCGCCGGGCCGCAACTCCAGGAAGTCCTGCTGGAAAGCCACCGGACCTCCGACAAGATTGCGGTGCTCACCATTGACGGAATCATCACCAGCATGCCCCAGCGTGGCGGTCACAGTCTCGTGGATGTGATCAAGGCCCAGTTGAAGAAAGCCCGCGAGGACGACAAGGTCCGGGCGGTCGTGCTCAAGGTGGATTCGCCCGGCGGCGAAGTGCTCGCGTCGGATGAGATTTCCGAACTGATCAAGAAGTTCCAGGCCGACTCTGGAAAACCGGTGGTCGTCTCCATGGGCAGTCTGGCCGCCTCGGGCGGTTATTATGTGGCCGCGCCCAGCCAGTGGATCGTTGCCCACGAATTCACCATCACCGGCAGCATCGGCGTCATCATGTCCACCTGGAATTATCGCGGCTTGATGTCCAAGGTCGGCGTCCGCCCCTTCACCTACAAGAGCGGTCGCTTCAAAGACATGTTGAGCGGTTCGCGCGAGCCGGACGAGATCCCTCCCGAGGAACGCGAAATGATCCAAGCCCTCATTGACCAGACGTACAACCGGTTCAAGACCGTCGTGGCCGACGGCCGCAAGGCTGCCCACGAGAAAAACGAGGACGAAGGCAAGGCACTGGCCCCGAATTGGGCGGAGTTCGCGGATGGCCGGGTGTTGTCGGGCCGGGAGGCGTTTCAACTGGGGTTTGTGGACGAGCTGGGTAACTTTGAAGCGGCGGTCAACCGCGCCAAGGACCTGGCGGAAATCCGTCGCGCCAATCTGGTCGAGTACCGCTTGCGGGTGGATTTGGGCGACTTGCTGGGCCTCTTTGGCCAGGCGGAAAGCCGTGCCGTCAAATTGGACCTGGGGTTTGAAGCGCCCAAGCTCGAAGCCGGGCGGCTCTATTTCCTTTCGCCCACCTACCTGCATTGACCGTGAAAGGCGTGACGGTCATCACGCATCCGCTGGTGCAACACAACCTGACGCGGTTGCGCGACCGGCGGACCCGTCCACAGGAGTTCCGCCGCGTGCTCAGTGAAGTGGCCGCGCTGATGTTGTACGAAGCCACGCGCAGCTTCACCGCCAATCCCGTCAACGTGCAAACGCCGCTGGCATCGGCGCGCGGGTTCAAACTGAGCCGCGAAGTGGTGCTGGTGCCGGTGCTGCGCGCGGGGTTGGGCATGTTGGATTCGATCCTCCAACTCATCCCCAGCGCCCGCGTGGGGTTCATTGGGTTGAAACGGGAGGAAACCACGCTGCGCGCCCAATCGTATCACAAGAGTCTGCCCGCGGATTTGCGGCGCTTTGAAGTCATCCTGATTGACCCCATGCTCGCCACCGGCGGCAGCGCCGTGGCGGCGATGGACCTGCTGAAGGAACGAGGCGCGCAACGGGTCCGACTTGTAAACCTGGTCGCCGCGCCCGAGGGCATTCGCCGTGTGCGCCGCCATTACCCCGCCCTGCCCATCTTCACTGCCGCGGTGGACCGCCGGCTCGACGAGCAGGGTTACATCCTGCCCGGCTTGGGCGACGCGGGCGACCGTTTGTTCGGTGTCTGATCAAATTGGAAATCAACCTCTCCCAACCCACCCCATGAAATCCCCCCATAATCTCTTGATGGTCGCCGACAGCGAACATGACGCGAACATGCTTTATGCCGTCGGCATGTTTGTGCCCGATCCCTTCATCTATCTCGAGTTGCGCGGCCGGCCCAGCATCGTGATGAGCGATCTGGAGATTGACCGCGCGCGCCGCGTGGCGCCGCACTGCCGCGTCATTGGCCTGAACCGCCTTCAGGACAAGCTCCGCCGCGCCGGGGTCAAATCGCCCGGACACGCAAGGGTGATTCACGCCATCCTGCGCAGCCGGCGTATTCGTCGCCTGCAAGTGCCGGCCAACTTTCCCCTCGGCCTGGCGAGCGAACTCAGGCGGCTCGGCATTTCCACGACGCCGCGTAAAGGAACGTTTTTCCCACAGCGCGAACTCAAGTCGCCCGCGGAAGTCAGGAAGATCAGCGCCGCTCTGGCCATGGCCGAGGTGGGCATGGCCGAAGCGATGCAGGCGTTGCGCGCCTCGAAGATCACGCGCGACCGCCGGCTGCTGTACCACAACCACCCCCTGACCTCGGAGAAGCTGCGCTCGGTCATTGACACCGCCGTGTTGCAAGCCTCCGGCCTGGCGGCGAACACCATTGTCGCGGGGGGCAAACAAGGTTGCGATCCCCATGAGCGCGGCTACGGTCCGTTGCGCGCCCATGAGCCGATCATCATAGACATCTTTCCGCGCTCGCAAAAGACGGGTTACTTCGGCGACATCACCCGCACGGTGGTGCGCGGGCGCGCCAGCGAAGGTGTCCGGAGACTTTATCAAACCGTATGGGACGGTCAGAAGGTGGCGTTTCGCAAAGTGCGCGCGGGCGTCCCGACCCGCGCGGTGCATCATGCGGTCCAGGACTTTTTCAAGCAGCAAGGCTACAAGACCGGCCGGCGGCACGGCCGGATGGAAGGGTTTTTCCATGGCACGGGCCACGGTCTGGGACTGGAGATTCACGAGGCGCCGCGGATGGGCGAACACTCGACCGGCAAACTCCAAGCCGGCCAGGTGGTGACCATCGAGCCCGGACTTTACTACCCGGAACTGGGCGGAGTGCGATTGGAAGACGTGGTGTTGGTCACCAGCGACGGCGCGCGCAACCTCACTCGGTTCGAGAAGCAGCTTGAAATCTAACCCATCCCTCGCGCTCGTCTCCAGCGCAACTTGCCTTCGGTGGGAGTTATCCCACCCACCCGTGCGTCGCGAATCGGCGGATCAAAAACACATGACCGGCTGCGAATAGGAAGAGAACCGCCCAGCGCAGCCAACGCCACTCCTGCCTGCCCAAAAGCGCGCCCAACGCCACGAACAACGGAAAGACGACCGATCCGAAGCGTGCGTAAGAAGTGAACGTGCCGCTCACCGCCGGCACCACACCCAGCACCACAGCCCATAAAAACCAACCCTTGTCCAACCTCCAAATGACTGGCAAAAACCAGATCAGGAGAATGAAGGCCAGGCGGTCGAAGGCGGAGCCCTTGAACGCATGCCAGACAGTTGGACTAAAAAAGCCAATGACAAACTTGGGCAAATCGAAGAGGTTGCCAACCGATTGCACGCCCCAGTGCTTCTGGGCTTCAAAGCCTTCGAACGGGTTGCCGGTCCATTTCCACATCAGTAGAAAATAAGTGCTCCATCCCAGGAGCGGCGACAACAACAGCAGAAGGCCAGGTCCTTTCGTGGCAAGAGATGAACTCGCGCGCGGCACATCCCGCGCCTCCCGAGCCTGCCCGCAACGCGAGAAGACTTTTCGGGCCCAAGCGTTCCGCCCGGCCAAGGAAATCAGCCACTGCCTCGTTGACGCTGATTCGGTGCATAGGTGCCAGAGTATTGGGAAGACGCAAAAGACGCCGACCGCCTTGGTCAGCGGTAACAGAAACGCCGCCACGATGGCCAGCCCATGGCGCCGTTGTTCGAGTCCGCGGCACAACGACATCATAAGCAGGAGAAACAATCCCTCGGTATAAACCAACTGGAAGAAGATCGCCCCCGGGTAAAGCAACAGAAAAACCAAGGACCACCATGCCGTGGCGTCCCCCAGGTGGCCGCGGACCATGTGAAAGAACATCAGCGTTGCTCCCAGCGAGAACGCGT
The DNA here is from genome assembly GCA_011525685.1 of Verrucomicrobiia bacterium. Taxonomy (GTDB): domain Bacteria; phylum Verrucomicrobiota; class Verrucomicrobiia; order Limisphaerales; family JADLHS01; genus WYBW01. Next base: position 72,423 of record WYBW01000120.1, read on the forward strand.
TGGCAAGGAGCAGGCCCGAGAGCAAGTGGCTGCCCCCGGTGAAAATCGAAAACCACCTGATGAACAACGGCCACAAGGGATAGAACGCACAAGAAACATCGCCCGCCGAATAACCCGCCTCACTCAAGTGCAAATAATGTGAGGCATCCTTTGCCCGAAACTCCGCTGTCGGCCCCGCTGGCGACCAAGCCAACAGCGCACCCCAAAGTAAGACGAGGTAAACGGCCTTAATCAAAAGCAACAGCCAGGGCAGTCGTTCAACTCCGCCCAGCCGCTTTTGGATAAACTCCGGTAACATGCTAAAACCGTGGACTTAAAAAAGCCGAGATCATGTGGCAGGTACTGCTTGTCAGCGGCACACCGCCGGGCATTTCCTACTTGAAACGGGTTGCCGATAATGCGGGCAGCGCGCTCACCAGTGCTGGATCGAAATCGCCGGGGTCCTGGTAAAAAAAGCACTGACGCTCACGGAAATTGGGCTGCCACGTGGTCAGATAGTGCATGCTCTCGAACCGAATCCACTGGCCCGAGCCGTCGGCGAATAATTGATTGCCGCCCACCGGCACGAGGCCCTTTGAACCGCGATGCGGCGGCAGATTCGACCACGGCAACGGCCGATCCGGGTAGTTCCTGCCCCATGCTCCGCCTACCTTGATCACCGCATCCGCCGCCAGACACCAGGTGGGCTTTGCTTGCGTCAACTTTACAGGACTGCGCGACGGAATTCCTTGGGGAAAGCCCGGGTTCATCCAGGTCTTTATGCCGCCAAAGTACTGATAACCGATGGTCCAACTCGGGGTTATTCGCAGCCTGGGAATGTCTTCGTACACCGGCAGGCCGGGCCGGTTGGGGCAGGTCCAGACGTTGTTGGATACCACATTGAGTCCCACCGTCTGCGCTGCCCGCGTGCTGGGCGGCTCCAGACTGGTTTGAACGAAAGCGAAGTGCTCTGGCTTGAACGGTTCCTGTTGCTTGGCCGAAACGACAAAATCCGAGTTCTCCCCGGCATACATAACCATGGCAATCCCAATCTGGCGGAGATTGCTCTTGCATTGAGCGCGCTTGGCCCGCTCCTTGGCCGACGACAGGGCAGGCAGCAATAACGCGGCGAGGATGCCGATAATCGCGATGACCACCAGGAGTTCGACAAGGTTGAAAGCGGCTCGATCAGCCGGTCGCAGTCGAATTGCGTGAGTGCCGACGCCGCGTATTTGTGGACTGGCCGCCATCATAATTCGCTCCTTTATTTCAATGTTTGCTTGCATCTGGCCTCTCAAGGTGTCAAGCGCAACAAATTCTTTGAGAATCGGAAAACTGCCCCCGAGTCTGGTTCGCAAGCGGGTTTGGATCGTTCGCGTGCGCGGTGGAGTTCGGCCGAAGCCCGGTTCGAGCGGCAGAGGGCCATGATCCACGGGAGCGGTCGCCGCACTTCCAAGACATGGAAATGCTGATTCAACAGGGACACAAACGAGGCGGTTGACCAATGGTGCTGGTGGCCGGGCGTGTTGCCAAAAACGGGAAGATACTTGAGACGCAACATGTTTAGTAAGCGCCAGAGGGGTTCGCGCGGAACACTGGCGAGGAGATAGGGTTGCGCGAGGCATTGCAGGCGGGCAAGCGCGCCGACAGGATCGGAAACATGTTCGAGCACTTCACAACAAACAATCAGTTGCGCGCCATGGCGTTTAGAGTCGAGATGCTCAAGTGCAACGGCCTCGAACACGATCGGCGGGTTAAGGTTGCCATGTCGTTGTGCGGCCTTGCGGATAACCTCCATTGAGCAATCGCTCGCGCAAAGGGTGCGGCCCGGTCTTGCCAGCGATGCAATGAGCACGCCTTCGCCGCACCCAACCTCGTGGATGTGCGATGCGCCCGTCTGGTCAACCAACGCCCCAAGGTCTTCCAAAAATCGCCGGACGAGGTGGCGCTCAATGGGATTTCTCGATCCGTATTTGTCGTAGAAATTCCCGCCACCCGAGTGACCAGGCAATGGAAGGTGAGTTCGTTTCATGTTGTGTTCCGCCCTTCTCTGCCGACTGCGGCCATATCTGAAGACAATGGATCCGCGACTTTTATCGTGGAGGCTCCCGGTGTTCTCTCCTTGATCATTGCGATTGCGAAGAGGCCGGCAGCCACGAACAGGATCGGCAGGAAACTGCCGAGGAGCGTACTGGTGTCGAGTGCGGGGTAAATCACATCGGTCAGGAGTGACTGGCCTGGTCTGGCGGTGGTGCTTACCGACATGATCGCCGCGCAATTCAGGACGCTGATACTCAGAAACCAGTAGTACGAAAAGGTCGGCTTGCACGCAGCCAGGCCAAGCGCCAGAAACGGCAGCATGGGAATCATATAGCGAGGACCAGACGAGTGCCCGGCACGCCAGCCGACATACGCGCCGTTGAACGCCCAGAACACGAGAACAATGGACAAGGCGAGTAGAACCTCTGCGTTGCCCTTCTTGGACTTGATCAGATGATGGAAACCCAGGACGGCGAACAGCAGGACAGGCGAGATCAGGAAAAGTCCGCGTTCCAAGCCAAAAAGCAGTTTCCACAGGATAACAGGGTCGGGGAGAGCCAGGACGTAAAACACCCGCTCATTGTTCTGCAAACCGAACCAGGGATTTTGAAAAACCGTAGGCATGGTGAGCCAGCCGCCGAAGCACGTCTTGTGATACCAGAGAAACAGCACCAGGCTCGGGAGCGCTGCCAGGAGAATCTGGCCGAGCCCGCGGACGGCGCCCCAGCGTTGCTTCCAAAGGTGGTACCCGAGGTAAGCCGGAATGACCAAGGCGGCGGAATACTCTACCAGCACCGCCAGACCGAGAAACAGTCCGGTCAGCCAAGTGTTGCCGTTGACGGCCAAGGCGTAAAAGGCAAAGAACAGACACGCGGCGGCGGTCGGGTGTCCCCACAGCGTGGTGGAAAACGGATACATGATCGTCGCCAGAGAAAATGTGAAGACCGAAAGCCAGGCTCGTTCGGGCGTATCCGGGTGTCGCCGGAGGAGATACTTGAGCAGAAACAAGCTAAGAAGCACGCTTGGAAGGGCGGTCACAAACCAGTCGGTCACATCAAGATTGAAGTCGCGCAGTTGGGCGGGGTCAAGATTCAGCGCCGACTCGACCACGTAGAGCAAGCAGTAAAACGGCACGCCCAACATTGAGGATCCTGGCGCTTTGTTCGTGTAATAATGGCCGTCGCGCCGGGACCAATCCACGCCGTTGACGTAGGGATCAATCTGAAACGAGTGGCGCTCGATTATGGCTTGCGTGAGGCCAAACCGCGAATACTGGTTGGTGTTTACATAATTTGGCGAACAGACATGGAGTAGGAGAAGGCCGGCCATGAACCAGCGCGTCTTGTCTGGACGTATTCCGTCAGCAATTCTGATTATAAACCGGTTCATTGCAATCTGTTCAGGCGCGCAAAGACTTCTCCCTCTCCCCGGCGGACGGGGAGAGGGTTGGGGTGAGGGGCGCTTTTGTATTTATCGGTTCCGACGGCGTGGCGTAACGGGTCGGCTCCGCGCGGCGAATCTTGAGTTGAATATCCTCAAGCAGCGTCCGGTTGACCGCAAGGAGTTCCGCGACCAGACCAAGGACCCAGAGTTGAAAACCGCTGCTGATCAGAATGGCCGCAAGTACCAGACTGGGTATGTGCGAAGCCGGGCCGGCACCCCAGAAGAACACGAGCCAGCGGATTACCAGTAGAAACCCCGCAGCCAGCGGAATTGCGCCCGCCAGCAAAAAGAACCGCAGCGGGCAATACACCATGAAGATACGGAGAATCGTGACCACGGAGCGTATGACGTAACTGAGCGTGCTGTGGATGAGCCGCGATGGTCTCAGCGGCGCGTTCGTGTGGATGGGCACGGAAACCACCGTGATCCCTCGCCGCCCCGCTTGGATGATCGTCTCCAAGGTGTACGTGTAGTCGCCGAAAACGTTCATGCGAAGGGCCGCGTTGCGACTCAACGCGCGAAAGCCGCTGGGCGCGTCGGCAACCGCCGTGCCGCTGGCCCACCGAACCACGCGGCTTCCAACCCTCTGAAGCAGCTTTTTGACAGGCGAGAAATGACTTGTTTCACCGATTGGCCGCGAGCCGATGACCATCTCAGCCCGACCGTCCAGGATCGGCTGAATCAGTTTCGGAATGTCGCCTGCGCAATATTGATTGTCCGCATCCAGATTGACGATGATGTCGGCGCCCGCGGCGAGGGCTGCCTCCAACCCGGCCATGAACGCCCTGGCCAGACCGCGGTGGCTTGGAAATCTGACGATATGCTCCACCCCAAGCGCCTCCGCTCTCGCGGCGGTGTCATCGCCGCTGCCATCGTCAATGACCAGTCGTTCGATCGAATCCACTCCTGCCACCTGCCGTGGGAGGTCAGCCAAGACGACCTCCAAACTGGCTTCCTCGTTGTAGCACGGAATCTGGATGATCAGTTTCATTTTTGTCTCTGCGCTCTTTGCGTTCTTTTGTGGCTATCATCCATCATCTCTGGTCGCGGCGACAGCCGTACAGTATCCCGCGCGCGAATACGATTCTCACTCACCCACCCGCTCACTTTCCCACTTTCTCACCTGCCGCCTTTTTCGCCCTCCGCCCTCTGTCTTCTGCCCTCAGCCTCCGTTCTCACCCTGCCCAGTTGAAATTCACAAACCGCGTTACCGCCCACGCCTGCATCGCCGCCAGCAAGACCACGTAATACCAGAACATCCAGCGCGGCCCCTTGGCCAGCAACTGCGCCAGCACGATGAACAGCGGAAACAACACAATGATGTAACGCCGATACGACATGAAATAACTTGTCAGTGCCGGGATCAGGCCCGTAGGCAGCGTGTACCAGAACCACGTCCGGTTCACTTTCCACACGGCCGGCAACAACGCCAGAAACATCAGGAAAAACCCACGGTCCAACGCCGAATCCATCATCCCGTCCAGCGTGTGTACGTTAACCAACGCATTCAGAAAGCCGACGACATCGAGGATGTTGCTGATCGAAGGCGAATTCGGATAAGACCGTTGCGCCTCGAACCCCTCCAACGCATTTCCCGTCCAGGCATACATGGTCCCAAAGTACGTCGCGTAGCCCAATAAGGGACAGAGCAGCAGCAGCCAGTGCCGGTGCGCGATCATCGCCGTCAGCCGCGTAGCAGCGGACGTGAGTCCGCTCCATCTAAAATCCGAGCAAGCTGGAGCCGACTCACGTCGGCGGCCACGGTTCAACGGTGCAACGTGTGAATCACTTCCGAGAATCTCGTGGCTGCGGGCCTTCCGCCCCTGCTCAAACAAAAACCAAGCCAGCGGCAGCACGATAAAGACCCCGACGGGCCGGGCCAACGGCAGCAGAAAACCCGCAACCGCCAGCCACCACCACCGCCGCAACTTGAGGCTCCAAAAGAACAACATCAGGAGCACGAGATAAAGCGACTCCGAGTACGGGAACGCGAAGAACAGCGCACCGGGAAACGCCAGCAACAAGATAAACGAATCCCGGCTGATGGCCGACCCGTAATGCCGCTGCACCAGCCGGTACAACAACCCTAAGCCGACCACCGACAGGGCGTTCGTCAACAGGAGACTCGTCAAAACGGGCCAGCCTCCCGTGAGAGTGGTTGCCACGCGGATAACCGCTGGCCAGAGTGGGTAGAAGGCGCACGAGTGCGACCCGGCCTCGTAGCCGTCCTGGCTTAACCGCAAGTAATGCGCAATGTCCCAAGTGGAGAAATGGTTCGACAACGTTGGGCTACCGGTTTGAGGCCAGCGGGCAAACGCCGACAGAAATTGCTCCGATCCATATTCAGCAGCCAACGCAATAACGACGACAGTCGCCAGCGTCGCCTTGCCCACTGAGATGTTACGCCACACTGGTTCGCACCAGTCATCACATCCACTCCGGCAACTCGATTCGTCGGAACGCTTGCCGCGCGCGAATCGACGCTTGACTTCTTGCATTACATAGTAGGCCAATATCTCAACCTTATGGCCTTGCCCTGATTTGGTGGACACAGGGTGTGAAATTGTCAGCTAGGGTTAGCCAACCGTTTTCGCAACTACTCACGATTCATTCCGGGACACGCGGTTGCCGCCAACCAGCAGCCAGAAACGCATAGCTTCCAAAGAGAAGATAGATCGCGACAACCTTCATCAGTACATCAACCAATTCTGGTGGTAGGCCAAGGGAATCTGTGAGGGTCCCGAGACAGCCACACGGTCGATGCCAGCCCATCCACGATAGGCCCAAGCGATACACCCAAAAGCAACCAGATAGCCAAGCCACTATAACTACCGGCAGGGGAGACCTTTTCCCGCAAAAGCAAAGCAGTGCAACTGCGATTTCCACCAGTCCAGTTAGAAGCATTGTGCGGCCAATCGTGGCACCGAAAATGGGATGGACTTCGGCTAGCAACCGCGTGCCGCTGAATGAACCGTACAGCTTAACAAGGCCCGTAACGGTCAAAATCAAGCCAGCGCTGATTACGAACTTGCGTCGATGGTATTGATGGTCGTCCATTCTCACCTTCAGTTGCCGGGGTCACAAGTGGAAAGACTGCCATTTAACAATTCACTGCCAAATAGACAATAACACTCACCTGGAGGGCCACAACGTGTGCCCCAGCGACATCCTGTGTCGTCATCCCCCACTCCACCATAATATGAGACTGAAACTTGGCCCCATGCGTGACACAGACAACTCCCTTGAGAGGACGGGCACACCCAACAGTACCAGCCGAATCCCGGATTTATAATCGCAATGCACATCATGTCCGGGAGGCAGTAAGTGCTGCTTCCGATTACAAGACAAACATCTAAGAACCCTGCACAGTCAACTTCATCAACGTATGTGCATTGGCTGTTAGGCACGCTCGGACCGGTGGTGGTCAAAAGAAGAATACATGCGAAAAGAATGGTGTATGTTTTAGGATTGACTAGACGGGAGCCAATCAATGACAGTGTAGTCGATAATCTTTTCATGCGTTCTGGTCCATGGTGATTTGATTTGTTCGTCATGTACCAGGATCACAGTAATACAGCGTGGCTGTCTGAGATCCTCCGCCGTAAAGGCAGAAACACTCACCTGCGTTGCAGGCTGTACCCCATCTACACCCCTCGGATTCGTTGAACCAACCGTTTCCGACATAACCAATGAAATTGACTTCTCCCCATGAATGACACAAACAGCCATAAGAAGGGTAGCAAGGCCAGCAGTACCAAGCAGCAGCCGGCTGCGTGATGACCGCACATATATCAGCACTACAGTAATTCTGTGGGATCTGAAGGCATCTATCGAAGAATTGCATACAGTCCACATCATCGACATATTGGCATTTGTAACCAGAATGGCTTGGAGCAATGCAGGCCAAAGCAAGCACGAATGTGAATAGTACTGAGAAACGTCTCGGTGTTAGTGCCCGAGCGCGGAATGTTTCGAATGATTTCATAGGCTAATTATGTTTTTGTTTTTTTCTGAGGAGCATTCCAGCAACCGGGACTGCGGCTGCAAGAACGAACAGGGTCCAGACCACCAACCGTGCCCGTCTCTTACGAACGGCTGGTGGAGGTGGTGCCCGCCGAACGTGAGCAGCATAATTTGCTTGCAGGGCAGGATCGTTTGTTGGCAGAAGGAAGCTATTCGTCGTGTAATAGAGGATGGAATTCACGGACTTGGTATCGCTCCTGAAACGACGGTCCACTACGGTTTGTTTCAGGCTTACATCAAAAACTCCTTGCGGTTCAAATGAATCGGTAAACAATCTTGCTCGTCCAGTGCCTCGGTGGCTTCGCAGCACATTACCCAACTCTTGTGGTTTATCTTCAGCAAATTCAAAAGTCAGTGGGAACGTCCAACCAAGATAATTCGTCGATTGGGTAACTCTATAGTGGAACTTACGAAGGCCGTCTTGAAGAGTTGGTTTGGGAGCGCGCTTGGCCATCGCTTTTGAAACTTCCCGGACTGACTTCTCATGGAGCGATTGTGATGTAAATAGTTGTACCGTACGCGGCAACCCCAAATCATCATCAAAGGTTTCGGTTTCATCAGAATAGGCAAAGACATCAGGAGCGTGCCCAATGATGGCTACCGGTAGTGGCACAATTCGCCCACTCCGCTTCAAGTACGTCCCTGAGCAAAAGGCCAGCCAAGGTATATTTACTGCCAAATCGCCGAGCGGATAACCATCCGCCAACTCATGTACATTAATGGTGAGATTGGATCTTACTCGTTCGAGAGGTGGAAACATGAAGCCAAGCCTATTGGTTGCGAGGCGCTCGTCTGGTGCTTCAGTGATTTGAATGCTGTTGAATACATTGGTGCCATCGAAGAACCACTTATGTCTCGCATTCTTGGAGAAATTTCCATCAAGCTGCCACTTGTTCGTGCCGACTGTGCAAACGAAAGATACTGACCATTGGTTTGTGCTTCCCGCTTTGTTCCCTAGGGCAGACGCAGTGTCAGTTTGTCTCCAGGTTGCTTGGTATATCTGGATTTCGGCTGCGATTTGTACGAAACGCTCTGCGTACGACGCAGTGGCGCACACAAGAAAACTCAGCGCTACTACCCACCAGTAGATGGGCGCGACTTTGGCAACAGCATTGCGGTCGCGAGGGATCAGTGACCTGAACCAGAAGATCCGGTTGTATCGGAATAGTGTGATCATGCCAAACATCGGGTCGCTATCGAGCGTGCCAACTAAAACGCACATTCATGCCGAAATTCCACACCGTCACCAAGCCAATGGTCAGGAGATTCGAGAGGTAAAGATTCCAGCCGAGCAGCGTGTGGAACAGGTGGAGAAGAAGCGCGGCGAACACGATCCCGAGGCCACAAATTCCGTTGAAGAACAGGAGCCGGCGCAGGCGCGGGAAATAGAAATGTACACCGCTCACCTTGGCCCTCTCCCCATCCGATGGGGAGAGGGTATTAGTGAGTCGGAAAGTCCGAAACTCGTTCCAGAGCAAGTTGTTGACCAGCGCAATCCCTGCCGCGCGGACTTTGCTGAACGCAACTCGTAGCGCCATGGTCCTGGAAACGTAGGCACAAGACACCAACCCATGTGACGAACCTATGGCGGCTGTTAGGTTCATGCTTCTTCTCCTTCCAGGGCGACCACCTTTCGCTCGCCAGTCAGCCCAAGTTGATCATCACGGAAATCCGCGCTGGCTACTCGCATACGTAGTCTCGCAAACAAAAACAGCCCGCTCCCGATTATCATGTATGCGATGATGAATCTTAGAATCCATGTGGCGGCGGCTGGGCTCAGCAATTGCGCAGCACTCCCAAGGCAGGGACACGGCTTGCCAGGGTGGATTATAAGCAGCAACAAATGGTAGAGCAGGAAGCTCACGCCCAACCAGAGCACCAGGAACAGACTGCGTAGCGCGTTATTGGTAGCCACAAGCAAATAAACAGCCACAGCAATCTCTACCAGGGCTGAACCCAGTAGCACGTTCCGGACGTTCAGGAGCAGCAGGGGGTCGGGTTGATCAAGAATGCGTGCGGTCCCACCTGCGCTGAACACTTTCAGCAGTCCGGTCACGAAAAGCAAAATCGCAACCGAACTCAGAAAAAATCTCCCGGTGCCTCCTCTGAGGTCTGGCATCCGAAGCGAATTCATCATGGGTTGATCTGTAAGGAATTGAGGTCCGCCGCGCTTCGAGAAACCGATATGCATTCCGGCCTATGAAGTAACTGGGCTAAGGGCAATAGCCGCATTGGTTGCCAGTGGTCTCGGCTTTCGCGCAGGTTCCGACTGCAACCCCAGTCGGAAGCGGAGTACCAGGAGGCGGAGGCACGCATGTAATGCACTCATTATTTATAAACACTTTTTCCCCTACCATGGTAAACTGGTACAATGTGACATCGTTGACCGTACAATCTCCATCCTGGCCGCAGTCCCCATCCCGCGAGTCGCAATAAGTCGAATACTCCGGTGAGTAATACACAGAATGGCAGTCGTTCGTACAATGCATCTGTTGGGGTTCGGCACATCGCTGGCCATTTGGAGGGGTCCAGCAGGTCGCAAGGGCCAGGAAACACACAAAGAAACACACCAATCCTATTCCCAATGACCGACTGTTCGGATTCCGTAGTTTTGTTCTCATGCTTTAACCTTTCTCGATTCGTTTTTTGATCTTCCTTGTCACGAGCCAAGCGACCGCAGGGAAAAGGGCCACGGCTGCCAGGAAGCAAAAGAGATAAACAGGACTGGCGGATTTTGAGTCGCGACCGAGTTGCCGCATCATTGACGCGCGGGCCACCAATCCCGGATTCGTAGTAGCTACCCAGTGGTCATTGGTCACCGAATAGTCCACTGTAATGTCCTTGGGTAGTGCGGGTGGCCGTCGGTCAAGACCGAACAAGACGCTTGGCGTCGAACCCAGCTTCGGCAACTCGCCACCGTTCTCCAGCAAAATCACTTTGTGCAATTGAAATCGCTGAATAGACGCCTCGTAAAGATCCCAGCGGGTCTTCGCGTTATTGCGGACGCCCAGAGTCTTCAGGATAGTGCGGCTGGGAAGCTGAATGCCATTGAAATTGGTCGTCTCCAAAACCTCATACGCGAACCCAAGAAATCCACCGTCAAATGGCGGCGGATATGGGACTGGCTCAGCCTCCCTCCGGAAAATGAGCCCGTTGTTGGTGATGTAGAGCGTAGAAAGAAAAGCGTTTTGCGGCTCCAAGTAACTGGCCGAATAGGCACAACGATTCCGAGGGTGTAAGATTAGGTCCGAAAACATAAACATCCGCATCCTCTTGGCATCCAGCAGGGGTAACTCCGGGTCTGGGCAGAGGCTCAACCAGCAGGCCAGTTGACCGATTTCTTCCGCCGGCGGGAATGGAATGGGCTTTGCCCAAGCGGGCAATAGTGGGCTAGCATCCGTCCTTCCGGCCGGCACAATGATGTATCGCACGCCGTCAGGAATCTTCTTACAGGTCGTGAAATATCCAGCCACTTCCGGCGGACTGTTGATAGCGAGTTCAATTTCCCACCAACCGTTGCTATACACGAACAGCACCTCAGCTTGTGACGTGTATCGCGGTTCCGGGCGGTCTCGTCCAAACAACTCACAGGACACAGTTCCGTATGCTGCAAAACGCGGCATCTCAACGCCGCACATGCTTTGCGCGGCCAATCCAACCAAGAGCAATGGCAGAACTTTCTGGGAAGAAATCGCAACCAAGTTCATATGCGATTTGTTCCTTCAAGGCTCGGTGTTGCCCAGTTGAACCGCACATTCATTCCGAAATTCCAGAGTGTGACCAAGGCGATGGTCAGCAGATTCGAGAGGTAAAGATTCCAGCCGAGCAGCGTATGAAACAGGTGCAGCACGAGCACGGCAAAAAGAATGCCGATACCGCAAATCGCATTGAAGAAGAGGAACCAGCGCAGGCGTGGGAAACCCTCACCCCGCCCCTCCCCCATCGGATGGGAGAGGGTCCTGAACGTCCACAACTCGTTCCAAAGGAAATTGTTTACCAACGCAATCTCCGCCGCGCAGACCTTGCTGAAGGCGAGGTTCACCGCCAGCGTCTTGGGGTCCGCCAGAACGTAAAGGACGCCCATGTCCACCAGAACGCCGCTGCCGCCCACCAGACAGAATTTGACGAACTGCCTCAGCCGGTCGGGAAGCGGCAACTTGCGGCCCGCGGTTATCGCGCCCGGGACGTGGGTTTTGGCTTGTACCATCGTCGCGTTCACAAACTGCCTTTCTGTTTCCGCCAAAGCGTTTTGCCGGTTTTCCGCTTCCATCGCGCCAAGTCGGGCTTGGACGGCTTGGACGGCTTGGACGGCTTGGACGGCTTGGACGGCTTGGACGGCTTGGACGGCTTGGACGGCTTGGACGGCTTGGACGGCTTGGACGGCTTGGACGGCTTGGACGGCTTATCCCAAATGGCCTGCCTCTTGTCAAACGTTTTTCTCAAACTTTTCTTGAGCACCTTGAGCACCTCTTCGGTGTTGAGGATTGGCTCGCTGGTCAACCATGCAGGTCAGCGAGCGTGGATGAGTCGCCCCGTATCGTTAATGTGGAAACAGAGTGTTCGCAGCGTCGTATCTCACTCAACCCTCCGGTGGAGCGTGCGCCGGCAAGTAAGCATCACACTCGCTCTGTAACGATGGGACATTGCTGCTATTCGATTTCGAGTGGAAGGCATCGCCCTGAGCCTGCCAAACATGCGGGTGCCCTTGTCCGGCTTTAACCGCAAGACTCCGCGAGATCGTACCACTTCACACTCGTCACCTTCGTCCCGCACCAAGGAGAAGAATCCGTGACGGACTGCCAACGCTGAATCGTCGCGTTGGTGTCGGCTCTTCTTGAGTTTGGTCTTGTCTGAGCCGTTTTCCCGTCCGGTTCCCATCATCGGTTCTGGATCAGGACGCGGAAGGCACGGCCCATCAACTCCGGGTGCGTCAGGGTTTGAAATTGCCTCGTGTGGCGGGCGGTCCACGGTCCGAAGCCACTCTCCGGTTTCCAGGCGTGCGCGGCAATGTCCGTGAGGAACCGGGCCTGGGCGTCGAAGAACTCGGTTCGCAATCCGCTTTGCTCGCCTTGCGATTGAAGCGCGGAAAAGTTCACATGAGCCGTGAGGTCCTGTTCTCCCGGACGCGCCAGGACATCGGCCACCAACCGATGCCGGTGATAAGCGCGCAAAGTCCCGGTCCGGCGTTCCGGAGCGAAGAAATCCGCGGCGCTCAAGCCGTAATCCAAAGTCAGCAACCTGCCCCGCTCCAAGTGGTTGGCGGCTTCACGCCACCAATGTTGCGCGGCGGGGCAAACCTCCGTGGTGAAGCCATCCGGGAGAACGGCCAGAAGTTCCGTTGGCACGTCAATCGCCACGCTGGGAAGAGAGTGAAAAGCTTCCGAGTCGAGGTTCGCCTCCTGTGCCATCGAACCACCCGTCGCGCCCTGCACCGACGGGTCCTTCGGCTCTCCGTGGACCATGCGGCTGGTAACGCCGACTTTCCGGTCGGCGCGTCCCGTGACGTATTTCGCCGTGAGTCCGTGCCGTTCAGTGTGGGCTTTACTCCACGGGGCTAGGGCGCCAGTTTGAAACCCGGTGTTACCGGCAACTGTCGGTTCATGGTCCTTCTTTGAGATTGCGGATCGTCGAAGCTCGTCATCAACGCGCCCTTCACCCGGCCCGCAGCCGCCCTCTCCCTCGCTCGGAGCAGGGGAAAGGACAGGGAGATGGGACGCGCCAGAGTTCAAGGGGGTTGAGTGCGAACTGTGAATCGCGTCAGCTTCATTCTCGGCGAGCGACGAATCAGGCATCCTGGTCCAGACGAACTTGTCTCCCTCAAGCGCCACGCCCCACTCGAACCATCGGCCCCGTTGCGCGTCCCAGCCCAGGCGATGCACCGGCATCGCATCGAGCAACTCGTTGGCGAAGATGATTCCGTGAAGCTTCGCGGCGTGGCCCTCGCTCACAACGGCCAAGTGGTCGGCCCAACGCACTTGAAAATCAAAAGCGCGCAGCGTTTCGCGCTGCCAGCCCTGCCGGCGCGGTGAAGGTTCGATGATCCAGTATTGCAACCGCCGGGCGAGTTCGGGGCGATGCGATTGAAACCAGCGCAAGATGTCGGCAGCAAGCCGGCCATCGTGCGCACCGGCCTCGACGATTTTTGGTGTGGGAAAATCCTCGATCCAACGGGCGAATTGAAGCGCGAGCAACTCGCCAAACAGGCTGCCCACGCTCACGCTGGTGTAGTAATCGCCGCGCCGGCCGGGGGTGTCATTTTCCTTTTCATAAAATCCACAAACGGGACAATAGAGCGCGAGTTGCATGAAGCGGGCGAAGGAAATCACGCCACGCTTGGCAACTTCGGCCCGGATTATGTCAGTGACGGCGTTCAAAACTTGAGTCGTCCGGGGTGTGGTGCGGATTTAGCTAATCATCGCCCGACTGCGGAGAATTTATGGCGAAAATAGACGCGTTCTTCAATTTGATGTTCGAGCAGAAGGCTTCCGACCTTCACTTGTCAGCGGGCAACAACCCGATGCTGCGCATCAACGGCGAACTGCACCGCGTGGATCACCCGCCGCTGGATGCCGACACGCTCAAGACGATGCTCTACGAGATTGCGCCGGACTACAAGATCAAGGTCTTCGAGGAAACCGGCGACGTGGATTTCGGCTACGAGATTCCGAACATCTCGCGGTTTCGCGCGAATTTCTTCAACCAGAAGGCGGGTATCGCGGCCGTGTTCCGTCAGATTCCCAGCAAGGTGCTTTCCTTCGAGGATTTTGAGAAGTTCGACGCGCCCCTGCCGGGGGTGCTCAAAAAGTTCGCCATGCTCCACAAGGGGCTGGTGATCGTGACCGGCCCGACCGGTTCGGGCAAATCCACGACCCTGGCCGCCATCCTGGATTACGCCAACAAGAACCGCCGCGATCACATCATCACGATGGAGGATCCCATCGAGTTCGTGCATGAAAGCAAAAACTCCCTGGTGAACCAGCGGGAAGTGGGCGTGCATACCAAGTCCTTCGCCTCCGGATTGCGCGGCGCCCTGCGCGAAGACCCGGACATCGTGCTCATCGGTGAAATGCGCGACTTGGAAACCATCGAACTGGCGATTCTGGCGGCCAACACGGGCCACCTGGTGTTCGGCACGCTGCACACGCCCAGCGCCGCCAAAACGGTGGACCGCGTCATTGATGTGTTCCCCGCCGACCAGCAGAACAAGATTCGCGCGACACTGGCCGAGTCGCTCAAAGGCATCGTGGCACAAAATCTATTCCGCCGAATAGACAAGAAAGGCCGCGTGGCCGCGCTCGAAATCCTGGTGTTCACCACGGCCATTGCGAACCTGGTGCGCGAAGGCAAGACGCATCAGATTCCGGGCATGATCCAGGTGGGCAAGAAGCTGGGCAACCAGCCGCTGGACGACGCCATCATGGAGCATTTGCGCATGAAGCGCATCTCGCCCGAGGAAGCCTACGACAAGTGTATTGACAAACGAAAATTCCGGCCGTTCCTGCCGCACGCGCCGGATGATGACGAGGTTTGATTATGCGCCGACCCGAACTGGATTACATCCTCAACACGATGCTGGATTCGCAACCGGAGGTTTCCGACCTCCTGTTCACGGTGGACAAGCCCTTCCAGGTGGAGTCCTTTGGCGACCTCAAGCCGGTGGCCTCCGATCCGCCGATCGAAAAGCTCACGCCGTTTCAGACGGAGATGATCGCCCTGAACCTGATTGGCGACAACCAATGGCACATCGAGGACCTGCTCCGGCGCGGGTCGTGCGATTCGTCCTATTCGCTCCAGGACAAGGCCCGTTTCCGGGTGAACATCTTCTCGCAGCGCAGCCACTATTCGATCGTCTGCCGGAAACTCAACACCAGCATCCCGACGCTCGACTCATTGCATTTGCCGGAGATCATCAAGCTCATCCCGCAGGAGAAGACCGGCCTGGTGCTCGTCACCGGTGCGACCGGCTCGGGCAAGTCCACCACGCTGGCCGCCGTGCTCAATGAGGTCAACCGCAGCAAGCCGGTTCACATCATCACGCTGGAAGACCCGGTGGAATACATTCATCCCCACGTGAAAGCGACGTTCAACCAGCGGGAGCTGGGCACGGACTTCGACTCGTTCGCCAGCGGTCTGCGCGCGTCCCTGCGCCAGGCGCCAAAGGTCATTCTGGTGGGTGAAATGCGCGACCGCGAAACGGTCAGCATCGCCCTCAGCGCGGCGGAAACCGGCCACCTGGTGTTGAGCACACTGCACACGATTGACGCCGGCCAGACCATCAACCGCATCCTCGGCATGTTCGAGATCGAGGAGCAGGAACAGATACGCGCCCGCCTGGCCGACACGCTGCGCTGGGTGGTCAGCCAGCGGCTGGTGCCGAAGATTGGCGGCGGCCGGCACGCACTGCTCGAAGTCATGGGGTCGAACCTCCGCACCCAGGAATCCATCCGGCTGGGCGAGAGCGAGGGCAAGAGCTTTTACGAGATCATCGAGGCCAGCCAGCCGTTCGGCTGGCGCACGTTCGACTTCTCCTGCCTGGAGGCTTACGAACAGGGCAAGATCGCCGAGGAAACCGCCCTGCTCTACTGCACCAAACGCGGCCAGGTCATGCGCGGCATTGACAACATGAAGAAGTCGCGCGGCGAAACCACCACGGACATTGGTTCGCTGCGGATGAAGGCCGGCACCGAACCCAAATCGAGTGCCCCGCCCATTCCGGTAACCCTCAAGCTGAAATAACTCATGAGTGACAAGTTCGATTTCGTCAGCGCCAACGACAAGCCCGCCCTGCTGGCGTTCTCCTCGCCGGAATGGCTGGAGGCGGCCAAGACCGCGCTCCAGGAACTCGGCTACAAGGTCCACACCGCGGCCACGCACAGTGATTTTCTCATCCGTTTCAGCCAGGTTCACTATCAAGTCGTGGTATTGGAGGAACGTTTCGCGGCCAACACGCTTGAGGAGAACCTCACGCTTCAGGCCCTCCAGAACATGCCGATGAACCAACGCCGTCACGCGACGGTCATACTGTTCGGCGATTCCTTCCAGACCTTCACGCCCTTGCAGGCGTTTGCCCAAAGCGTTCATGCCGTGATCAACACCTCCGAGTTGTTTCTGCTCAAACAGCTCATCGAAAAGGCGGTGGCGGACAACAGCATGTTCTTGCACAGCTTCCGCGAAACCCAGGCGCGTGTGTACTCCACCAGCAACAAGGACTAGAGTCGCAGGTTGTCGGCGCCCCCTGCTGTCCAACCAAGTCTTCTTGCGCCCCACAAGAAAGCGCTTGGTGCGGGAAGGGTCGCCGCCCTCGTCTCTTCGCGACAGCCGTGAGCATGTAGTCGTGAGCCTCTGACACTGCCCGCGGGGCGCGACCTTCAGGTCGCTTCAACGTGCGGACGGATTTGCGCCAAACCATTGGCCTTTGTGCTTGCGAAAGCTGAAGCGGCGTGAGCACCGCGCGCGGGACTGGCTTGGTTCGGAGACAACTTCAAAATGCTCTCATTTTGATCCACCCTCATCCTGCGCCTTGACAATCCGGCGACTCGCGCCGGTTAATGCCGGCGTGAGACATCGCCTGGATCAAGTCCTGGTCGAACGCGGCCTTTGTGAGAGCCGCGAAAAGGCCAAACGAGCCGTGATGGCGGGCCAGGTGTTGATCAACGGTCAGCCGGCGCGCAAACCCAGCGATCTCATCCGGCCAGACGATCGTCTTTCGCTCGCCGCGCCCGAGCGGTACGTCAGCCGCGGCGGCTACAAGCTCGAACACGCCCTGCGCCACTTTGAGATCGAAGTCGCCGGGCTGACGGCCATTGATTTGGGTGCTTCTACAGGCGGCTTCACTGATTGTCTTCTGCAAGGCGGGGCCGCCAAGGTATATGCGGTGGACGTGGGTCGCGGGCAACTGGCCTGGTCGTTGCGCCGCGATGCGCGGGTCGTGGTCATGGAACAGACCAACGCCCGCCATCTCACCCCGGAGCAATTCCCGCCACCCTTCCTGCCGGTGGACCTGGTGGTGGTGGACTGCTCTTTCATCTCGCTCCGGAAAATTCTTCCCGCCGCCGTTGCATTGCTGCGGTCCTCCGGTAGAATCCTCGCGTTGATCAAACCCCAGTTTGAAGCCGGAAAGGCGGAGGCGGACAAAGGCGCGGGCGTCATCAGGGACGCGGCGGTTCACGAGCGGGTGCTGCGCGATTTGCAGGCGTTTGCGACCGAGCAACTGCTGTTGCACTGGCGCGGCACGACGGAGTCGCCCTTGCTGGGCCCGGCGGGGAACAAAGAATTTCTGGTGCTGATTGAAAAATCCGGCTGACAAAATCAAGCGCGTGGGCCTGATCGGCCATTCGGAGAAAGTCCCCTCCACGGACGCCGTCAGCCGCGCGGCAAGGGTGATTCGCGCCGCCCGCCGCGAACTGTACAGCGACGCGGCCACGGCAACCGCCGCCGGCCTCAAGGCCGTCATCTGCCCGGATACCTCGACCCTGGCCCGCAAAGTGGACCTGCTGTTGGTGTTCGGCGGAGACGGCACGTTGCTGCGCGCGGCCCGTGAAATTGCCGGGTCTCCCACCCCTCTGCTGGGCGTCAACATCGGTGGGCTGGGATTCCTGACCGCCGTGCCCTCGGATGAGGTGGAGCACGCCCTGCAATTGCTCTGGGCCGGGGAGTTCAAGTTCGAGCGGCGCGCGCTCATTGAAGCCAGCGTGCGGCGCGAGGGCCGGCTTCTGCGCGAAACGGCGCTCAACGACGTGGTGATCAGCCGTGGCGCAGTCTCGCGCCTAATCGAACTGGAGGTGAACGTGGACGGGGATCCAGTCACACGTTACCGATGCGATGGATTGATCCTCAGTTCGCCCACCGGTTCAACCGCGTATTCGCTGGCCGCGGGCGGTGCGCTGGTGTTCCCCACGGCCAACGTCTTCGCCCTCACCCCCATCTCACCCCACACGCTGTCCAACCGGTCGCTGATCCTGCCTCTGGAGTCCGTCATTACCGTCCGCGCCATCAGTCCGCGCCCGGCGACGATGTTGAGCGCCGACGGTGAAAGTGTGACGGAATTGGAGGCCGGCGAGGTTGTGACCGTTCGCCGCAGCCGCCGCACGGTGCGACTGATGCATCTGGCGGAGAGTTCGTTTTTTGAGGCCCTGCGCCGGAAGCTGCACTGGCGCGGTGCCTCCCTTTGACCGCACCAGCAGCCGGTTCAACGCGCCGACAACATGGTTCGACTGAAAGACATCGCGGCAGTGACGGGCGTCTCCATCATGACGGTGTCCAAGGCGTTGCGCGACGCGCCGGACGTTTCGGCTGCCACGAAAGCGAGAATCACGCAGGTGGCCCGGCAGATGGGTTACGTGCCGGATTCGACCGCGCAGGGGCTGCGCACGCGCACCACCAAACTGTTTGGCCTGGTGATTTCCTCCACCACAAATCCCATTTTTGCGCGCATCCTGTTTGCCATCGAGGAGCGCGCCGCCGAACTGGGCTACGACCTCCTTCTGGCGCACACTCAGAACCTGATCGAGCGGGAGGAGACCTGCATCCGGCGCTTTCTCTCCCGGCGGGTGGACGGGTTTTTCATTTCTCCGGTCTATCGGATGGAGCCGGAGGCGAAAGTCTATCAGGAACTGCTGGCGCGGCGAACGCCGGTGGTGTTGCTCGGCTCGCCCGCGCCCTTTTGCAATGGATTCGTGAGCGTGCAGTTCGAGGAGATGGCCGCCAGTTCTGCCGTGACCCAGCACCTGCTCGGTTTGGGTCACCGACGCATCGCGTTTTTGACCGGCCCCTTGACGGCACCGTGGGCCCAGGAGCGATTGGAAGGTTACCGCCGGGCTTTGCGCGAGGCGGGAGCCGACGTGGATGACCGGCTGGTCTTTCAGGCGGGCGGCACCATTGAGGATGGGGCCAAGGCCACGCTGCAACTGGTCAACGAAGGATGCGACGCCACGGCCATCCAGGCGGTCAATGATCTCGTGGCGATCGGCTGCGCCAATACCCTGATGAGTCAGGGTGTGCGCGTTCCGCAAGATGTCTCCATCGCTGGATTTGGCAACGTGCTCCTGGCCGAACATTGTCGCGTGCCTTTGACAACCGTGCGGCAGCCCAAATACCGCCTCGGCATCGCGGCAGTGGAGGCAATGTTGCAGTTGCTGCGCGGGCAGCGACCGGAGCCCAAGCGCCTGCCCGCCGAACTGCTGATCCGCGCCAGCACCGCTCCGCCCCCGTCCAGCCCGCCTGGTTGACGCTTCTGCCCAGCTTCAAGACAGGGGGTTGGTATTCGACGTGCTTGAGTCGGCAGCATGAAGAAGCTCATGATCGCCATCGGTGTTTTCACCGTCGCCTTCGGTGTCTTGTGGGGCACCAAAGCCTGGTCAACCCTCCGGGCCAACGCGCGCACCGCCAAGTTCAATGAAGACGTGGAAAATCTCTTCATCGGCCTGCAAAAGTACAAGGAGCGCGTGGGCAAATATCCCATCGGCAGCAACGCGGAGGTGGCCAAGGCGCTCCAAGGGGAAAACGAGAAAAACATCATCATCCTGGTGGGCCGTAAAAACGAAGTGAACGAGAAGGGTGAATTCGTGGATCCGTGGGGCACGCCCCTGCGCATTTACTTTTCCGATTCCGGCGTGTTGATCCGTTCCGCCGGTCCCAACCGCCGCTTTGATGACAGCACTGTCATAGAAGCGGACGATTTTATCCGTTCAAATTAGACAGTCACCTGCCCTGCTTGCGTTTCGATGTGAAGCCGTGCCGGAGCCAATCCGGCACGGCTTTACTTTGCGGCCAGCAATTGCCGCAACACGTATGGCAGAATCCCGCCGTGCTGGTAGTAATCAATCTCGATCGGCGTATCTATCCGGCACGTCACCGACACCTCCTCGGCTGATCCCGCCGCGCGCGTGATCCGCAGGGTGAGGTCCTGCTGCGGTTTGAGATTCGGGCCAAGCCCAACCAGATCGTAGCTTTCCGTGCCGTCCAGCTTCAGGCTTTGAGCTGTCATACCTTCCTTGAATTGGAGCGGCAGCACTCCCATGCCGACGAGATTGCTGCGATGAATCCGCTCGAAACTCCGAGCCACGACCGCCTTCACGCCGAGCAACGCCGTCCCCTTGGCCGCCCAGTCGCGCGAACTGCCCGTGCCATACTCCTGGCCGGCAAACACCACCAGCGGCGTCCCGGCTTTCGCATACTCCATCGCCGCGTGATAAATGCTCATCTGCTCGCCGCCCGGTTGAAACCGGGTGACGCCGCCTTCCACACCCGGCACCATCAGGTTCTTGATGCGGACATTGGCAAACGTGCCGCGAGTCATCACGCGGTCGTTCCCGCGCCGGGAGCCGTAGCTGTTGAAATCCAGCAGGACGACACCATGCTTGATCAAGTAATCACCCGCCGGCGAGGTCTTCTTGATTGAACCCGCCGGGGAAATGTGATCCGTCGTGACGCTGTCGCCGAAGATCGCCAGGGCGCGTGCTCCCTTGATTTCCCGAATCTCGCCGGGTTGCAGCTTGAAGTCGGCGAAGAACGGCGGTTCCTGGATGTAAGTGCTTTCCGTGTCCCAGGCATAGACCAATCCCGTACTGGAGGGGATTTCATTCCACTTGGGATTTTGCGCGGCAAAATCCTTGTAGAGCTTTCGGAACACCTCGGGCTGAAGCGCCGCCTGCATGAGATCGCGGACTTCCCTCAGGCTCGGCCAGAGATCGCGCAAATGAACCGGCTTGCCATCCTGCCCCGTGCCGAGCGGTTCGCTGGTCAGGTCAATGTCCACGCGCCCAGCCAGCGCGAAAGCCACCACCAACGGAGGTGACATGAGGAAATTGGCCTTGATGCTCTGATGCACCCGGGCCTCGAAATTGCGGTTGCCCGAAAGCACCGAGGCGGCCACCAGATCATACTTGTTGATGGCATCCTCGATGGGCGCTGCGAGCGGCCCGGAATTGCCGATGCACGTGGTGCAACCGTAACCCACGAGATTAAATCCCAGCTTGTCGAGGTAGGGCTGCAAACCGGTCCGGGCCAGATAGTCACTCACCACCCGCGACCCCGGCGCCAAGGACGTTTTCACGACCGGATTCACGTGGAGTCCGCGCTCGACCGCCTTTTTGGCCAGCAATCCCGCCGCAAGCATCACGCCGGGATTGGAAGTGTTCGTGCAACTGGTGATCGCGGCAATCAACACGCTGCCGTGATGAATCTCGCTCTCGACCTTGGGAAAGGCGCTGGCGGGCACCTGCTCCGGTGTGTCCGGGGCGGGATGTTGATCGCGCATTTCCGATTCACTCGGGTCAAGGCCCAGTTTGCGATGGCCGTAGCTGTGGTCAATCAAGGGATGCGCTTCGCGCGCGGTGTTCACGCGGGCCATCGCGCGCAAGTCCTCTGGCTTCTTGCCAAAGCCGCTCTCAGTGGCGGGCCGGGTAAGCGAGCCGAGAAATTCTTGTTTGAGCCGGGGCAACTCGATGCGGTCCTGGGGACGTTTTGGACCAGCCACGCTCGCGACCACGGTGTCCAGATCCAGTTCCAACTCCTGCGAGTACGCGAGGTCGCCCCGCTTCGGGATGCCGAACAAGCCTTGGGCGCGATAATACGCTTCGTAGAGCCGGCAATGTTCCTCGCTGCGGCCGGTGGCGCGAAGGTAATTCACGCACTCGGCATCAATCGGGAAGAAACCCATGGTCGCGCCGTACTCCGGTGCCATGTTGGCAATCGTCGCCCGATCCACCACGGGCAGTGCCGTGGCGCCCGGGCCGAAGAACTCGACAAACTTGCCCACCACCTTCGCTTTGCGAAGCATCTGCGTGATGGTGAGCGCCAGATCCGTCGCCGTCACGCCTTCGCGCAACGTCCCGGTCAGATGCACACCCACGACGTCCGGGGTGAGGAAATACACCGGTTGCCCAAGCATCCCGGCTTCGGCCTCGATGCCGCCCACGCCCCAGCCCACGATGCCCAAACCGTTGATCATGGTCGTGTGTGAATCCGTCCCGACCAGAGTATCGGGATAGAAAACCTGAGATTTCAGATTTGAAACTTGAGATTCCGCCGCCAGGACCCCCTTGGCCAGGTATTCCAGATTCACCTGATGCACGATGCCGATGCCGGGCGGAACCACTTTGAAAGTGTCAAATGCCTGCATGCCCCACTTGAGGAACTGGTAACGCTCCCGGTTGCGCTGAAACTCCATCTCCAGGTTCTTTTGCAGGGCCGTCGGCGTGCCCGCGAAATCCACCTGCACCGAGTGGTCCACCACCAGATCCACGGGCACCAACGGTTCGATGAGCTTCGGATTCCGACCCAACCGGGCCACGGCGGAACGCATCGCCGCCAGATCCACCAGCAACGGCACGCCCGTGAAATCCTGCAACACGATGCGCGCGACCACGAAAGGGATTTCCTCGGTACGCGGTTCATTCGGTTTCCAGTTGGCCAGGGCGCGGACATTCTGTTCCGTCACCTTCTTGCCGTCGCAGTTCCGCAGCACCGCTTCCAACACCAGCCGGATGGAAACCGGCAGTTTGGAGATCGGACCGACTCCAGCCCGCTCCAGTTGCGGCAGCGAGTAGAAGAATCCGCGCTGACCGTTTCCAAGGTCGAGCGTTTGCAGTGAATCGAACAGGTTGTGTGTGTTGCTCATAAAAATCCGTGGGCCTGTCCCGGCGGCCAAGTGAGGTAAAACAGTGAAGATTGCCTCCGCTGGCGTCAAGCGCGGGAAAACATTGGGACTCCGAGCTTACGAATTAGGCCGCTCGCCCGCCGCCCCTGCCCTGCCTAAAGTCAAGGTCGCTGCGGTCTGGCTGCTTCGTCGGCAGTTCGACATTGCTGTTCGGCCAATGAAACCACCGTTACTCGATTTCTGCCCGCCTGGACGATCGCCAAACCCTCGAGCCGAAACGTCGTTTCAATCGCATAAAGGATTTCCTCGCGCGTCAACGGCGTCGTGACCTCGAAGAGCACTTCCATCTGGCCGTGGTTGGCCGAGGGCACGGCTTGCTGGTCGGTCAACTCCG